>DASXEA010000019.1:0-54564 GCA_036490345.1 Rhizomicrobium sp. | reverse complement strand
AGACCAGAGCTTTCGTCAACGAAAGGACTTGGGCTTACCAAACCAAGTCTGCCTTTTCCGACGCGGCGTCCATAGCGTCTTGACAGGCGATCCGCAATCACCTCGAGGCGACCGACCTGCGACCGGAAAAGCCCCTGCGCTTTCGATAAAATGCGCGGCCGCCTCGAAAATCGGCATGTTGGCCTTACGCGCCGCACTGTATATAGGGCGTTTGGCGTTCAAGAAGCGGCGCTCCGCCGCTTCTGCCTTGTGGCTTATGGAAGATGTTAAACCAACGTTGGACCCCGGATAGCTGGCGGACGAAACCGGTTGCGCAGGCTCCGGCCTATGCCGATCGCTCGGCGCTTGCCGAGGCCGAGCGACAGCTTGCCGGCTATCCGCCGCTGGTTTTTGCAGGCGAAGCGCGCAAACTCAAGAAGGCGCTCGGCAAGGCGGCCGCGGGCGATTCGTTCCTGCTGCAGGGCGGCGATTGCGCAGAGAGCTTCGGCGAACATTCGGCCGACAACATCCGCGATTTCTTCCGGGTGTTCCTGCAAATGGCGGTAGTGATGACCTTCGCCGCCGCGTCGCCGATCGTGAAAGTGGGACGTGTCGCCGGCCAGTTCGCCAAGCCCCGCTCGTCCGACAACGAGACGATCGACGGCGTCACCCTGCCGGCGTATCGCGGCGATATCGTCAACGACATCGAGTTCAGTTCGCAAGCGCGCGAGCCCGATCCGCGCCGGCAATTGGAAGCCTATCGTCAGTCCGCGGCGACGCTCAACCTCTTGCGCGCCTTCGCCACCGGCGGCTACGCCAACCTCGAGAACGTCCACCGCTGGATGCTGGGCTTCGTCAAGGACAGCCCCCAGTCCGAGCGCTACGAGGAACTCGCCGACCGGATCACCGAGACGCTCGGCTTCATGCGCGCCGTCGGCCTCGACCCCGAGGCGCATCCGGAATTGCGCTCAACCGACTTCTACACTTCCCACGAAGCGCTGCTGCTCGGCTACGAGCAGGCGATGACGCGAATCGATTCGACGAGCGGCGACTGGTACGACACCTCGGCACATTTGGTCTGGATCGGCGATCGTACGCGCGAGCCCGAAGGCGCGCATGTCGAATTCTGCCGCGGCATCAAAAATCCGATCGGCCTGAAATGCGGCCCTTCGCTCGGCGAAGACGATCTGCTGAAATTGCTTGCAGTGCTCAATCCCGAGAACATTCCCGGGCGCATGACGCTCATCTGCCGCTTTGGCGCCGACAAGGTGGGTGAAAAGCTGCCGCGCCTTGTCCGTGCGGTAACGCGCGAGGGCGCACAGGTGGTGTGGTCCTGCGATCCCATGCATGGCAATACGATTTCCGCGCAGGGCGGTCTCAAGACGCGCTCCTTCGAGCGCATCCTGAAAGAGGTGAAGAGCTTTTTCGAGGTCCATCGCGGCGAAGGAACGCATGCCGGCGGGGTGCATTTCGAAATGACAGGGCAGAACGTCACCGAATGCCTGGGCGGCGCGCAGGCGATCTCGGAAGACGATCTGGCGCGGCGCTACCAGACCCATTGCGATCCGAGGCTCAATGCCAATCAGGCGCTTGAGCTTGCTTTCCTGATCGCGGAAGGTTTGCGCACCGAGCGCATCAAGGATGCGCGGTTCGCGGCCTCGGCCTGACGGGCCGTCGGCAGAAGATTTTGACCCGCTGCGCATTCGCGCCGCGCGGCGAGTGGAGGGGCCAGTGCAGTGACGGGTGCGGCGCGCCTTTTGGCCAGGGGCTGGGTCGTGTTCTGTCTCTACGCCGGCGGCGTGGCGCTGAGCCGTGCATTGGCCGCCGGGACACCGCCGCTCGACGCGGTGCGCGCGCTCGGTGTCTGCGTGCTCCTGTTCGGCGCGATGGGGATCCTGTTCATTGGCGGTTACGGCCTGTCTGCCGTGCATCTGCGTGCGCCGGTTCTGTCGCGGCTGAAGCCGGCCCATCTCATGCCGGGATTCAATGAACTGGTCTTCATCGCCTTTGCCCTGCTTGCGCTGTACGTCCAGATCGGCGTGGCGCCCCGGCTCCCGGGTGGGCCGATTGTGGCGGCTGTGGAAGGCGCGATCCGTTTCGCCGTGTTCGGCCAGCGTCTGCTCGTCGAGCAGCTTGCGGCCTGTTCCCTCGACAGTGGCCGGGAGCTCGCATCGGCTTCCTCCTGGATGCTGGCGTTCATTTTTCTGGGGTCGGCTCTGTCCCGCATCCGCCTCGCCGCGGGCATTGCACGGTTGGAACGCAAGAAACGTCCGGAAATTCTGGGGGCCCAACCGCTCGCCTTCGCACTCGGGCTGATCGCCGTCGCGGGCATTCAGCTTCTCTATGTGGGAACGGGCTACACGTTTCTGACCTGCGCCGCGCTGGGCGGGGTGTGGGGACAGACGCTGATCGGCATCGGCCCCCTGGCGCTCGCCTATCTTATCACCGCCGCGCTCACCAATCTCCTTGCGCTCAGTCCCGACGGCTGACGTCAGTCGGGACTCAGCCGCACAAGCGCCTTGCCGAAATTCTCGCCTTTGAAGAGACCGATAAAGGCCTCCGGCGCGCGTTCGATGCCATCCAGAATCGTCTCACGCCATTTCATCTTGCCGGCCTTCGTCCAGGCTGTCATGTCTCGGAGGAAGTCCGGCATCAGCTGCATGAAATCGGTGACGAGCAAGCCCTCGATGGTGAGGCGCTGCGGGATCACGAGGAAGATGTTGGACGGACCGGGTGGCAGTTCGGTGGCGTTGTACTGCGCGATCATTCCGCAGACAGGGATACGCCCGTGCATCCGCATATTTGCCAGAGCGGCTTCGAGATGCGCGCCCCCTACATTCTCGAAATAGACATCGATCCCATCGGGCATGGCGTCGCGCAAGGCGGCTTCGAGATTGCCGCAGGTGCGATAATTGATGGCCTTGTCGATGCCGACCTCCCTGACGAGCCAGTCGCATTTCTCGTCCGATCCGGCCGAGCCGACCACGGTGCAACCCTTGTTCTTGGCGATCTGGCAGACGACGGCACCCACCGCGCCGCTCGCCGCGGAGACGAACACGCGTTCGCCGTCTTTCAATTTGCCTGTCTTGAGCAGGCCGCCATAGGCGGTGAGCCCAGGCATGCCGAAAGTGCCAAGCCATGCCTGGATCGGTGCGGCGCTCGCATCGATCTTCATGAGATCGGCGCCGCTGGTGGTGAACCATTCGCGCCAGCCGGAAAAGTGCGAGACGTAGTCGCCCTCATGGAACTGCGTGTTGCCGTTGGTTGCCACGACCTTGCCGACCGCGCCGCCGCTCAGCACCTCGCCGATCTGAAAAGGCGGCACATAACTCTTCCGGTCGACCATCCGGCCGCGCATATAGGGGTCGACCGACATGAAGATATTGCGCACGAGAACCTCGCCCGGCGCTGGCTCGGGAATGGGATTATCCACAAGTTCGAAATCGCCCGGAGCCGGCATGCCGGTTGGACGCTGCTTCAGACGAACTTCACGATTTCCACTCATCGGCCTCTCCAAGTGCAGAATATCCCAGCCTAGCAGGCCGCAGGTCGTTAACAAATGTACGACATCGCCTTACGTGTCGCAGGGCGTGCGCGAATCGGGTGTAACAAGACGAAACATTTTATGAGTCGCGCCGGGCACCCCTCCTATGCCTGATAGGGGCCGCCAGCTACGGGGGATTCCCGTTTGCATTCATCCAAGAGCCGCCAGCCTCGCATCCTTCGCGCAGGCGTGATCGGTATCGGAGCCTTCGGTCGCCACCACGCGGCCAAATATGCGAGCATGGACGATGTCGAGCTCGCCGGTATCGCGGATCCAAGCGCAGACGCTCGTCGAGTTGCGGTAACGCAGCACGACGCCGCCGTGCACGCGGATTGGCGCGATCTTCTGGGCGAAGTCGATATTGTCAGCGTGTGCTCGCCTGCGAGCACGCACGCGAACATCGTGCGCGCCTTCCTGAATGCCGGAGCGCATGTGTTGGTCGAAAAGCCGATCGCAACCACGCTGCGGGAAGCCGATCAGCTCATTGCACTGGCCGCCGCAAGCGATCGCGTGTTGACGGTCGGTCATCAGGAACGGTTCGTCTTCGCGCGCACCGGATTGCTCGACTATGGCGAGCCGCCGCTTTCCGTCGAAAGCTGGCGGCTTGGGCCGTGGACCGGAAGAGGCGGCGATGTCAGCGTCGTCCTCGACCTGATGATCCATGACCTCGATCTCGTGCATCGGCTTGTGCCGGGCGATGTCGTCGATGTCCAGGCCAACGGACGGAGCACAAAAAGTCGCCATGCCGACGAAGTGACGGCGTCGATCGAATTCGAAAACGGCAGCGTTGCGAGACTGACGGCGAGCCGCATCTCGTCGTTCCGCCGTCGCGGCATGCGTGCGGTCTATTCGGACGGCGTCATCGAGATCGATTTCATCGCCCGCACCGTGCGCAACACCACCAAGCGTCCGCTGCAACCCGTCCTGCTCGACGATCCGCTGGGAGAATCCGTGGCGGCCTTCGTCCATGCCGCGCGCACCAATGAAGACGCTGTCGTCCGTCCGGAAGAAGCCCGCACGGCCCTCGAGACGGCGCTTCTGATCGAGGACGCCTGCCAGGACATGGTTGTCCCGCGCGCCACCGGCACTTACGCGCGCGCGTGATCCTTCGTTAGCTTGCCCGGATGACAGACAGTTTTCGTATTGCGCTCGCGCAACTCAATCCCGTCATGGGCGATATTGCGGGCAATCTGGCGAAGGGACGCGCGGCGCGCGCTGAGGCCGCCAGGGCCGGCGCCGACGTCGTGCTGTTTTCTGAATTGTTCGTGGTGGGTTATCCGCCGGAAGATCTCGTGCTGAAACCGGCCTTGCAGGAGGATGTGCGCCTCGCTGTCGAGAAATGGGCGGGCGAGACCGCGGATGGCGGCCCGGCCGTCCTGGTGGGCGCGCCCTGGGTTGAGAACGGGCGCCTCTACAACGCGATGCTACTGCTGGATGGCGGACGGATCGCCGCGAAAACCTACAAGCACCATTTGCCCAATTATGGCGTGTTCGACGAGAAGCGCGTTTTTGCGCCGGGTCCGATGCCGGTTCCGCTCGCCATTCGCGGTCTGCGCATCGGCGTTCCCATCTGCGAAGACATCTGGACACACGATGTCGTCACATGTCTCGCGAAGACGGGTGGCGAGATCCTGCTGGTGCCGAACGGTTCGCCGTTCGAAGCCGGCAAGGAAGATGTGCGCCTCCATCTCGTGGGCGCGCGCGCAGCCGAAGCCGGGCGACCGATGGTCTATCTGAACCAGGTGGGAGGCCAGGACGAACTGGTGTTCGACGGCGCATCGCTGGTCGTCAATGCCGATGGTTCCGTCGCGTGGTCGCTGCCGGCCTGGGAAGAGAAAGTCGTGGTCACCACCTGGCGGCGCGACGGCGAGCGCTGGATCTGCGACGGCGGAGACCGCTGGCCCGGCGAGGAACGCTCGCAATCGATCTACCACGCCATGATGCTGGGCCTGCGCGACTATGTGAACAAGAACCGCTTTCCGGGCGTGGTGCTGGGTCTTTCGGGCGGAATCGACTCCGCGCTATCGGCCGCCATTGCCGTCGACGCGCTTGGCGCCGATCGCGTGCGCGCCGTCATGATGCCGTCGCGTTTCACGGCGCAGCAGAGTCTCGACGACGCGGCGGAATGCGTCCGCCTGCTGGGCATCCGCTACGAGACGATTGCGATCGAAGGTGCGATGGCGGCGTTTGGCGAGATGCTGGCGCCTGGCTTCGGAAACAGGCCGGCCGATTCCACGGAAGAAAATCTCCAGTCGCGCATCCGCGGCGTCACGCTGATGGCGATTTCAAACAAATTCGGCCCCATGGTGCTGACCACAGGCAACAAGTCGGAAATGAGCGTGGGCTATGCCACGCTCTATGGCGACATGTGCGGCGGCTACAATGCGCTGAAGGATCTCTACAAGACCGAGGTCTATCGTGTGTCGCACTGGCGCAATCAGGCGCATCCCGCAGGCGGTCTCGGTCCCGCCGGCCGCGTCATTCCGGAAGACATTCTGGTGCGGCCGCCGAGCGCGGAGTTGCGCGCCGACCAGACCGACCAGGATTCGCTGCCGCCCTATGACATTCTGGACGGAATTCTCGAATGCCTGGTCGAACAGGAGATGTCGTTCGAAGAGGTGGTGGCCAAAGGCTACCATCCCGCAACCGTCAAACGCATCGAGCAGCTTCTCTATGTGGCCGAATACAAGCGCCGGCAGGCGCCGCCCGGTGTGAAGATCACTTCGCGCAATTTCGGACGCGACAGGCGCTATCCGATCACCAACGCCTTCCGGGACGCCAGATGACGCCCATTGTCCGCTTCGCACCTTCGCCAACAGGCCTTCTGCATGTCGGCAATGCGCGCACCGCGATGCTCAATTTCCTGTTTGCGAAGAAGGAGGGCGCGCGCTTCCTGTTGCGGATCGACGATACCGACACGGAACGGTCGAAGCCGGAATTCGAGCGCGCGATCATTGCCGATCTGGACTGGCTCGGGATCACGCACGAACAGTTTGCGCGGCAGATCCTGCGCGCCGATGGGCATCGCGCTGCGGCGGAGAAACTGAAAGCGCTTGGGTTGCTCTATCCCTGTTACGAGACGGCGCTGGAGCTGGAACGGAAACGCAAGCGGCAGATCGCATCAGGCAAGCCGCCCGTCTACGACCGCGCCGCGCTCGCGCTGACACCCGAAGACCGCGCGCATCTGGAAGAACAGGGGCGCATGCCGCATTGGCGCTTTCGTTTGAGCGGCACGCGCGCCGCCTGGCACGACCTCGTGCGCGGCGCCGTGGAGATCGACACTTCTGCTCTGTCGGACCCGGTGCTGATCCGCGAAGACGGCCGCTTCCTCTACACGCTGCCATCCGTGGCCGACGATGTGGATTTCGCTATTACCCATGTCATTCGCGGCGAGGATCACGTCACCAACACGGCGGTGCAGATCGAGATCTTTCAGGCGCTTGATGCCAACGTGCCCAATTTCGCGCACTTCCCCTTGCTGACCGGCGTGGGCGGTGTGGCGCTGTCCAAGCGACTGGGTTCTCTCTCTCTCCAGTCGTTGCGCGTGGAGGAGGGCATCGAGCCGCTGACGCTCGCGTCCTACCTCGCCAAGATCGGCACATCCGATCCGATCGAGCCTGCGGTCTCGGTCGACGCGCTGGCGCGGGACTTTGCGTTCGAGAAAGTCGGCCGCGCACCGGCCCATTTCGATCCCGCCGAGCTCGCGCATCTGAACGCAAAGCTGCTGCACACACTGCCCTATGACGCCGTGGCGGCGAGACTTGGCGAGATCGGGATTGGCGGCGGCCCAGCCTTTTGGGAAGCGATCCGGCCCAATCTGACGCGCCTTTCCGAGGCGCAGGATTTGTGGCTGATCGTCGATGGAATGGTCACTCCCATCGTCGAGAATGGGGAGCTACTGGCCAAGGCTGCAGAGCTTTTGCCGGCAGAGCCATGGGACGAAGCCACCTGGCCGTTCTGGACCAAAGCTGTCGCAGAGGCGACAGGCACCAGGGGCCGCGCGCTCTTTCATCCGCTGCGTCTCGCGCTGACTGGTCAGGAACATGGACCCGAACTCAAAAAGCTGCTACCGCTCATCGGTCGTGCAAAGGCACTGGCGCGGCTTTCGGGAGAGACGGCATGACCCAATCCTTTTGGCGGTATGCGGTTTGCGGCTGACGCCGCACCACTCTTCTTTCTCACGGAATCAATCTCAATTTTCACCATGGGCGGGCTTGACCCGCCCATCCACGGCAACGCTCAAGTATCGGATGGACGGCCAGCTCTGAGGCCGGCCATGGTGAATCGACGGAAAAGCCATCACCGGAATTGACAGGTTCGCGACCATGCTCCGCCTCTACAATACGCTTTCGCGCACGAAAGAGGATTTCGTGCCGCTCGATGCGCGCAATGTGCGCCTCTATGTCTGCGGGCCGACGGTGTACGACTTCGCGCATATCGGCAACGCGCGGCCGGTCATCGTATTCGATGTGCTGTTCCGGATGCTGCGCCATCTCTATGGCGACGCGCATGTCCGCTACGTGCGCAACATCACCGACATCGACGACAAGATCAATGCGCGGGCGCAGGAGGTCGCGTCGGCGAAAGGCATTGCCGTGGAAGCTGCGCGCGCTGAAATCACGGCGAAGACTGCGCAGCAATACAGGGATGATGTGACGGCACTCGGCTGCCTGGAGCCGACGCATGCGCCGCGCGCGACCGATTATGTGGCGCAGATGGTCGCGATGATCCAGACATTGATCACTTCGGGCCACGCCTACGCTGCCGAAGGCCATGTGCTGTACGACGTGTCGTCGAAGGCGGACTACGGCAAGCTGGCGCGCCGTTCGCTCGACGAAATGCTGGCCGGCGCCCGTGTCGATGTCGCGCCGTACAAGCGCAGCGCCATGGATTTCGTCCTGTGGAAGCCGTCGGACAGCGACACGCCGGGTTGGGAAAGCCCGTGGGGTCGCGGCAGGCCTGGCTGGCATATCGAATGCTCGGCAATGGGCGAAGCGTTGCTCGGCGAGACCTTCGACATCCATGGCGGCGGCATCGACCTGGTGTTCCCCCATCACGAGAACGAGATCGCTCAGAGCGAAGGCGCCCATCATGGGCACACTTTGGCACGCTACTGGATGCACAATGGCTTCCTCAATGTCGAAGGCGAGAAGATGTCGAAATCGCTCGGCAATTTCGTCACCATTCGTGATCTCTTGCAGGATTGGCCGGGCGATGTCCTGCGCTTCAACATGCTGCGCACGCACTACCGTCAGCCCACCGACTGGACGCTTGCAGGCGTGAAGGAAAGTTTTGGCATTCTCGAGCGCTGGTACGACACGGCGGAGCCGGTTGCGACACGCGAAATCGGCGAGCCATTCCTTGCGGCGCTGCTGGACGATCTCAACACACCCCAGGCGGTAGCCGAACTGCATCGTTCCGATCCGCCTGCACTTGCCGGTGGACTATCGCTGTTGGGGTTTTCGCCAGACCCGGGGCGTCTGGCGCTCAAGCCTTCCGTTCCGGTGGAAGAGATCGCGCATGCCATTGCCGCGCGCGCTGCGGCCCGCAAAGCGCGGGACTTCAAGGAATCCGACCGCATCCGCGATGAGCTTTTGTCCAAGGGCATCGTGCTCAAGGACAATCCCGACGGCACGACGGACTGGGACGTGAAGCGGTGAAGGTGACAGTGTCGACATGAGCGAGAGCACCGACGATCCACGCGGGATAGTCTTCGCGGGCGCTGCCTATGTGATCTGGGGAATCGTCCCGGTCTATTGGCGGCTGCTCGGCGATGTGCCGCCATTCGAGCTGACGGTGCATCGCGTGCTTTGGTGCACGGTTTTTCTGGTCATGGTCAGTCTTGGGCGCGGTCATCTCAACCGTCTCGTCGCGATCGTTTCCGAACCCCGGCTGCTCGCGACGCTCGCTCTCACCAGCGTGCTCATCACCTGCAACTGGACGCTCTACATCTGGTGCGTGTCGACCAATCGGCTGGTGGAGGCAAGCCTTGGCTATTACATCACGCCGCTTGTGTCGTTCGCGGCGGGATATGCCTTTTTCGGTGAACGCATGTCGCGCCTCAGGCTTGCTGGCGTGGCTCTGGCAACACTTGCCCTTGTCGTGCAGGCGGCAGCCCTTGGGCATATTCCCTGGATTTCGCCCGCCCTCGCCCTGTCCTTCGGATTTTATGGCATTTTCCGCAAACAGGCGGTCGTCACGGCGATGGATGGATTGCTGGTCGAGACGGCGTTGCTCTTTCCGGTGACGCTCGGGCTGGTGATTTGGTGGGGGTTGAAAGGCAGCGGCGTGTTTCCGTCGACCAATCTCTTGCGCGACGCCCTGCTTATCTGTGGCGGCCCATTGACGGCAATTCCGCTTGCAATGTTCGCCGCCGGCGCAAGACGCGTCCGGCTTACGACACTCGGCTTTCTGCAATATCTTGCGCCGTCGATCACACTGCTTCTCGCAGTTTTCGCCTTCCACGAACGGTTTACGCCGGTCAACGCTGTCGTCTTCGGTTGCGTGTGGTCTGCACTCGGAATTGTGGCGCTTGAGCGCCGGTTCACGCGCTTCAGACAGGCCGCGGCTTCAAGCGGGCATTGAGAACGGCCATCGCCTCGCTGACACTCGGCACGAAGACGTGATGCGCCATGATGGCGGGCTGCGCGAAGCCATGTGCCACCACATGCTCGAGAAGCGTGGCGAGCGGCGCGAAAAAGCCATTCAAATCCACCACGATGATGGGCTTGAAATGCACGTCGAGCTGCGCCGTCGTGACCACCTCGAAATATTCGTCGAGCGTGCCCAATCCTCCCGGGAGAATCACAAACGCATCGGCGCGTGCCATCATCTCCGTCTTGCGGAGCTGCAGGTCGGGGGTGACCACCAATTCTCCGCCGGATCGCAGCGGAGGCTCGATGTGGCGCAGGAATTCCGGCAGGATTCCGGTGACAGGGGCGCCAGCGTCGCGCGCCGCTCGGGCCACTTCGCCCATCAGCCCGAGCCCGCCACCTCCAAACACGAGGGCAAATCCCTGTTCACCGATGGCGCGCCCCAGCTCGCGCGCCGTCTGCGCGAAAGCAGGATCATTGCCGTGCGAAGAACCACAAAAGACACAGATGGCCGGCTTGCCGTCGCGAAGGTGCGGACTTTCCGGGTCGGAACTCTTGCCGTTGGGCATTGCGATACCTAAACCAGTGAGTGCAGGACGCCGCGCGAGCCGGTCCCGCGGAATCCCGGCGCGACACATACGAAATTGCCGATGCGCCCGCCATGGGCGGCGGCGGCCGGAAAGGGCGCAAGATAAATGGCCAATGGACATCCTCTGCTGGAGTCGGGCGACGGCGCGCCCTCGCTGCGGCCGCTCTATCTCCTTCTGCCCTATCTTTGGCCCAAGGGCAGGCCGGATCTCAGGCTGCGCGTTGTGCTGGCGATGGGCTGCCTGCTGCTCGCCATTGCGGCGACCGCGATCTCGCCGCTTCTGCTTGGCTATGTGACGGATCATCTGGTGCGCCGGTCCCCCGCGTCCATCGCCATGGCGGCGACGCTGGGTCTGATCGGCGCCTATGTGCTGTCGCGCATCATGATGCAGCTCTTTGCGCAATTGCGCGACGGCGTCTTCGCCAAGGTGCTCTATCACGCGCTGCAGGAAGTGGGCGTGGCGACTTTCGCCCATGTCCATACGCTGTCGCTGCGCTTTCATCTGGAGCGCAAGACGGGCGGGCTTTCGCGCATCATCGAGCGCGGCACCCGCGCGATCGACACGCTCCTGTCCTACGCGACCTTCAACATCATTCCGGTGCTGCTGCAGGTGGTGATCTTCACGGTGGAGATGATCTGGAAGCTGAATGTCTGGATCGCGCTTTCGGCGCTCCTGATGGTTGCCGCCTATATCTGGTTCACCTTTGCGCTGACCCGTTGGCGCGTACGCTTCCGCCGCGAAATGAACGACAGCGACACGGATGCCAACACCAAGGCGGTGGACAGCCTCCTCAACTACGAGACCGTCAAATACTTCAACAACGAGGCGCATGAGACGCGGCGTTTCGACCGCTCCATGGGCCGTTTCGCCCAGGCCTCGATCCAGGCGCAGACATCCCTGTCGGTCCTCAACACCGGCCAGGCGGCCATCATGGCGCTGGGGACTGGCGTGGTCATGACGCTGACCGCGATCGGCATCCGCAACGGCACATTCACCGTCGGCGCGTTTGTCATGGGCAACGCGATTCTGCTGCAGCTCTATCAGCCGCTGAATTTTCTGGGCACGGTCTATCGCGAGATCACGCAAGGTCTCGTCGACATGGAGTCGATGTTTCGCCTTCTCAACCGGCCGCAAGAGGTGATGGACAAGCCGGGGGCGAAGGACCTCGCGATTGCAGGCGGTGCCATCCGTTTCGACAATGTGGTCTTTTCCTACGAGCCAGCCCGCACCGTGCTGAAGGGTGTGAGTTTCGAGGTGCCGGCCGGCAAGACGGTGGCGGTCGTAGGGCCGTCCGGCGCGGGAAAGTCGACCATCTCGCGCATTCTCTACCGTTTCTACGATATCCAGGGCGGCAGTGTGACCATCGACGGCCAGGACATCCGCGACGTGACACAATCTTCCCTACGCGCATCCATCGGAATCGTCCCTCAGGACACCGTGCTGTTCAACGATACGATACGCTACAACATCGCCTATGGCCGGATCGGCGCGAATGAAGCAGAGATCAAGGAGGCCGCGCGCATGGCCCAGATCGATCCGTTCATCCGCGAATTGCCGCTCGGCTATGATTCGATGGTCGGAGAACGCGGGCTGAAACTTTCAGGCGGCGAGAAGCAGCGCGTCGCCATCGCTCGCACCATCCTCAAGAATCCGCCCATTCTCCTGCTCGACGAAGCAACCTCGGCGCTCGATACCCATACGGAACGGGAGATCCAGAGCGCCCTTGCCGCCGTGAGCCGCAACCGCACGACGCTCGTCATCGCCCACCGGCTTTCGACGGTGGTCGATGCCGACGAAATCCTCGTGCTCGACCATGGCGCGATCGTCGAGCGCGGGCGCCATGCGGAACTGCTGTCCAAGGGCGGCCAATATGCGGCGATGTGGAACAAGCAGAAAGAGGCCGCCGCCGTGCGCGAGAGGCTCAAGGCGGTGGAAACCGATCCCGACGTCCAGCCCGGTCTTGCGCGGGAGGCGGTTGCAGTCGATTGATAGCCTGTCGCGCTTCGCCCTTTTCTTTGGCGGGCTTTGTGCCCATCTTTGCCTGAATCGAGGATTGAATCATGGCCATTATCGGTCCCAGCGGCCGCCCCATTGTCAGCGCAACGGCGAAACCAGCGTCCCCTGGCGCCCCGGCGGGCGCCTATGTCAAGGATGGTTCGATCGAGACCTTCGCCGCCGATGTGCTCGACGCGTCGCGTGACATGCCGGTCATCGTCGATTTCTGGGCGCCGTGGTGCGGCCCCTGCAAGCAACTCGGCCCGGCGCTCGAGAAGGCCGTCAACGAAGCGCGTGGCGCGGTCCGTCTGGTCAAGATCAATATCGACGAGAACCAGGAAATTGCCCGTCAGCTGCGAATTCAGTCGATTCCGACCGTCTATGCGTTTCGCAACGGCCAGCCGGTCGATGGCTTCATGGGGGCCATCCCCGAATCCCAGATCAAGACGTTTGTGCAGCAATTGACCGGCGGCGCGACCGGCCCCGAACTGGGTGACGATATTCTCTCCGCGGCCGATGAAGCCTTTGCCGCCGGCGACGTGGCAGGCGCGGCCCAGGCCTACGGACAGGTCCTGCAGGAGGAGCCGGGGCATCCGCGTGCCGTCGCGGGCCTCGCGCGGTGCTATTTGAAAAGCGGCGATATCGATCGGGCACGCGCGACGCTGGGACTTGTGCGGCCCGATGGCGCCGCCGACGAAGCGATCCGCACGGTCGAAGCCGAACTGGCGCTGAAAGAACAGGCCGCCAAGGCCGGAGACAGCGCGCCATTGCTCGAACGCTTGCAGCGCGATCCCGCCGATCACCAGGCACGATTCGACCTGGCCCTGGCGCTGGATGCCAAAGGCGATCGAGAGGGCGCGATCGCACAGCTTCTGGAAAGCGTGCGCCGCGACCGCAAATGGAACGACGAGGCGGCGCGCAAGCATCTGGTGACGCTGTTCGAAGCGATGGGACCGACCGATCCGCGCACCCTCGATGCGCGGCGCAGGCTGTCTTCGATCCTCTTTTCCTGAAGTCGAGCCATGCCGCGACCGCTCGAACTGCCCGAAATCCTGCCGGTGTTTCCGCTCACAGGCGCGGTGCTGTTTCCGCGCGGCCAGCTGCCACTCAATGTATTCGAGCCGCGCTATCTCACCATGGTCGACTGGGCGCTGGCCGGAGCGCGTGTCATTGGCATGGTGCAGCCGACCGAGCCCGAGGAGCATGTCGCCAAGCCGCCGCTTGCCCGCGTGGGCTGCGCCGGACGGATCACGAGTTTCCGCGAAACAGATGACGGCCGCTATCTCATCACGCTCACCGGCCTGTCGCGATTTCAGATTGTGGAAGAAGTTACGGGTGCGTCGCCGTTTCGCAGCGTGCGCGCCAATTACGAATCCTATGCTGCCGATCTCTCCGCGCCGCCGGAGGCCGATTTCCCGCGCGATCGCCTGACCACGGCGCTCGAACAGTTTCTCGCCGAGCGCGATCTGAAAGCCGATTGGGGCGCTGTGCTGGACGCCCCGCCGGAAATGCTCGTCAATGCGCTGGCCATGCTGTGTCCGTTCGAACCCGCGGCCAAGCAGGCGCTGCTCGAGGCCAAAGGCTGGGCGGAACGGGTGTGGACTTTGATCACCCTTCTCGAGACCGCGGCGGTGCCGGCAGCCGGCAGTGTCTCCATCAACTGACGGCCACGGCGAACCATGACCGACATCGATCCAAAACTGCTGGAAATCCTGGTCTGCCCGCTCACCAAGACGACGCTGATCTATGATCGCGAGCGGCAGGAGCTGGTGAGCAAGGCCGCCGGCCTCGCCTATCCCATTCGAAACGGAATCCCGATCATGCTGCCGTCCGAAGCGCGCGAACTCTCCGATCTCGAACGCGACGCGGGTTGAGGTGAGCGCTGTCGCGACACCCTGGCCAGTCGAGTTGCGCGTCGATTCGGGGCGCCGCACCCTCACGGTCATCTTCGACTCCGGCGAACACTATGTGCTGCCTGCCGAATATCTGCGGGTCGAGTCGCCGAGTGCCGAGGTCCAGGGCCACACCGCCGCGCAAAAACAGATCATTGCCGGCAAACGCGAGGTGCGCATCCAGGCGCTAGAACCAGTCGGCAATTACGCCGCCCGTATTCATTTCGACGATGGTCACGACACGGGTTTGTTCAGTTGGGATTATCTCCACGAGCTCGGCCGCGACCAGAAGACCAAATGGGAAGCGTATCTTTCCGCCCTGCGCGCCAGAAAACTGATGCGATGAGCGCGCCCGAAAAACCTGTCCCCGGGTATCCTCGCTATATTGTGCCAGGAAAAGTCCGTGTGCGGCCGGTGATCAAGGGACAGGACCTGTCGCGCTGGAAGGATGCCTATCACGCCGTCCTTGTCGTTCCATGGTCGGTGTTTCTGCTGGGCTGTGCGTCCGTTTTTGCTCTCATCAATGGCGTATTCGCACTCCTATACATGGCCGATCCCAACGGCATCGCGAATGCCGATGGATTCTGGGGTTATTTCCTCTTCAGCGTGCAGACGCTCGGATCCGCGAACTACACCGTCATGGTGCCGCGTTCGGTCTATGCCAACATCATCGTTTCGACAGAAGCCTTTTTCGGCATCATCAATCTCGCGCTCGTCACCGGCATGGTGTTTGCGCGCTTTTCGCGGCCCTTCGCGCGGGTGATCTTCAGCAATGTGGCCGTGGTCACTCCATTCGACGGCGTGCCGACCCTCATGTTTCGCGCCGCCAATCAGCGCGGCAACCAGATTTTCGATGCCTCCGTCACCGTGTCGCTGGCGCGCCAGGTGGTGACGAGGGAGGGCCATCAGATGCGCCGTTTCGAAGAGCTCAAGCTGGTGCGGGCGCGTTCGCCGCTTTTCGCATTGTCGTGGACAATCATGCATCAGATCGACGAAACGAGTCCGTTGCGTGGCGTCGACCGGGACATGCTTGCAGACGTGCAGGGCGAGATCATCGTCATGCTGCGCGGCACGGACGAGACGCTCGCCGACATCATCTTTGCCAGGCATTCCTACACGGCGGACGAGATCCTGATGGGGCGACGCTTTGTCGATGTGCTCACCATCGCCGAAAATGGCAGGCGGATCGTCAATCTGCATCGCTTCCACGACACGGAGCCGTTGACGATCTGATGGTTGAGGGTCCGAGCCGCGTCTAGCAACGTTTGTCCGGTTGTGAAATCCGCGGCAACGCCCGCACCCCGCCTAGAAACAATGCCGTCGCGAAATCGGCTGTCGAAACAGGATTGGGATCGTCCCGCAACAGCATGCGTTCTGCGAGTTCGAAGGCCACGCCGACGATCGCCGCCATCAGGTAGTCCGCGTCCATGGCAGGAAACACGCCTTTGCCGATTGCCGCCTCGATATCCTCGCGCAACTCCTCGAAGCCGGCGATGATCTCCGGCGTGTCCATGCGCACGCGCAATATGTCGGTGTTGCGCCGCATGGCATGAAAGCTCTTCTGATCGGCGAGGACGAATTCGAAGAAGGTGCGGAAGGTCCCGGAGATGAACGCTTCGACGGTTTCCGCGCGGGCGCGCTCCTCATGAAGACGGGGACGGATGCGCAGTGCGCTCTCGTCCTGGATCGCCTGGAACACCTCCTCCTTGGATTTGAAATAATTGTAGAAGGTACCCGAAGCGAGCGGCGTGGCGCGGATGATGTCGCGTACGGTCGTGGCGCCATAACCCAACTCGGCAAAGACATGCCGGGCGGCGTGCAGGATGGTGTCGCGGTTCTGGACCTTGGTCCGCTCGCGCTTTCCCCCGTGTGGCCCGGATATTGGGGTTTGGGTGTCCAACAGGCATTGCTCCCTTGCGGTGATGCCGAGTGTAGTATGCGGTGACGCTCCGTCAACTTTCCGATGCGTCTATCCACGGCCTTCACGTTGAAACACCAAAGACCATACCCATTTCTGGGTTGCGGATTTGCCGGGGCAGGGGATGCTTTCGATACAGAAGTTGACGCACGTCTATCGTGGCGGCGTGCGGGCGCTCGACGGCGTGGACCTCGAGATTGCACCCGGCATGTTCGGGCTCCTTGGTCCCAACGGCGCAGGCAAATCGACCCTGATGCGCACCATCGCCACCCTCCAGACGCCCACCAGCGGGCGCATCATTTTCGACGGCATCGACGTGGTTGCCGAACCGGATCGCATCCGTCGCGTGCTTGGATATCTGCCGCAGGATTTTGGCGTTTATCCCCGGGTCAGCGCCTACGACATGCTCGACCATATGGCGGTGCTGAAAGGTGTCACGGGCTCGGGCGAGCGGCGCGACACGGTCGAGACGCTGTTGCAGCAGACCAATCTCTGGTCGGTCCGCAAAAAGGCGATTTCGAGTTTCTCCGGTGGCATGCGCCAGCGCTTTGGTGTGGCGCAGGCCCTGATTGGGCGTCCCTCTCTTCTGATCGTGGATGAACCCACCGCCGGCCTCGATCCGGAAGAACGCAATCGCTTCCTCAATCTCCTTGCCGATATTTCCGGCAAAGTCGTTGTCATCCTTTCCACGCATATCGTCGAGGATGTCGCCGATCTGTGTTCGCGCATGGCGATCATCGCAGGCGGCCGGATTGCCGCATCGGGATCGCCAGCCGATCTCGTCAAGGGTCTCAACGGACGGGTGTGGCGCCGGACCATCGCCAAATCGGATCTGGAATCGTATCGCAGCCGATATGCCGTGATCCTCAGCCGGCTGGTTGGCGGAGAGACCGTGATTCATGTGGTCGCGGATCAGGCGCCCGACGGTTTCGAGCCGGTCCCCGCCGGTCTTGAAGACTTCTATTTCGCCACGCTGTCGTCGCTGCGCCGCGCGGCCTGAAGGAGATGGCGATGTTGCGCAGGATCGCGGGCTTCGAGTTCCGTTACCAGACGCGTTCGCCCGTTTTCTGGGTCGCGTTCGGCATCTTTTTTCTTCTCGCCTTCGGGGCGACGACCATTCCGCAGATTACGATCGGCGACAGGGGCAGCACCCATGTGAACGCGCCCTTTGCCATCGTGGAAATGCTCGGCATCATGAGCATTTTCGCCATCTTCATGCTGACGGCGTTTGTCGCCAACGTGATCGTGCGCGACGACGAGAGCGGCTTCGGGCCGATCGTGCTCGCTACGCCGATGCGCAAATTCGATTACCTGTTCGGCAGATTCGGCGGGGCGTTCGTGGCTGGCGCACTCTGCTTCGTGAGCGTGCCGTTGGGCGTACTGGTGGGGTCGTTCATGCCCTGGCTCGACCCCGTGAAGCTCGGACCTCTGCACCTGCTGGACTATGTCTACGCCTACACGCTGATCGCGCTACCTACGCTTTTTGTGATGGCATCGATCTTCTTCGCGCTGGCGACTGCCACACGGTCGATGCTCGCGACCTATCTGGGCGTGGTGGCATTTCTTGTCTGCTATCTCGTCCTGACCGCGCTTTTTGCCAAACCGCAATACGATCACATCGTGGGTCTGCTCGACCCGTCGGGGCTGGGTGCGGTTTCCGACGCAACCAAATATTGGACAGCCTACGACCGCAACACACTTTTGCCGCCTCTCCAGGGAATCATCCTGGCGAATCGTGCGATCTGGCTGGCGGTGTCCGCCGCCATGCTGGCACTCGCGGCCGTTCTGTTTCGCCGCGAGATTCGCGGTGCCCGTCCGGGTGCTGCCGGCGACTCGAAGGACGAAGCCCGCCCCGCTTCGCCGCTGCGCGCATTGCCTTCGCCGGATTTCCGCGCGCGCGCGCGCCGCATCCAGTCCTGGAAATGGACGCGCTTCGAAATGGGCCAGGTGTTCCGCAGCCCCGCCTTTTTCGTATTGATGGCGATCGGGTTGCTGAATGCCGGCGGGGCGATGTGGTTTGCCGACGAAGTCAGTGATTTCAAGATCTTTCCCGTCACGCGGGTGATGATCATCGCGCTGCAGGGCGCCTTTACGATCATTCCGCTGATCATCGCGATCTACTATGCGGGCGAACTTGTCTGGCGGGAGCGCGACCGTCGCACGCACGAGCTTTTCGAATCTGCCCCCGTTCCCGATTGGGTATTCGTGGTTCCAAAAGTCGCCGCCATCGTGCTGGTGCTGCTCGCAACCCTATTGGTTTCGGCTGCTGCCGCGGTGCTTCTGCAAGCACTCAAGGGCTATGATAATTTCGAGCTTGCACACTATCTCGTCTGGTACGTCCTGCCCGAGACGATCCGTGCGGCGCTGCTCGCGGCCCTCGCCGTGTTCGTGCAAGCCGTTAGCCCGCACAAATACGTGGGCTGGGGAGTGATGGCGCTCTATCTCGTCGCGACCGTCACCTTTTCCAATCTGGGATTCGAACACCATCTCTACCTCTACGGGACCGCCGGGTCCGTGCCGCTCTCGGACATGAACGGCCAGGGCCAGTTCTGGATCGGGCCCGCGTGGTTCGATCTCTATTGGGGCGCCATCGCATTGATTCTGGTGGTGCTCGCCTATGCGCTGTGGCGACGGGGAACAGAGACGCGGTTTTTGCCGCGCCTCGCGCGTCTGCCTGCCAAACTTATGGGTGTATCGGGCGTTCTCGTCGCGCTTGGCGCGATCGTGGCGGCGGCCAGCGGCGCCTTCATCTACTACAACACGAACGTCCTGAACGAATATCGCACCACGCTCGGTGACGAACGCTGGCAGGCCGATCTTGAAAGGACGCTTCAACGATTTGAGGCTGTTCCGCAACCGCGGATCGTGCGCGTCGCGCTGAATGTCAGCCTCGATCCGCACGGGTTGCACGCGACCACGCGCGGCTCCTATGTCCTAGAAAACCGTACCGGGGCGCCGCTTGGTCATGTGCATGTGCGCTGGGATCGCGATCTCGCGATGCGCTCGCTGACCGTCGAAGGCGCCCACGTGGAAAAGCGATTCGACCGCTTCAACTATGTGATTTATGCCTTCGACCGGCCGATGCAGCCTGGCGAACGCCGCGCCCTCAGCTTCACGAGCGTGTATGGACAGGCCGGCTTTCGCAACAAGAACAATGAGAGCCGCGTCGTCGACAACGGGACATTCCTGAACAATGGCGACATCGCGCCTATGCTGGGAATCGACAGCAGCGCGTATCTTTCCGATCCGTCCAAGCGCCGCCGCTATGGGTTGGTCTCGGAAATCCACATGCCGAAGTTGGGCGACGAGCGCGCGCGGGCGACCAACTATCTGCGCAGCGACTCCGACTGGGTGCTGTCTGACATCACGGTGTCGACGGTGGCCGATCAGACGCCGATCGCGCCGGGCACGGCAGTGTCGGAACGGGTGGAGGGCGGCCGGCGCATCGTACGCTTCGTTTCGGATGCGCCCATTCTCGACTTCTTCTCGATCCAGTCTGCTGCCTACAAGATCAGGCGCGACCGCTGGCACAATGTCGATCTCGCGGTCTATTACGATCCGCAGCATCCCTACGATGTGGACCGCATGATCGCGGCCATGAAGGCATCGTTCGACGTCTACACCAGGGTGTTTTCGCCGTTCCAGTTTCATCAGATGCGCATTCTGGAATTTCCTGCCTACGGCGATTTCGCGCAATCCTTCGCCAACACCGTTCCCTATTCGGAGAATCTCGGGTTCATCCAGAACTGGAACGCTATCAAGAACGACCCCGAAAAGATCGATACCGTGACGTTTGTCACGGCCCACGAGCTCGGCCATCAATGGTGGGCGCATCAGCTCATCGGTGCGAATATGCAGGGCGTAACGATGCTCTCTGAGACCTTTGCCCAATATTCCGCGATGCTGGTGATGGAGCATCTCTACGGACCCGATCATGTCCGCAAATTCCTCAAATGGTCGCTCGACCGCTATCTGCGCGCGCGCGGCACCGAGGAACGCGACGAGCTGCCGCTCGAGCGCAACGAGGACCAGGCTTACATCCACTACTGGAAAGGCGCGGTGGTCATGTACCACCTCAAGGAGGCGGTAGGCGAAGATGTGGTTGATCGTTCGCTGCGCCGACTCCTGCAGCGTTATGCGTTCAAGGCTGCGCCCTATCCGTCGGCCAGGGATTTCGTCGATATCCTGCGCCACGAGGCCGGGCCGCGATACAACACACTGATCACCGATCTGTTCGAGAAAATCACGCTTTACGATCTGAAGACCGTGCAGGCGTCGGCGACAAGGCGCGCCGACGGACGCTACGACGTGACGCTCGACGTCGATGCTCACAAATTCTACGCCAACGGCAAAGGGCAGGAGAGCGAGACACCGATGCATGAGGATGTCGACATCGGCGTTTTCCTGGCTGAGCCAGACAAGGCGGGTTTCGATGCCTCGAAAGTCCTGGTGTTTGAAAGGCGTCCGGTGACAAGCGGTCATCAGCTGCTGCATCTGATCACAAGCCGTCCCCCCCGGTATGCCGGCATCGATCCCTACAATTTCTGGATCGACCGCAATTCCAACGACAACGTCGTGCCCGTCGCGCTGCACTGAAAGGACCGCGCGCGGGGGCTCAGGGCCGGGCTGAAACGACGAAGCCGGCCTTCTCGAACACCGCGCGCGCGCTTGCGCTACCCAGATAGTCGAAAAAGGCTTTGGACGCCGGCTTGGCATCCTTGGTCAAGGCTGCCGGGTAGACGATTGGCGGATGCGAATCATCCGGAAATGTCCCGACGATTCGCACTTTGGCTTCGGACTGCGCATCGGTCGTATAGACGATACCGAGCGGTGTATCGCCGCGCGCCACATAGGCGAGCGCCACGCGGACATTCTCGGCACTCGCCAGATGGTCCTGCACGCTCGGCCAGACTCCCAGTGCGGTAAGGGAGGCGCGTGCATATTTTCCGGCGGGCACCGAGGCCGGATCGGCCACGGCCAGTCTTCCACCTTGCAGGGCCCCCAGAAGATCGAAATGTGGCGCGATCGTCAGCGACGTCGCGGTGCCTGCCGGTGCGATCAGTACGAGGTGATTGCCAAGCAGATCCCGCCGCGTATCGTGCGCGATCAGATTTTTCTTGTCGAGATAGTCCATCCAGTCGCTATCGGCAGATATGAAAATGTCTGCGCCGCCCGAAGCCTCGATCTGACGGGCGAGAGCGGAGGAGGCGGCGAACGATGTTGCCACGTTTTGCTTCGATTGGGTCTGGTACTGGTTTGCGATTTGCTGCAGGGCGTCGCTCAGCGAGGCTGCGGCGAAGACGGTTACATCTGCCGCCCGCGCGATCGGTGCCGCGAGAAGCACCGTTGCGGCCAGCGCAAGCAGCCTGAAAACGCGTTGCATGGAAAAACTCCCCCGAACAGGCTCCGTGGCCCGGCGGATATCACGCCCTGTTCCTGCAAACCCGTCAAGCAGTCGGTCCGACATTGCGATCGCAAGCGCCACCCAACGCTAACCCTTGGGATCGTGCTTTAGCGCGGCGGAGTTGATGCAGTAGCGCAATCCCGTTGGTTCCGGCCCGTCCTCGAACACATGACCGAGATGGGCGTCGCATTTGGCACAAAGCACCTCCGTGCGGACATGCCCGAAGCTGCGGTCCTGGGTTTCCGCGATGCGGGATTCGTCGGCGGGTTGGGAAAAGCTCGGCCAACCACAGCCTGCATCGAATTTGGCGTCCGAATCGAACAATGTTTCCCCGCAGCAGATGCATTGGTACGTGCCCGGCGCGAAATTCTTGTCATATTGGCCGGTGTAGGGTCGTTCCGTCGCCTTTTCGCGTGTGACGGCATATTGCTCGGGCGACAGTTGCGCCCGCCACTCGGCTTCTGTCTTGGTGACCTTGTCGGCCATGCGGAATTCTCCTGTCTGGAAGCGCGAAGTCCATAGTGTTGCGCGGCTTCCTTGCCATCACAACAGCCTTTCGTAAAAGCCCCCGAATGTGCGGGCCCGGTCGATCAGATGAATCTCGAGGATCCAGTGGAACGGGCGACCCAGATGGTCGTGTCTTCTTAGAGGCAACGGGTTGCGCGGTCCGATGCGCTTCAGGTCTTTTTCTCCCGGCCAGACCGAATGGGAGAACTCACCCACGACATGACCGGCGATGGCGCCACCGAATACCCAGCCCGCTTCATCCGCACTTTGTTGCGCGAAAGCGTAAAGCTCCGCGCCTGTGATATTGGAAGATTCACGATAGTGACGCTGGACGATGTCGAAGAGGCGCGACAAATCCGCAACCAGACGTTTCTTCTCTTCATTCGTGCCCAATGCGTAAGTGCGGCCGACATCGGCTTCCCATGCCTCGAATACCGGCCCCAGATCGAGGTAAACCGTATCGTCCGGCGCGATGGTGCGGACTTCCGGGTAGTCGACGGCGGCGGTGAGGGTGTTGATCCCCGTGCGTACGATGCGCCGGTGCCAGTGCTGTTCGACCCCGAATCGTTCCAGCGCCAGCGTCCGGATATCGTCTTCGACCTCGGTTTCGGTGCGGCCGGGCGCGACAAATCCCGCTTGTTCTATCGCCGCCAGCATCTGAAAGGCCTTTTCCTCGGCAGCGATCAGGGCCGCGCGGCGTTCGGGGATATTCGGATCGGGCTGGCCCATTTCATCTCTCGCGCAATGGCACCCAAGGATGCGATACTCCGTTTCCGCAAACAACCGCCAGGGATGGATGGCGCATCTGCGCGTCTGTCAGAGCGATCGAGGCAACAATGAAGTACCGCCAACTGGGTGCCAGTGACCTGAACGTGTCGGAAATCTCGCTGGGCTCATGGCTCACTTATGGCGTGGGCGTGGATCGCGATCGCGCCCTGCGCTGTGTGGACCGCGCCTTCGACCTCGGAATCAATTTTATCGACACCGCGAATGTGTATGGGCGCGGCGCCGCGGAAAGCTTTCTTGGCGAAGCTTTGGCGAAACGGCCGCGCGACAGCTACATCCTTGCGACCAAGGTCTGGGGTCCGATGAGCGACACCGACAAAGGCCTGTCGCGCGCGCAAATCCTGAAGCAGATCGACGCTTCTCTGCAGCGATTGAAAGTAGATCATGTCGATCTCTATCAGTGTCATCGCTACGATCCCGACACGCCACTTGAGGAGACCATGCAGGCGCTGACCGACATCGTGCGCCAGGGCAAGACGCGTTTCATTGGCTTCAGCGAATGGTCGCCGGATCAGATCGCAGCCGCATTCGCAATTCCCGGTGTCGAAAGGTTTGTTTCCAGTCAGCCGCAATACTCGTTGCTCTATCGCCGGCCTGAGAAAAAGGTCATCCCGCTCTGCAAGGAAAACCATGTCTCGCAGATTGTATGGTCGCCACTTGCGCAGGGTGTGCTGTCCGGAAAATACGTTCCCGGTGCACCCGCCCCCGCCGATTCGCGCGCGAGCAGCGACGCCATGGGCGGGTTCATCCGGTCATGGACCGAGCGACCTGTGCTTGAAGCGGTCCAGCAGTTGAAGCCTGTCGCGGCCCAGGCTGGCTGCAGCCTTGCGCAGTTCGCGCTTGCGTGGGTGTTGCGCGAACCCAATGTGGCCTCTGCCATTGTGGGGGCCAGCCGGCCTGAGCAGCTGGATGACAATGTGGCCGCGTCAGGCCTTTCCATTGACCCCGCGCTCTTCGCGAAAGCCGAGGCGATTGTCGCTGCGGCGTCGCCCGCGCGGTAATTGCGCCGACGCTAAAGCGAATACCCGAGCCTGAGCCACAACGTGCGCGCGGGCAGGAGGTAAAACGACTGGCTGCCGAACTCGCTGCTGCTGACTGGCGGCCGCTGGTTGGTCAGATTCTCGCCTTCGGCCGAGATCAGATAGCGGTCGAAGCGGTATCCAAGTGTTGCGGCCAGCGTCGTATAACCGCCGACGGACGCGGTGTTTTCTTCGTCCAGAAACCGCTGCCCCACATAATTGACCAGGAAAGTGGCGTTGAAGCCCTGCGCGGGCGTGTAGAGCAGGCCGCCCGACGCGAGGATGTGCGGCGACAACGTCAATTCGCGGCCGGCGACATTGACGGTCGAGACGCCATCGAAGAACAGATATTGGCCGAAGCGCGCATCGTGATAGGCGATGTTGGCGGCCAGCGACAAATCCGGCGCCAGCAAATAGTGGGTTTCGAGTTCGACGCCTTTCAGCTGCTCCTTGGCGGCATTCGCGAGCGCGCCAGATGGCGTGGCGACGACGAGGTTCTCGAAGTTTTGCAGGAACAATTCGGCCTGGTAGGTCAGGTGGCCGCTGCCTAGCGCACCTTTGACGCCGCCCTCATAGCTCTGCGCCGTTTCGGGCAACAGGATGTCAGGCGTGTAATCCGGGCCGAAATCGATCGCCGCCGGTTTGAAGGCATCGCGATAATCGGCATACAGCACCGCTTCGTCGGCATTGTCCGACCATGCGCGATAGCTGATGCCCACCGTTCCGGACGGCCGCACAACGGTGTTGCTTGTCTTTTCCGACAGCAGCGCCGGGGGAGGAAGCGTAAAGTCGCTCGAGCTCTTCTGCTCGAAGGTTTCGTTCAATCGAAAGCCGCCGATCACGTCGAAACGCGAATCGGCTTTCCAGTCGAATTGCGCGTATTGCCCGGCAAACTCGCGATGATCGTCTGTCGTGCCAATCTCGTTGACCGGCAGTTGCGTGGTCGGCGGCGGCAGGACGGAGCCGTTGAGCGGAACCGTGTAGGCGCTGTTGCCGTTGGCCGAGGTCTGGCGGCCCACTCCGTAGAGGAGGTCCGTGCCGAAGATGAGTGTCAGGTTTTCAAACTGTTCGTTTGTGATGTGCGTATCGAAATAGCCGTCATTGATCAGGCGGTGCTGGTCCTGCGTGTCTGCGGTGCCGCTCAGATCGGGATGCAGGAAGGCGCGAATGTCGATGATGTCGGAATGGGCATAGGATAGCAGCGTATCCCACGTGCCCAGGCCGGTCGGTCGGGTATACCCAATCTCGCCCTGATACTTGTTCTCGTCGATCTCCGAGTTTGCCGGATTGAAATTGGCATTGATCGGCGTGACGTCGGTCAGACCGGTGCCGACGCGCAGAAGCGGGCTTGGCGGCACGTCGCGCACAAAGGTGAGATTGGCGTCGAAGCGCAGGGTGCCTGGACCCATGTCGAGCGCGCCGCGATAGAGCAATTGACCATCCGAAACATTCTCCCGGCGATCGGCAAATCCGGTGCTCTGGCCATCGACTGCCAGCGATTCGCGATAGTCATCGAATTGCGGCAGCACGATCGAGGCCGATCCGCGCGCGGAACCGTAATTGCCTCCCTCGATATCGATCTGCGAAGCCGCCTCGCCGGCCGGATAATGCAGAAGCTGCACGACTCCCACGAAGGACGTCGCGCCATACATCACCGGCGCCGACCCTTTCAGCACCTCCACGCGCTCGACATCGTTCATGTCCAGGGTGGAAATCGCCGGATTGAATGCGCCGCCCCAGGGCACGCCGTCGGCGACGAGCAGGAAGGCGTCGAATTCGTGAAGCCCCCAGAACGAGGGCACGGCGCTGGACGGGCCTGCGTCGCCTCCAGGAGGAGCCTCGACGCCGGGAACCAGGCTCAGAGCCGTCCCCATGTCCCATGCGTCCCGCGTCTCGAGTTCGGGTGCAGAAACGACGGAAATGTCTGCCGGCACACGGTCGCCTGCTTCGGGGACGCGCGTTGCGGTCACGACGACCTGCTCGATGCCGGAGCCGGTTTGCGCCGAGGCGCTTGACGCGGCTGCGCACGCAACCGCGCTCAGACACGCCATCATCGACCGCTTCATGTTCCCCTCCGCTCTTTTTCGACGGCGGCAGCACCGGTCTGCGCGCCGAAGATGGCATGGAGGTTGGACTCACCGTCGATGCCGGAGATCACCTTAGGTGAGACTGCGACGCCGTCGCAACCCGGATTGGCGCAACGCTGGAATGTGCCATTCGCGCGTGCTGCGCAATAGTTCCTACCGCGCGTCGATACCTACGGCAGCGGATACCGATTTGAATCCGTCGGCGACGAGGCAGGCGCACAGGTCCCGTTTGATGCGCCCCAACAGGCCGGGCCCGTCGAACGCCAGGGCGGTATAGAGCTGGACGAGCGAGGCCCCGGCGCGGATTTTCGTGTAGGCGTCGCGGCCCGATGCGACGCCGCCTGCGCCAATGAGAACCAGATTGGCGCCCACACGTTTGCGCATCTCGCGCAGGATCGCAGTGGAAGGCTCGAAGAGGGGAACGCCGGAAAGGCCGCCGGCCTCCACGCGTTCCCGGCTCAGCAACGTCGATGGTCGCGCCACGGTGGTATTGGTGACGATTAGCCCCTCGATGCCGGACGCGAGCGCGACATCGGCAATGTCGTCCAGAGCCGAGAGGTCGAGATCCGGCGCAATTTTCAGCACCAACCGTGTCGCCAATCCCGCCCGGGTGCGCGCCGCCGTGAGCCTGGCGAGCAAATGCGTCAACTCGTCCCGCGTCTGCAGTCCGCGGAGACCCGGTGTATTGGGCGACGAGACATTGATCGTCACATAGTCCGCGAAGGGCGCCAGAAGTGAAAATGCCGCTTCATAGTCGGCGGCCCGGTCGACACTGTCCTTGTTGGCTCCGATATTGATCCCGACAATGCCGTTGCGCTGGCGATGCGTGAGCCGATCTGCCGCCTGCGCCGCGCCGCGATTGTTGAAGCCCATGCGATTGACGACGGCACGGTCTTCCTTCAACCGGAAAAGCCGGGGCCTGGGATTGCCCGTCTGCGGGCGCGGCGTGAGCGTGCCGCATTCGACAAAGCCGAAACCCAATTTCAACATCGCGGCCGGCACTTCGGCATCCTTGTCGAAGCCGGCCGCGAGCCCCAGGGGATTGGGAAACAGACGGCCGAGCGCAAAGATAGATAGGCGCGGATCGTCGGCCGCCGGTTGGGCGAGCAGAGGTTGCGCGAGCGAGAGAAGTGCGAGCGTGGCGCGATGGGCCGCTTCGGGCGGAAGCCATCTCAGCATTGCAGCGCCGGCATCGATCAGCATATCGGCAACCGCGTCATGCAAGGATTGTCGGGTGGAGTCTTCTTGTTGCCGGCACGACGGAAACAATCCTCACGGATAACCCTGATCGCGCCGCAGCAGACGGTCGAATGTGTCGGAATCGCCCGCCTTGAGCGCAGCCAGAAGCGCGCGGGCATTTTCCTGGGCAAACGACTCATACGCACTTTCGGGATGGCCGGCGATCGCGCGCGTCAGCGTTTCCGCGATGGTATCGTGATAGGCATCCCGATCGTAGGTGGCGAGCGAAAGAGCATACTGGTAGTGGAGTACGACATTTTCAGGTGCCACCGCGAAAGCCTTGGCAAAGTCCTGCATGCCCGCCTTGAAGTTTGCGCCGTAGAGCCATCGCGCGAGTGCCGATCCTGCTCCATGGACGATTTCAATGTTCCAGCCGCCAAGCGCGGCCCATGCCCACGAGTTCTGCGGATCATCGGCGAGCGCCGCGTCGATATGTTGTTTGGCTCGCTGGGCGAAGTGCTGAAAATTCGCCGCGACCGTTCCGATGATGCGCGCCTCGTAACCGAGCGACACCACGTACTCGATGTGACCTTCGGCGAGCTTGGGATCCATGGCGACTGCCTTCGCCGCGAGGTCCTCGGCTTCTTTCAGACACGAAAGACACGGTTCGGAACGCATCGTCTCCGCCGCCAGATCGGCGCGAGCGGCCAGCGCATATCCCGCTGCCGAGTTCTCGGCGCGGCCTGCGTCTGCAGCAGCGGCAAATTGCCCGCTGCGGTAGAGTTCGAGCGGGGTGGCTGCCGCTGCTTGCGCAGTCAATAGAGGTAAGAGCGCGAAGGCAGACATCACCGCGCGTGTCGTCATGCCTCACCCGCGAATTCGCCGGCCAGGGCGCGGCGAATCAACTCCGCTGTGGCCCCGCAACCGAAAAGGGCGGCAAAGGAGCCGAAACGCGGGCCCTGGCTCTGACCAAAGAGCACTTCGTAAAGGGCCTTGAACCAGTCGCGCAGCGGCTCGAATGCGTGGCGTTTGCCGATCTCGTAGACGAGGTTCTGCACGGTTTCCGACTGCCTCTCATCCGGTATGGCATCGAGCCGATCGGCGAGCTCGGCCAGTGCGGCGCGTTCCAGCGTGGTGGGTGCACGATAATGTTTGCGCGGCTTGATGAAGTCCTCGTAGTAGCGCAAGGCGTAACCAACGAGCCGATCGAGGCCGGGATTTCTTTCCGTGCTCGCATCGGGCGCGTAAGCGCGGATGAAGCCCCAAAGCACGTCGCGCTCATGCGCATTGGACGCGCTGACAAGATTGAGCAGCAGCGCGAAGCTGACCGGATAGGATTCGTCCGGCGGCTGGCCGGCGTGGAGATGCCAGATTGGGCTCTCGATCTTTTTTGCGTCGTCGGCAATGCCGCGATACTGCGCAAGCAGATCGATATAGTCGTCGACCGCCCTTGGTATGACGTCGAAATAGAGCCGCTTTGCCGAGCGGGGTTTCTGGAACATGAAAAGCGAAATGCTCTCCGGCGGCCCATAAGCCAGCCACTCCTCGATCGACAAGCCGTTGCCGCGCGACTTCGAAATGCGTTCGCCATTCTCGTCGAGGAAAAGCTCGTAGCTGAAACCGTCCGGCGGCTCGTGGCCCAGGGCGCGGGTGATCTTTGACGACAGCTCGACGGACGAAATCAAATCCTTTCCCGACATTTCGTAGTCGATGCCGAGGGCAATCCAGCGCATCGCCCAGTCGGCTTTCCATTGCAGCTTGGCGTGGCCGCCCTTAACGGAGACTTCGGTGCGATGGCCATCTTCGTCATAGACGATCGTTCCGCGCGCCGCGTTCCATTCGACCACCGGCACCTGCAGCACGCGACCCGTGCGCGGACAGAGCGGCAGGAAGGGCGAGTAGGTCGCGCGGCGCTCCGGACCGAGTGTCGGCAGAACGATGTCGCGCACCCGCTCATAGTTTGCGAGCACGGCGAGCAAAGCCGTGTCGAAGCGGCCGCTCTTGTAGCACTCCGTGGAACTCAGAAATTCGTACTCGAAGCCGAAGTTGTCGAGAAAGGAACGAAGGCGGGCATTGTTGTGCGCGCCATAGCTGTCATGCGTGCCGAAGGGGTCTGGCACGGAAGTGAGCGGCTGCCCCAGATGAGCCCGCAGCATGTCCTGGTTGGGCACATTGCCCGGGACCTTGCGCAGTCCGTCCATATCGTCGGAAAACGAAATGAGGCGGGTCGGCGTCGGATCCATCAGGGCGAAGGCGCGACGCACCCAGGTCGTGCGTGCTACTTCGCCGAACGTGCCGATATGAGGGAGACCGGACGGACCGTAGCCGGTCTCGAAGATCACAGGCGCCGGCGCGGCGAGTCCACGCTCCCTGCGCCGCGCAAGGCGCGCCACGACTTTGCGCGCCTCTTCGAAGGGCCACGCATGGGCTGCACCGGCAACGGCAGGCTCGACCTGGGAAATCGTTGAAATCACGGGGCTTTAAGCGTTTTGAAAGACGCCCGAAGCTAGGCTCCCCGACGGGAGGCCGTCAATGTCCGCTGCGGAACAGGCTCAACCATACGATGTCGCAGTGGAGGCGGGCTCCACAAGCGTGTCTCCGACCGCGCTTCTTGCCGCACGAATCGATCTGCTCTACCGCCTCGGGCGCCATCATCTCAGTCTCGTCTTCGGTGCGTTCGTCCTCGCAACCGCGCTCTACGCGCATAATGTCAGGCCTGTTCTGGGGGTATTGGGCTTCGCGCTGCCTGTTTTGGCGACGCTGGCGACGGCATTTGTTACCAGAGCCTATCTTCGTCGTTCTGACGACGAGACACCGGAACTCTGGGCACGCCGCTTTGTGATTGCTTCGCTCGGAAATGGTGCTGCCTGGGGATTTGGCGCCATCGTGTGGTTCGTTCCAGGCTCGGTTCCCGCTGAAGCTTTCCTCACTGTTGCGTTCCTGGGAATGACGGCCTGCGAATATATTGCCCGGTCCGCCTATAGGCCGGCCTATTTGGCGCATGCCCTGCTCTCGCTCGGGCCGCTTGTTTTTCTTCTGGCCCGAGAAGGCAACATCTACACGGAGGCTTTCGCCGCCACCGTGCTCCTGTTTGCCGCTGTGCTCTATGGATTCTGCGAAGATCTTGCGCGCATGCTGGACGAACATGCGCAGCTGAGACAGACGCGCCCGGCCCTTGTGCGCCGACTCCATGAGGAAAAACTCGAGGCCGAGCGCGCGCGCGATCTCGCGCAGACGAGCGTGCGGGCGAGTTCGGTGTTCATCTCGAACATCAGCCACGAGCTGCGCACGCCGCTCAATGCCCTCCTTGGGATGGCACAGCTCCTCGATCGCAGTCAGCTCGATCGCGCGCAGAAAAGTCACGTGAAAGTCATGCTCGAGGCCGGTCGCGGGCTCAAAATGTTGCTGGACGACGTCATTGCGCTTTCGAGCGATGGCGCGGATCAGACCGGCGAAGAGCAATGCGATGCGGCCCAGGCCGTTCGCACCGTGGGATGGCTTCTTCAGCCGCAGGCATGGGAAAAGGAGTTGCGCCTCACAGTGAGCGCGCCGACAGATCTGCCGCGCGCAGCCGCCGACCCACGGCGCATTCGCCAGGTGTTGCTCAAGCTCGCCGACAACGCCGTAAAATTCACCCAGCGTGGCGCTGTTGAAATCGTCGTGGCAGCGCATGCACACGAAGATGGTACCGCATATTTGCGCTTCACGATTTCGGACACGGGGATTGGCGTTCCTCCGGAGATTGCAAAACATATGTTCGAGCCGTTCCTGGCCCAGGAAGGCTCCTATGCACGCCGGAGCGCAGGAACAGGTCTCGGGCTCGCCGTTGCCCGCCACCTCGTGGAACAGATGGGCGGTGAGATGGGCTTCGTGAGCGAGGCGGGAGAAGGTGCCGCGTTTTGGTTCACCATTCCGGCTCTGAGCGAGGCTAACAATGCAGAACAGGAGGATGGACAGGCAGCGAGCGATGCGCTGCCGCCCGGTGGTATGCATCTCCTTGCCTGGCTCGCTGACGAGGGCCAGGGCGTGCAACTTGCCAACCTTCTGGAACCATTCGGCAACCGAATCTCTTTCGCCAAGAATGCGCAGGATGCGATCGGCCGCGTTGGACGCGAGCGGTTCGACGCGGTGATCGCCGGCGGCGAAGATGCCGACCTGATCGCGGCCGCACCGGGCGGCAAGGTCCCCATTCTGGCTCTCGTGGTGCGCGGCGGAGAGAAACCGGTCGCCGCGGGCCAGATGCTGCGCTGGCCTGCGCGGCCGGGGGCTCTCTATGCGGCGTTGCGCGATCTGCTGGGGCGCGGTGCCGATTCGGGAACGTCGCGGTCCGATGAACCCGCTATCGAGATCGCGGCCATCGATGCGACCGCGTTTGCCGCCCTCGAAAAATCCCTCGGCATCTCGACCCTGGTCGAGATTCTCCAATCCTATATCCAGACGGCGGAGGGACTCTGTACCGGGCTGCGGGCGGCCGTGCAGGGAGAAAGCTGGGAAGAAGCGGCGCGCATCGCACAGGATATCGCAGGCGCCGCGGGCGGCCTGGGCCTGGCGGCACTCACTGCCGCGGCACGCGGCTTTACTCAAAAAGCACGCGAATCCACGGCCGCGCCAGTGCTGCAGGAAGCGGCGGCCAGCGTCATGGGCGAGCATCAGCGCGTCCGGCGCGCCCTCGGCAATCTCTATCCCGAACTTGCAGCCTGACGAGCGTCTTCGCGTTCTGGCATAAGCTCAGGACACACCCGCGAAACGTTGGCCATATTGTACGAGTTACAGGGGATCCCGGCGCTGACCCCGGCGCCTGAAGGCGCGCTTCTGGCGCAGAACGACGGAGCGATTCGCACGGTCGGCCGGGACGAGGCGCGCGCCCTCTTTCGGTCTGGCGATGTGTTGGTCGCGAACGCGGCATTCGTCTCGGGTCGCCTGCGGGCCCCGCCGACCAAGGCACTCTTCGACGTGCTTGAGCTATTTGCCTTCGCGCGTCCGGCCCATCCTCTCATCCCCAGTGCATTCGGCATTGCCCGGGCCATGGGTCTGCAGACGGCTGCTCGAAAATGGGACGGAGTGCAGGCGATGCACGAGGTCGCACGCCGCCTCCTGAACGAGATCGCTGCCCTCCCGGAAAGCGGCCGGCAACCTTTGTGGGCGCTGGTCGAATTCCTGACGCGCGCCGGGTGGCGATGGGCACCACTGATTACGGCGCGCATCGGTGGCCTGGGCGAGACCCGCGCGCCCGGCGCCGGTCTCGCCGTCTGGAACGGTCTGCCGAAATGGGAGGACCTGCCGCCGCAGGACCAGACTTCGTCGCATCCGGTGGAGCGCGAAGAGGCGCTCGCGCGACTTGCGCGACTGATTGGCGGCGCTGGCGAAGCCCGGCCGGAACAGGCGGCGTATGCGGAAGCGGCGATCTTTGCGTTTGCCCCGCGCGCGCAAGCGGGCGCGCCGCGCATGGCGCTTCTCGAAGCGGGAACAGGCGTCGGCAAGACAATCGGCTATCTTGCGCCGGCGAGCCTGTGGACCGAGAAAAACGGGCCGGGGCTCTGGCTGTCGACCTTCACGCGCAATCTTCAACGTCAGATTCTGCAGGAGATGACGCGGCTTTATCCGGATCCCGCCGAGCGGGACGACAAGGTGGTCACGCGCAAAGGGCGAGAGAACTATCTCTGTCTGCTGAACTTCGAGGAGGCGACGCGGCGTGCGGCGCTGGCGCAGGGGCAGCGTGCCGTCGCTCTGGGACTTGTGGCGCGCTGGATCACTGCGACGGGCGATGGCGACATATCGGGCGCGGGATTTCCGTCGTTTCTGGCCTCGTCCTTTCCCATGCGGGAAATCACGGACCGCCGGGGCGAGTGCATTCATTCGGCCTGTCCGCACTATCGCCAGTGTTTCATCGAGCGGGTGGTGCGCAGGTCGCGCCGCGCTCCGATCGTGATCGCCAATCATGCTCTGGTGATTGCACGCGCGGTGCAGGACGCGATGCAGCCTTCGGATGGCGCGGAGAATGCTGCGGAACGGCGTGTCCGCTATGTGTTCGACGAAGGACATCATCTGTTCGACGCTGCGGATTCCGGCTTCGCGACCCATCTCACCGGCCGCGAGATGTCGGAATTGCGTCGCTGGATTCGTGGGCCCGACCGGGGCGCGCGCAGTCGCATGCGCGGGCTCGAAGAACGGCTGAAGGACGCGCTCGGCGAGGATAGCGTGGCGCGCGAATGCCTCGATGCGACTATCACCGCCGCCGGAGCGCTGGCTGGAGATGGCGCGATGGCGCGCGCGGCGCAGGGTCTGGCGCACGGAGCCGGCGAGGAATTTCTGGCGGCCGTTTATGCGCAAGTCCGTGCCCGAAGTCCCGATAGCGATCCACTCTATTCGCTTGAGACCGAAACGGCGCCGGCGAGCGAGCCGTTGCGGGAATCGGCCACGCGCCTGCGCGACGCACTTTTGCGGCTAGCAGTACCTCTACGCGCGCTGGCGGCCAGACTCCGTCGGCGCCTGGATGAGGAGGCGAAGGAACTGGAAACCCACGAGCGGACCCGGCTCGAGGGAACGGCGCGCGGACTTGAACGCAGAGCCAGGGGGCTTCTTCCGGGTTGGATCGCCATGCTCGGTTCGCTGGAGGAAACAGGGCCGAACCAGGATTTCATAGATTGGCTGGAGATCGAGCGCGACGATGGTCGCGACTTCGATGTCGGTCTCAAGCGCCACTGGATCGATCCGACCATTCCGCTTGCGAGCGATGTCCTCGCACCCGCGCATGGCGTTCTCGTCACATCGGCCACACTGCGGGATGCAGAAAGCGGGGCCGATGACTGGCAATCGGCAGAAGTGCGCACCGGCGCCCAGCACCTCCCAGAGCCACCCAGGCGTGCGAGCTTCGGATCACCTTTCCGCTACGACACGCAATCCCGGATTTTCGTCCTGCGCGACGTGGAACGGCGCGATGTCGGCGCGCTCGCGACGGCTTTTCGCGAACTTTTCATTGCTGCGGGCGGTGGCGCGTTGGGTCTTTTCACGTCGATCAGGATGCTGCGAGGCGTCGAGGAGCGGATCGCACTTCCGCTGGCGGAGGCCGGACTGGCCCTCTACGCACAACATGTGGACCGGCTTGATACCGGCACGCTGGTTGACCTGTTCCGCGCCGAGGAAAACGCCTGCGTTCTCGGGACTGATGCGCTGCGCGATGGCGTGGACGTGCCCGGTCGGGCATTGCGACTCGTGGTCATGGACAAGGTTCCCTGGCCGCGGCCCACGATTCTCCACAAGGCCCGCAGAGCTCGGTTCGGCAGGAGCTATGACGATCTCCTGACCCGCCTGAGGCTGAAGCAGGCGTTTGGCCGGCTGATCCGAAGTCAGAAGGACAAGGGATGCTTTGTGATCCTCGAATCGGCCACGCCCTCAAGGCTTCTGGCAGCGCTTCCGGGGGCAGCGCCGGTACGTCGGGTGGGATTGGCCGAGGCTCTTGCCGAGGTCAGGCAATTTCTGGCGGCTTAGGGTGGGTTCCCTGCGGGTGAGGCCCGGCCGCGCCGGGATACAGGCACCGCCAAAATCAGCATACATTGTTGCGACAAATCCACACTGTTGCAGAAATTGTCAGAAATTGCCTTACACCCATTGAAAGGCGCACGCGACACGGCACACTTCGCGCGCTACGGCTCTGACGTCCTTGGGGGATGGAGCTGGGGCGAGAGTGGGTCCGCATTGAAGGGGGCAGCATGAGGCGGCTACGGCGCAAACTGCGCCGGCCGCCTCATGACATTTCAGGGCTTTTCCTGGACAAGTGTGTCGGCAGTACAAATCTGTCATCAACGGAAACTGATTGGCATTGCCGCGAGTCGCCGTGCTATCGGATGGCCGCCGACATCTTACAAAATGCGGCAAGCCTCCGCTTTCGCCCTACGGAATCGGCCTATCGCCGGCGTCCGGCATTCCACAGGTCCCTGGATGCACGATCTGGTTCATACCTGCATCGAATTCATCAAGGCTCATCAGGCCTGGGCAGGGCCGATCATGTTTATCGTCACATTCGGCGAGTCGTTCGTCGGATTGAGTCTGCTGTTTCCGGGCACCACGATCATGGTGCTGGCCGGGACTCTGGTGCGTTGGCCTCTCAATCCTCATGGCGTGCTCGATGCGTGGCCTCTACTGGCGGGGGGCTTTCTCGGCGCCATTCTGGGTGACGCAATCTCGTTCTGGTTCGGCCGGCGGTTTGGACATTTGCTCGAAAAGCACTGGTACTTCGTCCGGCATCCCGAATTGCTCACGCGCGGTTATAGCTTTTTCGAGCGCTACGGTACGGCGAGCGTATTTGTTGGCCGGTTCTTTGGGCCCGTTCGCGCCGTGATCCCCTTGGTTGCCGGCATCATGGAAATGGGTTGGCGCCAATTCTGGATCGCCAATGTGGTTTCGGCGGTGATCTGGGCGCCTGCCCTGCTTCTGCTGGGTACGACCTTTCACATGCTTTTCAGGTCCCTGGGGATCGCGCACGGCCAGACCCTTTTCGTGAGCATGGGCGCGGCGGTTCTTCTCATGGCTGCAATCTGGGCGGCGAGGCGCTACGGTGTGCTGGAGCGGGTGCGTCTCGCGTGGCAGAACAGGGCAGGCAAGCGCGGCTGACATGCACCGGCAGTTTTGGCTCATCCTGATTCTTTCGGTCGGCCTCTGGCCGCACGACGTCGCGGCTGAAACCCAGGCTCCGATCGCAGCATGGGTGCAGATGGCTCCCGGCCAGGCGTCAGAGGCGCGTGCGGTGATTTCGGGAAAAGCCTGTCCCGGCGCAACTATCGATGGGCATCAAGCGCCCATGCGACTGCGGGCGGCGGCGGGTTCGCTCTTCCCCCATGCGCTTTGTGCGGTGACGTTGCCGTCCCACCTTCGGCAACTCGCGATTCTTGGCCACGCTCTGCCGATTCCGAAAGTCGCACCGGAGCGGATCGTCATCCTCGGCGACACCGGATGCCGGATCAAAGGTCTCGTCATGCAGGCCTGCAACGATCCCGCAAAATGGCCGTTTCCGCGCGTCGCGGCGCTGGCCGCAGCGACGAAGCCCGATCTGATCATCCATGTCGGCGACTATCTCTATCGTGAATCGCCGTGTCGCCTTGCGCTCGCCGGTTGTGGGGGCAGCCCGTCCGGAGACAGATGGGAGAGTTGGAAGGCCGATTTTTTTGATCCGGCAGCTCCGCTCCTCGCGGCTGCGCCATTCGTCTTCGTGCGCGGCAATCACGAGGAGTGCGCCCGTTCCGGCGCAGGCTGGCTGCGGCTGCTCGGACCCCTGAACTTTGATCCGGTTCAACCGTGTACGGATCATATCGCGCCGTATGGTGTGGGATTGGGAGCCGCGACGTTGGCAGTCGTGGATGATGCCCATGCGCCCGACATCGCCGCCCCCGGCGACCTGATCAATCTCTATCGCGCCGACTTCGCGGCATTGCACCTGCTGTCGCCCGGGCCGATCATCCTCGCGATGCACCGTCCGGTCTGGGGTGTCGTTTCGTTCGGCTTCGGCATTGTGGTGGGCGGCAACCGCACCATGATGGCGGCGCAGGATGACGCGGGCGGAATTCCTTCCAATGTCATCCTGATGCTGGCCGGCCACATCCACACATTCGAGGCGATCAATTATGCCAAGGGCGCGCCGCCCCAGATCATCGCGGGCGAGGGCGGCGATCTGCTCGATCAGGCGCCTCGCGATCTTTCCGGACGTCATGTGGGTGCGTTGAAGATTGCCTCGGGACTGTCGCTGCCGGGCTATGGCTTTCTGGTGATGACCCGCTCCGATCCGGGATGGGCCATCGATGTCATGGGCCTGGACGGCAAGCGCGAGGAGCGTTGCATGCTGCGCGACCGCCGACTCGATTGCCGCGCGTCGTAGTCGCATTCGAAGCCGGAGGGGTCAGCGAGTCAGCATCCGGCGAACGGTAGCCGCCACGACGGGCATTTCGTCGAGTGTGACCGCAGGCCACGGTTCGAGCGAACCCTGGAAGGGTCGCGCATGATGGTGCGATTGCAACACATCGTGGAAGCGGGTGAATTTCCGCGTGCCGCCCGGCAAGTGGTAGACATAGACGGGCTTGCCGCTGGCACAGGCCTCCGTGACCATGTTCACGGAGTCAGAAGTCACCAGCAAAACATCTGCGATCCCGAGGATACCAAAATAGGGATTTGATCCTTCGCCATCCCACACGAAATTCGGCACCCGACCAATCGTGTTTTTCAGGATCGTCAAATTGTCGGCCCCCGTCCGGCGCGATGGCGTAACGAGCAGGCTGCCATGCATCTCTCTTGCAGCACTGACAAGGGCCGCAGCCAGATCCGAAACTTCGGGCACGCCAAAGCGGTAGGCCTTGTTGGCGCCACCGATCAGCACACCGATATAGGGACGGGGAAGCGGAACGAGGTTCGCTGCAAGATGGTCAGCCGCGGCCCGGAGCTTCGCAGGCGTGACGCCGTGCAGTGCGCCGATCGTCTCTATGATGTTTGGCCCCTTCAGCGAATCATGGGCGGGTGCAATGACCAGGTCGAAATTTTTCGGGTCGATGCCGGGATCCTGGATCTGCACCCGCCGCGTGCGGGGAGCTGTCTGTCGCAGATAGAGTGAGGCAGGAACGCTCTGTCGGCCTGTGGCGATCAGCAGTTCGGGCCAGGGTGGCACGAGGGGCGAGTCGCGGAATGCATGGCGCAAATCCCATTGCAGGAATGGGGAAAGAAGGCGCCATGGCGTTCTGAGTGCGATGCGCTTGACCGAGGGCTCTGCTCCAAGCGCGGTGGCCAGACCAAGACACTGGCTCTCCATCCCCGCCTTGCCGTCCGTCGCAATCCACGTCGAGGCGAATGCGGCTGCCACGGTCAGAAGCCGAACATATGATCCAGGCTGAAACGGCCTTCGCTGCCTTCCAGTCCATGATAGCCGAACAGCCGGCAGGTTTCGTCGCGAATGATCACATACGGGTGCGGCCCCCCTGCAGCGAGCTGTTCAGTGTCAAACATCTCGCTGACACGCCACAGCAGCGATCCGGAAGCCGGGATTTGCACGTCCTTGCTGACGATTTCCCCACCGTTTGTGCCGCGCAACGTGAGCGTGGTCGTCGAGTGCGGCAGCCACGACTGCGAGACCGGGTAGATGAGATGACAGAACGTGTCGAAGGGCGCCGAGCCAACGCGCAGAAACAGCCGCGTCGATAGCCCGGGCGGCGGGCCCGAATAGGATTGGGGCTCGCCGCGATAGGTGAGTGGCGCATTGAACATGTGAGAACCGAAGCTGGTGTCGGCCGCGTGCCCACTCGTTCTGTTCTCGAAGCGGAACAGCGCGTGCAGCCAGCCATCGGCGCACCGCCCGGCTTCGAAATCGTAAACCAGTTCGAAGTGACCAAATTGGGTGTCGAGTTTGCCCGATGCGAGTGCGGTTATATCCAGAACCGCGCGATGGTCGCGGGGCAGATCGCCAAAACGATGCTCTGCAATCCGTTTGCCCGTCGCGTCATAGACGAGAGCCTTGATCGGCAGGCTTGTCTGGGCGGACGACATCGGCGTCGGCAACGCCAGAGTCGTGTACAAGTCGGGCGGCAAAAGGGGAGCGGGCAGGATGTGACCCTTGCCGAGCAGGGGTTCCAACTCCGCGAGGTTTGGATCAACCTTGAGATCGTTGCGTTCGACATTGGGGTGGGCGATGTAGTTGCGTCCCGCTGCCCACGGCATCACTTCGTAGCGCGGTCGCACGAAGTGCTTGCCCGCGTGGATCTCGATCTGCATCGGCCATTCGGCGTGACGCAGTTCCTGACGAACTCCGTACGGAAAACTCGCAAAAGGGGCTATTTCCTCCTTCGACCACACGATGTCGTCTGCACCCATTACCGACAGTCCGATTTCACCGGCCGGAATAGGCGCGGGATGACTGTTCTGCACCCAAAGAATGACGTTACGGCCATGTGCGGCGGGCATTCCGGCGTAGAGCTCGGACGGCCAGGCGTTCGCGTCATGCGTGGCTGAAAGCGCCAACGAGCCTTCGTCTCCGTAGAGATCGAGCGCATATTTTACCACGTCGTGACCTTTGACGCCGACCGCATGCAGGAACAATTGGCCGAGGAACGCTGGAAGACCGAAACGCTGGCGCAACTCTCGGCTGTCGATGACGATGGACTGCTCAGGCGTCTCGAACCTTTCGCTCCAGCTCGCCAGCGTCTCGCCTTGACTGCCGAAGAGCCGGAGCCATAGCGTCACCGGTCCGGCACCGTAACGCGCCCAGTAGTGGCAGGTCGTCAGACGCGTATGCGTTTCCTTGTCGTCCCTGAAGAAGGCAAAGTTGGTCGCGAAATTGAGCAGGTTGAGATAGCGCTTGGGGTCCGTCTGCATTTCTGCGGGCAGCTTCAGACCTTCAAGACTGAAGATCTGCGTATCGGGTGCGATCAGATGCGCGATCTGCTGCTGTGCCTTCGCCAACTCGAAACTGGCAATCAGAATGGCGCGCGCCCCACCGATTGCGGTGACGGGTTGCGCATCATGGCCGAGAAAGTACCGTCCCAAATGCTCGATATTCTGAACAAAATAGCCTGCGCAATTGATGGTGTTGAGTGGGTAAAAGGCGGCGAAGGTGCCGGCAATGCCGTCCGGGTCATAAATTGCCATCGGTCCTGCCGCGGCAAGCTTCGCACACAGCGCACGCGCCGGTTCACCGACGAGCGGATGCGTCAGTGCCTTGTAGGCGATGTTGCCGCCCGCATCGTTGCGAAAGGTTTCAATTTTGAGCGGCATAGCCTGCCTGGGCTCCGCCCCTGAAAAGCCGCTTGAAAAAGGCGCTCACGCGATGGCGAGCCTGTTCGCGCCGGACGACGCCGGAATTGGTCACCCAATTGACCTGGATGACGCGTCTCGGTCCATGAAAAGGTGCAAAGCCGTGCCAGGCATTCGGCCCGTTGCGAAACGCCACCAGCGTGGCTTCCTCGGCGGGCACTTCCGCCGCGTAGTCGTCGAGCGAATGGGCCGAGCGCAGAAGCCTCAGCCGGGCGCTCGCGCACTCCCAGTTTCTGTTCGTGTAAAAGAGCATGGTGATGAGCTTGGTCGTGCTGTCGGTGTGAATGTTCCCATCGCGTGCCGTGCACATGCCGCGCACGGTCACCATCACCGGCTTGTCGTCGAGCGTAAGGTCGAATTTCTTCGCCACAATGGCCCTCATGCGCGGGCCGGTAAGATCCTCGATCAGCGCCTTGAAAGCAGAGCCGTAGGCCAGAGAGTGAAGCGGGAAGCTGCCATAACGTTCGATCTTCGGATAATCCGCATCGAGCGCGTCGCGTGACGCGCTTTTGACGAATTGGGGAACGATCAGAAAAGGAAAGGGATCGGTCGTGACGTCCGTTGCGCTCAGGCGCTCGAAATCCAGCATTGGGCCTTTCGTCGTGTGGTGTGGACCCTCCTGGCGCGACACCTAGCAGCGCCCGTTTCTCCAGCATAGGCTTTTTTTGCCGTCTCAAAAAGCCATCAGGTCGAAGCGGAATTCCCCCGCCACCTGTCGAAGACGAAAAACGGCAGGTAGAGGACGATCACCAGGACGACTCCAAGAGCCGCCATCTCTCCAATGTAAAACGGCCAGGGCGCCATCAGGTCGAGCAGCGAAGCTCGTGCCGGTTTGGCGCTCAGATAGCCGAAATTCGTGTGAAACAGGCCGTTCACGGCAAGTGCGGTCGCGAGATAGACGATCGACCAGCCAAGCACGCGCGGAATGGAGACGCCGACGGGACGATAGCGCAGGCCCACGGTCAGATAGACTGCAGCCGCGATCGCGCCTCCGTGGAAGCCGAAAAATACAATGAATCGCAGATCGGGGAAGCCATAGAACAGCTCGGGTGTCAGAAGCGCCTGCATCGTTCCGGAGAGCGACCAGAAATAGGTGAGCTCATAGGTCGCCTGGTTGGGCCGCAGCAGTGTAACGATCGCTGCAATCACCGCCCAATCGCACAGGTCCATCGGCAGAATGGTCTGCGGCGACAGCCAGCCGCGCGCGAAAATGAGGCCGTACCAGAGCACCCATGTCGCGATCAGTTCGGTCGCGAGGGCAAGGCGAATTGCGTCGCGAATCCTTGAACTGCCGCGACGGCGCACTGCGGCGCCCAAAGCGAGCGGCATGACGGTGGCGAGTGCGATCGCAATCAAATGGGCGGCGCCGAATGTCACGAACGGCTTTGTCATCGCAAAGCGCAGCAGCGTGGTGCCGGAAGCGTCATCCGGTCGCTGGTCGTTTAATGTCTATTGACTTGATAGTGTAACAGGTATTAAATGACGTGACTTTCGGAACACCGCCCTGAGAGTCCCCCATGGAGACGCGATTGGCAACCCTCGATCTGCTCGGCCCCCGCAAAGGGGTTGCCGATCGCGCTCCAACGCCGCCCTTCCGGCCGCCTTCTGGGCAGATGACGATTTTGGGCCCACGGGCGCAGTCCGGGCCGCGTGGCCGATGACACGCGAGCACATCGCCGCTCTTTTTGGTGCCTGTGTAATCTTGGCGGCCCTGTGTGCCAGCTCGCCGGGTCTTTAACGTTCCAGCGCTTCGCAAGCGCGCCCTTGCTATGCTATCAGGACGCATGGCGGGCGTAGTTCAATGGTAGAACGGAAGCTTCCCAAGCTTCATACGAGGGTTCGATTCCCTTCGCCCGCTCCAGCCAACCGCGTCCTGAATACTCGTAGCATGCGTTCGCCCGTCGTCCGGGCGAATAGCTGTTGGAATTCCTGGGAAGGGCGACGATCCGCGCCAGCCGCGAGCCTGGGAACTCCTTCGCCCGATCGTGATGGTCGCCCCGGACACAGAGGTTGATTGGCGCATCGCAATCGGGGAATTTGCGACCGGGTACTCCACGGCGGAATGTCAGACCGATGAACGAGGGCGATAACGAGCGCTTTCGCGACGCAGGCGAGACCGGCTCGCCGGCTATCGGTTTGGCGTTCGATGCCGCCAGGGACGACGCTTCCGTTTCCGCCGAAGCGCGTGTGTTCCTGCGCGAACAGACCCGACTCGTGCGTCTGCAGGCCGAACAGCTGATCGAAGAGTCCAGCCTGATGCGGTGGTCGCTGCGCCTTAAGCGCGCAGGCGAAATGATGAAGTTCGCCTTCGAGCTTTCGGTTGCGCTCGTGCTGGTGATCATCGTCATCGCCCTTGCGGGTGCGCTGTGGTCGGCCGCGCACGACAACGGCCTTGTCATCGAGGCATTTTCGGTCCCCCCCGATCTCACGTCGCGCGGCCTGAGCGGCGAAGTGGTCGCCGGTCATCTTCTCGACAAGCTCATCCGCATGCAGGACGAAACCAACTCCATTCGCCCGGCCGACACCTATCGCAACAATTGGGGCGACGACATCAAGGTCGAGATTCCCGACACCGGCATTTCTATCGGCGAACTCAACCGCTATCTGCGGCACTGGCTCGGCCACGAAACCCATATCAACGGAGAGGTCTATCGCACACCGCAGGGCCTTGCGGTGACCGCTCGCGCCGGGGGCGCCGGCGTGACGTTCAGAGGCAAGGAAGGCGATCTCGACGCACTGATGCAGAAAGCGGCGGAGTCCGTTTACGCCCAGACACAGCCCTATCGCTACGTCGCGTATCTCGGCCAGATGAACAGGCGCGCGGAGGCCATGCAGATGCTGGAAGCCTTTGCGGCGGTCGCTCCGCCTGCAGAGCGGGCCTGGGACTATTCGTTCCTGGGTAATCTCTATGAATCTTTCGGTCGCGAGAAAGATGCGCTTTCCACCCTTCGGGCCGCAGTGGCCGCCGATCCGGGCAATGCCCACGCCTGGGAAAACCTTTCCGATCAGGAGCAGACACTCAACCATCTCGAAGACGCGCTTCACCACAGTGAGAAAGCGTGGCCCCTCTATGATCAGGGGTCGGTTGCCTTCAACCCGGACCGTATTGGAATCATCAAGTTGCAGAATCGCGTCTTTGTGGCGCAATTGATGGGCGATTATCTGACGGCAATCCGGATGGATGAGGCCATACGCGCCGAGCCGGACCGCGGAGGCACGCAAAAGCTTGCGCTCATAGATGAGGCGGCGCAATTCGCTGCTGCGCATGACCCTTCCCGCGCCGACGCGTTGGACGCAGAGATACGGCCAGTGAATTCCAACGAGTGGATCAACAAGCGCATCTCCCTGGCCGGTATCGCCTTCATCGAGGAGCGATGGGATACTCTGCGCCGCCTCCTCGACATAGGCGAACTGATGCGCAATGTGCCTGCGGAACTCCGCCCCGTGCTCGGCACAATTTACGCGCGCCTGCCCTCGTCATGGCTGGCACTGGCCGATGCCAGGACCGGTGACCTCGTGGGTGCGATGAATCTCATCGGCCGAACCCCGCTCGACTGTTTCACTTGCGTGTTGATCCGTGGCCGGATCGATGCGACTGCAAAGCGGTGGCACGCCGCAGCTTTCTGGTTTGCGCGTTCCGAACGTCTCGCCCCCTCGCTCCCGGACGCTCCTCTCGAATGGAGCAAAATGCTGCTGGAGAAGGGTGACGCATCCGGTGCGGCGTCAAAGGCTGCTGCCGCGTCCCGAATCGCCCCGCACTATGCCGATGCCCTGGAAGTCTGGGGCGAGGCCCTGATGCGCGAAAACCGTTCCGATCTCGCGGCAGAAAAGTTCAGCGCCGCCGCCAAATTCGCACCCAATTGGGGACGACTCCATCTCGAGTGGGGTGAGGCACTCTCATATTCGGGCACGCCCGATGAGGCGAGGGCGCAATATGCGATTGCTTCGGGGCTGTATCTGGAGCCTGCCGAGCGCTCGCGACTACGGCAGCTCCAGGCTCACTAGATCGTTTCGGGTCGCCAACGGCGCAACGAATCGCTATTTGCCGCCGACTTCGCTTAGGGTGGGCCTCTGAAAGGGTGACGAGCGAATGCCGAGTGCCGGAAAAGAGCGCACTGCCGATTCCAATGTCGGTCCCTTGCGGCGCCGCCACCTCGCGGCGGTCGTCGCGGGAAATGCGCTCGAATTTTACGACTTCACAACGTACTCGTTTTTTGCGCTTCAGATCGGCCACGCGCTGTTTCCCGCTCGAACACCCTTCGAGAATCTCATGCTTTCTCTCGCGACTTTCGGGGTAGGATTCCTCAGTCGGCCATTGGGCGGGTGGCTGATCGGCGCCTATGGCGATCGTGCCGGACGCAAGCCCGCCATGCTCCTGAGCTTTGTGCTTATCGGCGTGGCCATCCTCGGTCTGGCGGTCATTCCGTCCTATGCCCAAATCGGAATCGCTGCCCCGATCCTCGCTGTCGTTGCCCGCCTTGTGCAGGGATTTGCCCTGGGAGGCGGGGTGGGCCCGGTCAGTGCTTTCATGCTGGAAGCGGCGCCCGCCGGACGGCGCGGCCTCTATAGCTCGCTCCAATATTCCAGCCAGGGCATAGCCATTCTTGCCGGAGGACTTGTCGGGACGGTGCTGTCCAATGTGCTGAGCGATGCAAGTCTGCAGGCCTGGGGGTGGCGGCTTGCCATAGGGATTGGCGCGATCGTTCTTCCGTTCAGCTTTTTCCTGCGGCGCAATCTTCCCGATATGCTCGAGACCCCGCACGCAAAGGAACCCAAATCAAACGCAGGCAATTTGGAAATCGGCAGCGTGCGTCTGGTGTTGCTCGGCTTTGTCATGCTGACGGGCTCCACGATCACTGTCTATACTTTGTCGTTCATGACGACCTATGCGCAGACGACACTTCGCCTCCCGGCGAATGTCTCCTTCGCCGCGTCGATCATGCTCGGCGCATGCACACTGTTGTTCTGTCTCATCAGCGGCTGGCTGTCCGATCGCTATGGCCGCAAGCCTGTGATGATCTGGCCGCGCGCGGTCCTGCTGATCGCGGTCTACCCGTGCTTTGCCACTCTGGTCGCACATCCCACCGCAATTGCCCTTCTCACGACCACGGCGATCATCACGACACTCAATGCGTTGAGCGGAACCGCAAGTTTCACAGCAATTGCCGAAGGGCTACCGTCCCGGCTGCGCTCAGGCGCCCTAGGGCTCGTCTATGCTCTTGCGATTTCGATATTCGGGGGCAGCGCGCAGCCGGTTCTTGAGGGCCTGATTCATGGCACGGGAGCCATGGCACCGGCCTGGTATCTGATCGCCGCTACGGCAGTTGCTCTGCTGGCCATGCTGGCGATGCCCGAAAGTGCGCCGCGCATATCAGGCAGGAAGTGAGCGAGGGGCAAAGCCCGCTCGCTCACCTTGAATCAGCGATAACACCAGTGATGAGCGCAGTGCCAGCGATTGCGGTAATAGCGGCCGTGCCAGTAATAATTGTAATATCCGCCGTGCCAGCGGTAATTCCAACAGGCGTGATGCCAGCCACAATAATGGCCTGGTCCCACATGCACCCCCACGACGACGCCGGCGGAGGCCGGGGCGGCGGCTTGTGCCAAGGGCAGAAGCGCCAAAGCGGCAATCGCAGCCGCTTTGAGAAATTTCATGTCAATCCTCCATTCTCGAACGCGCCACCGAATCAACGCGTTCTTGCGCATCGAGGTTGCGCCCGGCAATCAGCAATTGTCTATCCCCGACAGGCTCGGGTCGCCGGTCAGCCTGACACGACCCGCCGCTGACCAAATTCCACCGGAGAACCTTGAGGGGCGCGTTTCCAAGGGCAACGTCAGGGGACGGGCCACCTCATTCTGGCCCCTGTCGCTTGAGACTTGCGGGACACCCCTTCATCGGCGAAGCTTTTGCCATGGACCAGCTGGTCACCGCAGTGCGGCTCGCACGATCCGAAGACGCCTCGGCGGTGGCGCGCGTCTACATTGAGTCCTGGCACGATACCTACGCGGCAATCCTGCCGACGCAATTGCTGTGCGCCATGACGCCCAAGGGACAGGCAGCACGCTGGCAGGCTGCAATTCGCGCGCGGGGCAGCGAGCATGTTCTTGTCGCCGAAACCCGGAACCATGGAATCGTTGGCATGGCGAGCGCCGGGCCGGCCAGAGATCATGGTCTGGGCTTCGATGGAGAAGTCTATACGCTGTACGTCGATCCGGCCTTTCTCGGTCACGGCGCCGGGCGAGCGCTGCTGCGGGGCGCGTTCATGCTTCTCCAGTCCAGAAATTTCGGGTCGTGTGTAATCTGGGCGCACGCGCGCAATCCCGCACGCTACTTCTATGAGGCCTTGGGCGGTCGGCTGATCGCCGAGCGCACGGTCTGCATGATGGGCGACCCGGTCCCGGAGGCCGCCTTTGGCTGGCGACGGTTAGCGCTTGCCGAGGGAAGCAAGACGCATTGAAATCAATCCGCGTCCAGGCCCCGCGGGGTCAAAAAATTGAGCAACGCACCCATCGCCGGAGCGGTATTTTCCCATGCGTCGGCTTCGATGCCGAAAACCGCGAGCGCTGAGGTGGGAAACTTGCCGCGCAGCGCGGCAACGCGCCCGTTCTCTTCATCGTCCATCGGGTTACGGGCCAGCATGCGGGCGCAATCGTGGATTCCGGGATTGTGCCCGATCATCAGCACGGTGCGCGCGCCGCTCTCGGCGCGGCGGGCACAAGCAAAGATTGCGGTGGCAGTCGCGTCATAGAGCTCGTCGAAAAATCGGACCTCAGAATTACATTTGAGTTCAGGAGCAAGGTGCTCCCACGTTTCGACGGTGCGGCGTGCAGTCGAGCAAAACACCAAATCCGGGAGATACTGCTCGCGGTGCATGACCCTGCCCATAGACTCGGAATCGCTTCGGCCACGCGAATTCAGTGCGCGGGCCTTGTCGTGCTTTTCGTCGTGGGAAACCGCCTTGGCATGGCGCAGGAGAAGCAGCTTTTTCATGGTGGCCCGCCGCACGGGTGAACGCTCCGTGGCTTCATTGCTATCGGCGAAAGATTCATGGCGTCAGGCGCGCCGATAGCGTGCCATTGCCGCGCGATCCAGCGCGGACGAGATCAACCGGTCGAGCGTCAGGCAACGCCGGATGAGTTCGAGCATCCGGATTTCTTCGAGCTGGACCGCCGCATCGGTCAGGGCGACTTCCAGTGCAATCCAGTAGGCGGTCTCGCGAAGGTGCTCCGGAAGCGCCTCGCGGATGAGACCCAGCACGGCATCCAACCCGTCTTCCTCCTGAAGGATATCGGCGCATTGGCGCGAAACTTCCGGCAGACGATCTTCGGTGAACCCGCGGAAAACCGGAAGGGTCCGAACGATGTCGCCGATGGTGCGCAACTCGCGTTCGCTCATGTTTCCGTCAGCGGCGGATACGACCACCATCACATAGATGAGTGCGGCATGATGGCTTATTGTCTGCATAGTGTTCTCCGGATTCGCGCGACCTTATGCGGCTTGACCGCAGGCGGCAAGGCGCGGCAATTCGACCTTGCGGAAGGCGCAACCCTGCAGCCTCCGACTCGGAGAAATCAGGCGAGATGGTGACAAACAAGGTGGCGAGCGGCTGGAGGCCGCGCACACTGGCCGTTCGGGGCGGTCAAACACGCACGGAATTCCAGGAGACGTCGGAGGCGCTGTTTCTGACGTCGGGCTATGCGTATGAATCCGCAGAAGAAGCCGAGGGGCGTTTCAAGGGTGCGGAAGGCTTCACCTATACCCGCTACGGCAATCCGACGACCGCCATGTTCGAAGCACGCATGGCGGTGCTCGAAGGCGCACCTGTAGCGCGTGCGACTGCCAGTGGCATGGCGGCGGTGAGCGCCGTGTTTCTTTCTGCGCTTCGGCAGGGCGACCATGTCGTTGCCGCAAAGGCGATGTTCGGTGCATGCCGTTATGTCGTGGAAGAAGTGCTGTCGCGTTTCGGCATCAGCCACACGCTTGTCGACGGCCACGACACAGAACAGTGGCAGGCGGCGTTGAAACCGGAAACGCGTATGCTTTTTCTGGAGACACCCGCCAATCCCACGCTTGCGCTGGTCGATTTGAAAGCCGTTGCGGCGATTGCGGCGCGCGCCGGAATTCGCATGGTCGTCGACAACGCCTTTGCCAGCCCTGTGCTGCAACGGCCAATGGAATTTGGTGCAGATATTGTCGTGCATTCCTCCACCAAATACATAGACGGGCAGGGTCGCTGCCTCGGAGGCGTGATCCTGTGCCGTGAGGACTTCCTCAAGGACCATCTCCAGATTTTTCTGCGGAACACGGGCCCTTCGATGAGCCCTTTCAACGCCTGGGTGCACTTGAAGAGTCTGGAGACACTCGACCTGAGAATGGCGGCGCATTGTGCCAACGCGGCTCATATGGCCGACTTTCTTGCGGAGCAGCCCCGCGTCATGCGGACGCTCTACCCGTTTCACAGGGACCATCCGCAACGTACGCTGGCACACGCGCAGATGCAGGGGGGAGGCGGCGTCGTGACATTCGAGATCGATGGCGGGAAAGCAGAGTCGTTTCGTTTCGCCAATGCGCTCACGCTCATCGATGTCTCGAACAATCTGGGCGACGCGAAGAGTCTCATCACCCATCCGGCGACCACTACCCATCAACGCCTGTCGCCGGACGCACGTGCGGCACTGGGCGTGACGGAGAATATGCTGCGCCTGTCCGTCGGACTCGAAGATCCCGCGGATCTTTGCGAGGACATTGCGCAGGCCCTGGAAGCCATTTGACGGAGACCTGTCATGTCGGAACATCGCGCCGGCCTCCGGTGGAAGCGGACCACCGAAGATTTCTCCTACGAATTGTACAATCGCGCGCACGAAGTCCTTTTCAAGGACGGAAGGATTTCTGTGCCGGCCTCGGCGGCACCCGCATTCCGGGGGGACGCCGAGCGCGTCGATCCCGAAGAGGCCTTCGTGGCTTCGCTCTCGAGCTGCCATATGTTGTCATTTCTTGCGATTTGCGCCCGCAAGCGGCTGACCGTCGACTCTTACATAGACGAAGCCAGTGGTTATCTCGAGAAGGGCGAGAACGGGAAGCTCTGGATAGCCGAGGTAACGCTGCGACCTCGCGTCATGTTTGCGGAGGGAGCGAATGTGGATGCGGGGCAATTGCACGATTTGCACCATCGCGCCCATGAGGAGTGTTTCATCGCAAATTCCGTGAAAACCAGCATACGTGTGGAATAGGGGTCGAAGGTCTTCGTTAATGCCGCTGGCGGCTGGCGCTTGCGCCTAACGCCGGGAACGGGCGATAGTCGGGACATGGAACAGCGCGCCTCAACCAGAACACCGGCCTCGGTCAAGCGGCACGGCCTATTGTATGAGCGGATCACGCGAGGCATTCGCGTGGTCGTGAAGCCTGCCTATCTGGACGATCAGTCCGAGCCCGATCTCGGGCGCTATCTGTGGTCCTACACAATTACCATCGAGAACCGGGGCAGTGAAGCGGTCCAGCTTCTGTCGCGCTATTGGCATATCACCGACGCGCAGGGCCGCGTGCAGGAAGTCAACGGCCCGGGCGTCGTGGGCGCCCAGCCGGTTCTGGAGCCCGGACAAGCCTTTGAATATACAAGCGGATGCCCGTTGGGTACCGCGTCGGGTGCCATGGTCGGCCGCTACCAGATGCGCGCGGCGTCGGGCGAGAGCTTCGAGGCCGACATTCCGATGTTCCTGCTTGAAAGCCCGCACGAGCGCCGCCAGATCCATTGAGGATGCCGGGCCGATCCCGATCCGGGATTGCCTTGTGCTCTAAGGACCTTGTCCGGGAGATCCTATGTCGCAAAATCCGAAAGCCGTGGTCCGCGCTGCTGGCGTTGTTCCAAACCCGCAGCGTCCCTCCCGTGACGAAGCCGAAGAGGCCATTCGCACGCTGCTGCGGTGGGCAGGCGACGATCCGTCGCGCGAGGGATTGCGCGACACGCCCGAGCGTGTGGCGCGGGCCTATGAAGACTGGTTTTCCGGCTACAATGAGGATCCGGAGGAATATCTCGCGCGAACCTTTGAAGAGGTCGAAGGCTATGACGACATGATCGTGCTGCGCGACATTCGCTTCGAGTCGCATTGCGAGCATCACATGGCGCCCATCATAGGCCGTGTCCATGTCGGCTACCTGCCGACCAGCAAGGTGGTAGGAATTTCCAAGCTTGCGCGTGTCGTCGAAGCATTTTCACGGCGCTTTCAGGTTCAGGAAAAAATGAATGCGCAGATCGCGCGCTGCATTCAGAACGTTCTGGAACCCAAAGGCGTGGGCGTGGTGATCCATGGCGAGCACCAATGCATGACGACCCGCGGTGTGCACAAACCCGGGGTCAGCATGGTCACGTCGTCGATGCTGGGCGAATTCCGCAAGAATCCCCTGACGCGCCGGGAATTCCTGAGTGTCATCGGCAACCCAGCGTCGAGCTTCGACGGCTAGGATACAATCCGAGGCCCTACTGCGCCCACTGCGCCAGCCAGTCGGCAATCCCTTGCGGCGTCATACTTCGTGCATCCGCAAGCGCTGCCACATGACCTGCGTCGAGAAGCTTGCCGTCCGGATCCGCGACGAGAACGCTCGGCACGCCTTCCAGTCGCTGCGTGATCCCAAACTTTGCGGGGACCTGCAGGTTCTTGTTGACGCGGCCGACGTCCACGGACACGAGGACATAATGGGCTTCGAGGAAACTGCGCATCTCGGGCAGTTCCATCATCCCCGCCAGGATGCGGCAATCGGGGCACCAATTGCCGCCCAGATCGATCAGGACGCGCTTATGCTCGGCACGGGCCTTGGCAAAGGCGGCGTCGACGACCGCGCTGGCGTTTGCGGTCTCGTCGTACGGATGAGGTGGTACCGTCAGTTTCGACAGACTGTCGATGCTGACTTTGGGCGCCTCGATGGCCGCTGCGGGGATCGAAAGAGCCAATAAGGCCAGAATTGCCAATGACGCGCCGGCGCGAAATGCCATGATGGTCCTCGATGATTGTCCGATCGGGGGATGCTAGTCCCGGCCGCGCGCCGCCGCAATTGGGGCGGGTGCTCACGGGGCCGTGATGGCGCGAGACCCTCGATTGCAATAGGCTCGGCCGCTGTTCGAGGGGGAATGCACATGACACGAGATTTCGCGCGAATCGTTGCGCTGACATTTGCCTGTTTGGCCTGTCCTGCTTTGGCCGCCGACAAGGTTGCTGTTCCGCCGGCCCCGGATCGCAGCGAGCCGATGTGGAATCTGACCGATCTCTATGCTTCGGCAGAGGCCTGGACAGCGGCGCATGACAAGCTCAAGGGCGAAATTGACAAGCTCGACAGTCTGAAAGGCACGCTCGGCAAGAGCGCCAAAGACATGCTCGCCGGGCTTGACGAAATGAGCCGTTTGAGGCGCGAGTCGGATCGGTTGGCCGTCTACGCTTCGCTGAAAGGCGACGAAGATGTGCGTGTCTCGACCAATCAGGAGCGGCAGCAATCCGCCAGCTCCCTGCAGACGCGCATGGGCGAAAAGGAAGCCTGGGTCACGCCGGAGATTCTGGCGATTGGTGCCGACAAGGTGAAGGCATTCGAGGCCCAGTCGCCCGAGCTCGCACACCGGTTCGGATTTTTCCTCGACAACACTCTGCGGTCTGCGCCGCACACGCTGGGCGTGGAAGCCGAAGGCGTCATCGCGGCGACGGGCGACGTGCTGAGCCAGCCCGACAGCATTTTCAGTCAGCTCTCGAATGGCGAACTGCCATTTCCCGCCGTGACATTGTCCGACGGCACCAAAATTCCCCATCTGGACCAGGCAGCCTACGCGAAGTACCGCCAGGCGCCGTTACGTGCCGACCGCAAAAAAGTGTTCGATGCGTTCTGGGGCGCTTACAAGAAATACGAAGGCACATTCGGGCAGACGCTCACCACCCAGGTGATGGGCGAGATCTTCAACGCCAAGGTTCGCCACTTCCCGGATTCGCTGGCGGCCGCAACATTTCCAGACAACATGCCGGAAGCGGTCTATCGCATGCTCGTCGCCCAGGCGAATGCTGGGCTGCCCTCGATGGTGCGCTATCTGAAGCTGCGCAAGAAGCTGCTCGGCATCAAGGACGATCTTGCCTATTACGACACCTATCCGACGATGTTCAAACCGGATCATCCCTTGCATTTCTCGGTGCCGGATGCCGAGCGCATCGGGCTTGACGTGACTGCGGCCTACGGGCCGGAATACACGGCGTTCCTGCAGAAGGGGTTTTCCGGCCGCTGGATGGACGTCTATCCGCGCACCGGCAAAGCGTCGGGCGCCTATATGAACGGCTCAGCCTATGACGTTCATCCCTATCTGCATCTCAACCACAATGACGATTATCAATCGCTCTCCACCTTCGTCCACGAATGGGGTCATGCCGTGCATACCCTGCTCGACGACGAGACCCAGCCTTACGAAACGTCCAACTATTCCACCTTCATTGCCGAGACCGCCTCCATCGGCAACGAGATGCTGCTCAACGACTACATGGTGGCGCATGCAAAAACGAAGAATGAAAAACTTTACTATCTTGGCGAAGGGCTTGAACTGATCCGCGGCACGTTCTTCCGCCAGACCATGTTCGCGGAATTCCAGTTGGGACTGCATGAGGAGCTGGAAAAGGGCAATACGCTGTCCGGTGCGAAGATGACGGACATGTACTGCACGCTGCTCAGGAAATATTATGGCGAAGCTGACGGCGCCATGAAGATCGATCCGGCCTATTGCATCGAATGGGCCTTCATCCCGCATTTCTACTACGGCTTCTATGTCTATCAGTATGCGACGTCGATGGCCGGCGCCGCCCAGTTCAGCGACGCGATCGAGCATGAAGGCGCGCCCGCGCGCGATCGTTATATCGCCATGCTCAAGGCCGGGGGCTCGGATTACCCCTACGATCTCTACAAGAAGGCCGGGCTCGATATGGCGACGCCCGCGCCATACCAGGCGCTGATTGCCCGCATGAACCGGACCATGGATCAGATCGACGCGCTGGAGGCAGCGAAGTAACGGCCTAGCGAATCTGGAACGTCACGTTCACAGAGGCGTCGATGCTCTCCTGTCCGCCGGCGACCGGTGCCGCAGCACTCATCGGTGCCATCGCCATGCGATAGACCGGATGCGGCTCCTCCGCTCCCGCTTCGCTGATGGAGAGGATGGGGCCGAGCGACACGCCGCCCGCTTTCGCATAGGTCTGGGCACGCGCGATGGCATCCGCCACGGCTGCGGCCCGGGCAGCTGCGAGCAAGGGCTTGGGGTCGCGGATCGCAAAAGCAATGTTGCCGATGGAATTCGATCCCGCCGCGACCAGCGCATCGAGAGCGGGTCCGAGCTTGGCCAAATCGACGGTGGCCGTGACTTCATTGGAGACGCGATAGCCGGTGATGCGGCCGGTATCGCTGCCCGCGCGATCGGGCGGATATTGTGGTGTTACCGAAAAATCGGAGGTCTGGATCTGCTTGTCGGGAATGCCAAGCCGCTTCAACGTGGCGAACACAGCGTTCATGGCGCGCGTATTGCCCGCGAGCGCATCCGCGGCGGTGCGGGCCTGGGTCACCACCCCGGAGGAGAGGCTGGCCTGGTCGGGTGGCGCCTTGATATCGCCCTGACCAGAGACCGAAATCGTGCGCGGACCCGGCGTGCCATCGGCCAGCGCAGAGGGAGCGCCCAACACCGCGAAACCCATGGCGGCGGAAAGTATGGCCTTGCCATGAAACGACCTGGCCCGTGTCTCTGCCATGTTCTGGACCCCTTCGTGACCGGCCGAAGCGTGCGGCCGGTCGAAGGCGAAATTGCGGCCAAGGGCGGCGCCGGGCATTCCTGCCGCCACCCTTTTTCAGTCCGCGCGGATTCTGTTACCAACCCCGGCAGGGCCTGTAGCTCAGTTGGTTAGAGCTGACCGCTCATAACGGTCTGGTCGGGGGTTCGAGTCCCTCCGGGCCCACCAGTTTTCCTCCCCGTTTTCGAAAGTTAACGGGGAGAGAGCGGCACGCATTCGGCACGCAACCTGCTAGAATCAGGAGTTTACGACGCCGACATACGGCAGTCGAGCTTACTCTGAACTTCGTCGCAATCGCGACAGGACGCTGGCCTGCGGATCCCGGTCGCACCGTGATGGGTCGCTGTGCCTTCGTCTGGTCGTGCGCTGGCGACGCGGCAAGATCTTGTTCGTCTGCAAAGGCAGCATGTGGAATGGAACGCCCGCGACCTATGACGGACGACACAACGGCATGACGTCCCACGCTGTTCGCCGCATCATCGTACGCTCGATCA
>DASXEA010000079.1:0-42935 GCA_036490345.1 Rhizomicrobium sp. | reverse complement strand
AGACGCCGCAATGCCGGCCCATCAAAATCCGTCCGAAGATCAACCGCAGCCGCCATGGCAAACCTCCCTGTTTGCCATGGTGAATCAGGATTCGCGCCTCTTGGGAATCCCCAGTGAGTCAGAACCTACGCAGGTTGGTATAAACCGGCTCGCCGAAATACTTATAGGTATCGACATTGTCCTTTCGCTTGGGAGTTGCGGTCAGACCGAGTTGAACCGCCGGCGCGAAATACTCCAGGATATCGCGCCAATTGCTTTCGTCGTTCGCGCCGCCGCGGTGGCACTCGTCAATAACGATGAAGTCGAAGAAGTCCGGAGGGTATTCGCCGAAATAGGGCGAGGGCTCTCCGTCCTTTTGCGGGCCGCTCATGAAGGTCTGGAAGATCGTGAAGAAGAGGCTCGCATTGGTCGGCACGCGTCCCTTCTTGCGGATATCCTCCGGCTTAACCCGCACAAGCGCGTTGTCCTCGAACGCCGCAAACGACGTGAAGTCGTTATAGGCTTGCGTGGCCAGATTGTTGCGATCCGCCAAAAAAAGAATACGGGGGCGCCGCGATGGCTCGCGGCTCAGATTCCACCGGGCCTGAAAAAGCTTCCAAGCAATCTGGAAAGCGATGGATGTCTTGCCCGTTCCGGTCGCTAGCGTGAGGAGGATGCGTGGTTCCGCATCCGCTATCTGCTCCAAAACGCGATTGACAGCGATCTCCTGATAAAAGCGGAGCGACCAGCTGCCGCTTTTGTCGGGAAAAGGTACTGCAGCGAAGCGGTCTCGCCAGGCATTCTGCTCAACAAACGTGGCGTTCCAAAGTTCATCGGGGCTCGGGTAGCGCGCTATTTCAGCTTCTGTGCCCTCCCGCATATCGATTGCATAGATGCCTTGACCATTGCTCGAATACGCGAACCGGATCGCTAGCTTGCCGGCGTAGCTCTTTGCTTGGGCAACACCTTCCGTCAGGTGTCGATCCCACGCCTTGGCTTCAACAACGGCTAGTTTGATGTTGCGATAAACCAGCACGTAGTCGGCAATGTCCGCGGGACCGCGCCGTCCATGACCCTCGATGCGCCCGAGCGTAATGCGATGCTCACGCAGGAGGCGACTGCCTTCGACTACACCCCACCCCGCCGCCTTTAGGGCCGGATCGATATGTTCCGCTCTGGTCTCAGCTTCGTTCATAGCTCTCCGCCGCCGCCCAATTGCTGTTCTAACGCCTGGCGGACGAGCCCTATCACATAAGGTAGCTCTTCCAATTTCGAGAGGCCGATTTCTACATCGCCGTTTCCCCAGCGGCTGATGCCCGTCAGGTCTCTACAAAGGCCCTTTGGGTCATTGATGTCTGCGAACCGCATATTTAGCGAAATGCGCAGACGCTTGGTCTGAGGAATCACGTCCACAAAATTCGTCTCGGCCTTGTAGGCCACATAAAGCTTCAAAAACTCTTCCTTCACGCAAGGATCGAGCCCAAGAACAGTTTTGCGGAAGGCTTCGAACAACGGACGCATGCTTGGCGTGAGCAAGTTCGGATGGTCGTCGATGGAGTATTCTGCGACAACGGCATCGTCTTTCGGGTGGTACGCATCCAGAATATCGAGGGGAAGGTTTGGGCCGGTCCAAACATCGACGGCAACGTCAGCAAGTCTAGCGGCGCGGGTCTTGATGGCGGCCTCATCCCACGTCTCCAGAAGCCCAAGCCCCTGATTGAGCTTGAGAGGGCTTTGCTTCAGCCCTTTCTCCGGGGCATCTGGCATGTCGCGCTTCTCGGAAAATGTGCGGTCGCTAAAGTCGCTGTTGTAGGCGGTGAGTGTCAAATTACCCAAGGTGTGCAACCACGTTTGCTGAATGCGTTGCCACTCTGGACCCAGCGCCTCGCGCCACGCTGGGGAAAGGTTCTCGTTTTGCGGCAGGATGTGCTCGATCGTTAGTTCACCAACAGAAACTCTCTCTTTGCGATTGTAATTCTCCAACCGACGTAACCAGTAACTGCGACTGCGGAAGTTGTAGAGGTCTCGGGTTTGCAAATCGCGACGGAACTCGTCGTCGGTGGCGAAACGACGATACGATGGCAGAGTTAGCAGATGTGCCTGCATACTTTCGAAATAACGATCCTTCTTTAGCGCCTTCGTAAAGGTGGCGAACGTCTTGTTCATCGAATTTGTGGGAATTTCGCAGATAGCACGACGGAACACGTATGCCTCTACTAAGCGAACCGTCGCCAATAAATCGGCTTTGGAAAGCGTACCCGTTTCATAGTCGTGGTACAACTCCAACAAAAACGGATAAGCCACGTCCACTTTCAGCTCTCGCAGATCATGGAATGCCAGCTTGAGGTCGGGATCGGGTTCGCTCGTCAGAGCCATCGCGCAGAAATGACGGGCAAAAGAGCGGATGTCTCCCACCAACGCCTCAACACCAGCGGCGGCAACTGCCGGGGAACAAGCGTGAGCTTTGAACGCTTCGTACACTTCGTCCAAACGAGGGATATCGCCAGTCTTTACCGTGAGGTAGTGGCGCATGAAAGCATCGAAGTGCGTGCCGTAGGCCTCCTGGCCAAAATCGACTTCCATGGGCCGCCAAAATTGCTCGTACAGATGCGTTTGCAGTTCAGGTTCAAGCCCCATGAGAATGTAGTTGCGAATGAGGTCGGCTTGGCTCAATTCCTTGCCCGTCGAGTTCATGCTCTCGAATATGAGCTGAGGGTTGTCCTCGCCTCGCTTGAGCTTGATGTCTACCATCATCAGCTTGGCAAGACCCTTGCATACCGCTGCCAAGTCGCCGGCCGCGCTAGCGATCAGGTCCTGAAAGAGCTTGAAGTTTTCGGCGACGCGAAGTGAATGCTCCTTCGGTTGCTCTTGGTTGCTGATGATCGCGATCAACGATGTTTTGTCTGTCTGCGAAAGCAGTAGCTTGAATTTTCTCTCGCCCTTCTCCAACGGGTTGAGCAGGTAGTACCCACGGAGCATTTCCATCGAGAAACCATCCAAAGGCTCTGTCTCGCCGATTGCGTTCGCAAGCGCGGCGATGAGTAACGTCACAGTCGTCAACCGCTGTTGCCCATCGATGACGAGCAGCGGCTCCCATGTGGTTACGTTGGCATCGGCCCTATCGATGTAAACTATTGAGCCGACAAAATGCACCGCTATGCGGTCGTCGGCGCCGGTGCGCACGATGTCGTCCCACAACTGGCGACATTCCTTCTCGGTCCACGAATATGTGCGCTGGTAAATTGGAATGACAAACTGAGGCGACTTCTTCAGAAAGTCGAGCAGCTTAGCTTCGGTCGCCTTCATAGCGCGTTTACCACAGCATACCTCATGCTAGGCTCGCCAAGTTGTCCGGTGAAGGCTTGGTGCAGCAGGGACTTCTTCAAAGCCTCCAGCGCTCCAAGCTTCCTCGCGTAAACGCCCACGAGACGTTGGCTCTCCTCACGGAGATAGTCGAGACGCTTAGCAATGTCTTCCTGTTGCTTGAACGATGGCAAAGAAATTGGCAGTTCCGAAAGCTTAGCTTGGTTGATGTTGCTTATATTTGCGCCACCACCGTCGCTAGTGAGTCGCTTTCTCGAAGAACAGAACCACTGTCTTCACACCCGCGCCTTGAAACGTGCCAGCGGGACAATCCAGCACGGTATGGAGATTGCAACTTTCCAGGAGGAGCTTGCGCAGGCTTTCTGAGGCGTTGTCGCTGTTGGATAAAAAAGTGTTTTTGATGACGATGCCACCACGTCCTCCTGCTTTGAGCATTTTGATGAAGTGCTGGAGGAACAGAAAGGCCGTTTCGCCCGTACGGATGGGAAAGTTCTGCTGAACCTCCGTGCGCTCCTTGCCGCCGAAGGGTGGATTGGCCAGCACCACGTCATATCGATCCTTTTCCTGAATATCGGCGAGGTTCTCCGTAAGCGTGTTGGTGTGGATTATGTTGGGAGCTTCGATGCCGTGCAGGATCATGTTCATGATCGCGATGATGTAGGCGAGGGACTTCTTCTCCTTGCCGTAGAAGGTGCGCTCTTGGAGAATTTTCGCGTCCTTGGTCGTAAGACCGGGCTTCGCCTTCATGAAGACGAATGACTCGCATAGAAAGCCAGCGGAGCCGCAGGCGCCGTCGTAAATGCGTTCGCCGATCTTGGGATTTACAACCTGGATCATGGCGCGAATGAGCGGACGCGGAGTGTAGTACTCGCCGCCGTTGCGCCCGGCGTTCCCCATATTCTTGATCTTGGCTTCGTAGAGGTGTGACAGCTCGTGCTTTTCGGTCTGCGAACGGAAGCGAAGTTCGTCGATGTGGTCGATGATCTCGCGCAGATTGTAGCCGCTGGAAATCTTGTTCTTGATCTCGCCGAAAATCTCGCCGATTTTGTACTCGATGGTGTTCGGCCCGCTGGCCTTCTGCTTGAAACCGTGCAGATACGGAAAAAGCCTCTCGTTGACGAAGCTGAGAAGATCGTCACCCGTCTTGGCTTTATTATGGTCAATCTGCCCGCTGGCGCCCTTGGGCGCAGCCCAGTTCTCCCAACGATAGGGCGCGTCCAGGATGAAGCCGTATTTCTTGCCTTCCACCTCGGCCTCCATGGCCTTGTCCTGCTCCAGCCCATCCAGATATTTCAGGAACAGAAGCCATGAGGCCTGCTCGGTGTAGTCAAGCTCGGTGGTGCAACCAGCTTCCTTCCACAGCACGTCATCGATGTTCTTGAAGGCCTGTTCAAACATAAGTCGATCTTGCTCCACCAGCGAGGGCGCCATTCTGTGCCAGCAGTGATCCGCCACAGCGCTTCATCGCGGCGTGACGGGAGACTTTGAAAAAGGCATGCTGTTGTGCGCAGGACATAAGATTCTCGGCTCGAAAATTGGGGTAGATAGCGGGACGGTGGAAGCGAAGACTCCACCTATAGGTACATTACCGCAACAGAGCCATTCATACGAGCGCCAACCCACCGGGCAAGGCCGTTCCCAACAGACGTACCGCCTGCCCTGAGGCATCCCGATAGGAGGAGTCCATGGGGTCGGTCAGGCTCCCCAAAGCTCCAAACAGAAACATACCCGGCGGGAGCCGCAGCGGCTTGACGACGTGCTCGTTCGCAGCTCGCCGAATAGCGGCCACGCGCGACTCGCTGGCCGTCAGGAGAAGGACGCGGGGTGCCTGGACGCCGTACTGGGCTTTGTGCAAGTCCAGCCGGTAGCTATCCGCGTAGGCGTAGAGCTTCCGCAGGATGGTCGCGCGATAAGGGAACGCTTCGCTATCGCGGACCCTCTCGCTGGGCACGATGGTCATCGTGCCGCGGTCGATTTCCAGAAAGAAATACGCGCGCACGCTCTTTCCGTCGCCACGATGGTAGCGCAATCCGAAGATGCCATCCGGCGCGACCTGCACTTGCGTCTTGCCGCCATGCCATTGAATTGGAACCGGCCAGGTCATCGGAAAGCGCGACCGACGCGTCGCCTCCGGCGCGTTCGCGAGTATGTCTGCAAAACATACCAGCGACACGTCCGCGCGCGCACGGCAAGCGAGTTCAAGATCAATCAGGAAATGCGATGTCGCAAGAACGTGGTCAAGATTTTCTCGGACATAGGTGCGGTTGCGCGAACGCCAATCGGTCGCTCCGATCGCCATGCCCACTTTCTCCTTGAGAAAGCGGGCACCGATCTTGCCAAGGCCGTAGACGAGCGGCTGGGAACCACCCTCCCGGAAACGGTCAACCTGCGCGAGAGGCCGGTCGAGATATTCGTTACGAAAAAGCAGAGTCAACCGGCGCGATACGCGGTCGACACTTCGTCCCGCAAGCAGCCGATGCAAATCGTCTGCTCGAATGAACCGGTGCCGGTAGACGTGCTGCAAGATCGCGATATCATCGTCGGTAAGCTCGATGCGTGGTGCGGTTCCCTCGCGTCGAAAGCGGGGATGCGAGGCACGAGTGGCACCCATCGCGTTACGCTGGGTCTTCTTCGTGCCAGAAATCCGCTTCCACAACCCCATCGGGGCTCACACCGAGCATCGACCGTTGCCGTTCGGCAATTTCCGCCGTCGCATCGGCAATTGTGGAAACGCAGGGGCTCGTGGCAGCACTCTTCTCTCGGAAGCGTCGCAGCGTCTCCGGCATGGTCAGCAAAGGCTTTACTTCGACGGTGTTCACCCGCACGGTCCGCTCGCCGCGACGCTTCACGATAGCCGCTCTGTCCGGCAGATTACGCAGCTTCTTCAGCGCAAAGTGAAAACTCTCCTCAAGAGAATAGTAAGTCGTCGGCCGCTCCTCGCGGATGGACCGCAGCGTCTGCGACCTGCCCTGGCTCTTGCTCCAACTACGCGAAAAACCTTCCGTCGTGCTTGTCGTTTGGGTCGTGGTCGTGCCTTCCGAGGTTGTCGTACCGCTTGCTATACTTTGCCGATTGCCGATGGCGAAGCCTGTCGCCCCGAATGTCTCGCTGAGCGACGCGGACGTTCCCGATTGCGAACTAATGTTTTCGCTCCGGCTGACCGCATAATTGTCTGAATATCCTTCGCTCGACGACTCGGCTTCCAGCCAAAATGGGACCTCATCGGTGACGACCGGCATCGTGATGGTGCGCTTCGGCCGTTCCAGATCGATATCGTCTCGCATGATTTCTCGCGTCATAACTTCTGCATCTGCATCGGAGAGGCCGCCGAGCACGATCTTGTTGGTGATGCTCATCACCGCGTTGTAGATGCCCTCGCCTCTTGCTTTGAGATGACCAAGCCTTTGATGGGCTAACACCGCATGCAGTCCAAACTTGCGTGTCTGATCGAGCACGCGCTCGATGTCCCCCGACAGAAAATCGTAGGCTTCGTCGATGTACAGAGAGAAGGGACGTCGCCGCGCCGTCGCTTCGTCCCGCCCCAGTGCCGTAAGAAAAAGGTCGTTGATTATGAGCGTGCCAAGCAATCGCGCGTTCTCATACGTAAACTTTGTCGTCGCTCCGAGATTGACGATAACAACTTCACCATGATCCATCGCGCGCCGGAAATCGATGGCGCGTTCGCGCTGTCCGACAACCAATCGAATGGCTGGCGACGCAAGAAACCGCGCAAGGCGGTTCATTGTGCTTTCGACCTGTTCGGCGAAGTCGCGCCGCGACAGGCCATTGAGCTCATCCCACACCATCTGAAACATGGGATCGGGAAGCCCTTCCGTCAGCATGCGGCGCACCCCTTCCGGGTCGGCGGCGCGGAGGAGTGCCGGACCCTCTGCCAGGGTGAGATTGCGCGCGGATAAGGCGAAGAAAAGGGCACGGATCACCTTCTCAAGACGCGGAGTCTCGCTGAGATCGCGGACGTTCCAGGCTTGGGCACACGCAGCGACCATCCCATCCACTCGCACGGAAAGCGCTTCGCCGGGCACGCTGCGCAGTGGATTGAATCCCGGCACATGGGAATCGTCGCCGGGACGGATGACATGAATTGTGCGCAACTTCCCCAGACCGCGAAACGCGCACCATTGCTCAATCTTGTCGGCAAGCGTGCCGTGGGGATCGAGTAGGCAAAGGCCCCGTCCGGCTGCGATGTCCTGCCGGATGAGGTATTCGAGCAGCTTCGATTTGCCCGTCCCGACCGAACCGATGACGTGAATATGGCGCGCCCGCTCAATATTTGTCAGTCCGATGGGTTTGCCACGGCGGGCCGTGCCGATCGTGTACATGTCAGAGAATTTTCCCTTCGGCCTGCTTTTGCAGAAATGCATTCATCAACGCGTCGACCATCTCCACGCTTTGTTGACCCACTTCGCTGAGTTTGTCCTCACCGCCTGCCTCTCTGATGATCTGCTCCTTGACCGCGGTGGCTGCCTTCACAACCTCCGGCATGCGCTTCATGTCGGCGATGAAATCGGCGAATGCATCCGCCGGGACGCCTGCATCCGAGGCTTGGTCACGCCCGGCTGCCCTGCGGCGCACGGCCTCTTTTCCGGCGATCTCATCTTCAAGCGCCATCTTCTGTAGGCGGCGCTCCAGTTTCGCGATTTCGCCTTGTTCGACCAATGACTCATGCGCCAAGCGAATGCGGTTTGCCTCAAAACTTCGAATCGTGTCGAGATGATTGAGCTGTTCGCGCGCGGCTTCCCTTCTTGTGATGGCGTTTGCAACCTCGCCTTCTGCATCAATGAAGTTCGCCTTGGCTCGCGCCGCGCGCTGAGCCTGTTCGAGAACACGCCTGATCGCTGCGAATTTCGCCGCGCCCAGAATGCCGAGGCCAAGCGGTGTTCCGGGTGGCATGCCAACCTCGCGCGCCTCCGGCGGGAGTATCTCTCCTCTGGTGATTTTCGTGGGTTCCGATCCGCTCATGGTATCTCCTATCCCCGTGCTCGTTGGCTGGCTGCGAAGGATGCCTTCGCACGTTCGAGCGCGACACCGGCAAGCGCAATCGCTTCTTGAATTCCGGCCAGCGCAGCGCGCTCGTAATCATGCGCGGCCTGTAGCTCATATTCGCGAATGCGTTTACGGCTGGATTCCTGCATCAGGGCCACCAACTGCTCCCCTTGTTCCAGCCGCACTTTCCGCAGAATCCTGTTGTTCGGCGGCAGTTCGCCCACTGCCGCCGCCAGAGCTCGACCATCCAGGGGCGGGGCTCCATCTGCAATTGCGGCCTGAACCATTGACTGGGCTGGATGCGGGTGGAACGCAAAGTAATACCAACGCGCAATCGGTTCTCGCAGCCAGTAAAGAACCCCGGCCACAAGCAGTAACAGAATCACCCTAACGACAATTTTTGCGGTAGCGGCCGCTGACGCTTCTTCCGCCGCCCGTTGCTGGAACCAAGCCGTGCGTTGGGCAGCCACTGCTTGCTGCTGCGCTAGTTCATCGGCCTGCTGTTTCCGCTGCGCGGCAAGATCTACGACTGTCCACGGGTAGTCGCGTTGGCTCTGCATTGATCCATCGCCGGAATATCCGGCACCGAGTTCTCCGCGGATCACCGGTAGCCGGTCTGGAGTATAAATATCAACCTCATGAACATTGTATTGATAGTCGACGCTGTTTCGGAAAACTCGGCGAAAAATGCGTGGGCAATTGTGCCACGCGAATTCTGCGCCGCGCAAAAGCAGGCCGTCCACAACTTTGGCAAAAGCGTAGCTGCTTTTTTCCAAATCGACGCGAACGATTCTCTTATCGAAACCAAATTCGGGTGTTTCGCAGTTCGCCATCGTGATCCGAACGTTGCCGACGTCCTGGGCTAGGAGCACGTCGCTCGCAAAGCCTTGCCCGTAGAACGAATGAATGGTCGGGCCGTCGCGCCGCATGCTTCCGTGAAGCGGCTCTATATGCGTGGGATTGTCGCTTCCTTCAGGCAGGGAAAACGGCAGGCTTGAAAGGCTCTCAGGGCTGTCATTCACAATGTCTGCTGATTGGGCCGTCGAGGGAGATGCAGCCCATGCGCAAAAACAAACCGCCAAGAAAAGAGCCCTGAAGACTCCTTCGGCGTGTTGTGCACAGCGCATTTCCGCCCCTCGGATGCGGCAGGCTCCCGAGAGCGCTCCGCTCGACACTGCAACTATGGCACCCCTCCATGCGGGCCGGCAACGTCGCCAAAGCGGAACAGCACCCACGCGCCGCTTTGACGTGCGCTCGACCGCAACATTGGAGCGAGGCAGCGACTTCTGCCCGCCTCAGAAATCAGGTTCAGCCATGCTCGGGCGAATGCCCGTCGAACCACGCCAAGACATCCAATTGCCCGAGAGCGAGCAGGCTAAACCCAATCAGACGGGCGAGCTTTTGCTCGCCTGCCTAGGCGGCGGGACGACGCCCCGGGGCCGGATGGCACCGACCGCGATGCAGAAATCTGGGTGCCCCCGCAACCGGCGGCGCCGTTGTCGCCCAAGTGCCTGTCGGCAATCGAGATGCGATCCGCGCTGCGCCGCTCACAGGTTGTCCAACTTCGGGCCGCGGTCAGCGCAGTGCTTAGGGCCAACCGCTTCGTCACCGAATCCACGAGGTCGCAATGAGCCAAATCAGTCTGAGCCGCGTGAGCGGCACCTGCCATTCGGGGTGGCGCTTTTTTGCCGGGGTTTGCGGCCCGCTGCAAACAATCTGTCCATGAATGGCTTATCCCAAGCCACCCCACACCGCCTCTTCAGGCGGTGCTTCAAACCAAGATGGCCGCCATCTTCATGGCTGGCCTACCGAGGGCGTCGTCCGTGACGCCCCGCGCTCCCGCGCCAAAGTCGTTTGCGGCCTGACGCAAACGATCCGATACCCGCAACCGTCGGGAGCCGCTGTCCGCTCAAGAGCCGTCTTCGGCGATTGACGGCGGCAGCGAGACGCCCGACTCCGACCATTTCGGGTGAGTGACGGCCGTTCGATAGTGCCGTCCACGAACCCCGACGATTGCGAAGTGTAACGGAGCAAGCGGAGCCGCCTGCGTAGACCCGTCATCGGAGTCGAAGCCGCGGGAAATGGTCGGAGTCGGGCGTAGTCGCCCGACGGTTGCGGGGTATTTATCGTTGCGAAGCAACGCCTTGTTGGCATCACAGTGCCAACAAGCCCGCCAATTCCTAATTGGCGGGTCGATTGTAGGACCGGTGGCACGATCAATTGGATGTCGGACGGAAGGTTTTGGTTCGCAGCTGCTTGGCCTGCATCACGGTCAACACATGCGAATAGTGCTTCTCGATATAGGCGATGGACGTGCCCATGTTCTTGGCCAGGATGTGGATCGGCACGCCAGAAAGTAGCGCCTGCGTGCAGTAGAAATGCCGCAGGCTGTACACCGTCCGCCGCTTTCCCCAGCGATCGTTGAGGAGGTCCAGGCCCGTCAGAATTTTGTGAAAGGTCTTGTTGAAATTGTCGACCGGCTTGCCGTCGTGTCCGCCGAAGACATAGGCGTCCGGCTCGGTGTTTTTCGCGATTTTCCTGAGGCGGTCCAGATAGAATTGCGCACCTTCGCGGCAGACCACCGTTCGCGCACCAGTCTTGGTCGTGGGCGCGACCTCTACGACGAGTGCGGCCTTGCCGTCCTCATCCTTTTCGAGCCGGATATCGCGCCACAAAAGCTGACGTGCCTCGTTCGGCCGCAGGCCGCTGTTCGCCATGAACAGGAGGTAGTTGCGCAAAAGTTCGCGCTGAAACCGATGAAGTGCGTGCGGACCCGAACGATGCAAGCTTCCCCCTTGCTCGTCCGGCGCCGATCCCATGGGCTCCTTGACCCACTCCCTGAGGTGTTCATAGACCTTTTTCCACTCCGTCTCGGAGAAGGTGGGACGGCGGTCAACACCCACGGTGTGCTTGACCCGAGTTGCCTTGACCCACGGTTCGCGCTTGACCGAACCGACGCGTTTGCCCCAGCGAAACACCTGTTTGAGCATCCCGGCTTCCATGTCGAGGGTTTTTTGCGCCGGGATCACGGCGACATTCGGCCGGAACTTTCGCTTTTTGGCCTTCTCGGGGTCCTTCGCGTCCTTGTGGAAGTTGATGCGCCAGTCCCAGTATTTCTCGACGAACGCGTCGGGCATGTCGGCCACGCGATGTTCCCCGAAATACGGGATGAAATACTTCTTGGCGAAGAGCGTGTGCAGCCGCTGCCGATGCACCGACAGCCCGGACTCATGGGCAGCAAAGAAGCGGCTCCACAAATCCTTGAATTTCAGGTTGCCGGCGAGCTTTACGTCGATGCCCTGCTTCTGCTCAGCCTTGAGGGAGTAGAACAGGTCCTCGGCCTCGCTGAGCGCGTCATTGAGGTTGGCGGTCTTGAGGGACTTGATGACATAGCCCGTCACGCCGGGGATTTTGAGCCTGGCCTGATAGTTGATCTTTTTGCTGCCCGGCCGCGAGTAGACGACGATGGCGCCGTCACGAAGGCGATGGCTGTTTTCGTAGAAACCCACGGCTCACGCGTCCAATTTGTGCACGATCTGTGAAGAACGATAACTGGACGCTGCGCAATTGCGCGGGGTTTGTCAACGGTTTGTGAACGCGAAAACAATGGCTTAGTATCATCTAAGCCATTGTTTCTAAAGAACAACTTGGAGAGGGCTACTCAGCGCTTCGAGAACTGGAAGCTGCGGCGTGCCTTGGGGTGGCCGTATTTCTTGCGCTCGACCACGCGCGGGTCGCGCGTGAGGAAGCCGCCCTGCTTGAGCGCGGGCCGTAGCGTCGCTTCGTACAGCACGAGCGCCTTGGAAATCCCGTGACGCACGGCGCCGGCCTGGCCCGAGAGACCCCCGCCTTTCACCGTGCAGACCACGTCGAACTGGCCATCGCGATTGGCAGCCATGAAGGGCTGGCGCAGGATCATGCGCAGCACCGGCCGCGCGAAATAGATCTTCTCTTCCTTGCCATTGATCGTGATGCGACCCGGGCCCGGCTTGATCCAGACACGGGCGACCGCGTTCTTGCGCTTGCCGGTGGCATAGGCGCGGCCCTTCGAATCGCGATTGTTCTTGACCTGCTCGCGCGTGCCGGCAGCCGGCTCGCTCGGCTTGGCCTTGATCAGCGTGGATTTGAGATCGCCGAAGCTCTTTACATCGTCGGCCATGGTCAGGCTGCCTTCGTTTTGCGGTAATTGTGGTTCTTGGGGTTCATCGCGGCGACGTCGAGCGCTTCGGGCTGCTGGGCATCATGCGGATGTTCGGCGCCGGCATAGACCCGCAGATGGCCGAGTTGCCTCTTGCCAAGCGGCCCGCGCGGCAGCATGCGCTCGACGGCCTTTTCCACCACGCGTTCCGGATATTTTCCGGACATGATCGCGCCGGCCGTGCGTTCCTTGATCCCGCCGATATAGCCGGTGTGCCAGTAATAGACCTTCTTCTTCAGCTTATCGCCGGTGAGAAGGACCTTGGCCGCGTTGATCACGATGACATGGTCACCGCAATCCATATGCGGTGTGAAGCTCGGCTTGTGCTTGCCGCGCAGCCGCATCGCGATCAGCGACGCCAGACGGCCCACGACCAGCCCATCGGCATCGATCACGACCCATTTCTTCTCGATCTCGGACGCCTTGGCCGAGTAGGTTTGCATCACGCGCTCCGCGGGAAAGGATATTCGAAGGCGGGCGTATAGACGGGCCGCCCCGCCCGCGTCAAGCAAAGTGCCCGATTTTTCTCATGTTTCGTGATACGGTATTATACTACCGCATTGTGGGAGGCGGTGTTGCCGGGCCCGGCTGCTGGATCGGACACGCGATTGGCCTTTAATGATTGCGCGTCGAACGGCCAGGGGACCCGCCATGATTCACGGCTACACAGATCACGCCGCCAACGAGCGGACCTTTCTCGCCTGGGTGCGCACCGGCATCGCCATCGTGGCCTTCGGCTTCGTCGTCGAGAAGTTCAACCTCTTTCTGCAGACGATCAACGCAGTGGGGGGCGGCAAGGCCTCCACGCGCTGGCACCCGCCCGGCGTAGTCGGTCACTATGAAGGCCTCGCGCTGATCCTGGGCGGCGTCGGTCTCATCATTTTGGCGACGGTGCGTTTCGTGCGCATCACACGCAGCCTCGATGACGACCAGCCCCACACGGCGAAAGGCATCCGCGCCGAACTCGTTCTCTGCGCCACGCTGGTCGTCCTGGTCGCGAGCTACTGCGTCTACCTGGCGTTCCAGTGACTTCAGGCTGTCGCATTCTGTCGCCAGCGCCTGCTATGCGATAAATCCGACAAGCATCGGCGTGCGCTTCTGGCAGTGTCTCGCGCGAAAATGCAAAGGCGCGAAGCATGGCAGACCTGGGAAAATCGCCAGACGAAATCACAGGCGGGATCGTCGACGCCGCCCTCAATTTGCATAAAAATCTTGGCCCCGGACTGCTGGAATCAATCTACGAGACAATCATGGCGCGCGATCTCGAGCGGCGCGGCCTGCGCGTTGCCCGTCAGGAATCTGTCTCTTTCGAATATGACGGCCTTGAATTCCACAACTACCTGCGAGTCGATCTGTTGGTGGAGTCGACGATTGTGGTGGAAGTCAAATCCGTCGAGAGGCTCCTGCCTGTTCACCCCAAACAGCCTCTGACATATCTACGACTCATGAAACTGCCGATAGGTCTTTTGATCAACTTCGGGGCGCCTACTCTCAAGGAAGGTCTCAAGCGTGTCGTCAACCATCTCCAGCCCTCCGCGTCTCCGCATCTCCGCGTGAATCGGATTTCTGATCTGGCGAGATAGGGCCGCGCATCGAGCCACGCTTCCTGCAAACTTTTGCACGCGGAGACGCGAAGGCGCGGAGTGTATGGCGAGCCCGGAAATGTTCTCGCGGACGCGAGAGCAATCGGTGTCCGGAATTAGGCCACCTCGACTCTGCGCATCATTGCGTGAACCACAATCGGTCGCGCCGCGCGCGGCTCACGGCAATCGCGGGTGACTGACGAAAATCTAAGGCCGGACGAATTTCAGGAGGAACTGGTCCGTCTGGAAATGAAGCGCAAAGACCGGCTTCGTGTGATCGTCCGTCGCGTCGTGCAGGAGGTCGCTCTCGCCCGCCAGTTTGAAGCCCGCAGACGTCACTTCCTTGATCACCGTCGCCTTGTCGATGCGATGCAGAATCGGTGACAGCGTGGCGCCCGTGCCGGGCGCTGCCGCGTGATCCTCGATGAAATAGATGCCGCCGGGCCTCAACGAATCGAAGACGGCCTTGTTGAAAACCGCCATGTCGACATGGGCGTATTTCGGCACATGCAGATCGTGATAGTTGAGCGTCGTCCAGAACAGATCGACTTTCTGCGGCAGATGAAAAGTGCCAAGCGGCGCCAGATCGAGCACCACATTGCCGCGGCCGGGCTCCTTCAGCACCGCCTGGGTCGCGGCGACATTCTCCTTCCCCCAGGTCGTCGTTTCGAGCGCGAACACCTTGCCCTGTGGCCCCACCACGTCGCTCAGCATGCGGGTGAAGTAACCGCCGCCGGGCAGATATTCGGCCACGCTCTCACCAGGTTTCACGCCGGCAAAGGCGAGCACATCCGCCGGCTTGCGGCGCGCGTCGAGCGCCCTGTCGGCCGCCGGCCGCGACGGATCGGCAACCGCCTTGGCGATCGCGTCGGGAACGCCGGCGGATGACGGCACCGATGCCAGTGCGCAAAGCGCAAATGAACCCGCCAGAACGGCTATGGCTACGCGATGGAACATGACTACCCCGGATGAGACGCGCGCGGAGCTAAGGGCACAATTGCTCGTGTGGGTACACACAATCGCGTGACGCCTCGCCCCGGGGTGGCGCGCGACTGTGCGCAAAAGCCCTTTGCGCCCCTGCGCCTTTGCGTCTCAAGCGTCTTCGCGTCTGCGCCTTGAAGAGCACCCGCAGCAGCGGAGTTCAAGCCTGACCAAAACCGCCGTCACCCGCTTTCCCCCACCATCAATCATCCGTCATCGCCCGTGTCCCCGCGTTGTGCGGGGATCCGGGCGACCCAATTTCGGGCGCCGCGGCGATCTCCGCCAACCATGAATCGATCTGAGCCGTCGTAGGCATCGCGGGGTACCATGACGCCGCGAGATCGATCCAATCGGGATTGTCCGTGCGGATAAGATTGATCTTCCAGCTGCGCGTCCATTTCTTGAGCCGCTTCTCGCGATGGATCGCGAGCCCTGCGGTTCCCCATTCCTCGAACCAGACGAGTGTCCTCACGCCATGAGCTTTCGTGAACCCGTCGATGAGGCCATTGCGGTGTTCAAACACGCAGCGCAGCAGATCGCCAGTCACACCGATGTAAAGCGTTCCCCATGGCCGGCTGGCCATAATGTAAACGTGGAACCGTCGTGCCTCCAGCATCATTTCTGCCGCGAAAATGGGTCGCCCGGATCCCCGCTGCCCGCGGGGACACGGGCGATGACGATGAAGGTGAGTTGTCGCGCTTGTGTCCGCGAATGGTCGCAAACGTTGACGATGGCCAACAGAATATTCCGGGTCCCGGCTCGCGCGCGCGGCCGGGATGACTCGACGGGGATTGAGGCGCGCACGAGCGCCAGTCTTCGTGCGCTTTGTGTCTTTGTGTTGAGACTTTCCCTTGTTCCGGCGTTCCTAATCCGCCGGGTAGCCGAAGCGCTCGACCCAGGGGGCGAGGATGGGGAACACGGGCGCGAGCTGTTCGCGGTAGTGCCGCCAGTGGCCGATGCCTTCGCTGTTGAGGCCACGCGAAATCTGTGCCGCGCTGGCCGTGATGATGGCGCGGTCTTTCGCCTTGATGGCGAAATCGCGCATCGCATCGACAAAGGGCACATCGAGAAACGCGCAGAGTGCTGCGATCTCCGTATCGAAATCGGCGATCAGCGCCTCGTGGCGCAGATCGTGCCAGGCGAGTCCGAGCTTTTCGCGATAGCGCATCCGCAGACGCATCGTGTTGCTGTAGAAATGCGCGGCGCGTTCGAGATCGAGAAGCTCGAAAATCGGCCGGTTGACGCCGATGCGGCGGCGAAAACAGCTCAGCACGACGTCGCGTGGATCGCGCAGCGCGAACACCACTTTGGCGCAGGGAAAAAGTTTCGCGACAATGCAAAGTAAGAGGGAATAGAACGGATTGTCGTCGACAAAGACCTTGCCCGCAATATCGCCCCGGCTCTCCCGCACCCGCTTCCAGTAGCCCTGCCGCGCGCCGTCTGCCTCCGCGCCGTTGAGCGCCTTCAGCTGCTCCAGGCCCTGCGGCTCGTGGAAAAGCCGCAGCATCGGGTCGTTGAGCGTCACATCCTCGACCAGCGTGGCGATACCGGGATGTGTGACTAGCACGCTTTCGGCAAGTGTCGTGCCCGAACGCGCAAAGCCGACAAGAAAGACATGGCCGCGCGGGCCGTCATGCGCCATGTCGTCATCGGCAGTCTGTGCCGGCCGCTGCACCGACCAGTCTTCTGCCGGTTCCCGTTCGAAAGCATCCGCGAGTGCTGCTGCAAATTGCCCGAAGGTTCGACCGCGGGCGAATTGCGGCCCATAGAGCCGGATCTTTTCGCGGTTGCAGGCGGTGTAGCCCTGGAATGCTTCGCCGAAGCGGGCTTCCGCGTCGCGCAGATCGCCGAGCAGGCCGTGCGCATCGGCGCGATCGACGGGCGAAATGTTTTCGAGCGCGAGCAGCCGCCCAATCGAATCCTCAGCGACTGCAAAGTCCTTCCGCCGGAGCGCCACATTGGCCCGCGCCGCCAGCGCATTGTAGATCGCCGGATTGACCGCCAGCGCGCGCTCGGCATGATCCAGTGCCGCATCGAGCTCGCCCTGGCGGTATGCAACGCCCGCCAGCCGCGCCAGCGTGTCGGCATGGCGCGGATCGAGCGCCAGCGCCCGTGCGTAGGCCTCGCGGCAGGGCGCCAGCTCTCCCGCCCGTTCGAAGGCCCAGCCGAGGTTGAAATGCGCCGCCAGGGAACGGGGATCGAGACGAATGGCCTCTTTCAGGATGACGATGGCTTCGCGCGGGTGCTGCCATCCGATCAGCATCGGCGCGACGGAGTTGCGCAGCGCCACATTGCGCGGCGCGAGCGCCACGGCATGGACCAGATCCTCCACCGCGCGCATCGCCTTGCCCTGCCGCATCCACCACTGCGCCCGGACGAAAAAGGGCAATGGATCGACCACCCCGGCGCTGACCGCCCGGCAGGCCAGTTCCTCGGCCTTTTGCGGGCGCTGCGCCTTGAGCGCAGCCTGGATGTCGCGCAGGAGCAAGGCATCCTGCACCGTGTCGCGGGGTTTGAGCATCGGCTCTTTCATGGCGGCGCGACCATAAGGGGCGGCAGGTGCCGGCGGAAGGCGGAATGGCGCGCGTGTTGCGGAAGACGCGGTTGACACATGTACCGTTATGGTATATGTCAGTCCCATCGCGCGCAAGAGGTTGCCGTGGGGGAGCGGAACGACCGGGCAACCTTTCCCTGCTGCAGGGAAAAAAGCAGGGAAGATTTGAAAAACCGGATAGCATCATGTCTCAACCTATTGATACTGTTTCATAATTCAAATCCGAGATCGCAGGAGCAGGGAAAAATCAGACCTGTCTCAGGCTCGGCATGACTTTCCGGCGCGAGGCCCTACATTGCGATCCATGACCTGCCCCGAGCCGCCTGTCCTCTCCGAACGCCACGGCGCCGTGCTGCGCCTGACGCTGAACCGCCCTAGCGCCCGCAATGCGCTGAGCGAGGCGCTTATGGCGGCGCTGCAGGCGCGTCTCGATGAGGCCGCCCGGGACCACGCCGTGCGGGTCATCGTGCTTGCGGCCGCGGGCCCGGCCTTCTGTGCCGGCCATGACCTCAAGGAGATGACCGCGGCCCGCACCCTTGCCGACCACGGACGCGAGGCCTTTGCCGGGCTCTTCGCCCGCTGTTCGACGCTGATGCAGACGATCGTGCGCCATCCAAGGCCCGTGATCGCGGAGGTCCAGGGCATCGCCACCGCGGCCGGGTGCCAGCTCGTGGCAAGCTGCGATCTGGCGGTCGCGGCGCAGACTGCGTCGTTCGCCACGCCCGGCGTCAATATCGGCCTCTTCTGCTCGACGCCGATGGTGGCGCTGTCGCGCAATGTGGCGCGCAAGCAGGCGATGGAGATGCTGCTGACGGGCGACATGGTGCGTGCCGACGAAGCGCTGCGCATCGGCCTCGTCAATCGCGTCGTGGCGCCCGAAGACCTCGAGCGCATCACGATGGCGCTCGCGCAGCAGATCGCCACCAAACCGCATCGTACCGTCAAGATCGGCAAGGACGCCTTCTACCGGCAACTCGAAATGCCCCTCGCGGAAGCCTATGCCTATGCGAGCGAGGCGATGACCGCCAACATGCTCGATGCCGAAGCGGTGGAAGGCGTCGGCGCCTTTCTCGGCAAGCGCGAACCCGAATGGCCGAAATAGATGCCCGATTATTCCGACGACTATATCCGCTCCATCCTGCGCGCCACCAAAGTCATCGCGATGGTCGGCGCCAGCGGCAACGAGATGCGGCCGAGCTATTTCGCAATGAAATATCTCCTCGACAAGGGCTTCGTCATCCATCCCGTCAATCCCGGCCTTGCCGGCAAGGAGATTCTCGGCCGGATGGTCTATGCGTCGCTGCACGAGGTGCCGGCGCCGGTCGACATGGTCGACATCTTCCGCGCTGCCGATGCAGCACCCGGAATCGTGCGGGAAGCGCTGGCGGAGAAAGATCGCCTCGGCATCAGGACGATCTGGATGCAACTCGGCGTGATCAGCGACGAAGCCGCGGCGCTCGCGCAGGAAGCGGGTCTCAATGTCGTGATGGATCGCTGTCCCAAGATCGAATATGGCCGCTTCTCCGGCGAGATCGGCTGGATGGGCGTCAACCGCAAGCTGATCGACAATCGCAAGCCAATGCTCTTCGCCAAAGGCGGCTCGCTGAAGCGATGAGCGGATGGTATTTTGCGCTCTTTATTTTCACCATGGCCGGTCCCCGAGCCGGCCATCCATGTGCGGCAACAGACTTCTGGTTGGCCGGGTCAAGCCCGGCCATGGTGGAGTTGAGATAGAGAAATGCGAAGGGGATTTCCATGACCGAATATGGCTTCGACACGCTCAGCGTGCATGCCGGTGCACAGCCCGATCCCGCCACGGGCGCGCGCGCCACGCCGATCTATCAGACGACCTCCTACGTGTTCGAAGACGCCGATCACGCCGCGGCGCTGTTCAACCTGCAGGTCTTCGGCAACATCTATTCGCGGATCATGAATCCCACCAACGCAGTGCTCGAGGAACGCATCGCGGCGCTCGAGGGTGGCCGCGCCGGTCTCGCGGTGGGTTCGGGCCACGCGGCCCAGCTGATTGCGCTCCACACCCTCATGGGACCGGGTGACGAGATCGTCGCGGCGCGCCAGCTCTATGGCGGCTCGATCAACCAGATGAGTCAGGGTTTCGCGAAATTCGACTGGCATGTGAAATGGGCCGACACGCGCGAACCGGAATCGTTTCGCACCGCGATCACGCCGCGCACCAAGGCGGTGTTCGTCGAAAGCCTCGCCAATCCCGGCGGCATCGTCACCGACATCAAGGCCATTGCCGCTATCGCGCACGAGGCCGGCGTGCCGCTCATCGTCGACAACACGCTGGCCACGCCCTATCTCATCCGCCCGCTCGAATGGGGCGCCGATATCGTCGTGCATTCGGCGACGAAATTCCTCGGCGGCCACGGCAATTCGGTCGCGGGACTGATCGTCGATGGCGGCAAGTTCGACTGGGGCAAGAGCGGAAAGTATCCCACTTTGTCCGTGCCCTGCCCGTCCTATCACGGCATGCGGCTGTGGGAGACGTTCGGCGACATGGCGTTCGCCATCGCCTGCCGCGTGCTCGGCCTGCGCGACCTCGGCCCTGCACTCGCGCCCCTCAATGCGTTTCTCGTGCTGACCGGCATCGAAACGCTGCCGCTGCGCATGCAGCGCCATTGCGACAACGCCCTCGCCGTGGCGCGCTGGCTGAAATCGCACCCGAAGGTTGCGTGGGTCAGCTATGCCGGGCTGGAAGACGATCCGTCCCACGCATTGCAGCAGACTTATTCGCCGAAGGGGGCGGGCGCCGTCTTCACCTTCGGCGTCATGGGCGGCTACGACGCCGGCATGGCGCTGGTGAATGGCGTCAAGCTGTTCAGTCATCTCGCCAATGTCGGCGACACGCGCAGCCTGATCATCCACCCCGCTTCGACCACGCATCGGCAATTGAGCGACGAACAGAAAAAAATCGCCGGCGCCGGCCCCGATGTCGTCCGCCTGTCGATCGGCATCGAAGACGTCCAGGACATCATCGCCGATCTGGATCAGGCGCTGGGTGCGGGGTAAGTTGAACGCGACACTTCGAACGCGTTCCAGAGTGCTGCGGCGAACAGCGCCACCGCCGTCGCCTGATGCAATGCGGCCAAGGCGATCGGTACCAGATTGACCAGCGTGGCGATGCCGAGCGCGATCTGGATCAGTGTCACGGCGACGACGGCGCTGGTGCTGGCGCGCACGGCAGTGGATGTGGGCGTGCGACGCGCACTCAGCCAGAGAATTCCGGCAAGGATCGCCACGGCATAGGCGCCGAGGCGGTGATCGAATTGCGCCAGCGCCGGGTTTTCAAACGGATTGATCCACCACGGATGCGACGCGAACGCGTCCTCCGGAACGAGGCGTCCGTTCATCGACGGCCAGGTGTTGTAGATCAGTCCGCCATGCAGACCCGCAACCAGCGCGCCCAGCAACATCTGCAGATAGACGAGCGCAACGAGCGACCATGCAAGAGGCTTTCCTCCCCTGTGTAGGAGGGATGGCACAGGAGTGCGCCGCAGATATTCGAGCGCCGTCCAGAGCAGCGCGCCGAAAAGCAGGATCGCGATGCCGAGATGAATCGCAAGACGATACTGGCTGACGGAGACGCGCGTCTCGAGGCCGCTTGTGACCATCCACCAGCCCACGACACCTTGCAGCCCGCCGAGCGCGAACAGCACCACCATGCGCGGAATCTTCGCCCGCGCGATGGCCCCCAGCGCCACGAAGACCACGAACGGCACCAGGAACACGAAGCCGACGATTCGACCCAGGAGGCGATGCGTCCATTCCCACCAATAGATGCCTTGAAAGTCCGCCAGCGACATGCCGCGGTTTTCCAGCGCGTATTGGGGAATGCGCCGATATTTGGCGAATTCCGCCTGCCACGCGCTGTCGCCGAGCGGCGGAATGACACCCGTCACCGGATGCCATTCGGTGATCGAAAGACCGGAGCCCGTGAGCCGCGTCAGACCGCCCAGCGTCACCATCGCGGCGACCAGGAGCGCGACCGCGATGAGCCACACGCCGACCGCTGGGCGCAAAGCGGCGCGGCCTTCGACAGGCGCCAGGGATGAAAAGACCGTGGTCATCGCTGCCGGTCTGTTAGCGTTCCTGCTGCCCCGGGTCCATGCGGCAGAGCGGCCTTGAACAAGCCGCGCCCAGACCGCAAGCTTCGCCGGTTGCAGGGGATATGGCCATGAAACACGGAATGCTCGCCGCCGTCGCGTTATTGCTCGCGGCTCCGCCGGGATTTGCCGCACCGTCCCGGGACATGGCGGGCATGGCAATGCCGCCGATGCAGTTGCCCCCCATGCCGGCACTGTATGGCGGACAGGCCGACAAGCCTGGCGCGCCGGTCTTCAAGGGTCTCGGCGACCATCACCATGCGATTGCCACACACAATGCGCAAACGCAGGCGCTGTTCGATCAGGGCGTGCGGCTGCTGTTCGGATTCAACCACGCCGAAGCGATCCGCTCGTTCCGCGAGGCCGCGCGGCTCGATCCCGAATGCGCGATGTGCTGGTGGGGCATAGCGTTCGCGCTCGGACCCAACATCAACCTGCCGATGCAGAGCGACGCCTCCGCACCGGCGTTGGCGGCACTCGCCAAGGCGCGGGCCCTCGAACCCCACGCGTCCGCCGAAGAGCGCGAATGGATCGAGGCGCTGGCCACACGCTATTCCGACGATCCGAAGGCCGAACGCAAGACGCTCGACGAAGCCTTCGCCCAGGCGATGGGAAAATTGTGGCACGCCCATCCCGACGATCTCGACGCCGGCACATTCTATGCCGAGGCGATGATGGACACACAGCCCTGGGAGTATTGGGAACCGGACGGTGTGACGCCGAAGGGGCATGCGCAGGAGATCGTCGCCACGCTCGAAGGCATCATCAAACGCCAGCCGGATCATCCCGGCGCGCTGCATCTCTACATTCATGCGGTGGAGGGCTCATCGACACCCGAACGTGCCGAAGCGGCGGCCGACCGGCTTGAAAGCCTGATGCCCGAAGCCGGTCACATCGTGCACATGCCGTCGCATATCTATTATCGCGTCGGCCGCTATGCCGATGCCGTGCAGGTCAACGAACGCGCCGCGAAGACCGACGAGGACTACATCGCCGCCTGCAAGGCGCAGGGCTTCTATCCCCTCGCCTATTACGCCCACAACATTCACTTCCTGTGGACCTCGTCGGAAATGATGGGGCGCTATCAGGCCTCGATCGACGCGGCGCGGCGCGTGGTCAAAGCCGCGAAGGACGGTCCGGCGGCGGATGTTCCGCCGATACAGCTTTTCCTGTTCACGCCCATCGCGACCTATATCCGCTTCGGCAAATGGAACGACGCACTGGCCGAACCTTTGCCCGCGGCGAATCTCAAGCTTGCCACCGTCATGACGCTTTATGCACGCGGCATCGCCTTCGCGAATACCAATCAGCTCGACAAGGCCAGAGACGCCCGCATGCAAATCCAGGCGATGCTTGATGCCAGGGATTTCACGTCGATCGACGATTTCGGCACGCCCGCGACACGCATGGCGGAAATCGGCCTTGCGTTGCTCGACGGGGAACTTGCGCGCGTATCGGGACAGCTTCGCGGCGCCCTCATTTTTTTCCGGAAGGCAAAACGGATCGAGGAAACCCTTCCCTACACCGAGCCACCCTACTGGCATCAGCCGGTCAGCCACATTCTGGGTGCGGCGCTGCTGGAAGCGCAACTGCCGCACGAGGCCGAAATCATCTATCGCACGAGTCTCAAATCGTACCGCGTCGACGGATGGGCCCTGTTCGGCCTCGCACAAGCGCTCGATGCGCAGGGAATGACCGCGGAAGCCGACGCGGTGCGCGCCGACTTCCGCAAGGCCTGGTCGCTCGCCGATACGAAACTTTCGGCGTCGCGCTTCTGACGTTCAGCCGCGGCCGTTCAACCGGAAGGTGACGACGGCTTCGGTTGTTGCGGGCACGGGTTTACCATCGCGCGACGCGGGCCGGTAACGCCAATGCGCTTCCACCCAGGCGATCGCCGCCGTGTCGAGTTCATCGTGACCGCTGGACGCGACGACCTGCGCCGATGTCACCCGTCCATTGATGTCGATCTCCAATGCCAGACGCACATCGCCCTGCTCGTTCAGGCGCACCGCGAGCGGCGGATAGGCGGGCGTGGTGTGCGTGCCAGCGATTCCCTGCGCCGCGACAAAAATGTTGTCAGGTGCTGTTGTCGGTCCAGTTTGAACAAAAGGATGCGTAGCCACGGGACTGACGGCATGCGGCACGTCGGCGGTCTGCGGTGCGAGCACAATCACAGGGTGAAGAATCGTAATCTGTTGTGGGGCGCTGAGTGTGGGAGCGAGCGTGGGCGCAAGCATATGCGGGACCTGCCGTGGCACATCCATCCGCACATCGATCGGACCGGGTGCGTGCGGCAGCACGATTTGGGGGTGAAGTGCCAGGATCAGTCCGGCAATCGCCATGGCATGAATGCCGGCCACCATGCCGATCGTGACGAGCCGGGTCTGCGGTGCCGGATTGTTGGGCGAATGCGAAAGCATGGATTCCTCCCCGGGGCTGGGCGCCCGCGCGATGCCGGGAGGCTGAGCACGCATCCCGGGAGCCGGTACGCGACGCTACGATACCGGCTGTTGTGGAGGATGATTCCGGCCCTATTGTGGCGTGCGCATTCCACGATCGGAAAAAAGACGTGTCGCCGCATATCAAGAAACTCGTCGGAGCCCTCGCCACACTGGTCTGGCTGACGGTCTACGCCTTTGTCGCCATGGGGATCGGCGTGCGTGTGCTGCCTCATGCGCCGTGGTTCATGGCATTGGCTTATTACGCGCTCGCGGGCACGCTCTGGATCATCCCGATCGGTCTGCTGCTGCCGTGGATGAATCGCGAGACACAGTGAGCGCAATGCCCAGGCAGCCTGCTATTTTGACCGCAAGACCCCGTCCGCCTAATCTGCTGCCGGCGGGAGCGTCGAGCTCCCGGCACACTTGATCGCGACAACGCACACAATGGGGGTTCTGCCATGCAGCCGACAACCATGCTGTCATGCGCCAGCGCGCTGGTTCTGGCCTGCCTGATGTTCGAAGCGACTGAGGCACAGGCGCAGGACAATTCGCCCGGCCCGATTGTTCAATACGATGCCAGGCACGACCTGTCCCAGCCGCTGCGTGACATGGCACGACTGGCCGGCCGGAACACCCATCGACGCTCCGAAATGCCCGAGCCGGAGCACAATTGGTCGTTGCCCAAGGGGCCGGCTGGTGAAGATACAGCGGTGCAGGATGTCTACCTGCCCAAGGTTCACACCATGAAGGTGCTGGGCTTCGACGCCGTCCGTGAGGATCAGCAGAACGCCCAGGTGCCCGACACCAACGGCGCCATCGGCAGCACGCAATTCGTCGAGATCACGAATTTCGACTATGCGGTCTATGACAAGAGCGGCGGCGTCGTTTTGGCGCCGACCAATACCAACACCATCTTTTCGGGATTCGGCGGACGATGCCAGGGCACCGACCCGGGCGATCCGGTGGTGATCTGGGACAAGCTCGCCAATCGCTGGGTGGTGACCTATTTCAACTATGAGGGCAATTACGCGCTGTGCATTGCCGTCTCCACCAGCGCGGATGCGACCAGCACGTACAACCGCTATGAATATGATTACAACACGCTGCCGGACTATCCCAAATATTCCGTCTGGCCCGATGCCTACTATGAAACGTCGAATCTCGACGGCGGCAATGCCGAACCCTGCGCCTATGATCGCAATGCGATGCTGGCGGGATCGACTTCGGCTTCGGTCTGCTTCACGCCGAGCGGCGTGTCGAGCCTGCTGCCTTCGGATGTCGATGGTGCAACGCTGCCGCCCAAAGGAGCGCCCAACCACTTCGTGCAGCTCGGCAACAGCAGCAATCTGCTCCAGCAGTTCGATTTCCACGTGAACTTTGCCCACCCGAACAAGTCCACCTTTACCGGGCCCAACAACATTACGGTGCCGAACTTTTCGGAGGCATGCGGCGGGTTCTCCAATTGCATTCCGCAGCCCTCGCCGGGCGAAGAGGTTGAAGGGCTGGGCGACCGGCTGATGTTCCGCCTGGCCTATCGCAATTTCGGCGATCACGAATCGATGGTGGTGGCGCACAACGTGTCGCCCGGCAGCAGCTCGAAGGCTCTTTCGGCGATGCGCTGGTATGAACTGCGCGCCACGCCTGCGGGCAGCCCCTTCACACTCTTCCAATCGGGCACGTTCCAGAACAAGTCCGCCAGCCTGTGGATGGGAAGCGCGGCCATGGACAAGCAGGGCAACATTGCACTCGGCATGAGCGCATCCAGCAGCGCCAAGGATCCCAGCGTCTGGTACACGGGCCGGCTCGCCAGCGATCCGTTGGGAAAGATGGAATCGCCCAGCGTCGCCGTGAAGGGAACGGCCGTTGAAACAGGCGACAGCCAGCGCTGGGGCGACTACAGCAGCATGAGCGTCGACCCGGTGGACGACTGCACCTTCTGGTACAGCCAGATGTATTACAACAAGAAGGACGGCGGCAGCGTCAGCGTCGACTGGGATACGCGCATCTTCGCCTTCAAATTCGACAGTTGCCAGTAGAAGGGCAAGGTCTGCCGCGTTGAAGCTCTGTCACGGCCCGTCTCGGAGCCATGCCCGGTGACAACGGATCATCGCATGGCATGGGATCTCTTCGTCTGTCCCAACCGGGTGACGACAGGACAATGAATGCCTTTGCGACTCTTCGTTCGTGCCATTCATGTAGCCCGACAATTTGCACGCCGACCGCGCTCCCGCACGGTTCGGGGTACGGGCCACGACAAATCCCGGGGATAAACCGCTACCTTTCGATCTTTTGCATGAGCGGCTTCAGCAGCGGCGTCAGCCGTCGCAACTCATCGCGGTTCGCTCCGGTGACCGAATGCAGGGTCTTGTCGCCCCGCGCCGTCAGACGAAGCGTCGTCCTCCTGAGATCGGAGGTATCGCGATGCCGGGTCACGAGGCGCGCCTGTACCAGGCGATCAACGAGGCCAACGGCACTGTGATGCTGAATGACCAGCCGCGCCGCGAGATGGCCCACGGTGGGCGGCTCGTCGGCGTCGAATGCCTTGATCGCGAGGAGCGCGCGGTGCTGTTGCGCGGTGACGCCCGCGGCGCGAGCCGCCTCCTCGCTGAAGGCGAGAAATTGCCGGATGAGATGACGGAATTCCGCAAGCATCTCGTAATCGGCACGCGTTAACTTGCGTCGTCCTGCGGCGCCCGCCTTTTTTTGCGCCATCAGGATACCTCGCCCGTCCGGACGGGGACGACGGTACCAACAGCCGCAGCAATGCGGCGCACTCCGGCGGGTTCGCCAGTGCCCATTTCAACACCCCTTACACTTTGCCCGTCACAACAATATCATGAAATCTTCACAGAGTGTAGGGCAGACCAGATCAATCCGGAATTAGTATTAAGAGCGGTCCAGACTGCCCCTCCAGCCTCTGGACGCGGGCTCACGCGATGCCACGTTCTGGGTAGAAGGACGGCTGGCGGATGGGGTTGGACATAACAGGCGACGGGCCGTCGCCGGCCCGCCGCCATCGCATTAAGACAGGTTTTCTACAGGTCTTACCTGTGATCGACCGGAGCCACCATTACCGTCGGTGCTGCGCGGGCTTCGGAAGCGCCTGCCCGGTGGGCGGGAGCGAAACCTGCGCACCCGGCGAGACATCATTGTCCGGCGTCAAGATGCGGCGGCCCGGACTAGGCATCGCGCGCCCCACCGGCGGCACGGCGTTGTCCGCGGTTTGCGATCCTCCATTGCCCGGCGTCAGGATTCGACGATCGGGGCTCGGCAGCGCAGGTCCAACCGGCGGTACCGCGTTGTCGGCATTTGCCGTCGCGTCGTTTCCTGGTGTCACGATATGATTGGCCGCGCCCGGTTGAGGCAGTATGCGCCCCACTGGTGGCGTGCCGTTTTCCGCCTTGGGCGATACGTACACATTGCCGTTGCCCGGCGTAAGAATGCGACGATCGGGGCTCGGCAGCGCAGGTCCAACCGGCGGTACCGCGTTGTCGGCATTTGCCGTCGCGTCGTTTCCTGGTGTCACGATACGATTGGCTGCGCCCGGTTGAGGCAGTATGCGCCCCACTGGTGGCGTGCCGTTTTCCGCCTTGGGCGATACATAAACGTTGCCGTTGCCCGGCGTCAGGATTCGACGATCAGGACTTGGAAGTATGCGTCCAACCGGCGGCAGGGTATTTCCAAAATGTGCCGCAGGCGTCGCTATTCTGCTCGCATCCATTTGCACGACTCGCGGTGCGAATCCGGCGCGCATGCCCATGAACCCCGCGCCGCCATTGTGTTCCGCTGAAATGCCATGCCCCGCCCCGCCGCGGACAGCGCCGCCGCGACCAGCTCCCGCCCCGCCAATTGCCCAAGCAGAACCGCTCGCGCAAATCAGTGCAGCTGCGCAGACCGTGATGTATGCGGATTGTCTCCATGATCGGGACATCATATGTCTCCTCTAACAATTCGATATCTTCGCCGGATAGCGCGGATTACGAATTCTTCCGCGCCATCCTCATCATCCAACGATCTTGTTTTCCGGCTGTTCCGGCGAAAGCGATTTTTCATGAGGAGCGCGGCGGGAGATAAGAAACAAATCAATATTTGTGATGCGAAGAGCCGGTGCTCTTTGCAAATGCGAATCACAACATTTCGCGCAGAGCGCAACGCCATCGAACAGCGACAGCGCCACACGCCTTGCGAAAAGGTTTTTGAAATGCTTGCGGCAGAAGGCAAGTAGCGGCTAGGCGGAGCCGATCCTCTCGAATCCCCATTCGAATTCGACAGGTTGTTCCTTGACGGCGCCGCAGATCACGAGTTGTTCGGCGCGCCGCACCGTTTCGCCGCCCGCATACACGCTCTCCTCGACGGAGGCATCGCCCTCAAAGCGGAAGCGCCAACCTTCGCCGCTCGGAAGCTTGAGCAGGATATCGCCGCGCTGCGAGCGCGACACCCGTACATCCGGGTGAATATGGAATCGCGCAGCAAACGGCACCGGGCTGCGGCGCGCCTGTGCGCCCGCAGGTACGAGGCGATCCTTACCCGACAATCTGGTCCCCTGAGGCGACAATATCATCCGGCGTTCGTGAAGAAGACCAAACGTGTGCAGGTACCCGTCGTGTCGCGCCACGACATGCGAACCCTGCTGTGTGTTCTCGCGCGCCGTATCGATGCGCACCGGACCGTTCGTCAATCTGGCGCCGAGAAGATCGTGCAGAAGCCCTGCCGGAAGAATCCCTGCCATGGACGTATCGGCGAGCGTAATCGTGGAATGCGCTGCCGTCGCGCGCAGGGCGCCGTTCCAGCGCGACAATTCCGCACCGCAATTGACGACCAGCCTTTGACCGCCGGTGCTCATTTCAAAGGACAGACAGCCCGCATGCGCCTGTCGCGAGAGCGCGCCTTTCGGCGGCGCGCCACAGTCCAGAATGACGATGGCGTGCGGCGCCGCGAGCCGCTGGTAGCCCGAATGCGGTGCATGCAGGAACGGCTGTCCGCGCACCTCGTCGCGTTCCAGCAGGTTGGAAATCATCCGCGGATCGCCTTCGCGCCCGCCATTGAACATCGCAAGACCGCCGTCGCCGTGGCGAAAGAAGCGCAGCATGGGCGCGACCCGGTCATGGGCACTGCGAAGGCCCGGCGGCACGGCTACGCGCCGCGACAACAGCGCTTCCGTCGCCATGGCAATGTGACGGTAGGCTTCGAGAAGCTGTTCGGGCGACCGGCTGACATGGCCGCCATCCGGTAGAATTTGTTCAGCGAGTTCTCCTTCCAGACGATCCAGCGCAGCGTCCACGCGCCTGGGACCGTCGCTCAGACAAATCCCGGCGAGCACATTGGCGGCTGCAGCTTCGAGCCGCGGCAATCCCGGCTCCGCTTCCGAAACCGTACGCGCGAGCAGACGCGACTGTTCGCGCAAAGACACGAACACGCGCGAGCGCCAGAGCATGTCGGAATTCGCGAGCACGAAGCGGCCATGCGAGAAAATCTGCACGAGGCGTCTCGCCGTGACTTCGGGGAGCCACGCGGGTTCGCCATAGCGGCCGTTGCGCGCCAGCCATTCCGTCATCAGGCGGGCCGCGAGCACCCGGGCCGCATCGCCATTTGCCGTTGCCAGCGGCGACAGCCAATCGAAACCATGCAAGCCCTCAATCCAGGCGCGGCTGGGCGCGGGACAGTCGAAGACGGATCCTTCCGCGACCGCTACAGTCTCGTCGGCGAACCGGAACCGTCCCTTGAACAGCGCATCGGCTTCCTGAAGACGACGCGGCAATGCGTCATCAGGCTGATAGCCTATGCGGTCGGGCATGCGCCCCTTGAGAAGGCTGCGATAGAGGCCATTGCGTCGCCAGCCGACACGCAAGGGTCGCAGGGCGCGCCATGCGACTTCGCGGCTCAACTCCGGAATCAGGGCGAAGACCGAACTGCGCCGTGCTGCTGTCGGGGCCGGCATCGATTCCTAACCGCGCAATGCTGCAATATTGGCGGCATAGGCGGGCGGTCCGCCGGTGAAAACGGCAGTGCCCGCAACAAGCACATTCGCCCCGGCATCGCGCGCAAGCCGCGCCGTTTCGGGCGTGATGCCGCCATCGACCTCGAGGGCGATTTCCCTGCCCGTTTTCGCGATCCGCTCCGCCGCCGCTTCGATTTTTCGCAGCTGACTGGAGATGAATTTCTGGCCGCCAAATCCGGGATTGACCGACATGATCAGAACCAGGTCGACGAGATCGATGACATTGTCGATCGCGTCGATCGGCGTACCCGGATTGAGAACGACGCCGGGCCTTTTTCCGAAGGAACGAATGAGCTGAAGCGTACGATGAATGTGGGGGCCCGCTTCGGGATGCACCGTCAATCCATCCGCGCCGGCTTCCGCGAAGGCTTCGATGTAGGGATCGGCCGGCGCAATCATCAGATGAACGTCGAGTGGCTTTTTTGCATGCGGGCGCAAGGCTTTCACCACGACCGGTCCGATCGTCAGATTGGGCACGAAGTGTCCGTCCATCACATCGACATGGATGAGATCGGCACCCGCGCGCTCGACCGCCTCGATTTCCGCGCCGAGACGCGAGAAATCCGCAGACAGAATCGAGGCCGCAATACGAACGGGGGTTGTCATCAAGGCGCACTACCTGCCGGATTCCCCAGGCTGCCGCAAGGCGGAGTTCGCCGGTCCGCGGCGACGAGTACAAGCAGGAAAGGAACTGTCCACAGGAGGCGCGATTGATAGCGGTCATGTGGACCGGAAAAGGTGCCGCAAATGATGGCATTGGCTGCGAGCGCGACAAGCACGAAAACGGGCGCTCTCGCTCGCCGCCACTGTCCGGTCGCAACAAACACTGCAATCGCAAGCAGCAAAACGGTCAACGCAATGACCGCGACGGGCATATGCACGCGATTGATCGCGCGAAAATCGATCGCACCCTTTTGCTGCCGTGCCGCCATATAGCTCTGCATCTGACCGGGAAGGTAGCGCCTGAGAGAGGGTCCGATGGCCCATTGCTGCGGCTCGATCTGATCGCCGGTTCTGAAAAGCACAAACTGCCTGGCGGCATCCGCGAAGGCCCAGCGGACGTGCAGCCACGGATAGCGTTCAAGCGAATCCCGCACGATCCGTGCCGATTCGTCTGCCGTGCCGGCAAATCCGCCCAGCGCAAAAAACGGACTTTCCGGCGTCCACAGCCACCCATCCGCCGTGCGCGGCAATTCATCCTTGTAGCGGCAAAGCCGATAGGCAGAATTTGGACAGGTCTCGTCCAGCAGGCGGATGACGATGCGGTCCTGCAGAAGGCGCGCAAAGACGAAGGAAGGCCCGGCGCGTGTCACGAAGACCTGGCCCGTGAGCTCGAAATTCGCCGCCACGACGAGGGCCAGAGCGGCGGTCGCGACAAGGGCAAGGTCTCCCAGACGCGGCAGCGTGTGTCCGGGATCGGACCACAGGGGCAAGCGCAGGGCGCGCTGGAGGAGCGCAACGGCGACCAGAGCGCATGCCAAAGCGCCCGCCAGAATCAGATGCGATGGATGAACTGCGGCCGCGAAGGCGCCGAGCGCAATCAATAAAATGCGCCGCACGCTTCCGAGCGTGCTTCCATGAAATGTCAGCAGATAGATGACCAGGATCAGGTCGGCAGCAAAACAATCCGGTTCGATCTGTCCGGCGTACCAGGAGATTCCCGTGCCGCCGACGAGTCCCACGCAAAGGGCAAGGAATGCGATCAGGGAAAGCCGCGGCGCAATCTGGCGTGCGGTTTGCGTCATCACGAATGCGGTCAGAAGGGCCTGAATCGCGGCGACAAGCCAGAGCGAGACGCCGCCGCCCGCGAAACGCAGAAAAAGCGAATAGACCGGTGCCCGTTCGGCAACAAACCGCCCGCCGAGACCCTCGAGAACATAGGCGCCGGTATCGTAGTAGATGATCGGGAAGCGGTTCCAGAATTCCACCGCCAGCAGGAGCGGCGTCGCGATGGCGATTGCCGCCAACTCTGCGGTGGCTGCTGCAATCGGGATTTGCAAGGCTTTCCAAAGCCGCGTCACAACGCCCGCGACATTCATGACACAAAAGCTGCGGTTGACTTGGGTTGTCTCACCCCTACACTCCCGGCCCGGTTCAGTATTTCGGTGATTCCCGTATGGCGGAACAGGCTAAAAGCGCGGCCCGCCCGCGTCCGCTCTCGCCCCATCTTCAGATTTATCGCTGGCCTGTGACAATGGCCGGATCGATCGTGCATCGGGCGACGGGCATCGCGCTAGCCGCAGGCACGATCGTCCTTGCGTGGTGGCTGATGGCGATTGCGTCTGGGCCGGCAGCCTTCGACACATTTTCCGATGCAGCGCGCAATCCGCTTGGGCAGCTCATCCTGTTCGGTTTTGCCTGGTCCCTCGCCTACCATCTCCTGAACGGTCTGCGTCATCTCGCCTGGGACGCGGGGTGGGGGTTCGATATACGGACTGCCAATCGCAGCGGAATCCTGGTGTTCGTGTTCTCTCTGCTGATCGCAATCGCGGTGTTTGCCTATGCCTATGCCGCCAGAGGAGTGCGGCTGTGAGCGTACGAACCCCGCTGGCGCGCGTCGAAGGCCTCGGCGCCGCACATTCCGGCACCGCCCATTTCTGGCGTCAGCGCGTGTCGGCAGCGGCGCTCGTACCGCTCGCGATCTGGTTCGTCTGCATCGCGCTTTCGCTCATCGGCGACGATCGGGACGCCGCCCTGGCGATTCTGGCCCGGCCGCAGGACGCCATTCCGCTCGCATTGTTCGTTGTCGCTGGTCTCTATCACATGGTGCTCGGCGTCCAGGTCGTGATCGAAGACTATGTGCACCGGGAAGGCCCGAAGATCCTGCTGCTCGTTCTCACCCAGTTCTTTGCCTGGATCGTGGGTGCCGTGTCCCTGTTCGCGCTGGTGAGGATTGCACTCGCACCATGACCGCCTATTCCGTCACCGATCATACTTTCGATGTCGTCGTCATCGGCGCCGGCGGCGCGGGACTGCGCGCCACGCTCGAAGCCGCATCGCATGGCCTGCGCACCGCCTGCATCACCAAGGTCTTCCCTACCCGCAGCCACACCGTCGCGGCCCAGGGAGGCATCTCGGCCGCTCTGGGAAACATGGGCGAGGATGATTGGCGCTGGCATATGTACGATACCGTCAAGGGATCGGACTGGCTGGGCGACCAGGACGCCATCGAATTTCTTTGCAAGAGCGCGCCCGCCGCCGTCTACGAACTCGAGCATTTCGGCGTGCCCTTCAGCCGCACCGCGGAAGGCAAGATTTATCAGCGCGCCTTTGGCGGCATGACATCGCATTACGGCAAGGGCATCGCGCAGCGCACCGCCGCCGCGGCCGACCGCACCGGCCACGCCATCCTGCACACGCTCTACGGCCAGTGCGTGAAGCACGAAGTGAATTTCTTCGTCGAATATTTCGCGCTCGATCTCATCATGGAAGACGGCGCCGTGCGCGGCGTCATGGCATGGAATCTCGACGACGGCACGATCCACAGGTTCCGCGCCCACAAGGTGATTCTGGCCACGGGCGGCTATGGCCGCGTCTATTTCTCGTGCACCGGAGCGCATACCCAGACAGGCGACGGCAACGCGATGGTTCTGCGCGCGGGTCTGCCGCTGCAGGACATGGAATTCGTCCAGTTTCATCCAACGGGCATTTACGGCGTCGGCGTGCTCATCACCGAAGGCGTGCGCGGCGAAGGCGGGTATCTGACCAATTCCGAAGGCGAGCGGTTCATGGAGCGCTATGCGCCCAACACCAAGGATCTTGCGTCACGCGATGTGGTCAGCCGCGCCATGACGATCGAGATCCGCGAAGGCCGCGGCGTCGGACCGAAGAAGGATCATATCCATCTGCATCTGTCGCATCTCGATCCCAAGATCATTCACGAGCGCCTGCCCGGTATCACCGAATCGGCGCGCATCTTTGCGGGTGTCGACGTCACGCGCGAACCCATCCCGGTGCTGCCGACCGTCCACTACAACATGGGCGGCATCCCCACGAATTATATGGGCGAAGCGCTCACGCTGAAGGACGGCAATCCCGACACGATCATTCCCGGCCTGATGGCGGTGGGCGAAGCGGCCTGCGTGTCCGTGCACGGCGCCAATCGTCTGGGCTCGAATTCGCTGATCGATCTCGTGGTGTTCGGCAAGGCTGCCGGATTGCGGGCCAGCGAAACCGTCAAGCCGGGGGAAAAACACGCCGACCTGCCGAAAGGCGCCGGCGACGAAGCGCTGGCGCGGCTCGATCATTACCGCAACGCCAAAGGCGGCACGCCGACGGCGCAATTGCGCCTCGCGATGCAACTCGCGATGCAGGAAGACGCCTCCGTCTTTCGTATCGGCGAAACGCTCGAAAAGGGCCGCAAGCGCATCGACGCGATCTACAAGCAGCTTTCCGACATCAGCGTTTCCGACCGCTCGCTGATCTGGAACAGCGATCTGGTGGAAACGCTGGAGTTCGAAAATCTGATCCAGCAGGCGATCGTCACCGTCGAAGGGGCCGTGACGCGCACCGAAAGTCGCGGCGCCCACGCACGCGAGGATTTTCCCAATCGCGACGATACCAACTGGATGAAGCACACGCTGTCCTGGCTCGATTCGACGACGGGATGGGCGCGCCTCGATTACCGGCCGGTGCATACCTACACGCTGTCCAACGACGTGCAGTACATTCCGCCCAAGGCGAGGATCTATTGATCCTTGCGCCGCTCCTGCACGCGCCGCTGGCCGTGCAAGTTCATGTCGCGACCGTGGTTCCGGCCTTCCTTCTCGGCACCTGGCAGATTTTTTTCAGCCCGAAAGGTGCGCCGTTTCACCGCGCGCTGGGCTACCTCTATCTCGCGCTGATGACCGTGACCTCGATCGCGGCATTGTTCGTCCACCAGCTGATGCCAAACAGCCCCTTCTTCGGCCTCAGCCCCATCCATTTGTTTGTCCCACTCACCCTCTTCGGCGTCTATGGCGCGCTGCGCAGCGCCCGGGCGCATAACATTCCGGCCCACCGCCGCGCCATGCTGGGCGTCTATTTCGGCGGCATCCTGATCGCCGGCAGCCTCGCCTTCATGCCTGGCCGCATCATGCACGCGGTCGTGTTCGGGTAGTCGGGCCTGCGTGGGTCGGGTATCGTTGCTTGCGTCTCCGTGCAATCTGCTTCTGGAGCCGAAAGCGCCAAAGTCAGGGGAAAGGTCCTTTATTCGTTCGGCGGCAGCATTGACGGCGATGCATCAATGCTGGCTTCATCGCCGTGAAGGGCACGCTGTACGACACGAAGAATTGCGGCGTTTACGGCACAAACCGCACCATCGAACCTGGCTTGGGCCCGGTGTTCGCGCTGAAGCCCTGAGCGTGCGTGGAAGCAGCAGCATGTGAAGCCAGTTCGATGCCCCTCACCGCCCCTTCCATTGCGGCGGGCGCTTTTCGGCAAAGGCTCTCGGACCTTCGATGAGATCCTCGCTCGTAAACATGGCCGCTACAGCGGGGTAACGCGCCTGCGCCTCCAGCGCGGCGGCGACCGATGGTTCGGCGAGGCCTCTATAGACCGCCTGTTTCGACGCGCGGACCGACATGGGGCTGAGTGCGAGGATCTGTGCCGCCCAGCTTCGGGCGCTCTCCATCAGGTCTGCCGGCGCGACGACCTCGTTGACGAAACCCAATGCCTGCCCTTCCCGCGCGCTCACCCGCCTGCCGGTCAGGATCATGCCGAGCGCCCGCTTGGTGCCGATCTCCCGCGGGAGGCGGTGAAGACCGCCCGCCAGCGCCGCCAGGCCGACCCGGGGTTCTGGCAAAGCGAAAACCGCCGTTTCGGCGGCGACGATGATGTCGCAGGCCAGGGCGATCTCGAATCCGCCCCCCATGGCGAGGCCGTTCACGGCCGCAATGAGCGGCTTGTCGAGGTCGAACCGCCTGGCGAGGCCACCAAATCCACTGGGCGGCGCCGACATTTTGCCGCCCGCCGCCTGGTATTTGAGGTCATTCCCGGCGCTGAAGGCCCGCTCGCCTGCCCCCGTGACGATGGCTACCCATTGCTCCGGATCGGCGGCAAACCCGTCAAAAACCCCGGCAAGCTCGAAATGGGCAGGCGGATGCAGGGCATTCAACAGGTCGGGGCGATTGAGCGTGACGATGGTCAACGGCCCTTCCCGATCGACCCGGCAGAATTCCAGCAACATGGAGTTTTCCTCAGCGGTGCCCCTCATTCTTTCGCCAGAGTGAATTTCGGCAAGGCTTGGGTAACCATTTGAAATTAAATTTTGTAGCGGCAAGAGCTTTGGATGCAGCGCTTCATGTCGGATTGGTGGCTGATCAATACCGGAGGACGGGTCTATGGCCCGTACAGCGCCGAGCAGATGCGGACCTTCGCGGGCGAAGGCAGGCTGGCGCTTCAGTCCGTGGTGGCACGGGCCGGAAGTACCAACTTCCATCCGGTGCGTGACGAACCCGATCTGGCCATGTTGTTTGTGCCGGTCGAGCCCGTTCCGGCTGCAACACCGGCGCCGTCAGCAGCATCACCTGCCAAACGCGAGGAGCCCGTCGCCAGCTTCGGACGCCACGAGGACCGGCCGCGCGGCAACGAGAAATCGCATTTCATCATCTGCTCGGACATGAAGTCCGGCTCGATCACGCGTCTCGAGGAAGAAATCTTCAAGCTGGGCCAGGCGATCGCAATCCTGCCGCAGGTCTGGCTCCTCAATACCGATTCGTCGATCAACGCAACGCGCAATCTGCTCGTGCAACAGCTGGGCAAGCTCGACACGCTGTTCGTCGCCGATGCCACGAACGACAAGGCGGCGTGGTTCAATTTCGGACCCGAAGCCGACGCCCGGATCCGCAAGATCTGGCGTACGGAGCAAAAACTGAAAGTGGCAAGCTGATCGCTCTTTCAGGTCCGCACCGCGGCTCACTCCGCTGCTCTGAGTTCGTGACGAAAGCGCTGATAGTTCAGGACATACACATCGGCCGCGATCTTCAGCATCGCCAATTGCGCCTCGCTCAATGACCTGACCACGCGACCCGGCGCGCCGAGAACGAGCGAGCCTGAGGGAATCTCCTTTCCCTCCGCGATCAGGGTGTTGGCGCCGATCAGACAGTGCGAGCCGATTTTGGCGCCGGTGAGGATCGTCGACCCCATCCCGACCAGCGTATTGTCGCCGATCGTCGCCGAATGCAGGATCACCTTGTGTCCGACGGTTACGTTGCGGCCGATGATGGTGCCCTGCCCCGGATCGGTGTGGATGACGGAATTGTCCTGAACATTCGAATTCTCGCCCACGTCGATCCATTCATTGTCGCCGCGCAACACCGCGCCGAACCATACGCTGGCGTGTCGGTGCAGGCGGACGCGCCCGATCAGTGTGGCAGTGGGCGCCACCCAATATTCTCCGCCCGGCGGAAACTCGGGCACGGCATCGCCCAGCGCGTAGATCGTCATGACCCTCTCCGAACCTGAAAACGCGCTCATGATAGTCGTTCTTCATGGGTGCGCGCGACGCTCCGCCAGGAATGGGTTAGGCTCGCAGTCGTTGGGTGAGTCGCTCTCGGGGTGTGTCCGTGCTGGCTCTTTCACCGCCAGAGATACGGTCTTCAGCTGCAATGCGGCAGCATCCGCCGCCATTGTCATGCTCCTGTGATCTTCATCATCCCAACTCCCCCCATGATGCGTCGTTGACCAGGGAGTACCCATGGCCAAGCGTTCCGCGAGTCGCAGAGACCGCGAATCCCAGCCTCGTGACGTTGCCACCGTTCATCCTCTTTTCCCGGGCCGCCTGAGCTACGACCCGCTCGAAGCCGAACGTGACCGCAAATACGTAAAAAACGTCAGGGCGATGAGCCTGACGCAGCAGCAGCTGATGGACGCCATCGACGCCCATAGCGTCGTAGCCGCGCTTGGTCCCGCCGGGACCGGCAAGACCTATCTGGCGATCGCCAAGGCCGTCGAATCCCTCGAAGCCAATCGCGTGGCACGGATCGTACTTTCCCGTCCGGCCGTCGAGGCCGGCGAGAGCCTGGGTTTTCTCCCCGGCGATTTGCAGGACAAGCTCGCGCCTTATCTGCGGCCACTCTACGACGCGCTGACCGAGCGGCTCGGCACCAAACGGCTGAAAGCTCTGCTGGCCGAAGGGACGATCGAGATCGCGCCGGTCGCCTATATGCGGGGCCGAACGCTGAACTCCTGTTTCGTGGTCATCGACGAGGCCCAGAACTGCACCTATGGACAGCTCAAGATGCTGCTCACCCGCCTTGGCTGGCGATCGACCATGGTCCTGACGGGGGACCCGGATCAGACCGACCTGCTGAGCGGGCTTTCCGGCTTCGGCGATATCGCCGACCGCCTGGAAAGGGTCCCTGAGATTGCGGTCGTACGCCTCGGCGAAGCGGATATCGTGCGCCACCCGCTGGTTGCGAGCATGCTTACCGTGCTTTGAGCGCCAGCGCGATCTGGATCACGAGGAGGCCGATGGCAAGGCTCCAGTAGCCGCAGACGGCTGCGGCCAAGCCGAGTGCGGTCCCGGTGCAGGTCTTCTTGCGCCAGGAGTCTACCGCCTTCTCGAACAGCACGCTGGGGCCGGCGACCACCATTATGGCCACATAGAACGCCCTGCCGACACTGGTCTGGGCATCTTTGGCGATCAAACGGTAGGAATTGGCAAAAATGCCCGAGGCAGTGAAGCCGGCTGTCATCGCGTACAGAGCGACGAACGCATCATGCATGGCAGCGCTCCCCGCGCATTTCCCGCCCTTCGATGCAGCGGCTGTGCCCGAAATTCGGGGTGCTTTCGGCCGGGGACGTGCCGTTCTGACGCAAAGCTTCAACACTCCTTCTATTTTTTGTCCATGAGCGCCCAGCTTATGCAGCCCGCAAGGCGGGCGTGATAGAGATGGTCAGGGTTAAGCGATGCCCCATACGATGAGCCGGCGTGGCACACAATTCGACGATTCGGTGAGACAGCATTCCGGCTGGCTCCTGCCGGTCGCCATCTTCATCATCACCGGGCTGCTGTCGGCGCTGGTGCTGCTCTACTATCTCGCGCCCAATCCGGCTTCCTTCATCGAGGAACATGCCACGCCGACCTCCCGATCGGATCTGGTACACCTGTCCGTCGGCGGCGTCGCTTTCACCATTCCCGCGAACTATCTGCCCTATGGCAGTGCGCGAAAAGGCGGTGCCCGCAGCGATGTGGCGCTCTACGCCACCCTCCCCGACTTTCAGGGCTACTCGGAGGACCGTGGTCCGGATTTCACGGAGAACGATGCGAACGCACCGGTCGCCTACCTGTTGATTCGCGAAGAACAGTTCAACCTGTCCGAGGCCGAGCGCCTGGACCGCATTTACCTGAACGCGGTCATCCAGCCACGAGGCACCGATGGTCCCTTTGGGCTGACGCAATACGCCTTCCGCGACGATTCCGGCTATCGTGGGGAAGACCTGTTCGTAGGCCACCTGGCCAGCGGCGTGGTGGTGATGCGCTGCGTACGGTTCGGGCCGCAGGTGCCAAGCCCAAGCTGCCTCAGGGATATGCCGCTCGCACACGGCGTTGCGCTCAACTATCGCTTCAAGCGGGGCAGGCTCGAAGACTGGCGCCAGATCGCCAGTGGGGTGGACAGGCTGGTCGCGTCGTTCATGCGGCGCGACCGCAAGTAGCCGCCGCGCCTTCCGAATTTCAACCGCTAGCTGCGCGATGCCGGCGGCTCGGGCAGGTCCATCTCGAGAATGGCCATCTGGAACGCATAGGAGGTTTCGCCATCCTCCTCGTCCTTGAAAATAACGCCTATGAATTCGCCGGCGACATGGACTTCCACGGAGTCGGGCTGTTTCGGCCGCTCCATCAGGGTGATCGTGTCGAGACGGAACAGATTTCGCAGGTATTTTTCGATGCGCCAGATTTCCGTGCGGGTCACGTGAGCAACTCCCATGTCTGTTCCTGCACTCGCATGCGAACGGCCGCATGGTCAAGAAGCCCGGCCGCTTGACCCGCGGCGTTCGCCGTCGCAAGCACCACGGATGGCAGAGACCGCGCCACAGGGCTACTACGCCGCCAGTGCAACGGCCGACGTCCCGCGGCCCGCGCTCACCGGAACTTTGCGCGCGGACATCTGCGTCGTCGGTGCCGGCTATACGGGCCTGTCCGCGGCGCTGTCTGCGGCAAATGCCGGTGCGCACGTTGTCGTGCTCGAGGCTGCAAGCGTTGGATTCGGGGCGTCCGGCCGAAACGGCGGCCAGATCCACAAGGGCTTGCGCAAGGATCAAAGCGAACTCGAAACGTGGCTCGGCCCTGAACATGCGCGCGACCTCTGGTGCCTCGCCGAAGACGCGAAGGCTCTCGTTCGCGATCTGATCCGCAGCCATCACATCGATTGCGATTTGAAGGCTGGCCTCATCATCGCTGCGCACGATGCGCGAGCCGCAGCCGCACTGGCCGCCGACACCGCGCATCTCGAAGCTCGCTACGGCTACAGACATGCCCGCATGCTGGGCAAGGAGAAAATCGGCGCGCTCACGGGAAGCACGATTTACTGCGGCGGCCGTCTCGATACGGACGGCGGCCATCTTCACCCGCTTCGCTATGCGCGCGGTCTGGCAAAGGCGGCCGAGGATGCTGGCGTCACCATCTTCGAACGGTCGTCAGTAACCGCACTGGACGAAAACGGGGCGGGCGTTGATGTCCGCACTGCGTCAGGCTGCGTCGTTGCGGGCCGCGTGGTTCTGGCAACCGATGCCTTCACCGGCGAGCTTGTTCCGGAACTGGATCGCTATATCGGTCACGTGGAAAGTTTCGTGACGGCCACTGCGCCGTTGTCTCCCGACCTCATGCACAGCGTTCTGCCATCCGACACAGCCGTCGCCGATACGCGCCATGTGCTCGACTACTATCGCAAGAGTGCCGACAATCGCCTCTTGTTCGCCGGGCGCGAAGCCTATTTCGGCATGCCGCGCGACATCGCGGCTTTGGTGCGGCCGCGCATGCTGAAAGTCTACCCGCAGCTTCGGGGCGTCCCGACCGAGTTTGCCTGGAGCGGCACCGTCGGCATAACCGTCACCCGCATGCCGCATTTTGGCACCCGCTCCGGGCACGTGTATTTTGCGCATGGCTATTCGGGCCAGGGTGTCGCGCTGGCCACGCTCGGCGGCCAACTTCTGGCCGAAGCCGCGCTCGGCAGGCGAGAACGCTTCGACGTTTTTGCACGCGTACCGGCTCGTCCGTTTCCCGGCGGCCGGCTGTTGCGCAAGCCGCTGATCGCAGCCGCGCTCCTGGCGTTCAAGATCGTCGACGGGCTATAGCCTGTTCAGATGTGCAGCGCGCGTTTGTCGGCGTCGAGGACGGCTTCGTGCATCATCTCCGACAACGTCGGATGCGGGAAAATCGTGGCCGCGAGGTCGGCATCTGTCGCCTCAAGCGTGCGCGCGATCGCATAGCCCTGGATGAGTTCCGTGACTTCCGCACCGATCATGTGCGCGCCCAGAAGCTCGCCCGTCTCCTGGTCGAACACCGTCTTGACGAGGCCCTCGGGTTCTCCCAGCGCAATCGCCTTGCCATTGCCGATGAACGGAAACCGACCGACCTTGATCTTTCGTCCCGTTGCCTTGGCGGCGGCTTCCGTCATGCCGACGCTCGCCACTTGCGGCCAGCAATAGGTGCAGGCCGGGACTTTCGACGTATCGAGCGGGTGGACGCCTTTGAGCCCGGCAATCCGCTCTGCCACGATGACGCCTTCATGCATGCCCTTGTGTGCGAGCCACGGCGCCCCGACCAGATCGCCGATGGCGTAAAGTCCGGCAACGCCGGTCTCGCCCCATTCATTCGCGACCACGTGGGTTTTCTCGGTCTTGACGCCCGCCTGTTCGAGCCCGAGATCTTCGACATTCCCCACGATCCCGACCGCCAGGATGACGCGATCGAATGTCACGACTTCGGATTTTCCGTCTTTGGGCTTGAGCGTGGCACTCACCTGATCGCCATTGACCTCCATTTTTTCCACCACGGTCGAAGTCCGGATCTTCATGCCCTGCTTTGCGAATGCTTTCGCCGCAAGCTGGGAGATTTCGGCATCTTCCACCGGCAGCACGCGATCGAGCACTTCGACGACCGTGACGTCGCTGCCGAGCGTTCGGTAAAAACTCGCGAACTCGATTCCGATGGCGCCCGAACCCACTACCAGCAGGGATTTCGGGAACGTCGTCGGCACCATGGCTTCGCGATAGGTCCAGACGAGCTTTCCGTCCGGCACGAGACCGGGCAATGCGCGCGCGCGGGCACCGGTCGCCAGCACGATATTCTTCGCAGACACTGTCTGGGTCTTGCCATCCGCGGTGACATCGATTTTGCCCACGCCCGCGAGCCTTGCGGTACCCCGGATCACTTGGATCTTGTTCTTCTTCATCAGAAAACTGACGCCATTCGAGAGCTGCTCGGACACTTTGCGCGAGCGCGCGACGATCGCGCCCAGATCGAACCGGAGATTGTCGGCAGAAAAACCGAACTCCTTCAGCCGGTGCATCGCATGCCAGATTTCCGACGAGCGCAGCAGCGCCTTGGTGGGAATACAGCCCCAGTTGAGGCAGATGCCGCCCAGGTTCTCGCGCTCGACGATGGCGGTCTTCAGACCCAGCTGGCTGGCGCGGATCGCAGCCACATAGCCGCCGGGCCCGCCGCCGATGACGATGACATCATAGTCGCTCATTGGTCAGCTCCGGGCGTTGTCGTGCGTGGTTCGAGACGCGACCAAGGGGTCGCTCCTCACCAAACCAAATAT
>DASXEA010000077.1:0-15611 GCA_036490345.1 Rhizomicrobium sp. | reverse complement strand
AGACGCCGCAATGCCGGCCCATCAAAATCCGTCCGAAGATCAACCGCAGCCGCCATGGCAAACCTCCCTGTTTGCCATGGTGAATCAGGATTCGCGCCTCTTGGGAATCCCCAGTGAGTCAGAACCTACGCAGGTTGGTATTACACTTGATCGTCTGTTCGATGTACTCGCGAGTTGCCAGTTTCCGGAGAGGCGCACGCGCGCCCGACAGGCCGTTCGCCGCAACATAGGAGAATAGGTCAATGTCCATCGTGGACCTCTCGCGTTATGAGAACGAATCAGGATTCACTATGGGGACTACTATGGTCATTGGATTTCACCGCCGCGAGATTCGATGTGACGCAGGACCTTCGGCCTAAACCGAACTGGCCTGATGCATTTGCGTCCCGCCCACCGCTGTAAGTGCCCAGATCAGTGCGCTAGCCGCCCTGAAATTCAGGACATTATCGAGCGCGCTGAAGGGCAGAAACAGGCCAACCAGCAGACAGCGTATCATGAACGCGATCAGAACACTGAGCATCGAATGCCACCTCCAACACGCGAACTAAACATAAATGCCTACTCCACATCCCGTGCGCGGTCCCAGCCTGTACATTGCACAGGCTCCGTGATCAACCGCGCTCCGTGATCATAGGTCGCGTATCGCCAAAGCCACTGCACGGCGACCAACAGCCGGTGCTGAAATCCCGCCAGCAGATAGATGTGGACCAGCGCCCAGAGAAACCACGCGAGCGATCCTCTGAGCTGCGACCAGCCGAAGTCGAAGATCGCGGACTGCCGCCCGACGATCGCCGCGTTGCCGCGATTGCGGAATTCGAAATCCGGCGCTGGCTTGCCATTGCGAATTTTCTTCACCAACGCGCGGCCAAGATAATAGCCTTCCTGCTTGGCCACTTGCGCCAGACCTGGTAGGGTTTTTCCGTCGGCATCTAGAACAACCGCAACATCGCCCAGCGCATAGACATTGGTCAGTCCCGGCACTGCGAGGTTGCGATTGACCAATACGCGCCCGGTCTTGTCGGTTGGCATGCTGAGCAGTTTTCCGATCGGCGATGCCTTGACGCCAGCTGTCCAAATTGTGAGGCCCGCCGGTATTGTCTCGTCGCCCGCCTCGACGCAATCCTCCGAAATGTTCTTGACGGCACAGTTTTCCCGCACTGTCACACCCAATGACGCGAGCTTGCGATGTGCGTAGCGCGCAAGGTCGTCCGGGAACGCGGAAAGAATTCGCGGACCTGCTTCCAGAAGAAGCACAGTGGTCGATTTCGCGTCGATTCGGTGAAAGTCCTTTGCAAGGGTAAAGCGGGCGAGCTCGGCAATCGCGCCCGCGAGTTCAACACCGCTGGGGCCGCCGCCGACGACCACGAACGTCAGCAGGCGCGCACGCTCTGACCGGTCGTCGCTCGTTTCCGCCCGTTCAAATGAGAGGAGCAATTGCGATCTGACTCTGCGTGCGTCCGCGATGGATTTCAGACTGGGAGCAAACTTGCTCCATTCGTCATGCCCAAAATAGGCGTGCGTCGCACCCGCCGCAAGCACCAAAATATCGTATGAAAGGGACTTCCCATCCGCCAGGGTTACGCAGCGCATAGCGACGTCGATGCCTGTCACGTCCCCCAACAGGACTTCAATAGTCGGAAAACGGCGCAGCATCTTTCGGACTGGTTCCGCGATGTCCGCGGGCGACAGAGCTGCCGTCGCGACCTGATAAAGAAGCGGTTGGAACAGGTGATAGTTCTGCCGATCCACCAGCGTAGCCCGAACTCCGGCATTACCCAGCCCACGCGCTACTTGCATACCCGCGAAGCCGGCGCCAATGATGACGACATGCTGTTTCTGGCCGATGTCGGTCACGGCAGCCGTAAATTGTTTGGCCAATGGGTCATAACGCACCCATGTTATACGCTGGAGCGCCCAATTGGTGCGAAATCGGCCAGCCATAATTGCACCCTTGGTTATTGCCGCGATATAATAAGGCGGGCAGGAGCGTTTCGGGATTCTGTGCGTTCCATCGACGCTTGCGTCCTACAAAAGCTGCTGCATTGGTGCGATCAAACGCGATTTCCGCATCTTCCGATATTTTCGAAAGACCCGCTCCCTATGCCAGATTCCCGGCCTTTGGCCCGGCAGAAAGCCCTCGTTACCGGCGCGAACTCCGGTATCGGCGAGGGTGTCGCGATGGCTCTCGGCCAAGCGGGCGCAGATGTGATTGTAAATTATGTCGAGGGCGATGATGCCGCGCACGCCGTGGTCGACAGAATCAAACAATTCGGTGTAAACGCTATCGCGCACAAGGCCGATGTTTCATCCGAAGATGAGGTGAGCGGGATGTTCGACCGCGCCGTGCGTGAGTTCGGCACGATCGACATCCTCGTCAACAATGCGGGCCTGCAACGCGATTCCGCTTTCGCCGACATGACCTTAGAAAAGTGGAACACGGTCCTTGACGTCAATCTGACGGGCCAATTTCTGTGCTCTCGCGCTGCGATACGAGAGTTTCTAATCCGCGGCGTAGTCGCATCCGTCTCTCGAGCGGCCGGCAAGATTATTTGCATGAGTTCCGTTCACCAGGTGATCCCCTGGGCGGGCCACGCGAACTACGCGACCTCGAAAGGCGGCATCAAATTGCTAATGGAAAGCATGGCGCAGGAGCTTGCGCCAAAACGCATCCGCGTCAATGGCATCGCACCGGGAGCGATACAGACACCGATCAACACTTCCGCCTGGAACACTCCTGAGGCGCTGAAGAGTCTGCTCACATTGATCCCCTATGGACGCATAGGGCTGCCCCAAGACATTGCACGGGCCGCCGTTTGGCTTGCGTCCGACGACTCCGATTACGTTGTCGGTACGACACTTTTCGTTGACGGGGGAATGACGCTCTATCCGGGCTTCTCGACCAACGGCTGAAGACGATGGCAGAGCACTACGACGTGATCATCATCGGAAGCGGCCCCGGCGGGGCGTCCGTCGCACACCGCCTCGCGCCAACCGGCAGACGCATCTTGCTGATTGAGCGCGGAGATTATCTTCCGCGCTCTCCCGCCAATTGGGATTCGCAGACGGTATTCGTAGACGCTGCCTATCAGGCAGACGAGACTTGGTACGGGAAGGATGGCAAGAGTTTTCATCCCGGCCTGCATTACTATGTCGGCGGAAATTCGAAAGTCTATGGCGCGGCGTTATTTCATATGCGCGAGCGAGATTTTGGCGAAGTCCGTTACAAGGACGGCATCTCGCCCGCATGGCCTCTCAAGTATGACGTGTTCGAGCCATATTACGCCGAGGCCGAGCGGCCGTTGCACGTTCACGGCCAGCGAGGCGAAGATCCGAGCGAGCCGCCTTCAAGCGGCCCCTTTCCCTATCCGCCGGTTTCGCACGAACGGCGCATCCAAGCGCTTCACGACAGTCTCATGGGTGACGGACTGCACCCATTTCACCTGCCGCTCGGCATTCTCCTGGATGAGAAGGACGGCAAAGTCACGCCGACCAGCACATGCATCCGTTGCGACGCGTTCGATGGCTTTCCCTGTCTTCTGAACGGCAAGGCTGACGCGCAAGTCGTATGCGTCGGTCCGTCGCTCAAATTGCATCCCAATCTGACATTGCTGACCAATGCCTATGTCTCCAGACTCGGAACGGACGCCAAGGGCAGCACCGTTACGGACGTCGTCGTAACGCGCAACGGCAATGAGGATCGTTACTCGGGCAATATCGTTGTTGTCGCTTGCGGCGCGCTGTCCTCCGCGCTGCTTCTGCTGCGCTCTTCGAACGACAAACACTCCGATGGCCTCGCCAACGGTTCCGGTCAGATCGGGCGCAACTACATGCGTCACAACCAGTCGGTTTTGATGGCACTGATGCGAGAGCCCAACGACACGATATTCCAGAAGACCCTCGCCCTCTCGGATTTCTACTTCGGGTCCGACGGATGGGACTTCCCTCTCGGCCTGATCCAGATGTGCGCCAGATCCCACGGCGGCCAGATCCGGGGCGAAGCATTGCGGAGCTGGCTCGAATGGGTGCCAAAAATGCCGTTTGACGAGATGGCGCGTTATTCGATGGATTTCTGGCTGTCGAGCGAGGACCTTCCGCGTCCGGAAAACCGCGTTCGCTACGACGGCGAACGCGTCGTTCTGGAGATCGTCGAAGGTAATATGGAAGCCCATCACCGGCTCAAAAGGAAACTTGAGCAGATATTGAGCAAAGCCGGCGCACATCCGTTGCTGCTGGAGCGCAGCTTGTATCTGGGCAAGGACATACCAATCGGCGGCGCCGCTCACCAGGCGGGGACAGCGCGATTCGGCGCCGATTCTGCGAGTTCGGTTTTGGACCTCGACTGCAAGGCCCATGAACTCGATAACCTATACATCGCGGACGCCAGCTTTTTCCCGTCGATCGGGGCGGTCAATCCGACCCTGACGATTGTCGCCAACGCGCTTCGGATCGCGGACCGGATCAAGGAACGACTGCAATGACGGCAACATTTTCAAGCGATCTGGGCGGACCCGCTACGGAGTTCCCTCACTTCTGGGAACACACGGTTGGCAGCGGCCACGCGACGCTCGCCTTGCGCGCCGACTGGCAGGCGCAGTTGAAGCGAGCTCGTGACGAACTCGGCATGCGGCATGTCCGCTTCCACGGAATTTTGAGCGACGACATGGGTACGCTGGTTGCCGAGGGCGACACGTTTTTCTACTCATTCTTCAATGCAGATCAGATTTTCGATTTTCTGCTGTCTATCGGCATGAAGCCGTTTGTCGAATTGAGCTTCATGCCGTCCGTCCTATCCTCGGGCGATCAGACGGTCTTTCACTATCAGGCCAATGTCTCCGCGCCGAGGGACTATGCGCAATGGGCCGTTTTGATCAGAAAGCTGGTGCAACATTGGGTCGATCGTTACGGGTTGAGCGAGGTGCGGCAATGGTTCTTCGAGGTCTGGAACGAGCCAAACCTTACCGCATTTGGCAGCGGAAAGCAGAGCGACTATTTCGAACTCTACCGCTATACCGTAGAGGCCATAAAGGGCGTCGACGAGGCGCTGAAGGTTGGCGGGCCGGCCACGGCGGCCAACGCCTGGATCGATGATTTCTTAGCTTTCTGCAAAGCAAACAACTTGCCGGCGGATTTCGTCAGCACGCATCACTACCCGACGGACGCGTTTGGCAAGCCGGGCGATGACACGGAAGCACAGTTGGCGGCCTCGACGCGCAGCATCCTGCGCGAACAGACCCGCGAAGTGCGAAAGAAAGCCGGCGACCTACCGGTCTATTATACGGAGTGGTGCACGTCCTCCAATCCGCGCGATCCCATGCATGACGATCCTTACGCCGCCGCCTTCATCGTCAAAACGATCTTGGAAGCAAACGGGCTGGTCCAGGGATACAGCTACTGGACCTTCTCGGACATTTTCGAGGAAAACTATTTTCCTTCGGTGCCGTTTCAGGGCGGCTTCGGCCTGCTGAACATTCACGGCATCGCCAAACCGGCCTATCGTGCCTTCCAAATGCTGCATGAGCTGGGCACTCAGATGCTATCCGTTGACGGCAGCCACCAAACCGTCGACGCCTGGTTCGTTCGCGGCGACCAACGTTCCACGCTGGTGCTGACGAATTTCGCGTTGCCGCGCCACCCGATCCAAACCGAGCAAGTTTCCTTTGCGCTCAAGTCCGCAAAGTCCGCGACAATGGCGTCCATTCAGCGCATCGATCTTGAACATGCGAATGCCAAGCGTCACTGGGAACAGCTCGGCAAGCCCGAATATTTAAATGCCGCGATGGTCGATGATCTCAAGGACCTATCGCAGCTCCGAAGCGAGTTGCTTGCGATCGAAGACAAGGCCGGCTCGTTGAACATAGATGTATCGATGCCGCCGCAATCAGTCGCAGCAATACATTTTTCGAATTGAGCGAGATGGGCGATTGGGCGCGGCTTTCGGATGAGGCGCTCACCGAACGGCTGCAGCGCGCGGCTTTTTCCTATTTTGTCGATTACGCGAATGCGGATACCGGCCTCGTCGCGGACACCTCCCGCCAAGGGGCGCCCTGCAGCATCGCCGTGGTTGGGTTTGCACTGTCCTGCTATCCCATCGCGGTCAGCCATGGCTGGCTGTCCCGTGCGGATGCCGCCAGCCGGACGCTCAAAGTTCTCAAGTTCTTCGCACAAAGTACCCAAGGCGATGCGCCCGATGCGACAGGCTATAAGGGCTTCTACTATCACTTTCTCGATATGCAGACGGGCAAGCGCGTCTGGCAATGCGAACTCTCGCTGATCGACACCGCGCTGCTGATCTCGGGCGTGCTGCTGGCCGGGTGCTATTTCGATGGCGGCGACGATGAGTCTGAAATCCGCGAACTGGCCGACGCATTGTATCGCCGTGTCGACTGGCGCTGGGCCCAGAACGGCACCCCGGGCCTTTCGCAGGGATGGAAGCCGGAATGCGGCTTTCTCCATTATGGTTGGGAGGGGTATAACGAAGCCACGATCCTATATATCCTGGGCCTCGGCTCGCCGACCTTCCCGCTTACGTCAAGCGACTACGTCAAGTGGAGCTTGACCTATCAGTGGGAAAACCTGCTCGGCCCGGATGTTCTCTATTCAGGGCCGCTTTTCACGCATCTGTTCTCCCACGCGTGGATCGACTTTCGCGGCATCCGGGATGCGTTCATGCGGGAGAAGGCCAGCGACTATTTCGAGAATACGAAAAGCGCCATCGTCATCCATCGCGAATACGGCGAACGCAATCCGCACGGGTTCAGGGGCTATAGCCGAGATTTCTGGGGCGTAACGGCGGGAGACGGCCCAGCCAATGCGGACATCCGCGAGAACGGTAGGGACCGCCGATTCTTCGGTTATATGTCGCGCGGTGTGCCATACGGCCCCGACGACGGGACGATCGCGCCGTGGGCGATGCTCGCGACATTGCCCTTTGCGGCCGAGGTCGCACTCACGGGAACACGTCGTCTTCTCGGGAATTATCCGCAAGTCTGCAACCAGGACAGATTTTCAAGCGGCTTCAATCCGACGCTGCGGAGCGATACCGGCGGCTGGCTTTCCGAAGGATGGTACGGGCTCGACCAGGGCCTGCTCGCAATGATGATCGAAAATCATCGAACCGGCTTGGTCTGGGAGATCATGCGGCGTTGCAGCTACCTACGCGACGGGCTCAGGCGCGCCGGTTTCGAAGGCGGGTGGCTCTAGCGATGCAAAGTCGTACGCCAAGATCAAAACTCCACGATGAGAAAACCTTCCTGCGCCGAGTGCGGCCGGACGATTGGAAGAACCCCGTGCCGCGGAGCGCCTACGATCTCGCAATTATCGGAGCGGGCCCTGCCGGACTGGCGGCGGCGGAATCCGCCGCGCGTCTTGGTTTCTCCGTTGCGCTCATTGAGCGCAATCGCATGGGCGGAAATTCACTGAATGCCGGCTCGATACCATCCAAGGCTATCATCCGAACTGCGCACGTCTATGGCATGCTGCGGGACGCCGATGAGTTCGGCGCGCCCATGCCGAGCGAGCCGGCGATCGACTTCAGTAAGATGATAGCGCGCATGCGCCGGATTCGCACGCGAATCTCGGAATATCACTCGGTTCGCGAACTCACAGAGTTCGGTGTCGATGTATTTTTCGGTGCTGCCCGTTTCGCAAACGCGGACATGCTTTTCGTCGACGACTTACCCGTGCATTTCAAAAAAGCGCTCATCGCCACCGGGGCGCGTCCTAGGGCGTCCACCATTCCCAGCCTTGATCAAGCAGGCTATCGCACAAGCGCCTCTATCTTCCAGATGGACGCGCTACCCAAGCGCCTCGCCGTCATCGGCGGAGGCCCGCTCGGCTGCGAACTGGCGCAGGCATTTTGCCGCTTGGGTTCCCACGTGATCATCGTGCAGAACGATCCGAAGTTCCTGCCACGCGAGGAACGCGACGCTGCCGAGATATTATCCCGATCCATGGCACGCGACGGTGTGGAAATCCGCCTGAACACCACAGTCGTTGGCGCACGACGCGAGAGTGGCGCAAGGGTTCTGGAGACCGTCAACAACGAAGTCACCGGGGAAATTCAGGCCGACGAGATCCTTTTGAGCATCGGCCGGGTGCCCAATGTCGAAGAGCTCAGCCTGGAAGCCGCAAACGTCGCGTTCGACGCGGATAGGGGAATCAAAGTCGATGATTTCCTTTGCAGCACAAATCCAAATGTGTACGCCGCTGGTGACGCCTGCCTGGCGCTGAAGTTCACCAACGCTGCGCAGTTTTCCGGCCGCATGGCCGTTCAGAATGCGTTGATGCAGGAACAGCTTCGGTGGAGCAGTTTGCCTATACCCTGGTGTACGTATAGCGATCCCGAGATTGCTCATATCGGCCTGCATGTCTGGGAAGCGCGGCAGCAATCGATCCCCATCAAGAGCTTCACTGTGATGATGCACGATGTTGATCGCGCGATCACGGACGGTCAGGACGCGGGCTTCGTCAAAATCCACATTGCCGAGGGGACCGATAAAATCCTGGGGGGGACCATCGTCGCCTCGCGGGCGAGCGAATTGATCAACGAACTCGCCGTGGTTATGAGGGCTGGCATCGGTATGAAAGCTCTGGCGGATGTAGCGCACACGTATCCGGCGCAATCCGAGGGGATTATGCTCGCAGCCCAAGCTTATAAGCGCGAGTTTGAGAAGGCAGCCAAAGATGCAGCTCGAGGGACTGCTTCTGAAGGCGGGGGGAATGAAAAATAGGTCCGTCCGTGATGGCACGCAACTCGTCTATCTGGTCGCGGCGGTGTCAGCCTTGGGCGGCATGCTCTTCGGTTACGATATCGGCGTTATTTCAGGGGCGATTCTTTTCATCAAGACCAACTTCTCTCTTTCCCCCGGCCTTGAGGAATCGTCGTAAGCCCGGTGTTGTTGGGTTCGCTTGCGGGCGCCCTTGCCGGAGGCAGCTTGACCGATCGGCTGGGACGTCGCCTTCTGTTGCTCGGCACCGCGATCGAATTCGCCCTAGGCGCGGTTGGGGCAGCGCTCGCACCTGACACGGTATGGCTGATTGCCGCTCGCGTGGTCGCGGGCGCGGCGATCGGCATCGTCTCATTTGTGTCGCCGCTCTACATATCCGAAATCGCACCTGTCGAGGTTCGCGGAAAGCTCGTTGCGATCAACCAGGTCGCAGTCGCCAGCGGCACGATGCTCAGGGCAGCGGGGATGTCTTCTGCTTCGGTCGCGATCCTGGCAAGTGTCGGCGTCGGCATAGTCAACGTCCTATTGACGCTGGTGGCTATGCAGCTGATCGACCGGGTCTGGCGACGACCGCTTTTGCTAGTCAGCCTTGCGGGAATGGCACTCAGTCTGTTCCTCCTCGGGCTGGCGTTTTCGCTGCCGCAACTGTCTGGCAGCCTGGGGTGGTTCGCAGTGGCCAGCCTCATGATTTATGTCGGTTCGTTCGCCGTGGGACTCGGTCCGGTCTTCTGGCTGATCCTTTCGGAGATCTACCCGTTGCTGTTCCCGAAAATTTTCCCTGTTAATTTTGGTAGGAAATTTCGTCGTAACCCATCAAAAGCGCACGTCTATTCTATGCGGAGATAGCCCTTGAACCTCCCCAAACGGGGTTTCCCCTGTATTTTCCCTTTTTAGCAGGGAATTCGGCCGCTCAGTCCGAGAAAAACCGCTCCGTTATTTGGAGTGCTGCCGGAGCAGTGTGACGGCCCGACTGCGCGCTGCGCCAGTCATTTCCGCGAGATCTGCTCTGCGGTTAGGCCTGTCATAAACGCACTGCTTTCGGCCATTTCAGTGCACTTTTGGCCCTGATCTGGTGGCAACCATGGCGGTGGTGGTATCGGGTAGCGGGCGAATTCCTCGAACGTCGCACGTCCTCGGCATCATCACGAAAGAGCATGTTGCCGATTCCGTTGCGGAAAGCATTCGGCCCTACGCGGCGGCGGAAGCATTTATGTGATAGCCATCCGAATGCGCGCGCAATCGGGCACGCGAAGATTCGAACGCCGCCCCGCCCACTCAAATGTCAGCGCTGATTATCTCAATCCCAGAACAATGATTTTCGCGGTCGCGATTTGCGTGGGCCAGAGGACTTCCGTGAGGCCTGCCGCCACGGCAACTTTCTGTATGCCATTCACAGTGTAGGTGATGACGCCGCCGCCGATCGCGCCATCAAGCTTCTGTCCCCATAACTTCCTGCCGTTGGCGGTATCCACGGCGTAGAAATATCCCCCCATGTCGCCAAAAAAGGCGAGACCTCCGGCCGTGGGAGTCATGCCGCTCTGAATCGGGTAGCTCGATTTTGCCCGCCACTTCCAGACGCCGGAATCGGCATCGACCGCATAGACCCATCCTGCCCAACTGCCGAACGGATCGGGCTTGCCCCAGGTGCGATAGGGATTGATGCTTGCTTCCGCCGACCAGGGCTGGCCAGACTTCGTTCCCTTAATCTGTTCTTCACTCTGCAATTGCGCCGTCGTGCACCAATCGACTTCACCGATCAGGACAAGGTTGGTGGGCGGATCGTAGGCAGGACCGTTCCATTCCGCGCCGCCCGTACTGCCCGGGCAAAAATGAACCGCCTTCGTTGCGGAGAACGTGGCATTTGCGTTTTCTACGCGCGTCACGGGCACGCGGTACAGCAACGCATTGTTGGAGAGATCAAAACCGTACAGATGCCCGTCCTTCGGAGCTACCGACAGAAGCTTCCGGCCTCCCCGCGTCTCAAAAATCGCAGGCGCGCTCGATACGTCCCAGTCATGCCAATCAACGGGCACGATCTTGAAGTCGTGCTTATAAGCGCCCGTCTTCGCGTCCAGCACGACGACCGAGCCTGAAAAAAGGTTCGCGCCGGGCCGTTCCCCTGCGGCAAAATCGGGCGCCGGATTTCCGCCTGGCACATAGAGCAGCCCTGTCGCCGGGTCCAGCGTGTACGAAGTCCAGGTGGCGCCCCCGGTAATTGGAATACCTGGTTTGTTTTTCCAGCTAGACCGATAAGCGGGCGAGTCGAGCGGGGACACGCCCTCGGACCCGCGCTCCCGATCGCCGGAGGTTCTGGGCACCAGATAGAACTCCCAGACAATTCTGCCGGTTTTCGCATCGAGCGCATACATGCGGCCCTTGACTCCCTTCAGGTCGCCGCCAGCATTTCCGATGAAGACCAGTCCGTTCCATGCGATCGGCGCGGCGGGCGTCGTCTCGCCCGGCGTGTCTACGATCGAGGTTTCCCAAAGACGGCGGCCGGTCTTGAAATCGTAAGCCAGCACCCGCCCGTCCTGGGTACCGCGGAACAGCATGCCATCCATGTACGCAGCGCCACGGCTGACATTCTGCGGTGTGACCGGCGAATAGTCTTCATGGGTGCGCCAGTTCTCGTGGCAGGTGGCGGGGTTGATGGAAAAAATATCGTGTTCTGTCGTGGCGATCAGGGCGCCCTGCACCATGAGCAGTCCGGAATTGAAACCCGCGTATTGATCCGTGTCGTAAACGCAGAGAACTTTGAGCTTCGCGACATTGTTCGTGTTGATCTGCGCGAGCGGTGAATAGCGCTCGGAGGTGAGCGTCCTGTTGTAGCCAGGCCAGTCGGCCTGCGTCGCGACCGGCAATGTCGCGGCGCCCGGCACTGACGCAGCGGCCACGCCGGTATTCGCCGGTGCTTCTTCGGTGACGAGTGTACCGGGCGGCGCCGACAGATAGCGCACGTAATTGATCGCCATGGCCAGGATCGGCACAGCCGAATTCCAGTAAATGTACAACAAAACGAGCGCGACGGCGCCGATCGCGGCTACGGTGCCGCCAATGATGGTCAACCAGCGTTTCATCGGGGGAAATCCTTTGCGGTCACATGATAGCCACGACGGGCGATTATGAACAAATCGCCCGGTTCGGCATTATCCGCACTGGAGCGCCGTTGCGACTGATCAAAATTCTGGAGGACCATGTCCCAAACCGTTAAACGCCCGCCGTTCGAATGCGTTGCGCTGACCTTGCAGGGCGGCGGAGCCCTCGGCGCCTATCAGGGCGGCGTCTACCAGGGTCTGGCGGAAGCCGGACTTCATCCCGACTGGGTGGCGGGAATTTCGATCGGCGCCATCAACGCCGCGATCATTGCCGGCAACGAACGGGCAAAACGGGTCGAAAAGTTGCGGGAATTCTGGGAATCGATCACGGCAACGACGCCGTGGAATCCGCTCAACCTCTTGGCGCCGGCCGCGATGGCCGGCGATGCGGGGCGCCATTTCTTCAACCAGCTGAGCGCTGCCGAAGTTCTCACGACCGGCGTACAAGGTTTCTTTGCGCCACGCCTCCCTCCGCCCCAGTTCGCTCCCGAAGGCAGCGCCGGCGCAACAAGCTATTACGACACTCAACCGCTCGTCGCTACGCTCGAACGCTTCGTCGAATTCGACCGCATCAATAACGGTTCCACGCGGCTCAGCGCTGGCTCCGTCAATGTCCGAACCGGGAATTTCGTCTATTTCGATACCACGGAGCGCAAGATCGGACCTGAGCACATTCTCGCAAGCGCTGCGCTGCCGCCCGGATTCCCCGCCATCGAAATCGAAGGAGAGCATTACTGGGACGGCGGCCTTCTCTCGAACACTCCGCTGCAATGGGTGCTGCAATATGGGCCACGGCGTGACACGCTGGCCTTTCAGGTCGATTTGTGGAATGCGCGCGGGCGGTTCCCGCGCACCATCATGGAGGTCGCAACTCGTCAGAAGGAAATACTTTATTCAAGTCGCACACGCGAAAACGTACGCAGCTTCGTTCAGAATCAGCAGCTGCGTCATGCCTTCGCCAAATTGCTCGAAACGCTGCCCGCTAAAGTCAGACATGCCGCTGCTGCGGGACCGTTGCGGGAATTCTCGGATCACAAGGTCTATAGTATCGTGCACCTGATTTATCGTACCAAACACTATGAAGGCGAATCCAAGGACTATGAATTCTCGCAATTGAGCATGCGTGATCATTGGCAAGCGGGCTACAACGACGTCATTCGCACCTTGCGCCATCCAGAGACGCTCGCGCGGCCAAAAAACGCCGATGGCGTAACAACGCACGATTTTCTGGACACAGACTGAGCGTTTCAGAGTGGCGGTCGCGTGAATTCAGTGGGCGTACTTCAGGCTATCGCCTTTCTCGTTGCAGCCACCGTGCTGGAAGTCAGCGGCGATGCGATCGCCCTTTGCGGCCATGCCGGCGTGACGCCCAGGCCGCAGAGACAGGCAGCGCGACGTGCCTAAGACACAGGTTCAAGCTCGCGGCTTCCGATGCAACAGGTCATCGCCTCGAGCTGAAAACGTGCCGCCCTTCGCAAATGTGAGATTGTTTCGCTTCGGTGCGGTTCGCACGCTCTGAGCAGTTTGATGAATTTCATCGTGTTGAGCCGCAGAATGCAATCGAAGGCCTCGTCGGCACCTTGCATGCCGGCCTCTCGAAGGAGCGTGCGCAATATTCCACGCGACAGCCTGGGAAACTTCGCGTGACCGATCATCAGATATGACAATTCGATCTTTCCACCTGCCGAAATCGTGATCGGCACCCGGTCGGGACCGCGCTTGATGGCTTCATGCCGATTTCGCCGAATGACGATCTCGCGATCGCCCAGTTTCAGCTGCATGGGAAGGCTGAACGCGACCGGTTCGCGGCTGGAGCAACCGGATTTGCGAAACATCGAAAAAGCGTCATGATCGGCGCACGACACCAACACTTCATCGGAGACATGGCCTGCAATTTCAACGCAGGATTCGGTTTGTTCGCAAGCCAGGCCCGAGGCATCAAGGTTCGCGAGTTCGATCACCGGCGCGATGCAGGGCGTGTTGGCCCAGAGAAGTTCTCTGCTCCGAAGGAAACGATTCTGGCACCTGGTGGTGAAGTCTCCCTCCAGCACATCGCCGAAATCAAATTCCTCCATCAGCGCCGCGCGAATCTCCGGCGGCAGGGCATCAAGCGCGCGGATGACCTCCAGGCTTTCGGATTTGCCCTCGGCGCCCCACGAGAAGGCGGATTCGTATCGCGCAAAAAAATCGCGCGCCGCTTCCGAAGCCCCGGCGGAATCCCGGATGCGCATTCCGTCCCCGACGAATTCGACATCGGCCGATCGAAACAACAGATTTTGCGGAACTCGCAACAGCACAGGCTGGCTCGGGTCGGCGGGAGAAAGTCCGCGGTGTGTCACTCCCCTTCCCGGCACGACGTTCTCCGCAACGCCGCCCAGCGACCGGAACGCGTCCAGCATTTCGCTCCAGTTCCAATCCGCGCACTCCGGCATCGGGGCTTGCATCAGAGTTCCCGCGTTCCGATGCAAAAGGCCATGGTTTCGAGCTGGAAGTAGAGCATCTGCCGCAGAGTCACGATGACTTCGCTGTCGTGCGGTTCGAGGGCTTCAAGGAGGGAGAGACATTTCTGCCTGTTCGCATGCAGGATGTAATCGAAATGTCCATCCGCGTTGGCCACGCGCGCTTCGCGCATCAGCGCCTGAAAAATTCCACGCGACAGCCGGGGCGAGCCCGCATTGCCGACCATCAGGTAAGAAAGGGAAATGTTGGCGCCCTCGATGGTCATTTCCGGCGTCGGGAATTGACCGCGTTGGGTGTGAACGTTCAGGCGCCGCCCGATTTCGAAATTCGTTCCCCGGAAAGAGATTTTGATCGGCAGGCTGTAGGCGCGCTCCTGCTCACTCGCCAGCCCCGTCAAACAGAACACACTGACGGGATCGCGCGGGACCTCGCTTCCGCCCAGCGCTACGTCTTGCATCAGATCGACGTCGCGCCGACCGATGCCCTGGCGTCAGCCTGTTCGTGCCGCGGTTCGCTGATGTCCCCGGGCGCGCCGGCAAAATCCGCGTCATCCGTTTCAAGCGCGATCGGCGACAAATCGCCGAGACCGAAAAACGCGGTGACCGCCGGGACAACCTGAAGCGGTAGCGATCCGAACATCCGGCGAAGCGTGATGTTGGCAGAGGTCTTCGTGGTAACGCCAGGACAGATGCGGCACGCCGAAGGCCCTTCCTGGCTGAACCACCGGCACTCCGTCCGAATCGGGCAGGGCTTCAGCTTGGACGTGCCTTCACCGCTGCCAAGGAAACGGCCTACTGTCCTGGGAACGTTGCACTTCGATCCGTCCCATTGCAGGCAGTCATGCTCGACGCAGGTATCGGCGAAACGAAATTGCGTTTCGATCGGCCCGTCCGGACGCGCGCGATCGATGAAATCCTGGTCAATCTCGGTGCGTACCTTTTCGTAAGCGACACTGCCGTCTTTTTCCACCGCACCCAGCAAAATCGCGCCAGGTCTGCCGATGGCACTCGGGCACATGGATTTGCATCCGCCCGGCTTTGAATCTTTCGAACAACACGACATCGAAATCCCCCCCGACGGTCGTTGTCGCAAAACTGTAATACCTTTTTCCTGGTCAAGCAAATCCAGGCTCTTCCAGAAGGCAAACCTCGTTTGCTCCGCGTTCTCGGCGGCACTGGCTTTGGCTTGAGTTTTGGCATCGGGAAATGGGGACGGCGCCCTATGCCGGTCCTCCCCGCACCGGTAGCTCAGCTGGATAGAGCACCAGACTTCGAATCTGGGGGTCAGGGGTTCGAATCCCTTCCGGTGCGCCACGTGCTTGTGGTCCATA
>DASXEA010000087.1:0-3365 GCA_036490345.1 Rhizomicrobium sp. | reverse complement strand
CAAGGTGATGGGCGGCGTGACGCTCACGGCGCAGGACGATACGCAACAGGATCGCGACGGCGATTCCGGCGGCACGCCATGGATCGTCATCGTCGTGTTTCTGATATGGATCGTGTTCGGACGATTCCTCTGGCCGCTGCTTTTTCTTGGCGGCTCGCGCGGCCGGTTCGGCGGCGGGGGCTTTGGCGGCTTCGGTGGGGGATTTGGCGGTGGCGGCGGTGGCGGATTTTCCGGGGGCGGCGGTTCCTTCGGAGGCGGCGGCGCCTCCGGCAGCTGGTGAAGACCGTGCATATATCCCCTGACGACCGCCAACGCATCCAGAAGGCCACGGCCGATGCGGAAGCAAAATGCGGCGCGCATCTCGCCGTCTCCATCGTGCCCGCCAGCGATCGCTACGCGCTCTATCCGCTGGTCTGGGGGGCGCTTGGCGCGCTGGCCATCGGCGGCATTCTTGCTTTGGCATGGCCGCATCTTTCGCTGCGCCAGGGCTTCGCCATTGAGGCGTCCCTGTTCGTGGTGCTCAGCCTCATCCTCGACTGGTGGCCGCTCCGGCTTCGGCTTGTGCCGCGCCATATCCGCACCCATCACGCGCACACGCTGGCGCAGCGCGAATTCGCCGCGCGCATTCTTTCCAGCAGTCAACGCAAAGGCGGCGTGCTGATCTTCCTGTCGCTCGGCGAACGCCATGCCGAGATTCTCGCCGACCGCGACATTCATGCCCGCGTCGGCACCGCCGCCTGGGAAGCGATCGTCGCCGGCCTTCTGGCGAGTGCCCGGCAAAACCACATGGCCGACGGCATCGTGGCCGCGATCGCGGCCTGTGCGGCGCATCTGTAACCGCACGGTTTCGACCAGTCCGTGTGGGCAAAATGCGACCGTCGCGTGTTAGATAAAGAGCGATCATTTCGTCGACGGGCTTATGACTGTGTCTGAAACCTCCCTTGCGCTAGTGGGCGACATCGGCGGCACCAATGCCCGCCTCGCACTGGCCGACATCTCCGATGCCGCGCCACGCATCAGCCACATCCGATTCTATGCCTCGCGCGAGTTCCCGCAGCTAAACGATGTCATAGCCGCCTATCTGCGCGACACCGGTGCGCGACCTGCGGTAGCCGTGCTGGCGGTCGCCGGACCGATCGAAAACGGCGCGGTGCATTTCACCAATCTTGGCTGGAGCATCGCGCAAGCGCAGCTCGTACAAATGGGTTTTGCGCAGGCGCGCCTGATCAACGATTTCGCGGCGCTGGCGCTGGCCACGCCGCTCTTGCGCGACGACGATTTGTACACGCTGGGACCAGACGTGATGGGACAGCCGCAAAAGACCATGGCGGTGATGGGCCCAGGCACCGGTTTCGGCGCAGCAGCGTTGGTGCGAGGCATGGGCCGCGAAACAGTGATGGCGTCGGAAGGCGGGCACGCGTCCTTCGCGCCCGCGGACGAAACTGAGATCGCGGTGCTGCGATTTCTGACCAAGCGCTTCGGCCATGTGTCGAACGAGCGCATTCTTTCGGGGCCCGGCCTTTGCCAACTGCATCAGGCGCTGAATGCGATCGAGCATCACGACCATGCAATCGACGATCCGGCGGCGATCACGCAGCTGGCCTTGTCGGGCGAAGACCGAGCCTTGCGCACCGTCGAGCGCTTCTGCGCAATCCTGGGATCCGTGGCGGGCAATCTCGCGCTGTCCTATGGCGCGGAAGGCGGCGTGTTCATTGCCGGCGGCATCGCACCCACCATCATCACAATCCTGCAGGCGAGTGCGTTTCGCACGCGATTCGAAGCGAAGGGCCGTTTCGCCGATTATCTGCGCAGAATTCCCACGCGCGTGATCCTGCGCGGCGACCCGGCATTTCTGGGTGCGGCGCGTGTGGCGCGCGAACTCGTCTAGGGCGAAGGAAGCGCGCGATCGATCAGCGCCAGAAGTTCGGCGTCGGCGAAGGGCTTTGCCAGCACCGCAAGCACTTCGGCCTGGCGCACGCGTTTGGCGAGCAGTGCGTCCATCCTTCCGGTGGCGATGACGGCCGGCAGCGGATTGCCGCGCAGGCGCAGCGTTTCGACCAGTTCGAGGCCGGTCATTTCGGGCATGTGCAGATCGACCACCAGACAATCGAATTGCTGCGGCCCGTCGGCAAGAAACGCCGGCCCGGATTCATAGGCCTGCGCCTCGAAGCCGTGCGATTCGAGCAGCAGCTGCAGGGATTCCCTGACGGCGCGATCGTCATCGACCACGGCGATGCGATTTCGGGATTGACGCGCCACGCACAAGCCCTCTTGCGGGAGCGCGATTAAGGCGCAACGCCGCGCGGGCCGCCATACGCAAATACCCCTATGCCCTGTTCCGGGCGCGGAACAGGAGGATTAACAGGAGGTTTTACAGGAGGTTTTTTTTCCGCTGTTTTTTGTTCCTGTTTCTCGCGGGCGCCCAGGCGCAGAACAAAAGGCGAAAAATGTTTCACGGGAAACATCTCCCCTCGCTTTCGCGCGCCGCATGTCACATTTGCGTCCTGTGCGATCCGCGCGCATGCCACGGGTGCCGCCGCAATGGACGGCGCCAATCGCTATGGCGGCGTCGCCCCCGACGGAGAGGTCAATTTCTACGTCGCCACCGATGCCGGCGCGCGGAGCAACAATCGCGTCGACATCTCGGGCGGCAAGCACAATCTGGGCACCGTGTTCCGGCTCGACACCTGACAGGTGCGCGCCCGGCAAGGCTGCCCCTGCGCGCGCTCACCCCGCCGCATCCTCCACCGCGAGTCTGAGCCGCACCAGATCGGCCAGATTGCCGGCCGCCATCTTGTCCATCACCCGCGCGCGATGGAGTTCCACGGTGCGCGGCGAGATGGCGAGTTCGTAGGCGATCACCTTGTTGGCGTTGCCGGCGACGAGGAGTTCGAGCACCTGGCGTTCGCGCTCGGTGAGCGAGGCCAGCCGTTCGCGCGCCTGCTGCGCCCTGCCCGTACGGTCGCCGGCGCGCGAGGCGGCCTCGAGCGCGCGTGCCACGCTGTCGAGCAGCGCCGTATCCTCGAACGGCTTTTCGAGAAAATCGATCGCGCCCGCCTTCATCGCCTTCACCGCACGCGGCACGTCGGCATGGCCGGTCATGACGATCACGGGAATGGCAAGCCCGCGCCGCACCAGCTCCCCCTGCAGCGCAAGCCCGTCCATGTCGGGCATCTGCACATCGGTGATGAGGCAGCTGCGCTCGGCCGCGCCAGCGAATTCCTGCGCCAGGAATTCCCGCGCCGAGGCATAGGTCTCGACGCGATAGGATGCTGATTCGAGCAGCATGCGCAGCGACGCGGAAAGCCCCGGATCGTCGTCCACGATATGGATCCTGTCGCCCACCCGAGCCTTCGTCGCAGACA
>DASXEA010000083.1:0-4501 GCA_036490345.1 Rhizomicrobium sp. | reverse complement strand
GCCTGCACCTCTGGGGCACAAATATGCGCGCGGGCACGCAGTGGTCGTCAGCGGTCCCTCCCACGCGACCGGCGCGGCCCGGTTGGCGGCGCGCGGCGCTCTAAGGGCGGGAACAGGCCTGGCGAGCGTGGCCAGCCCGCTCGATGCCGTAGCCGTCAATGCGTGCTGTCTTACGGCCATCATGGTGAAACCGTTCAGTGGCCACGAGGGGCTTTCGCGGCTGCTCGAGGATTCTCGGTTAAATGCCGTTGCGATCGGACCGGGCTGCGAACCGGGCCCGGCCACCCGTGATCTGGTCGCGGCTGTTCTCCGCAGCAGGGCCGCAGTGGTTTTGGACGCGGACGCCCTGACTTCGTTTGCGGATAACCCGGACGCGCTGTTCGGACAATTGCGCGAGCCTGCGGTCCTGACACCCCATGTGGGCGAGTTCGCACGGCTGTTTCCTGGCCTTCTCGATCGTGCCCCGACGCGAATCGAGGCGGCGAGACAAGCGGCGGCCAAGGCCGGCTGCACGGTCCTGCTCAAGGGACCCGATACGGTGATCGCCACGCCAGACGGAAAAGCAGTCGTGACGACCAACGCACCGCCGACCCTGGCGACTGCAGGATCCGGCGATGTCCTGACCGGAATCGTCGCGGGGCTCATGGCGCAGGGAATGAACGCTTTCGACGCGGCAGCCGCGGCGGCATGGCTGCATGGCGAGGCGGCAGCGCAGTTCGGGGAGGGGCTCATTTCCGAGGATATTCCCGAGATGTTGCCCTCCGTCCTCACGGATTTGCGAGCCGATCTCGACGGCTGATCTTTCTCCCGAAAGCGCGGCACCGCTTCGCCCAAGCTGTTCCGGTGCCGGAGGTTCGCTCCAGCCCTAGCAAGGCCGCCGAACCCCTGTTATAGGGGCGCCCTTTGTGCGGCGGGCTTGCCGCGGGACGGCCCAGCGCGGGCGTGGTGGAATCGGCAGACACGCGAGATTTAGGTTCTCGTGACGAAAGTCGTGGGGGTTCAAGTCCCTCCGCCCGCACCAGCGCCGTGGATGACAAGGATCGGCGGGAACTATCAGATGGAAGTCACCGAAACCATTTCCGAGGGCCTGCGACGAGAGTTCAAGGTCGTCATCAACGCGAGCGATCTCGAACAGCGCCTGATGGGCCGCATTCAGGAAATGCAGCCTCGGCTCCGTTTGAAAGGCTTCCGGCCGGGAAAAGCGCCCGTTTCCTACCTCAAAAAGACCTTCGGCAAGTCGATGATGGGCGAAATCGTCGACCAGGCCGTTTCGGAAACGAGCCGCAAGGCGGTGGAGGAGCGCTCCCTGAAGCCTGCGTTCCCGCCCCAGGTCGTACTCGTCAGTGAAATTGAGCGGGTCATCGACGGCGGTTCCGATCTCGAATTCACGGTCAAGGTCGACCTGATGCCAGAATTCGAACTGATCGACCCCTCGAAGCTGAAGATCGAGCGGCTGGTCGCCGATGTCGTGGATGCGGACATCGACGAGGCGATCGCGCGCCTGGCCGAACAGGCCCGGACCTATTCGGTACGCGATGAAACAGAGGCCGCGGAAGAAAACGATGCCGTGACCATCGACTTCGTGGGACGCATCGATGGAGAGGAATTTGCCGGCGGCAAGGCCGACGATTTCAATCTCGTTCTCGGCTCGGGACAGTTCATTCAGGGATTCGAGCCCCAACTGGTCGGCGCCAAGTCCGGCGAACACCGGACAATCGCGGTGACTTTCCCCCAAGACTACGCGGAACCGAGTCTGGCGGGAAAGGAAGCGCAGTTCGACGTGCAAATCAAGGAAGTGAAACGGCCCGACGAACTGGCGATCGACGATACCCTGGCACGCAAATTGGGCACCGATTCGGTGGCGACCATGAAGGAACGCGTGCGCGAACAGTTGAAGACCGACTATGCCCGCGCCGGGCGCACCCACATGAAACGGCGGGTGCTGGACGCACTCGACGCCACGCATGCCTTCGTGTTGCCCGAAACCATGGTCGAACGCGAGTTCGAAGCCATCTGGAAACAGGTGGAAGCGGAACTTAAACGCGAAGGCAAAACGGCCGAGGACGAGGGCAAGACCGAGGACGAACTCAAGAAAGAATATCACGACATCGCGGCCCGCCGGGTCCGGCTGGGCCTGGTACTGGCGCGCCTGGGCGAGCAGAACGGGATTATGGTTACGCCTGACGAGATGCAGCGTGTCATGACCGCGCGTGCCCGCCAGTATCCGGGCCAGGAACAGCAGGTTTTCGACTACTTCGCCAACACCCCACAGGCCCTTGCGGAACTGCGCGCACCGTTGTTCGAAGAAAAGGTGGTGGATTTCATCGCCGAATTGGCGGATGTGACCGAGCGGAAGGTGGACCGGGACACTCTGTTCATGGATCCCGACGAAGCTACCGAAAAGCTCAAGGCTGCCGAGACAGCGGCATCGACTTGATCACGCCCCCGGCCATCGTCGGGGTCAATTGACAGACCCGCGGGCGATTCTAGGCTGCGCTCGCGCGAATCGGGAGTACTGCGCATGAATGACGCGCGCGAAGTGTATATGAACACTCTTGTTCCGATGGTGGTCGAACAGACCGCTCGGGGCGAGCGCGCATACGATATCTATTCAAGGCTTTTGAAGGAGCGGATCATTTTCGTAACCGGTCCGATCGAGGACTACGGCGCGAGCCTGATCACCGCACAGCTCCTGTTCCTGGAAGCGGAAAACCCCAAAAAAGAAATCGCGATGTATATCAACTCTCCCGGGGGGGTGGTGACCGCCGGGCTCGCGATCTACGACACCATGCAATACATTCGCCCCTCGATTCAGACGCTCTGTGTGGGGCAGGCGGCGTCGGCCGCCTCCCTGCTTCTCTGCGCCGGCGAGAAGGGCATGAGGGCGTGCCTGCCCAATTCGCGCGTTCTGGTGCACCAGCCCTCTGCCTCCTTCTATGGGCAGGCCGCCGATATCGCCCGGCATGCCGAAGAGGTCCTGAAACTGAAGCACCGGCTCAATGAGATTTACGTGAAGCACACGGGCCAGACGCTGGAAGCGATTGAAAAAGCCCTCGATCGGGATACTTATATGGTGGCCGAGGATGCGCGCGCGTTTGGCCTGGTGGACAAAGTGCTGGGCCGCCGGGCGGAAGTGGTCGAGGGCTCGTGATCGGGCTTAAACAATTCTTGATCGGGTCGCCGCTACCGTGGTCGAATAGCGGGGGCGGCTCGGCTGGACGGCGTGGCGCGCTTCGTGCATACGATCACGGAACGTGCGGACGACAGCGCGGACGGCAGGACCAGTGTTCCAGGAGTGTCCATGAGTAAGGCGAGCGGCGGCGAATCGAAAAATACGCTCTATTGCTCATTCTGCGGCAAGAGCCAGCACGAGGTGCGCAAGCTCATTGCCGGGCCGACGGTGTTCATCTGTGATGAATGCGTCGAATTGTGCATGGAGATCATACGGGAGGAGAACAAAACCTCCTTCCTGAAGTCGCGCGACGGTGTGCCGTCTCCGGCCGAGATTTTCAAAGTGCTTGACGACTATGTCGTCGGCCAGCAGCACGCCAAAAAGGTACTCTCGGTAGCGGTGCACAACCACTACAAGCGAATCAACGCCACCGGCAAAAACAGCGACGTCGAACTCGCGAAGTCCAACATCATGCTGATCGGGCCGACGGGCTGCGGCAAGACGTTGCTTGCGCAGACCCTGGCCAGAATTCTCGATGTGCCGTTCACGATGGCCGACGCCACAACACTGACCGAGGCCGGCTATGTCGGTGAGGACGTCGAAAACATCATCCTGAAGCTGCTTCAAAACGCCGACTACAATGTCGAGCGTGCGCAGCGCGGCATCGTCTATATCGACGAAGTCGACAAGATCAGTCGCAAATCCGACAACCCGTCCATCACGCGCGACGTTTCCGGCGAGGGCGTACAGCAGGCCCTTCTCAAGATCATGGAAGGCACCATCGCGAGCGTTCCACCGCAGGGCGGCCGAAAGCACCCGCAGCAAGAGTTCCTGCAGGTGGACACAACGAATATCCTGTTCATTTGCGGCGGTGCATTTGCCGGCCTGGAAAAAATCATTTCCTCGCGGACGCACGGCACGTCGATGGGCTTTGGCGCCGTGGTGCGGGCTCCGGACGAGCGCGGGACGGGAGAAGTTTTGCGCGAGGTGGAACCCGAAGACCTGCTGAAGTTCGGGCTGATTCCGGAATTTATCGGGCGCCTGCCCGTGCTCGCCACGCTTGGCGATCTCAGTGAAGGCGCGTTGATCGAAATTTTGACCCGGCCCAAGAACGCGCTGGCAAAGCAGTATCAGCGCATGTTCGAAATGGAAGGCGTGCGACTCCGCTTCCAGGAGGAAGCGTTGCACGCGATCTCCAGACGGGCGATTCAGCGCAGGACGGGGGCACGCGGCCTGCGTTCGATCATGGAAGGCATCCTGCTGGAGACCATGTTCGAATTGCCGACACTGAACGGCGTTCAGGAAGTCGTGATCACGTCCGATGTTGTC
>DASXEA010000017.1:0-80678 GCA_036490345.1 Rhizomicrobium sp. | reverse complement strand
AGAACCGATGAACCGTGGTTCCCCGAACAGAAACCTGAGCCGGTCGATGCTGTCTAGGTTCTCCTTGAGAGCGTCGTAAGCATGGATCGCAAAATACGCAGATACGACTGAAAGCGCGCTCCCGTTCGATATCCGATGCCTGAGAAATTCCGCGACGTTTCCCCTGACATGGTTGTCGCGAATCCCGTGCATTGAGATTGAGGGCGATTGCGTCATGCTGGTCTCGCTCGATAAGAGCGCCGGCTTCGGATGGAAAACATGAGTTCTACTTCGAGCCTTTGAGACGGCCGTGAGGTTTGGTTTTCGCAGCCGTCGATATCGGCCGTTTCGAACCGCCATGGCCCCCGACCTTGAACGCTTGAATCTCGGCACGCAGGGCCATCGTATAGACGTTCTTTTCGGCCACCTTTAGAAGGAGAGGCGACCTCCGTGGGGTCATGATTTCGTCCGGCAAAGTGAAACACCTTACCATGACGAAAACGACATCGGAGGCCAACGGTTAGCAATGTTTGCTAGCTTACACCAGACAGACAACAGGTCGGGTGAGAGTGGCGCCAGATAGAGCCGCAAAGCATGTTGCTTCCTCCTCGATCGTGGCCTGTCGCCAGGAAAGACTTCTGCAATCCAAGCGCATCAGCTTTCGAGCGGACCGGCATATTGCTCCCCGACCAAAGCAAACGCTGCCCTCGCACAACGGTGGTCTGTGTTGGAATTGGTCGAGGAACGCATTTGAACCTGCGGCCGCTGTTCATGAGACAACGTGGGAAAAGGGCGTCTCGCAGTCCCGCGGATGCTTCGGTACCGCGTTACCTGAGGAGGCACCTTTTGTGACCTAATCGAGACCTAGGATGTCCAATGCGCAGGTTTGTATGGAAGCTGACCAGTTAAAGTCCTGATTTCATTCAAAAAATTTGGAGCGGGCGAGGCGAATCGAACGCCCGACCCTAACCTTGGCAAGGTTATGCTCTACCCCTGAGCTACGCCCGCATCCAAGGCGGGTCTTATGGCAAGCGCCGGACGGTAATTCAAGCGCTTAGGTGGCACGGGGCCGGCCCGGTTGTCACATCCGCGCCGCCGCCTGATGCTGCCAGGCCGCCCTTATTCCGCCGGCTGCACCCCGACCACAGGTGTACGGCCCCCGAAGCGGCGGCGGGCCGCACGCCAGGGCTGGCGGAAAACCTCCGCCATGAACCAGCGGAAGCCGTGCTTCGTCTGCCGCACCCGGTGGGGCAGGGCGAGCATGGCCGGCACGAGGCCGAGCGTGATCCCCTTGGAGAACGCGAGGCCGAAGACGATGGCCGTGGAAAGCTGCATCCACATCATCGCGAAAGGATCGCCGATCGTCACCTGCCTTGTGACGAAATTGATTTCGAGGGCCACCATCATGGGCAGCAGGCCCAGGATCGCCGTGATGGTGGTGAGGAACACGGGGCGCAGGCGCTGCGCGCTCGAGCGGATCACGGCCTCGATCGGGTCCATGCCGGTATCGATCAGTTTGTGATAGGTGTCGATCAGCACAATGTTGTGGTTCACCACAATGCCGGCGAGTGCGAGCAGACCCGTACCGGTCATGATGATCGAGAAGGACTGCCCCATCACCACCATGCCGAGCAGCGAGCCGATCATGGCGAGAATGACCGCCACCAGAATAAGGCTCGCGTGATAGAAGCTGTTGAACATCGCGAGCAGCACGACGGCGATCAGGAAAAAGGCCATGAAGGCCGCCTTGATGAGAAAGGCGCCGGATTCCTGCTGCTCCTCGTCGGAACCCTTGAAGTTGACCCGCACATCGCGCGGCAGATTCTGCGCCGCCAGCCAGGCCTTGACCTTCGTCACCTCGGCATTGACGTTGACGCCGGTCTTCACATTGGCGCGAACGTGATACACGCGGTGCGCATTGATCCGTTCGATCGAACTGACCTGCGGCGCGGGTTTGACTTCCACAAACGTACTGATCGGCACCATGCCCTGTGAGGTCGCCACGCGCACACCGTCGAGCGCGTGAATGCCGCGCTCCTGGCTCGGATAGCGCACGCGAATATCGACGAGCCGCGTCGAATCCGCCGGGCGGTAGCGGCCGACGAAGATGCCGTCGGTCACGAGCTCGACCGCGGCGCCGATCTGCTGGGTGCTCACGTTGAAGCGCTGCGCCACGTCGCGCTTGACCCTGAGGTCCCATTCGATGCCCGGCAGCGGCCGGGTGTCTTCCACGTCGATCAGCGTCGACATCCCGTCGAGATGGTGGCGGATCTGGCCGGTTATTGCCTGGAGCGCGTCATAATTGTCCGACGAAGCATCGATCATGATGTCTTTGCCGGTCGCCGGGCCGCTGTCGGGCTTGCGCACTTCGACCTTGAGTCCCGGAATGTCGCCGGTGCGCTTGCGGATATCATCCAGAATGGCATCGCCGCGGCGGCGCTGGCCATAAGGCTTCAACTCGACCGTGATCCTGCCGATGTTGTCGACGGGCGTGTTCAGGCTCGAGGGATTGCCGCCGGAATTTGCGTAGATGTAGTCGACCCCGTCGACGCTCTCGATCCGGCGTTCGACGCTCATCACCAAATCGCGCTTTTCATAGGCCGAGAGATTGCCGCGCGCGGAGACGAGCACGGTCGCTTCCGTCGGATCCGTTTTGACGAAAAATTCGGTGCCGTGGTTGCCCATGATGAAAATCACGAGCACCGCAAAGGTCGCGGCGAGCGCCACGCCGATCATCTTGCCCGGATTGTGGGTAATCCAGTCGGCGATATGGGCATACCAGCCGGTGATGCCGGGAATGTCGCGCCAGTCGCCACGCTCGGACGCCTCGATCGCCTTCTCATGCGCTTCGTCGCGTTCGGGCGCCTTGCCGAAAAATCCGCCGAGCACGGGCAGGAAGATGAGCGCCACGATCATCGAGCACGACAGCACGATGATCAGCGTTTTCGGGAAGTAGCTCATGTACTCGCCCGGGATGCCGGGCCAGAGCAGCATCGGCAGAAAGGCGCCGATCATGGTGGCCGTCGAACTGACGACCGGCCAGAACATGCGGGTGGCGGCTTCCGCGAAGGCCTGTTTGGGCGGATGGCCCTCGGTCATTTTCCGGTCGGCATATTCGACCACGATGATCGCGCCGTCGACGAGGATGCCGACCGACAGCAGCATCGCGAACATGATCATGAAGTTGAGGGTAAAGCCTGCCGCGCCGATGACGAGAAAGCTCATCAGGAACGAGGTCGGGATGGCGACGCCGACCAGGAGGCCGGAGCGCAACCCCAGTGCCGCCACCACGATGATCATCACCAGGATGATCGCCAGCACGATGGCGTCGGACAGCGAGCTCAGCTGGTCGCGGATGTCGGTCGACTGGTCGCCGATGAACGAGACATGGACGCCCGGCGGAAAATATTTCTGCGCCGCCGCCAGCATCTGGCGTACCGCGAGGTTGTTGGCGATCACGTTCGCGCCGACCCGCTTGGTCACGTCGATGGCAATGGCACGTTTGCCGTTGATCGTGGTGAACGTGGTCGCATCGTAAAAGGTGGGGTGGACCTGCGCGATGTCCTTGAGCGCGACCGTCGCATCGGTCGTGGCGCGGATCGGGAGGTTGAGCACGTCCTGGGCGTTGTCGATCACGCCGGGCACTTTCACGGCGAAATTGCCGTGCCCGGTATCGATCACGCCGGCCGCAACCAGCGTGTTGTTGTTGGTGATGGAGTCGAACATCTCCTGTTGGGTGATGCCGTAGGTCTCGAGCTTCGCAGGATCGACATTGATCTCCAGCATTTCGTCGCGGGTGCCCGACAGCTGTGCATCGAGAACGGTGGGTATCGTCTTGAGCTGATCGCTCAGGTCGCGCGCCAGATGGTAAAGCGTGCGTTCGGGCACATCGCCCGACAGCGAGACCGATATCACCGGGAAGAGGCTTGTGCTGATTTCCTCGACGGTGGGCTGCTGCACATCGGGCGGCAGCTCGGCGCGCGCAGTGTCCACCTGGGCGCGCACGTCGGCCAGCGCACGGTCCTTGTTGAAGGACACGTCGAATTCCATGATGACGACGGCCGCGCCTTCGTAGGCACGCGCCGTCATCTCCTTCAGGCCCTGGATCGAGCGGAGATAGTTCTCCATCGGCTTGACGAGCAGCCGTTCGCTGTCTTCCGGGCTGATGCCGGGATAGGCGACCTGGACCACGATATAGGGGATCGGTATGTCGGGATCGGATTCCTTGGGGATCTGGATGAACGCGATGACGCCGGCCACGATCGTGACCACCAGCGCTGCGATCACGAGCCGCGTATTCCTGACGGCCCAGGTAATGATCCCTGTCATGCGTGCGCTCCCGTCGCTACCGGCTTGACGTGCGATCCTTCACTCACGAATTCCTGGCCGACGGTGATCACCATCGCGCCATTCGGCAAACCGCTCACCCACATGCCGTCCGGACCGTCGGAGACGATCTGCACCGGCTTGAAATGGACAATCCCGCTTTCGACCGTGCGCACGCCGACGACGCCTGTGTCGTCCAGCACGAGGATTCCCGGCGAGATTTTCACGGCCTTGAGCGCGCGCACCGGAATGTGGATGTCGGCGCTCACACCGTCACGCAGGCGCGCATCGGGATTGGGCAGTTCCACTTCCAGCTTGAAGGTGCGGGTCGACGCATCGGCGCGGTCGCCCACGAAGCGCACCTTGCCCTGCACGATCTCGCCCGTCACCAGTGTCGCACTCGCCGGATCGCCCGGCTTGATGCTGGCGATATCGTGTTCGGAGACCTGGCCGATGGCGAGGAACGGCTCCGGCGCGATCAGCAACGCGCATTTGTCGCCGACGACCATGTAGTCGCCGATATTGACGTAGCGATCGTCGACCAGTCCGTCGAACGGCGCGCGGATCTGGGTGTTGCCGAGATCGATCTCCATGGTCCTGAGGCTGGCGCGCGCGGCTTCCAGCGCGGTCGCGGATTCCGCGAGGAGCGTCTTGGCGAGATAGCCGTTCTTCGCCAGATCCACATTGGCGGTGTATTTTTGCGACATTTCGGCGACCTGGGCGCGGGCCTGGTCGAGCTTGGCGGCGCGGTCGTTGGTCTTGAGTTCGCAAAGAACCTGACCGGCCTTCACGAAGTTGCCCTTCTCGAAATGCAGCGCCTGAACCACACCGGCGACTTCGGCCTTCACATCGACCGAATGCAGCGCTTCGGTGCGTCCCCGCACGGTGATGGTCGCGTCCCGGTCGAGGCCGGCCAGACGCGTGACCTGCACGCTAGGAATCGAAGCGGCTTTTGCCTGCGAGTCCGTGACAGATTTCGCGCTGTTGCCGAACAGGAAACCGGAACCGATCCACACGACCACGATCACCGTGATGGCGGTCGCGGCCCGATAGCTTGGCCGCATGCGACGCCAGAAGGCGGGCTGGACGCGGTTCCAGAAGTCTAAGAGAGATCGAAACATCGAAGATCCTATTCGGCGGCCTCGCGCGAGGCGCCCTCCAGTTCGCAGCGTTGGGATTTCAGATAGTCGAGCGTGGCTTCGGCCACCGTGCGGCCGAGACCATTCACGAAACGCTCGCCCCAGGTCCCTATTGCCCCGGCGCGTTCGTTCAATAGCGCCAAGGTGGTTTCCTTCTCGGAAATGGCGGCATCGAGCATCGCCCGCACCCGCGCCTCGGGCAGCAGATGCGAGAACAGCATGGCAAAGGCAAAGGGGGAGCGATGCCGGTCTTCCTGGACCGGCTTCAGCAGGGCCCCGACCAGGCACGACCGGCCGGCCGGCGTGATCGAGTAGACTTTGCGGTCGGGCCGCTTTTCCTGCGGCTCCTCGCGGACGGAGACGAGACCGTCCTCCGTCAGCCGGCCGAGGGCAGGATAAATCGAGCCAAAGCTGGCGTCGGCGAAGTGCCGATAACCGCCATCCTCGAACTGTTTCCGGATTTCGTAGCCCGTCGCGTCGCCACGCGTCAGCAGACCCAGACAGAAGGTGCGAACGTCCACCGGCAGCGCCCCGACGCTATGTTGGTTCGATATAGGTCGCTATATAAATTCGACCTGTGCCCTTTCAAGGCACCGTCCATGCGGGGCAGCCCTGCGGACGTGGAAGAGGCTCATAATAGTCGGAAAAAAACGCCCGATCACGCGATTGTGGCCGGCCAGGACGGCAACGTCCGTTCCTGGCGACCCCAACACGCAACCGCGGCTAGACGTTCAGACGAGTTCGATGCGATCGACCTCGACGCCTTTCATGCCCTGCCGGGTCGAAAAGCGGACGCGTTGCTCCGGCGCCAGGACGCTCAGCCCCGACCGCCTGAGTGCGCTGGCGTGAACATAGACGTCGGTGCCGCCATTTCCTGGCATCACAAAGCCGAAGCCCTTCTGTTCATTGAAGAATTTGACTGTACCGTCCATCATCGGGCCGGACGGACCCTGGTCGCGCTGGCCGCCGCCGAAACGGTCGCCGCCCCCGAAGCGGTCGCCACCGCCGAAGCGGTCACCGCCGCCAAAGCGATCCCCGCCGCCGAAGCGGTCTCCACCTCCAAAGCGATCCCCGCCACCGAAACGATCGCCACCGCCGAAGCGGTCACCACCGCCAAACCGGTCGCCACCACCGAAGCGATCCCCGCCGCCGAAGCGGTCACCGCCACCGCCGAAGCGATCCCGGCCGCCCGGTCGCCCATGGCCGCCGCCGCGCGGTGGCGTCGGCTCCGCCGTGCTGGTGTCGATGCTGTGGACCGCGACCACCTGCAGACCCCGGGGGCTGTCCTGAAGGTCGCATACGACCGTTGCGCCGGGCGGGGCGTTCGGCTGTCCCAGGGCTGCCAGCGCCGAGGCATGGCAGAACGCATCCGCTCCGTTCTCGAGCGTGATGAATCCATAGCCTTTCGTGCCATTGAACCATTTGATCGTGCCCTTCGCGGACGCCATCGCGAGGGGACCCTGCCCACCACTCTCGAAATTAGCCATTGAGATCGCCGATAAGGTTTGCCTGAAACTGACCTGCCTGCATGTGGCCCCCATGGCCGCGCGCAGCATTCCGCGGCGGCATCATGCCCAATTTTTCCGGCAAACCGCAACAGGGGGGAGGCGTAAGGAAGTTTCAGCGGCTCCAGGTGGTGGCGATGAATTCAGCGTCTTCCTGGCGGTTCCGTTCGGACGCGAGAAAATCGTAGTAGCCGCACCGCCCCCCGGGATAGGAACGGCAGGTTGATGGGCGCGCCTCGTAGACGGTGCAGCGGCGCTTGTCGGTATCGAAAAACCGGCAGACCTTGCCGAAGATTTCGTCTTTCTTCCGTCGCATGGCGTATTCCTCGCCATCGCGCGACACCGTGAATTTCTTTTTCGCGTCACGGAAGCTCAGGTCGAAATGTTTGGCCAGCCGCTCGACGTCGCGCTTCTTCAGCGGGATGAGTTCATAGGAGCAGCAATAGCCGGGACATTTCGCACAATTGAACATCCGGAAACCCTGATCGTGCCGCGCGTATCGTCATATTCCCAATTTTCCCGGTCGCAAAGGCCATGAAGGCCCCCCGGACACGAAGGTTTGGGGACAACGACGCATAGTTTCCGTCGGCGCGGTCGATGGCTTCTTAACCCGCGCTCAACCAACTCCCTTCAGTCGGGCTTAATCCGGCAGTCGCGATACTCGCGCCAGGAGAACCGGATGACCGAGCCGAAGCGCGAGATCGAGGTGCTGTCGCCGCCCGAGGCGCTGCGCCTGCTTGAAGAACGCGCCAGGGCCGCCCAACACGAGCTCGCCTGCCGTTCGGATGCAGGCCAGGATGTCCTCCATTATCTGGCCGTCAAAGGCCACTCGGCGACGCGGCAGGCCGTTGCGGCCAACCCGTCGGCAGCGCCGGCCACCAACCGCCATCTCGCGGACGATGTCGAAGACGACGTCAGAATCGAACTTGCCCGCAAGATGGGCCGGCTTCTGCCGGGACTTCTGGCCGAGGAAGCGCGCCATTTGCGCGCCATCACCATTCAAACCCTTGAACAGCTGGCGCGCGACGAGGAACCGCGGGTGCGCGCGATTCTCGCCGAAGAAATCAAGACGCTGGACATGGTTCCGAAAGAGGTGATCGACCGGCTGGCGCGCGACGTGGAAACGATCGTCGCCGGGCCGGTGCTGGAATATTCGCCCCTGCTATCGGACATCGATCTGATCGAGATCATCGCGGGTGCGGAGGCAAGCGAGGTGCTCGCCGCCGTTGCACGCCGCAAGCCGCTGTCGGCGGCCGTCGCCGATGTGCTGGTGGTCACGCTCGATATTCCCGCCATCGCCGCGCTTCTGGCCAACCAGGACGCCCAGGTCCGCAAGAAAACGCTCGACCGCATTGTCGATCAGGCGGCGGAAGTGCAGGAGTGGCACGCGCCGCTGGTGATGCGTCCGGAACTGTCGCAACGCGCGATCCGCCGTATCGCCACCTTCGTGGGCGCATCGCTGATCGAGGCCCTTGGCGCGGGTCACAATCTGGATGCCGAGACCCGCACACATCTCAACCGCGCGTTGCGTGCCCGGCTCGAAAAGCCCGAGAACGATGCCCCGGCTGCTCATGACCGCGCGCGAAGCGATGTCGCGGCGGCCGTCCGTGCCGGCAAGCTCGACGAGTTCTATGTCGAAGGCGCGGCCGAAGAAGGGCGCCGCGACCACGTGATCTTTGCGCTCGCCCACCTCACGCGATTGCCGGCCGAGATGGTGCAGCATGTCTTCGCCACCGGCACGGCAAAGCCGGTGACGGCGCTCGTCTGGCGCGCGGGCTTGGGCATGCGGACCGCCTTCAAGATCCAGACATCGATCCTCAAACTCAAATCCGGCGATCTTTTGCACGCTCGCGGCGGTGTGCGCTTTCCCATGAGCGAAGACGAAATGCGTTGGCAACTCGACTATTTCGGCATCAAGGACTAGCGCGACCTGTTATTGCAGCGTCTTCGTCACCGTGGCCACCGGCGAAGAAACGGCCGCGACCGTGAAGGCAAGTCGTCCGATCAATCGGCCGTCGTCGGAATTGATTTGCACGCGCCATTCCCCCGGGCCGGGGTTCGATTTGATCGAATAGGCACGATAGCCGCCATCGCGGCCTCCGGAGATATTGAAGCCGACCGTCGACAGCGTATGCCAGTGCCTGTCGGCCGGACTCCATTTTTGCCAGCGATGGGTGACGCGAGTCTGCATCCGGATGGGAGCGAAGACCGCGCTATACAGCGAGAGTGGCTGCCCGGCCGCCACATGCACCACGGGTTGTTGGAGCCCAAGGGTGGCAAGCCACGGTTCCGGTTCACCGGCCGCAATGTAGACAGCGCCTTCATGCTTCACGCTGTGATAGATGCCGACATTGGAGAGTGCGAGCGGCAGCGGCGGCAGGATGCCGGTAAAATAGAAAATGTTCATCGCCGCCGTGATGGCGAAGGCGCCGCCCAGAAGCGCGGCGCGGGACTCCGCAAAACGCTCGCGGTCGAGCGCCGCCAATATGCGGACGAAGATCAGAAAGCAGATCACCGCGAGCGCACCGCTTGCGAGAAACGTCAAACGGCCGATCGTCCTCGTGAACACGGGCACGACGAAGACGGCGTAGGAGTAGATCGCGAAATAGAGGAGCAGCGAGGTGAATACGAAACGCGAGTGATATTTGCGGAATACCTCATTGCCGATCAGAAACCCCACAAGCAGGAGCAGGAACGGCCACGATGCGGCGAGCACGGCGCTGCGCGAATAGAAGACGAGAAAGCCGCTCCATAATCCGCCCAGCGCGAACTGGGTTGCAGCCGGGAGCCAGACGCGCAGGCGCGACGGTCTGGGCGGGGGAGGGACATCATCGACCGCGATCCTGGCGGCAGGGGAAATCCTGGCGTTGGGTGTCGGCCGCTGAGCGGACTGCGGCGCAGCTTGTCCGAACCCCTTGTCCAGAGCCCGGCGATGCTTGCGATCGGCGCGCGCCTGCAGACCATGCGCCAGCACGATCGAGACGGTCGCCACGGCGAGGTAGCCCGCGAAGACAATATGGGCGCCGGGATGATCCACGCGCCCGAAGCTCAGATTGTCGATTCCAAATCCCGCAACCATGGCGGCGGCCGACAGATGCCGCTCGTAGCGCAGAATCGGCGTCCGCCACGCGTCCAGCCGTTGGGTGAATGTGGTCATGAGGAATTCGTGCCCGGTCGCGCCTGCGCGGCGAAAATGGCCACGCTTCGTGGTATTTTAGGGGCGCATGTCGTCAACGCGCCGTTAAGCCCGGCGGTCTAGGATTAAGCATGTCGAGCAGCGAGGAAACCTCCATGCGCACAGCTTTGTTGCCAGGTTCCGTCGAGCGCCGCTTTGCGCCAAGAACGCCCGCCAAATCGAAGGCGCGGGTGACCTTTGGACATGGCACCCAATTTCGCGATTGCGTGATCACGAACATTTCCGCGACGGGGGCGTGCCTCCGGTTGAAGGACAATGAGACGATTCCCGACGAAGGCGTGCTGGTGGATCGCGATGCGCAGACATCCTACGAGTTCCAGGTCGTGTGGCGGGTTTCGCCGCTGGTTGCCGTCGCGTTCACAAGCGTGCCCGCGCCGACGGCGCATTGACGAGATTGTCCCGTTCGCTTCGCGCCGGTCCATGCCCCATTTCCGCCGTGTTTGCATTTGCGAGTGACTCGCAGTAGCTTCGCTGTTCTCAAATTTTTGGAGCAGCAATGGCTGGATTTCGCAGCGCAGTGATGGCTTTCGCCCTCGGCCTGACGATCGCGTCCCCTTTGGCACGCGCCGCCGCGCCACCCCCGCCGGCGCCTCTCATCTCCGGCGATTTCGACCTTCAGACCCTGAAGGATCGACCCGTCACCCTCGCGAGCTACCGCGGCAAATGGGTGCTGCTCTATTTCGGCTATACCTCCTGTCCCGACACTTGCCCGACAGTGCTGAACGAACTCGGCAACGCGTTCACCGAGCTGGGGCCGAAGGCGCAGCGCGTGCAGGCGCTGTTCATCACCGTGGACCCGGCACGCGACAAGAAGCCGGTGATGATCAAATACATGAAAGAGTTCGATCCGCGCATCGAGGGTCTCCTGGGCGATCCCGATTCCATCGAGGCGGCGGCGAAGAGCTTTCACGTCTATTATCGCGCCCGTGCGATCGGTCACGGCGAATATGCCATCGACCATAGTTCGTATCTCTATGTCATCGATCCCAAGGGGCACTTCGTCGAACTTCTGGGCGCCGATGTGCCGGGGCACAAACTGGCGCTGGAAATCCGCAGGCTGATCCGGTGAAGCCCGGCATCCTTCTCAAGATCGCATTGATTGCGTCGGGTCTGCTCCAGACCGCCTTTGCGCCGGCGCATTTCGCCAATGCCGATGACGATGCGCTCGTCGATCGCGGGGGCTATGTCTACAGCATGGAATGCGGCTCCTGTCATGGACGACGGCTGCAGGGACAGCCTCTCTGGCAGCTCAACGATCAATATGCCGGGCGGCGGGCGCCGGCGCAGGATGCGACCGGCCACACCTGGCAGCATTCCGACGAAGATCTTTTTCACAAAACGAAATACGGAAAGTTTCCATCCGACCCTGCGCACAGCGTGTCGTATATGCCGGCCTTCGCCGGCAATCTCGACGACCACGATATTCTTGCGGTGCTCGCCTATATCAAGTCGAACTGGCCGACGGGCTTGCGCGCCTCGCAGGCCATGCTGAACCCCGGCCAGGCGGGAATGCCTAAGGGTGCGGACAAGGCGAACTGGACGCTGCCCCCCAATTGCCGCACGTCACTTCTGCGCTGGGACGACGGCAAGCAGTAGAGTTGCGCCTTGCCCAAATGCTCAGTGCGAGAAGTCGCGGACCAGCGGGCTCATTTCCGTCAACTCATCCTTCAACGCGTACCAGGCCGCGCCGTAGCGATAGAAGGGCAGGCGCGGATAGAGGTGGTGCATGAGATGATAGGAGTGTCCGGCGAACACGACATCCATCAATCCCTGTAACGGACGCGGAAACAGCAGCACGGCAGTATCGACATAGCGGCCGCGTCCGGAATGGGGATGATGCACCGGCCAGTCGAACATGATCGGGCAGAGCACGACGCCGATATAACCGGGCAGGATCCATAACAGCATCAGCGTATTGCCGAAGCCGAGCCGGTAGGCCGCGAGCACGATGGGAATATAGGAGACGACATAGACCATCTCCCAGAAAAACGCCCGCTTGGTGCCGGGATCGCGCGCGATCTTCCACAGATGCAGAATGTAAACCGGCTGGATGACCAGCGCGCGCAGCACCATGCCGAGATAGGTGTCGCTCTTCACCCAATAATCCGGATCTTCCGCTGGATCGTTGGTGTTGGCGTGGTGATGCAGGTGCAGCGCGCGAAATCCCGGATAGGGTGCAAGCAGCAAAAAACCGCTGATGTGGCCGACGATACTCTCCAGCCATTTCAGTCGCACATCGCGGCCGGCGATATTGCCGTGAACGGCTTCATGCAAGGGCGTGAAGATGTAATAGAGCAGAACGGCGTTCACGGGGATCGCGGCCCAATAGGAAAACCATCCCGTAAGCACCAGCGCCGACATCGCCGCCAGGCCACTCAGCACGCCGAGAAACACGAGAATCGTCGGCCATGGAAATCCCTGGCTCAGGTGCTGAACGGTGCCGCGCGCCCGCTTCTCGAAAGCCCGCGCGCGTTCGAGAGCGGCCGCGTCTCTGCCGGAAAGCTGAGCGCCCTCCGCCAGGGACATTCCGCCTGCCATGTCGTGCGAAAATTCGCGATCCATGCCCGTCCGCTTTCGTCCGGGGAATGGGTCATCACTCCCCGAAGCACAAGCCCATCCTTAACAAAGTGTTAATTCCTTTGCAAGATTGGCATTTTTCGTGTCGTCCCGTGCAGGGGCTTTCGGCGGCGGGTGGCTGAATTGACAGACGGAAACGCCGTCCCTTTGATCGGCCGGCAATCTGGATTGTGACGAGCTTGGCAGACGGGGCGAGAGAGCCGACTGGCGATGTGGCGACGGCGTTGCGTCATGCCATGCGCCTGCTGGAGACGCGGCCGGCCATGGCCGAGGCGCAGGCGCATGAAATTCTGCTTGTGCTTCCCGCGCAGCCCGAAGCGCAGCTGATCCTGGCGCGCGCCCGCGCGGCCCAGGGCGATCTTGCCGGCGCACGGCATCATCTGGCCGCGCTCTCCGCCGCACAGCCACGCATGGCCGCCGCGCAATGTGAGCTGGGCATTGTCCTTGCGAGGCTTGGCGAGACGGAGGAGGCGGTCGAGGCGCTTTCGCGGGCCGTGAAACTCGAACCCCGGCTGGCGCATGCCTGGCGCGAGCTTGGCGATCTGCATGCGCTCCGGGGTGACACGCAGGCGGCCGAGGCGGCTCACGCGCGCCACATCGAGGCTTCGGTCAACGATCCCGAATTGCTCGCGGCGGCGGGCGCGCTTTGCCAGAACAAACTTTCGGTCGCGGAACACACGCTGCGCGATTTCCTGAAACGCCACCCCACCGATGTGGCCGCGCTGCGGATGCTGGCGGAAACCGGTTCGCGTCTCGGGCGCTACGAAGATGCGGAGCATCTTCTGGCGCGCTGTCTCGATCTGGCGCCCGGCTTTGCTGCCGCGCGGCAGAATTATGCGACGGTGCTCTATCGCCAGAACAAGGCGGCCGCCGCCATCGCGGAGACTGACCGTCTGCTGCAACAGGATCCGAAGAACCCCGCTGTCAGGGCGCTCAAGGCCGCGGCGCTGGGGCAGATCGGCGAATACGCGCAATCCGTCGCCAATTACGAGGTGCTGCTCAGGGATCACCCGCGCCAGCCCAAGGCATGGCTGAGCTACGGTCACGCGTTGAAGGCACTGGGCCGCCGGGACGAATGCGTCGGCGCCTATCGCAAGAGCATCGCGCTGATGCCGCAACTGGGCGAGATCTGGTGGAGCCTTGCCAATCTCAAGACGTATCGTTTCGGCGCCGATGAAATCGCTGCCATGACCGCGCAACTCGCCCGCGCCGACCTTGCCGCGGAGGACCGCTGGCATTTTCATTTTGCGCTGGGGAAAGCACTGGAAGACGAAGCCGACTACGAAAGGTCATTCCAGCACTACAGTGCCGGCAATACGCTGCGCCGAACTGCGCTCACACATTCGGCAGAAGACATCACGGACCATGTCCAGCGCTCGATCGCGTTTTTTACGACGGAATTCTTTCGCGAGCGTGCGGACTGCGGCATCGAGGATGCGGCACCGATCTTCATCGTTGGCTTGCCCCGATCGGGCTCAACGCTCATCGAACAGATTCTCGCCAGCCACTCCGCCGTCGAAGGCACGATGGAGCTGCCCGACATCACCTCGATGGCCAAACGTCTGGGCGGCAAGCTGAAGCGTAGCGACGTGTCGACCTATCCCGAAATCCTGCGTGAGCCGGATCGTGAGGCGATTGCCGCACTGGGCGAAGAATATCTGACCCGTACGCGCATTCATCGCCGCCTCGGCCGCGCCCATTTCGTCGACAAGATGCCCAACAATTTCGCGCATCTGGGTCTCATCCATCTCATCCTTCCCCGGGCGCGGATCATCGACGCGCGGCGCCATCCGCTGGCGTGCTGCTTTTCTCTGTTCAAGCAGCATTTCGCGCGCGGTCAGGGCTTCAGCTACGATCTCGACGACATCGCGCGCTACTACCTCGACTATGTGGCGCTGATGGCGCATTTCGACGCCGTGCTGCCCGGCCGTGTCCATCGCGTGTTCCATGAAAATCTGGTGGCATCGCCGGAACGCGAGATTCGTGCGCTTCTGCAGCATTGCGATCTCCCCTTCGAAGACGCCTGTCTGCGGTTCCACGAGAATGCCCGCCCGGTGCGCACCGCGAGTTCGGAACAGGTGCGCCGGCCGCTTTCCGGCGAATCCCTCGAACAATGGCGTCATTTCGAGACCTGGCTTGGGCCGCTGAAGGCGCGGCTCGAACCGGTTCTCTCGACCTATCCGGGATCGATGCAAACTTTCGCCTGACGAGCGTCCGGCCATTGACGCGGCCGCGCGACGCGGTTCAACATGACACAAACGTGCAAAGGGGATCGCAAAGGGGGCCCGCCAGGGCAGCGATCGAGAGGGGAATACCATGAGCGCCATTTCGCGCGCGCAGCATCTGCGCGCCCGGCCTGTATTGCTGTCGAGTCTGCTGGCATCGACCATGCTGGCGGGTGTTCCGGCGGCCTTGGCACAACAAGCTGCCCAACAGAGCACTCAACAAAGCGGTGGTCTCGAGACCGTCGTGGTGACCGCGCAAAAGCGCAGCGAAAATCTGCAGAACGTCCCCTTCAGCATCCAGGCGCTGGGCACCGAAAAACTCGAACAGCTCGAAGTCACCGATTTCAACGATTATGTCCGCTTCCTTCCCAGCGTCACCTATCAGCCGGGCGGCGCCGGCGCCGGCAATGACGCGCCGGGCTTCGCCAATATCTATATGCGCGGTGTGGTGGCCGGTGGCGACGGCAATCACTCCGGCTCACTGCCGAGCGTTGGCGTCTATCTCGACGAACAGCCCATCACGACGATCGGCGGCACGCTGAATGTGCATGTCTATGATGTGGCGCGCGTGGAATCTCTGGAGGGGCCGCAGGGTACGCTCTACGGGGCCAGTTCGGAAGCGGGCACAATCCGCATCATCACCAATCAGCCCGATCCGAGCGGCTTCGAGGCGCGATACGATTTCGAAGGCAACTCCGTGGATCACGGCGGTCTCGGCTATACCGCCGAAGGCATGGTCAATGTCCCGCTGGCCGAGAATGCCGCCATCCGGCTCGTCGGCTGGGACGAGCACGATGCCGGCTATATCGACAATGTGCGCGGCACCCGCACCTATCCGACTTCGGGAATCACGATCAACAATTACGGGATCGCCAAGAACGATTTCAACGATGTCGACACGATCGGCGGCCGTGCTGCGGTGAAATATGATTTCAACAACAGCTGGACCGTGACGCCCACCCTGATGGTGCAGCAGCAGAAGAGCAACGGCATCTTCGGCTACGACCCGAGCGTTGGCGATCTGGAAGTCACCCATTTCTATCCCGAATATGTCCATGACGGCTGGTGGCAGGCCGCGATGACCGTGCAGGGCAAGATCAGCGATCTCGATCTCGTCTATTCGGGTGGCTACATGGACCGCTGGATCAGCGATCAATCGGACTACACCGACTATTCCTTCTGGTACGACACGCTATACGGCTATGGCGCCTACTGGACCAACAATGCCGGCAAGCCAGTGGATCCGTCGCAATACATCACGGCGAAGGACAAATTCACCAAGCAGAGCCACGAAATCCGTCTGTCGTCGCCATCGGACTGGCGGATGCGTTTCGTCGTCGGAGGATTCTTCGAGCGGCAGACGCACTGGATTTTCCAGGACTACAAGATCAACGACATCGGAACCGACATCCAGGTTCCCGGCTGGCCCTCGACCATATGGCTGACCGACCAGACGCGTATCGATCGCGACGCGGCCGTGTTCGGCGAACTCTCCTACGATATCCTTCCCAACCTGACGGCGACCGGCGGCGTGCGGGTCTTCTCCTCGCGCAACACGCTCGACGGCTTTTTCGGATTTGGCGCCGGCTACAGCTCGCACACGGGCGTGTCGCAATGCCCCGATCCCAATGTGCCCGGGCCGAACGGCGCGCCTTGCGTCAATCTCGACAAGGGTGTGAACGAGACGGGCGAGACCCACAAACTCAATCTCGCCTGGCACGTCGATGACGACCGGATGCTTTACGCCACCTATTCGACCGGCTTCCGTCCGGGCGGCATCAATCGGCGCGGCACCATTCCACCCTACAAGCCAGACACGCTGACGAATTACGAAGTGGGCTGGAAGACCGCGTGGTTCCAGAACCAGCTTCGCTTCAACGGCTCGCTGTTCTACGAGCAGTGGGACGATCTGCAATATGCCGTGCTGGGGCAGAATTCGTTCACCGAAATCCACAATGCCGGCCAGGCAGTCATCAAGGGCGCCGAAAGCGATATCGATTGGCTGATCGACGAGCATTTCAGCCTGACAGGATCCGCGACGGTGGCGGACGCAAATCTCACCAGCACGCTTTGCGGCGTGACCAACCCAGCCAACGATCAGCCGGTCACGCAATGTCCGGGCCCGCTCGATCCCAACCCGCCCTGGGCCGGGGCCGGCACGCAGTTGCCGGTGACGCCGAAATACAAAGGCAATCTGACCGGCCGCTATCAGTGGAACATCGGCGATTTTCTGGCGCATTTTCAGGCCACGCTTTCGGGGCAAAGCGGCAGCTGGGCGGATTTGCGGGTCCAGGCGCCCAATCCGGTCACCGGCGTCGAGTATCCCATTCGCGCAGCACTCGGGAAGCAGCCCGGTTTCAACACTGTGGATTTCACGCTCGGTATAGAGAACGATTCCTGGCACGCGGAACTGTTCATCGAAAACGCCTTCGACACCCGCGCCGATCTTTCGACCTATGCCGAATGCACGACACAGATCTGCGGCAACGAGCCCTACATCGTTCCAAACGTACCAAGGATGATCGGCATCAAATTCGGCCAGAAATTCTGAACGGGCACTTTTGCCGTGGCCGGGCCTGGCCAACCATGACTGCACACATGCGGCGAATGGATGGTCGCGCCCCCGATCAAGTCGTGGGCCGGTTTTGGTGAAAGGGTAAGGCGTCGGCTGGAAATACGGTGTCGATTGCCCGCTTCCGACCATTCGCGCCGCATTGAATCTGGCATCATTTGATGATAAAAGCGTGCTTTGAGGTTGCCATGCGAACGACACTTGCGCTCGATGATGATTTGGTAGCGAAGGCCCAGGATTTTACCGGCTTGAAGGAAAAATCCGCTCTCGTTCGCGAGGCATTGAAGGCGCTTGTCGAGCGGGAAAGTGCGCGACGTTTGGCGCGGCTCGGAGGCAGTGAACCGCGCCTCAAGGCTCCGCCGCGGCGGCGGTCCAACCCCGGGTGATCTTGGTCGATACCTCGATCTGGGTCGATCACCTGCGCAACGGTGATAAAACGCTTTTTGCGCTACTCGATTCCGGCTCGGTGCTTATCCATCCGTTTGTCGTAGGGGAACTTGCTCTGGGGCAGCTGCGGCAGCGCGAGACTGTGTTAAGTGCCTTATTGCAATTGTCGCGGGTGAACGTCGCGACGGATACCGAAATCCTGCATTTTATCGATCATCATGCGTTGGCAGGGTGCGGAATTGGCTACGTCGACACCCATTTGCTCGCGTCCGCCAAGCTGAGCCCCCCGGCGAAACTCTGGACGCGCGACAGGAGACTATTTGGTGTGGCCCACCAATTGGGTTTGGCGATGGCGCCGGCATGACGCTCCCGGAAATATTTTGGCGGCTTCCTACCACTCTCCGATGATGATGCCGCTGGCGCGCTTGCGGGTAGTGACGTAGCTGTTCGTGACGGTGATGCGGGTGTGCCGGCGGCGCAGCCATTCGAACAGCATGTCGGAATGTTCCCTGCGGATCGCAGCGGAGTCCGGATCGTCGCCGCGATCTTCGCGTTCCTGGGGATCGTTGACCAGATCGAACAGTTGCGGCCGGAACCCTTCGTAGAAAATATATTTCCAGCGTTCGCCGCGCAGCATCCAGGCGCGCGCCCTGTCGGCCGCCACGCCGAGTTCGGCGCGCGCGGCGCGGAAGGCGTAGTCGAGTTCCGACACGGCCACATCGCGAAAGGCGACGGTGCCGTCGCTGCGTAGCGCCGGCAGCAGCGAGCGGCCTTCCAGGATGTGATCCGGCACGCTTCCGCCGCAGGCCTCGATGAAGGTCGGCACAAGATCGATGGCTTCGACCAGCCGCTCATCGACCACGCCCCTTCGCGCATCCGCTTCGGGTGACGGATCGTAGATGATGAGTGGCGCGCGGACCGATTCCTCGTGAAACAGTTCCTTCTCGCCGAGCCAATGATCGCCCAGATAGTCGCCGTGATCGGAACAGAACACGATCATGGTATTTTCCATCAGGCCGCGCTCTTCGACAAATGCAAAGAGCCGGGCGAGATGATCGTCGATCTGGCGGATGAGGCCCATATAGACGGGGATCACCGCGCGGCGCACCTCTTCGCGCGCGAAACTTTCGCTTTCGGTGTGCCGCATATAGGCGGCGTAGACGGGGTGCGGATTCTCGCGTTCTTTCGGCGAACGGTTGGCGGGAAGGATGTCGTCGGCGCCAAACATGGCGTGATACGGCGCGGGCGCGATATAGGGCCAGTGCGGCTTGATGTAGGAGAGATGCAGGCACCAGGGTTCGTCGCCCGCTTCGCGCAGAAAATCCATCGCGCGGTTGGTCATATAGGCGGTTTCGGAATGCTCCTCGGCTACTCTTGCCTGCGCCATGGCATTGCGCATGTACCAGCCGCTCAGCAATTCGCCATGCGAATCCGTGCCGGCATTGGCGGCGCTGTGCCACGGATTGGGAGCGTCGTAACCCAGATCGCGCAGATAGGTGTTGTAGGCAAGATCGGGATCGACGCTCGCATCGGGATGCAGGCCATCGTCGCGTTCGTAAGGCTCGAAGCCGCATTCCTGGGCAAAGAGTCCTGCGCGCGAGACAGGTGACAGGCCGAGCCGACCCATCCCGTCCCAATCGGCCGCCACATGCGTCTTGCCGACCAGTGCGGTGCGCAGACCCAGTGCACGCAAATGATCGCCCAGGGTCGGCTCGCCCACCCGCAGCGGTACGGTGTTCCAGGTCGAGCCATGCGAGGTCATGCTGCGGCCGGTGTAGTAGCACATGCGCGACGGCCCGCAGATGGTGGCGTTCACATAGGAGCGGGAAAAGCGCACGGCGCGCCGCGCCAGTCCGTCGAGCGCCGGAGTCTGAAGGCGCGTGTGGCCGTAGCAGGACAGGTAATCCGCCCTCAGCTGGTCGGCCATGATGAACAAAATATTCCGTACACGTCCCATATGCGCTCGCTGCCGGCGAATTTCGCCAGCATGCGCGGCGCGGCGGGTGCGGGCAAGAGTCCGGCGCGGAAGTTCGCGCATCAGGCCCGTGCCGGAACATTCCCGCGAGCCCGCAGTTCCTTTAGGCTGGCGGTCTCATGGGAGGGCGACACATGCCATTGAAACTGGGTTACAAGGCTTCCGCCGAACAGTTTGGACCGGGGGAACTTCTGGGCTACGCCACGCTCGCCGAGGAACTCGGCTTCGATTCGGTTTTCGTCAGCGATCATTTCCAGCCCTGGCGCCACACCGGCGGCCACGCGCCCTTCTCGCTGTCCTGGCTGGCCGCGCTTGGCGCGCGAACCTCGCGCATGCTCCTGGGCACGAGCGTGCTTACCCCCACCTTCCGCTATCATCCCTCGATCGTGGCCCAGGCTTTCGGCACGCTTGGTCTGCTCTTTCCCGGTCGCGTCATCCTCGGCATGGGCACCGGCGAGTCGATGAACGAGATTCCCGCCACCGCCATGGCATGGCCGGAGCAGAAAGAGCGCACGCAGCGCTTCCGCGAGGCGGTCGATCTCATCAAGCTCCTCTGGCGCGAGCAGCGCGTCAGTTTTGAAGGCCAGTTTTATCGCACGGCAAACGCCACGATCTATGACCACCCCGAGGGTGGCGTGCCGATCTACATCGCCGGCGCCGGCCCCCTGATGGCGCGCATGGCCGGAGAGAAGGCGGAAGGCTTCATTTGTACCAGCGGCAAGAATTTCGATCTCTACCGGGAAACGCTGTTGCCGAACGTGACCGCCGGCCTCGAAAAGGCGTCGCGTGCTGCGGATTCCATCGATCGCATGATCGAAATGAAAGTCTCGTTCGACACCGACCGGCATCGCGCCCTGGAAGACACGCGCTTCTGGGGCGCGCTGGCGCTGTCGCAGGACGAGAAACACAATGTGCATGACGCACTCGACATGGAACGCCTTGCCGATGCGCTGCCCGCCGAACGCACCGCGAGTCGCTGGATCGTGTCAGACGACGCCGAAGAACATGTCGAGAAGCTCAAGGCCTATCTCGACATGGGATTCAATCATCTCGTCTTCCACGCCCCGGGCCCCGATCAGAACCGCTTTCTGGCGCTCTACGCCGACCGGGTTTTGCCGCTGCTGCGAAAACGTTTCGGCTGACGAAAGACAGATCGCCGGGCAGGTCGACATCGCAGGCCAGCCCCTGGCGGCGCACGACCTCAGGATCCAGCTCCATGGCGCGGGCAAAGGCCAGGTGACGCGCAAAACTGTTCGCGCCGAAATGAAATCGCGGCGCAATGCGCGTCGGCCAGACGAGCGCGTTGGTGCCTGCCAAGTGCTGGTCAGGCGCGATGGCGCAGTCACAGGCGGCCATCGCGTCGAGATCGTCGCGGCCGAGCAGGGGCAAGTCCGTCGGCAGAATCAGAATGCGTGAAGCACCGAGATCGCCGGCATGCGCCGCCGCCTGGGCAAGAGCGGTATTCAGTCCCGATGATCTGGATTCCTTCAGCGGGACAAATCCTCGCGCCGCCGCCTCGTGGAGTGCGGCGGCCGAACGGCTCACGACCATCACAAGCGCCGGAGCAGAGAAGCCGGCGAGCGCTTCCATTGTGTGATCAAAGAGTGCCTGTGCCAGTGCGCGCCGCGCGGCCGGCGCGAGCACCGGCGAAAGCCTGCTCTTGGCCGATCCGAACGGCTTCACCGGAACGATCACGCAGAGTGTCATGGGCGCTCAGCGAAAGAAATCGAGCGCTTTCGCCCGCAGCAATTCCGCGGCCGCGCCGTCACGCCGCGCATAGGGAACACCCCGCGCCAGAACTAAAGGTGTGCCTTCTCCCGCCTGACCCATCACAAGCGATGCCGCGGCGGCAACCTCGTCGGCAAGGCCGAGATCCGTCGTCCGCAGAACGCGGCCGAAAAGGTCCTCCGTGCCGCGCAGGTCGAGCAGGCCGGGAAGGCCCGCAACGCCGATCGCCGTGCCGATTGTGCCGTTGCGCCAGGCGCGGCCGATGCTGTCATTGATGATCACGGCCACGTCGCGGCCCGCGCGCGCGCGCAATCCGTCACGCAGGCGCCGCGCGCTCGCATCGGGGTCCGCCGGCAGCAGCAGCACCTGCGCGTCGCTGCCATCGTCGTTGACGTTGGACGCGTCGACCCCGGCATTGGCGAGCACAAGACCGCGCGCATCCTCCACGACAATGATGCCGCTGCGCATGCGCAGGATTTCGCGCGTTTCGCCCAGGATCACTTCGGCCAGGCGCGGATCCTTGTCGAGAATGGCGGCGATCTCATACGCGCGCGGCGAAGCCGTGACGTCAGCCAGCCGCACCATGCGGCCCTCGGCCTTCGACACGATCTTCTGCGCGATGACAAGCACATCGTGTTCCTCGAGAGCGTGTTGCGAATGCTCGAGCGAAGTGAGAATGAGCGACACAAGATCGTCGCCAGCCCGCACCAGAGGCACGCCTTCGAGCGCTACGAGACGGAGTTCGCGCCTGGTGGTGCTCATCTGATCACGCTCTTCCCGTGCCAATTCGACATTCTGCCCAACCGTATTGTGCCCAAACATACTTCCGGCGGCATCTTTCCCTCGCCCCAGTGTAGCGGGGGAGAGGGCCAGGGTGAGGGGGACTCGCCGCGGCGCCGAAGGTGCAATTCCTGCAATGCGACAGCCGCGTCACCGCCCCCTCACCCTGGCCCTCTCCCCCAGGAAGTTGGGGGAGAGGGAACATAGGATGGCGCCCCGCCAACACGTATGTCCGGCGGCATCTTTCCCTCGCCCCCAGGAAGTTGCGGGAGAGGGAATTACAAAGCGACAGCAACAAATCGATTCTACGCGTTCGCTGCCAGTTCCCGGTGACGCGTGCGCAGCGGCGTCTGCACGACGGGCGAAAGTTCGGACGCATCGTAGGATTTTTGCGCCTGTCCGCCCGGCGCATCGGCGTAGAGCGTGGTGCGCTGGCGCGGCGTGCGGCCGATCGAGCGGACCAGCGCGTCCATCTCGGCTGGCGGGAATTCCTGGCCATGCTGCGTTCCGGCGGCGCGCGAGATGCTTTCGTTCATCAGCGTGCCGCCCAGATCGTTGGCGCCGGCATTGAGGCAACGCGCCACGCCGTCGCGGCCCATCTTTACCCAGGATGCCTGGATGTTGGGAATGAGCGGATGGAGCGCCAGCCGTGCGACGGCATGCATCAGCACGGCCTCGCGAAAGGTGGGACCCTTGCGCGCCTTGCCGCGCAGATACATCGGCGATTCCATATGCACGAAGGGCAGCGGCACGAATTCGGTGACGCCGCCGGTTTCGCTTTGCAGGTCACGCAGCCGCAGCAGATGCCGCGCCCAGGCACGCGGCGTTTCAACGTGGCCGTACATGATCGTCGAGGTGGTGCGCAGGCCGATCTCATGCGCCGTGCGTAATACGTTCAACCACTCGGCCGTCGTCAATTTGTCGGGGCAGATGATCGCGCGGATGTCGTCGTCGAGAATTTCCGCCGCCGTGCCGGGCAACGTGCCCAGACCGGCATCCTTCAACCGAAGAAGAAAATCGCGAATGGAAATGCCAAGCGTTTCCGCGCCATGCATCACTTCCAGTGGCGAGAAGGCATGCACATGGATCCGCGGCTCGGCTTCTTTCGCCGTACGGCAGAGTTCGAGATAGGTCTCGCCGGTATAATCCGGATGGATGCCGCCCTGCATGCAGACTTCGAGGCCACCGCGCGCCCAGGCCTCGCGGACGCGCCGCGTGACTTCTTCGAGTGCCAGATCGTAGGGCGCGCCCCGCAGATCGATGCTCGTCTTGCCCTTGGAAAAGGCGCAGAAGCCGCATTTGTAGGTACAGACATTGGTGTAGTTGATGTTGCGATTGACGACGTAGCTGACCGTGTCGCCATTGACCGCCTGGCGCAGCGCATCGGCACTTGCGCAAACGGCGTCGAAATCCGGTCCGCGCGCGGCGAACAGGGCAACGATCGCGTCTTCATCCAGGCCTTCACCGTTGCAGGCGCGATCCATGGCGCGCGCGATGGCCGGTGAAACCGGTCTGTGCCACACAGCTTCCCGCTGCGGCGGCGTAAGGGCGCCGGGCGTCCAGGTATCGGTGCGCGCCAATCCTTCAGCATCGCTTGCGCGCAGGATGTGCTTGTGCAGCGCCGGATCCTGCCAGCGCGCGAGATCCTGCACATAGGCCGGATAGGCCGCGAGGCGCTCGACCAGCGTCTTGCCATGGGTGGCAGTTTCGCGGCGAAGGCAATCGAGCTGCGGCCATGGCGCTTCGGGATTGACGTGGTCGGGCGTCACCGGTGAGACGCCGCCCCAATCGTTGAGCCCCGCTTCGAGAAGGGCGCCGAAATTGGCAGCGCTGAGATTGGGCGGCGCCTGGATGTTCATTGCCGGACCGAACACACACCGTGCGAGCGCGATCGTCCACATCAGATCGTCATGATCCGGCTCGGCGGCGCCCGCCATGCGCGTATCGGCTTTGGCGCGGAAATTCTGGATGATGATTTCCTGGATGTGGCCGTAGCGGGCATGCAGATCACTCAGCGCCAGGAGCGAGTCCAGACGTTCCTGGCGCGTCTCGCCGATGCCGATCAGGATGCCGGAGGTGAATGGCACCTGCGCTTCGCCCGCAAGGCGGATGGTTTCAAGCCGTACGGCCGGATGCTTGTCGGGCGAGCCGAAATGCGGGCCGCCGCGTTCGCACAGCCGCTCCGACACGCTTTCGAGCATGATGCCCTGCGATACAGAGACCTTGCGCAACAGGGCAATCTCGTCGGCGCTCATCACGCCCGGGTTGGCGTGCGGCAGAAGGCCCGTTTCCGAGAGCACTGCCGCGCACATCTCGGCCAGATACGAGATCGTCGTGGCGTGGCCGAGTTCGGCGAGTTCGTCGCGGGCCCGGGCGTATCGCAGTTCCGGCTTGTCGCCGAGTGTGAACAGCGCTTCGGCGCAGCCGGCCCCGGCGCCGGCGCGCGCGACGGCCAACACCTCATCGCGCGTCAGATAGCAGCGCTCGCCGCGCCGGGGTGGTTTCGCGAAGGTGCAATAGATGCAAACATCGCGGCACAAATGCGTCAGCGGGATAAACACTTTGCGCGAATAGGTGACGCGCGCCCCATGCCCGTCATCGCGCAACGCCCGCGCCCGCGCGCAGAGTTCCGCCGTGGAAAGTTCGAGGAGCGCGCGATGGTCATTCCAGGACATTGCGATGGCCCGAGTCAGCGGAAGAGTTTGCTTTGGCAAGCAGAGACCTGGCGGTTCAGCATCGCCCGGTCTCCGCGTCGCCGCGAGGAAACGTATTCAAGCCGCAGCCCGGTTCTTCCGCCAGGCGAGGATTTCGCGCAACGGGCCTAAGTCCCATTTGGGCCCGATGGCATGGACCACGAAATCGGTGAAGCCGAGCTTGATGAACTCTTCGGGGTCCAGCGCGGCACGATGCGCCATGCCGGCGACCGAAGTGGAGCGAACGATCTCCTTCGGATCGCGGCCGATCTTGGCGCACCATTCGTCGAGAATGTCGGATTTGCGCTTCATCGACTCGGCGTCTCCGAAATAATGCCACGCATCGGCATGCTTGGCCGCGATCCGCAGCGTCATCTTCTCGCCGCCGCCGCCGATCAGGATGGGGATGCGCCGTAATGGCTTCGGATTGAGCTTGCTCCAGCGGTCCTTGATGATGTCGAGATCACTTTCCAGCCGCTTCAACCGGCTTCCCACCGTGCCGAACTCATAGCCATATTCGTCGAAATCGAGCTGGAACCAGCCCGAGCCGATGCCGAGCACGAATCGCCCGCCGGAGAGATGATCGATGGTGCGGGCGATGTCGGCCAGCAGATTGGGGTTGCGATAGGCCGTGCAATGCACGAGGCAGGAGACTTCGGCGCGCGTGGTGGTGACCGCCATGGCGGCCTGGATGCTGGTCGCCTCGAAGCTTTTGCCGTGCGTTTCCTCGAATGTCGGATTGGGATTGTTCATCACCAGGGTGAAGAAGTGGTCGAAGGTGTAGATACGGTCGACGCCCAGCGCGTCGGCTTCTTCCCAGGTCTTGCGCATTTGGGGCATGTCGCCATGTTGCGGCGGCATGGAGAGTCCGATCGTAATGGTCATGGGCGACGTTCCTTCGGATGGCTGAGCGCCCATGCTGTGCGGAATTTGTGACAAGATCAACCACAGGCTTGCAAGGGTTTAACGATGGATTGGCCGCGCATCGTGGTTTTGTCGGGTGGCGTGGGCGGCGCCAAGCTGGTGCGCGGCCTTTATCGCGCGCTGCCGCCCCATGCGCTGGCAGCGATCGTCAACACGGGCGACGATTTCACCCATCTGGGCCTGCGCATCTCCCCGGATATCGACACGGTCCTCTACACGCTGGCGGAACTCGCACATCCCGGGCAGGGCTGGGGCCGCAGCGACGAGACATGGAACTTCATGGCGGCGCTGGAATCGGTCGGCGGTGAAACCTGGTTCCGCCTGGGCGATCGCGACCTGGCGCTGCATGTCGAACGCACACGGCGCCTGGCGCAGGGCGACACGCTGAGCGCGATCGTGGGCGGATTTGCGAAGAGCTTCGGGATCGCAGCGCAGATTCTTCCGATGAGCGACGACGCGGTCGAGACTCGCGTGCTGACCCCGGATGGCGAACTCGCCTTTCAGGATTATTTCGTGCGGCAACGCTGCACACCCGCGGTGCAAGGCCTCCGCTTCGACGGCGCCGATATTGCGCGTCTCTCCGACGGTGCGCGCACGGCTCTCGCGTCGCCAGCGCTGGAGGCCATCCTGATCGCGCCGTCCAATCCCTGGCTGAGCGTCGATCCGCTGCTCGCGATCCCCGAACTGCGACGCGCCCTCGAAACTGCGAACGTGCCGCGCATCGCCGTCACGCCCATCCTGGGCGGACAGGCTGTCAAAGGACCAACCGCCAAGATCATGGGTGAACTGGGCGTGCCCGTCAGCGCGCACACCATCGCCCAACATTACAAAGGCCTGATCGACGGTTTCCTGCTGGATTCGCGCGACACCGAACTCGCCAGTACCTTCGACATTCCCGTTGCCATCGCCGACACGCTGATGAAAACGGCCGCAGATTGCGAGCGCGTGGCACAAGCGACCCTGGCGTTCGTGCGCCATTGGGACGGTCGACGACACAGCCGGTGACGCAGCTGGCGCCGCACCAGGAGTGGCGGCTATGGCGGGCAGATGAGAGGGATCGTCTCGCGTTTGTTGCGACGGTAGATTCGAAAATCCTCGCGGTCGACGGTGATGACCGGAAATTTGGGATGCAGTTCGCTCATACGGACAAGACATAGATCGGCGAGGTCCGGGTTCCGATCGGCGTAACGCTTTGCGAGCGCTTCAAGCAGGGGCAAATTGCCCGCACAATCGAAAGCGAGGGCAACCAGGCCGGTCGCCAGCATTTCAAAGACGATGGTGCAGCTTCGAAGATGAAAGGCCGTTTCGGCCAGAACCGCTTCACAGGTCAGCAGCGGGGTGGAAACCTGTTCGGCTATGCTGACGGCCCAGTTGTGGAAACGGTCGTTGCGATTGGCAAAACCGACAAGCAGGCCCGTATCGGCGATTCCTCTCATCCCTTCGAAAAGCCTTTGCGGGTCGAAAGATCAACCGGTCCGTCAACACAGCCGGCAAGCTGCATGAAAGGGCGTTTTTTTTTCTCGGAGCGGGCGCGCTCCAATTGGACGCGGACAATTTCTCCTTGTGGCATGCCGGAGCGCCTGGCTGTATCCGCCAGCCACCGCGCGAGTTCGCTCGTCAGACGAATTGTTAGTGTATGACCCATTCGCCAATACTGTAACATGCGGTGATGAATTGCAAGGACTTGCGGCATCTGCCCACCCTGACCCTATCTGTTCCGACGGCATCGGCCCGAATGGGCGCTCGCCATCGACGGCGCCGGCACGATCTATGGCGTGACCTTTGACGGCGGGACGGGCGGACAGGGCGTCGCCTACAGCCTGACAACGAAAGGCGGGAAATCCGGCTTCCACGCGCTCGCCAGATGCGATGGCACCCTCGGCACCACCGATGGCGGCGGCCAGTCGATCTTCGGCACGGTGTATGAATTGAAACCGTAACGGCGTTGGGCGGAATCGATCGTGCCGCAACGGCGCCGCGGTTCAGATTGCATTCGGCACAGTCTTCCGAGCTCGTACTTTATCCCTCACCATGGCCGGCCCGAGAGCCGGCCATGGTGAAAGGTGGTGTCGGTGTGTTCGAAACGGACATCTCCGACACTCATGACAGGCAGCCCGCCGTCGGCCTGATCGGGGGGAGGCCATCGTCGCCTCTTAGAGTCTGCATCTGTCTGGCCGGTCAGGCGCGGCCTTGGTGAAAGATCACCGCCGTGTCTGCATCGCAGCCCAGGCGACCACGGTGTCGATGAGGCCGGGGGCCTGGTGCCACCAGAAGAAATGGTTTCCGGGCTCTGGCTGGATGGTGAGATTGTGCTGCGCGCCGGGCACGATGAGCGCGGCGTAGGGCGTGTGCGCGGTGTCGAGGGCCGCGCCGATCTCCGCAATGCTCGAATCGACCGGCACCAGCGCATCCTTCTCGCCATAGACAAGCAGCACGGGCGCATGCACCTGTCGCCACAGGGGCAGCGTGTCGAAATTCCCCGTCTTGCGCGCCCATGGCCAGATCCAGCTGTCGTCCGGCGGAATGCCCATCCAGTCATACCACTTGGTCTTGCGATACGGCGCGGCGGCCTTTTCGAACGCTGCCATCGGCACGGCGCCGCGTGCCGCATCGACGAACAGCGTGTAGACATGCATCGCCCGCGCCTTCTCGTCCGGCGCCAGATGCAATTCGTCGATGGCGTTGCCCACGCGATAGAGATCCTGGTCGTGTTGCGTGCCGGCGAAACTGTCTTCGGCGATGAGGAAGGCGATTTTTCCCGGCGCGAGCGTGGCGGCCAGCGGTGTGATGGCGCCCCCCTGGCTGTGGCCGTGCAGGCCGATACGCGCGGGATCGATCTCCGGCCGCGCGGCCAGCATCGCCACGCCTGCCAGCGCATCGCGCGCCAGATCGTCGAAGCCCACGCTCCGCCAGTCGCCGCCGGATTCGCCCGAGCCGCGCTTGTCGAAGATCAGCGCCGCAATGCCGGCGCGCGCGAAACGGTCGGCGATATAGCGGCTCGTGCCCCAGCGCGTTTCCGGGCCGCTGCCATGGAGCAGAATGACGGCCGGATGCCGCCCCGCGCCGCGCGGCAGGCACAGCGTGCCCTTGAGCGTCACCGCGCCATTGCGGAATGACACATCTTCCGTCGCATAGGGCAAAGCGGGCAGCGGTGCGCGATGCAGGCGAAACGTGCCGGAGACATCTTCGCTCGTGAAATGTCCCGCGATCGCATCGCCCTGGCGCGCGCCGGTGAAAGTGATCCCGCCGCCGAGCACGAAGGATATTCCCTTGCCGTCGTCGCGCACGGAGTCGAGCGGATAATCCATCGCCGCCTGGCCGAGCGAGGTGAAGCGGCCTGCGAGAGACTCTTTTGCGCCGGCCGAGAAATCGAACGCGACGGGAAGTGCTGCGCCATGCGCAACCATCACGCCGTCCCAATGGCCAATATCCTCCGCGGGCGCCGCCTGCGCGGCACTCGAGAGCGCGAGAAGAACGATCGCAAGACTATGGCGATGCACGCATGCCCCCTGTCCGGCGCGCCTCGATCATGTCCGCTGAAATGCGTTGCGAAAAACGGCTGCGCCAACCCGTTCCGCGACGAGTCTCCCATCGATCCGCCCGATCCGGCAACCCTCCAAAGGCGACAATCTGCCGACCGTGGCAGCCTTGCGCTGCGTTTCCGCCAGCGCGCAGCGAAGCACAATAAGTTCGGGGCGTCAGCGGGGGTTGCCCAACTGTGTGCATAACTTCGCCAAGCTAACACCCCATCGCCATAGGGTGCGAGGCAATGACTCGATTCGTGGAATGGAGGCACAGGAGCAGTCCAGGACAGAGGACAAATCCTGATGGCCATCGGGGGCAGACACGCCTAGTATCTTGCAAATGTCTGGGGAGGCCGGGATGCGTGTTGATGCCATTGCGTGGCGTTGCCTGTTTATAGCGCTTGTTGTTGTAACGAGCATTTCAACGCCTGTTCGAAGTACCGCAGCAGGTAATTCGGACACCGTACTCTATTCCTTTTGCAATGCAGGAAATTGCGCTAGTGGGACATACCCTGGTCCACCCATCATAGACGGGGCAGGCAATCTCGTCGGTACGGCTGCCTATGGTGCCAACACACAGTGTGCCGGGGGATGTGGTGCCGCCTATCTCATTGCTCCGAATGGCACACAGACGATCCTGCATCAATTTTGCAGCGAAACTGATTGCAAGGATGGAGCCAATCCCGGAGGCTTAATTGAAACCAGTCCCGGGATATTCTATGGCGCTACCGGCTACGGAGGAAAAAATAGGAATGCCGGCACCGTATTTCGTCTGACACTAAAGGGCAAGGAAACTGTAATCTATGCATTTTGCAGCCGCCGGAATTGCAAGGACGGTTCTCTACCCGTTTCGCTAATTCTGGGCGCGGATGGAAACTTCTACGGCACAACGTACGCAGGCGGAAACACGAGTGTCTGTAGCCCTGGTGGCTGCGGCACTGTTTTTAAATTGAGCCCGGATGGTACTGAAACTGTCCTCTATTCATTCTGTAGTCAGTCAAACTGTGCGGATGGAATGCTTCCAGGTGGCTTGCTGATGGGAAAAGATGGAAATCTCTACGGTGAAACTTTATATGGCGGAGGCACTGGCTGCCCCGAAATGACTTATGGTTGCGGCACTTTGTTCAAGATCGCACCGGATGGTACGGAGACTGTGCTTCATGCTTTCAGCGGTCTGGGTGACGGAGGCCTACCGGATACGCTGATTGCGGACGACAGCGGAAATTTATATGGCGAGACCCAGCTGGGCGGGAATAGCGGTTGTGCCGGCGACGGTTGTGGTGTCGTTTTCCAGCTCACGCAAGATGGCACGGAAAATGTACTTTATGCCTTTGGTGGTAGCACAGATGGCGCATATCCAGGAGGCAGTTTGGGTATCGATGGCGCGGGCAATTTATACGGGTCAACAGGGGGCGGCGGTACGGTACACTGCAAACAGGGCAAGACATTGGAGACCGAGGGCTGTGGGGTGGTGTTCGAGCTGGCCCCCAATGGCACGGAAACGATATTGTATTCGTTCAAGGGCGGTGAGGAGGACGGCGCTTTTCCGACTGGAATTGTTATGGACGGATCGGGCACGATATATGGGAGTACAGTGGAAGGTGGTGGCGGTACCAATTGTTATTATTATAAAAAGCGCTCGGGATGTGGTACGATTTTCAAGTTGAACAGCCAACAGATGAGTTCGGGGTCGGAGTGGAAACTGGCGCGGACATCGTGTAGTGTCGCTGCGGATTTGGGGGTGGCATGGCGCGGCTCGGACGGTATTTCGTTGAAGGCCAGGCCTTGCATGTGATCCAGCGGGGCAACGACCGCAAAGCGATCTTCTTCAGCGACGACGACCATGTGCGTTACCGCGACTGGCTGGCGGAGGCTGCGGGCAGGAACGGGCTCAAGATCCATGCCTATGTGCTCATGACCAACCACGTGCATCTGCTGGCGACGCCGGCGACGGCGGGAAGTCTGCCCGCAACGATGCAGTCGCTCGGGCGGCGCTACGTGCGCCATATCAACCTGCGCTACCGGCGCAGCGGCACGCTCTGGGAAGGGCGCTATCGCGCTTGTCCGATCGATTCCGAAGAGTACTTCGTCTCCTGCTGTCTCTATATCGAGCTCAACCCCGTGCGTGCCCGCCTGGTGGCCCACCCCAGGAACCATCGCTGGTCGAGCTATCGGGCCCACGCCGAAGGACGGGAGGATCCGCTCGCGCAGTTCCACAATGCGTTTCGCCGGCTCGGCCGCTCGCTGGACGAACGGCAATCTGCCTGGCGTGCCCTGATCAGGGAACGGCTCGATCCGGCGTTCGTCGAGGCACTGCGCGCGGCCACCAACGGCGGCTGGGCGATGGGAGGCGCGCGTTTCCGCCAGGAGATCGAAGAGGCCACAAGGCGCCGTGCCGCACCACTTCCGCCGGGACCCAGGCCGGCCGCCCTGCGCGATCCCCGCCAAATCCGCCTGCCGTGACAGATCTCACTCTGGCCCTGATCTTCTCCAGGGCCATAGAGTGGGGTGGAGGAAGAACGCAAAATGCAAAGGATGATGCTCGTCTCAGCACTGGCCCTGCTTCCTCTTTTGGCTGCTACAGGCTGTATCGCCGGACCTGCACCGCAGGCTAGTTGGCAACCGCCAGTCGCCGGAGTCGTTCGAGATCAGAAGGCTGCGATCACGATTGCACACGCAGTGTGGCTATCGATGCATCCTGAATTGGTTGGCCATATCGGCACCGAAGAAGCGTGGAAATCGAGCATGGAAGCGACGCTTAAAGACGGAGTCTGGCAAGTCGCAACGAAGACAGGAACCGGTGAAATCGGTGGCGATCTCGTCATCCTTGTCGCTCAGCGGGATGCCCATATCGTTGGCATTTATCTGACGCAGTGATGTTGAGAGTCTCGATTTTTGTGGTCGTTCTCTTGCTCATCGGACACACAGGCGCGGATGCTGCGGAACGAAAATCTTGTTCGTTCATCTACAGCCAGCGCGTTGTCATGTACATTGCCTCGTACGCGCCGGTGATCAGAACCGACCAGATACAAAAGAGATAAATTGATTTCGAGTTCATCTATTTTCCCAAGTCGCTCCCCGGTACAGAAGTCGTCTCACCAGGCTGAGACTGCCGGCGAGAGCGGGCTCAGTATCCATGCCTGTGTGCTCATGACGAACCACGTGCATCTGCTGGCGACGCTGGCGACGGCGGAGATCGAAGAGGCCGCCAGGCGCCGTGCCGCACCATTTCCGCCCGGCCCCATGCCGGCCGCCGCACGCGATACCCGCCAAATCCAACTGCTGCGACAGATCCCACTCTGAGTGCGCCGGGAGAGCGGCAAGGAATGGCGGGTGAGAGTCCCGTGCAGTGAAGTAATAGCGAACCACACTGGCCCCGAGTCAGGCGGTGCGGGTTGCGGGACGGGCATCGAAGCGTTGACAGGGGAAACGACAGGCTGGGTATTGAGCCACGAAATAACATCCCGGATGCCGACGTTGTTTGGAGGACGGAAGGCAACACGAAGCGCGGCGCCACCGCGAGCGGCGCTTCGATCCGGCGCGGCTTCGCTCCTTCTTAAAGTCGACGCTCTCGTCCCATTCGAGCGTGCCCATAAGCGCCACGATCCGCCGCTGCTTCCGCCGCGCCACGAATTCCTCCAGCGCCATGGCGACGGCCGCCTTCTTCGTCCGCTCGCCGCTGACCGCCAGAGCGCTTTCAATGAGGGCCGGATCAAGATCGAGATTTGTTGCCATGTGTGTCTCTCCACACATTAGGCTACACAAGGAAGACCGGATGCCAAGCTGTTTTAACCTGTTATGGGTTGCAATGTGACCAAAATGGTCTTATATTGCCATGCCAGACCCTCAAGGAGTTTCGGCATGATGGACGGGACGGCGCCAGAAATGGCAACAGAAACGGCAACAGAACAGGACGAGGAAATCGGCCACAAGCGGCCGCCGAGGAAGACGCGGTTCCGGAAGGGCAAATCGGGCAATCCCAGGGGCCGGCCGCCACGGGTGCCCAATGTCACCGACCTTCTGTGCTCCACGCTGGCCGAACGGGTCACGATCAAGGTGGAAGGCCGGCGGCGCTCTGTCAGCCGCGGCGAGGCCATGGCGCGCGGCGTGGTCGACAAAATTGCCGGCGGCGATCCGCGATTGCTGCAGACGCTGTTTCGCGAGCTCGCGCGGCGCGAAGCGCAGGCGGCGGAGGAGATGGATCGCAAGACCTGGATCCGCGAACGCCGCGAATTGCGCGACGAGGTCAATCAGCTCCGCGCCGAGAATGAAGATATCGCCATCCGCTGGGCCAAACGGTTCCACGACGTGCAGAATGGCGAATGAGAAATGGGACAGGGCGCGAACGAAATCGAAAACTCCCTGATAACTCCCTGTTATTCCCTGTTCCCGGTGCAGGGTGACGCAGAAACACCGCGAAATTGCAGGGCTTTCGACGCGCGGCGCGCGCGAAACAGAAAAATCTCCCTGATATTCTCCGTGTTCATCGGGGGCATGTCTTGCGCGAGGCCCGGCCGAGCGGGTTGAATGGCTGCGCCCCAACAAGGAACCGATCCATGACCGTCGATGTCGAGAAATATCGCGACCTGCTCGATCACAAGAAGGCCTTTGCCCATCTCGCCACGCTGATGCCGGACGGCACGCCGCAGGTGACGCCGGTGTGGTTCGACTGGAAAGACGGCAAGATGCGCGTCAACACCGCCAAGGGCCGCGTGAAGGCGAAGAACATGAAAGAAGGCGCCTCGGTGGCGCTCTCGATCCTCGATCCCGACAATGCCTATCGCTACATGCAGCTGCGCGGCACCGTCACGCACGAAACGACCGACGGCGCCGACGCGCATATCGATTCGCTCGCCAGGAAATATCTTGGCCAGGACAAATATCCCTTCCGCCAGCCGGGCGAGGAACGGGTGATGTATGAGATCACGCCCAAATCCGTTTCAGGCATGGGGTGAATATTGCTCCCCCTCACCATGGCCGGGCTTGACCCGGCCAGCCATGGTGAGATTTTCCCAAATTGCAGGAATACAGAAGCAACCGGCGAAGGTGTCGACATGAGGGCATTGCTTGGAGGATTGGGCGCTGTGGCGATGGCGATAGTCATGCAGGCCGGTACGTCCGCGGCGCAGACGAATGCGGATGCGCGGTTCAAGGCCATCTACACAAAGGAATGGGCGTGGCGCGCCGGCGAGTTTCCGGGGCTCGACGATCCCGACGACACCAAACCGTTGCCCGATCATCTGCCGAAGGCCGATGCCGCGTCCGAAGAAGCGCGGCAGCATCACTGGGAAGGCGTGCTGGCGGACGTCAACGCCATTCCGCGCGCCGAACTCTCGCCCACCGTGCAGGTCGACTACGATGTCTACAAGCCGCAGCTCGAAGCGCTGATCGCCGCCCAGCATTTCCGCGAATTCGAAATGCCGGCCAATTCCGACAGCGCTTTCTGGAGCGATATCGGCGAAACGCCGCGGCGCAATTTCCGCAGCCTGCAGGATTATCGCAATTACATCGTCTGGCTGGGTGACGTGCCGCGCTTCCTGCGCGAAGAAACCGGTGAGATGAAAGCGGGCCTCGCGCGCGGCTTCACGCCGCCGAAAGTCACGCTTGCCGGCCGCGATGCGGCCATTGCCACGCTCGCCAATGCCGAAGGCGAGTCCAGCATCTTCTTCGAGCCCTTCAAGACCAGGCCCGCTTACGTCCCCGATGCGGAATGGCAGAGCCTGCGCGCGGCCGCACTGAAAGAGATCGCGGAGAAAATCCGTCCGGCCTATGCCGACGTGCTGCATTACGTACGCGATGTCTATATTCCCGGTGCGCGCACGACGCTGGCCGCCGAAGCGCTGCCGGACGGCAAGGCGTATTACCGCTCGAAGATCCGCGAATTCACCACGCTCGATCTCGACCCCGCCGCCATTCACGCCATCGGCCTCAGCGAAGTGGCGCATATCCATGACGAGATGGTGGCCGCGATGCGCGCGACCGGCTTCAAGGGCGACTTCAAGGCCTTTCTCGCCGATCTGCGCAGCAATCCGAAATTCTATGTGAAGACGCCCGAAGACCTTCTGATGCATGCTGCGTTCATCGCCAAGAAATTCGACGGCAAGGCGTCGCAATATTTCGGCATGCTGCCGCGGGCGCGTTTCGCCATCAAACCGGTGCCGGCCGACATGGCGCCGTATTACACTGCTGGCCGCGGCGGGCCGGGCGTCTATCTCCTCAACACCTACGATCTGCCGTCGCGTCCGCTCTACAATCTGACGGCGCTGACGCTGCACGAATCCGCGCCGGGCCATGCCTTTCAGATGCCGCTCGCCGCCGAACGCAAGGACCTGCCGGATTTCCGCCGCAACACCTACATTTCGGCTTACGGCGAAGGCTGGGCGCTGTATTCCGAACGGCTCGGACTGGAAATGGGGATGTATGAAACGCCCTATGACACATTCGGCATGTGGGGCTATCAGATCTGGCGCGCATGCAGGCTGGTGGTGGATACCGGCGTGCACGCACAGGGCTGGTCGCGCGAGCAGGCGATCCAGTATCTCAGCGACAACACCGCCCTGCCGCAGCACGAAATCGAAACCGAAGTCGATCGCTATATCTCATGGCCCGGTCAGGCGCTCTCCTATTATCTGGGCGAGATGGCGATCCTGAAGGCGCGCGAAAAAGCGGAGAAGGCGCTCGGCCCGAAATTCAACATCCGCGCCTTTCACGATGCGGTGCTCGAACTCGGCTCCGTGCCGCTCCCCGTCCTCACCGCCCGCATCGATCGCTTCATTGCCGAAGACGGCAAGGGGCCTTACCCGGAGATGGAGTGAGCGGTCACTCCGCCGCGCCCCATTCCTTCGGGATGGGCGTCGCACGCTGATTGGTGAGGAGCTTCATGCGGCGGCCTTTCTCCTCGTCGGAAAGACGGGACTGGTCCTCGGAGAGATCGGCGCCGACCGCCATGCCTTTCTTCACGGCGGGCCTTTCGCCGATTTCGTCCAGCCAGCGTTTGACGTTGGGGAACTCGCCGAGATCGATGTCGCGGGCCTTCCAGATCGCGGCCCAAGGATAGCAGATCATGTCGGCGATCGTGTATTCGCCGGCGGCGAGCCATTGCTTGCGATGCAGGCCGAGATTGAGCACGCCATAGAGACGGTGCACTTCGTCGTTGAAGCGGCGTACGGCATAGGCCTGGTCGCCGAACTTGCCGCTTTGCGCCGCGCGCTGGAAGTGACCCTGTTCGCCCATCTTCGGGCCCTGATTGGCCATCTGCCACATGGCCCACTGGATCACGTCGTATCGGCCGCGCATGTCGTGTGGCCAGAAGCGTCCGGCCTTTTCCGCGATGTACATCATGATCGCCCCCGACTCGAACAGCGCGACAGGTTCGCCGCCGCCCTTGGGCTCGGTGTCGACCAGCGCCGGCATGCGATTGTTGGGCGAGATTTTCAGCATGTCGGGCTGGAACTGGTCGCCGCGGCCGATATTCATGGGCTTGATGGTGTAGGGCAGGCCGCTTTCTTCGAGCAGGATGGTGACCTTCTTGCCATTGGGCGTCGGCCAGTAATGCAGTTCGAGCATCGGTCTCTCCATGGGATGGCGGCACCCGAATATAAGCTTGCGTTAGCATCCCTACGCTACCCTGCGACGATTTCGTTCGCCGAGGGTGCCATGGAATGGATCATCGTTGCTGCCGTGCTGGCTTTTGTCCTGCTGGTTTCGGGCTTTCGTATCGCCGCGCAATATGAACGCGGCGTGGTGTTCCGCTTCGGCCGCTACACCGGCATGCGCGGGCCGGGCCTTTACTGGATCATCCCGCTCGGCATCGAGAACGCCATCAGGGTCGACATGCGCGTCCTGACCGACAGCGTCGAACAGCAGGAGACGATGACGAAAGACAATGTGCCGATCCATGTCAACGCCGTGATCTGGTACCGCGTCGTGCGGCCCGATCGTGCGATCATCGAGGTGCAGAATTTCCGCGCCGCCGTCGTGCAGGTCGCGCTCACCACGCTGCGCAATGGCATCGGCCAATATACGCTGGACGACGTGCTGAAGGAACGCGAAAAGCTCAGCATCGCGCTCAAGGACCGCGCCGACCAGGTGACCGAACCCTGGGGTGTCGAAATTCAAAACGTCGAAATGCGCAATGTCGAAATCCCCGCTTCGATGCAACGTGCCATGGCCCAGGAGGCCGAGGCGCTGCGCGAAAAGCGCGCCCGCATCATCAAGGCCGAGGCGGAACTCGAAGCCGCGCGCAAATTGCGCGAGGCCGCCGACGAGATCATGAAGACGCCCGCTTCGCTCGAACTTCGCCGCATGCAGATGCTGACCGAAGTGGGCGCCGAGCAGAACACGATGACGATCGTGATGATGCCGTCGGAATTCGTCGGCGCCGCCCGCACCTTGTCCGACCTTGCGCAGAAGCCTTCATCGTAGAAATTGACAATCAAATTCGGGGTCGAAGCCAGCGTCGACGCTCCTTGAAACGCCAAGACGCCAAGACGCAAAAGGGGCATGGTTTACAGCGATTCCGCAGTAAGCAATGAAACCTTTTCCTCCTTGGCGCCTCTGCGTCTTTGCGGTTCAACATCGCGCGAGAAGACGCATGCGTTTGCCCGAAGTGCTCTTGTCAGCTTCTGTGAAATCGCGCCAGCGCGAACGGTGCGAGGTCCAGGTCGCTCCGGCCTTGCGTCGCCAGCTCGGCCAGCGCTTCGCCAAGAGCTGCGGAATGTTTGAAGCCATGCCCGGAACAGCAGGACGCGACCATCACCCGTTCGCTGTCGGGATGGCGGTCGACGACGAAGCCGAAATCCGGCGTGACCGTGTAGAGACAGGCTTCCGCCCGCCGGCACGCGGCGCTGACATCCGGCAGGAATGCTTCGACATAGTCGCGATGCATGGAGACCGCTTCCTGTGCCTCGACGTCGCGTGACACGGCCGCAGGCGATGTCGTGGTGTGATATTGTTCCGAGGCGACTTTCACCCCGTCGGAATCGAGCGCGGGAAAGCCATAGATCGCCTGGCTGCGTCCGCTCAGCTCCCAGATGAATGTTGGAAAATCCGCGGGCCCGAATGCGGCCGCGTCTGCCGCAGGGGCAAACCAGAATTGCACCTGCCGGATGATCCGAAACAGTTTCGCAAAGGGCGGCCCAAGAAGCTCGGGAAGCCACGGCCCGGCTGTGAGGATCAACCGGTCGGCAACATAGGTCCCTTTGTCCGTCGTGACTTCCACCTCATGCGGCGAGGACGCGAAGTGCGTTGCCGTCTCGCCCGTGCGCAGGATCGCGCCCTGTTTGCGCGCGAGCGAAAGCTGCGCCGCGACGCAGGCCTCCGGGCGGAGGAAGCCGGCGGCGGGTTCGAAGTATCCCACTTCCGCATCGCTCACCCGGAATTGCGGAAAGCGCGCGCGGAGCGCACCCGTGTCGAGCAATTCATGGGGCACGCCAAATCGTTCCGCCGCGGCCAGCGTGTTGGCAAAGAAATCTTCGACATGGGTGAACGAGGTTTTGGCCGGGCTCGAGATGACCAGCAGCCCGTTCAGGGTCATCAACTCCGTGCCGGTCGCGGCCTCGATCTCGCGCCAGAGGATGTGCGAGCGCGCCGCCAGCGGCGCCAGATGCTCGCCTTCGCCGATCGCCACCCGCGTAATCCGCGTGCCGCCATGCGACGACCCCATGCGATGGGGCGGGTCGAAACGGTCGATCCCGAGCACGCGCTGACCGCGCCGCGACAGCTCCTGCAGCGTGGCACTGCCGAGTGCGCCGAGACCCAGCACGATGGTGTCGAATCTTGTCATGGCCGCACACTTTAGCAGGATGCCTCTTTATCCCGCGACCGATTGTGTATGCTCGGATTTGGCAGCAGGCGCGACGGAGACGCAATCGATGATCCTGATTGGGCAGTATGATTCGCCTTTCGTGCGCCGCGTCGCGATTGCGTTGCGCGAACTTGGCTATGCCTATGGGCATGACACGCGTTCGGTGTTCGGCGATTTCGCCGGAATCAAATCCCTCAATCCGCTGGGCCGCATCCCGGCGCTGGCGCTGGACGATGGAACGGTGCTGATCGAATCCGGCGCGATCCTCGACTGGCTCGACGAAACCGCGGGCCCTGGGCGCGCGCTGTTGCCGGCACATGGCGTGGCGCGCCGCGACGCGTTGCGGCTTGTGTCGCTCGCCTGCGGCGCGATCGAGAAGATCGGCGCGGCCACCTATGAACGTCTGATCCGTCCGTCGGCCTGTCGCTGGCCGGAATGGATCGCACGCTGCCGCGAACAGGGTGTCGGCGGCATTGCGGCACTTGAGAATGAGAAGTGGTCCGACGATGCCCCGCTCGGTCAGGTGCAGATCACGACGGCCTGCATGGTCGGTTACGTCAAGCTGGTCGATGGCGAAATGATGCCGCCAGGCCGCTATCCGGCGCTCGATGCCCTGTCCGCGCGCTGCGAGGCGCGGCCTGCGTTCCGGGCGACGTTTCCGGCCGAGTACAACGTGCCGCGAAACGCCTAGGCAAACGTCGATCCCCCGCCTGGCCGATCCGTAGCGCATGCGGCGGAGTGGCGCAGCAGGCAGGCGATATTTCACAAAACGCGCCGTTCCCCGCCTGGTGCGTGGCTGCCATGAGGCAAACGCCGCCTTGAACGGCTGCGATCCGTAACAATTTTTCTGAGAGTGAAATCGGGTGTCGTATTGCCGCAACACACTGTTCATGACGAAATAACGCCAGTGCGACTCAATGCGCGTCCATGCGTTAAGCGGAAGTACGACACGCGCGGCTCTTTGGCAGGCCCATTGCAAGGCGGGACACTGCGGAGAGGATCCGCCGACGGAGCGGGGTCATGAAGCTGACATTTTTGCCTACCTTGTCCGACATGCACGAGATGCTTGGCGACAAATTGTATATTGAGTTCGTCTGGATGTGGCGCGAACAGGAACAGCAGGCCCGCATAGCCGAGCGCCGGGCGCGCTGGACGGAGCTGCTGCCGGTGCGGCAGTCCCGGTCTTGGCCGCATCCTCTGGTGGCCCGAATCGAGACACAGCCGGAAGTGACCGGCGAACCCCTGCCGGCACAGATCGCCGTGTTGCAGCGATTCCTGGAGCAGAAAAGCACAGGCGAGCGCGAAGCTCTTCTGCCGGAAAATGTCGACTTCGAATCCCGGCGTGAAGCGGTCGGCGGCAAGGGACGGTAGATACCCGATCCGGGTGGCTGCTTACGGAAGCGGCGCCCGGCTGCGGTCGGGCATCAGGAAGATGGCAAAAGCGGCGAGCCCGGCCGCGAACATCAGATACCATGCCGGAGCCAGCGCGCTCCCCGTCGCGCCGATCAGTGCGGTCGCGATCATCGGTGACGTGCCGCCCGCCAGACCCAGCCCGATATTGAACGAGAGCGAATAGCCGCTCAGCCGGTAGCGGCTCGCGAATTGTTCCGACAGCATCGCGGGCTCCGTTCCCATGATGAGCGCGAGAAGTGCGCCGAACATCAGCTGCGCGATCCACAAACCGGCCAAGCCATGCGCACCCGTCAGGGCAAACGCCGCCCAGGCGAAAGCCAGTTCGCCAAGGAACGCTGCGATCAGAATGTTGCGGCGGCGGAACGCATTGTCCGCCAGCCAGCCCGACAGAGGCACGATGAGGAGTGCCAGCGCCTGTGCCGCCGTGTTGATCTGCAGCGCGCGGCTTTCGGCAATGCCGGCGAATTCGCTCGCATAGGTCGGCAGGAAAACCATCGTGATGTAATTCACGATGCCATAGCCCGAAGTGAACAGAACCGCGCGCAGGATCGTGCCTGGCGCCTCGGCGAAGGCCTGCTTCAGCGGCGCGGGCTGCTCGTGCGCGTCGGGCAAAGGTTCATAGCCTGTCTCGTGCAGATGGACGCGCAGGAAATAGCCCGTCGTCGCGATGACGCCGCCAACCAGGAACGGAAGCCGCCACGCCCATGTCGCGAGTTCGGCCTCTGTGGCGAAGGTCGTGGCCGCCGCCGTGACCGCTGCGGCCAGGAGCACGCCGCCGGTCGATCCGATATTGGCGAAACTTCCCGCCTGGCCGCGCCGGCCCGGTGGCGCGGTCTCGACCAGATAGGCGACGGAGCCGGTAAATTCTCCGCCTACGGAGAATCCCTGGAACAGCCGCAGGAGCAGGAGAAGGATGGGGGCAGCGATTCCGGCCGACGCGTAGGTGGGCAGAAGCGCGGTGGCTGTTGTCGCGCAACCCATCATCACGACGGAAAACACCAGCACGAAGCGGCGGCCTTTCCGGTCGCCCAGATGCCCGAACACCATGGCACCGATCGGACGCATGGCGAAGCCGATGGCAAAGCCGCCATAGGCACCGATCAGCGAGGCGATGCGATCATGCGCGGGGAAAAACACCGTGGCGAAAACGGGGGCGAAGAATCCGTAGAGTCCGAAATCGTACCATTCGAGAATGTTGCCGATTGTGCCGGCAAGGATCACGGTCCGCGACAGCGGCGCGCGCGCGGTCGCCAGCATTTCTCCCGCCATGGCGAGTCCCCCTGCCTCCGCCCTGCTTCAGCATGGCGCGTCATCATTGTCGAGGGCGGCATTTGATTCAAATCCGGCGCAGGGGCCGCAACCCTTCCTCCACGCCTTGTGTTCCAGCATGGCGCGGGCCGACACTATGGGCGCGCAGCGGCGCGCATTCGGGAGATATACCATGAAAAAATTGCGCCTTGGATTTGCCGTCGCTTCTGTGGCCGTTGCAGCACTTGGTGCGCCTGGCCATGCAGGTCAGGCGCCGCATGCCACATGGCAATATGGAAACATGGCGGGCGCCAGCCTGGGCATCGATGCCAGCCTCAATGGCGCGGTGCCGTTCCCGGCCAACAATGCGTGGAACACCGATATTTCGCAGGCACCAGTCGATCCCAACTCCGACAATCTCATCGCCTCGATTGGCGTGTCGACCGGGCTCCATCCCGATTTCGGCAGCGGCACCTATGGTCATGCGATCATCGGCATTCCCTATGTCGTGGTCGACAGTTCGCAGGGGCCCGTGCCGATTCACATCGGCGCCTATCGCGACGAGAGCGATCCGGGCCCGTATCCCGTGCCGACCGACGCGCCGATCGAAGGCTATCGTCCCGACGGCAAGAAATTCGGCGGCGACCGGCATGTGCTGGTGATCGACAAGGATTCCAACCGCCTCTACGAAATGTATCGCGCCTTCGAACTCGATGCCGGCGCGAAATGGAAATGCGACGCGGGCGCGATCTTTCATCTCGATTCCAACAAGGTCCGGCCGACGGCAAAACCGGGCTGGACGAGCGCGGACGCGGCAGGTCTGCCGATCTTTCCGGGTCTGGTGCGCTACGACGAGGCCTCGACCGGCACGATTCCGCATGCGCTCCGGTTCACCGTGTCGCAATCGCGCGAGGCCTATGTGAAACCGGCCAATCACTGGGCATCGAGCAACAAAAGCGTCGACCTGCCGCCGATGGGCATGCGCGTGCGTCTGAAGGCGAGCTATCAGATCCCCGACAATTTCAGCACCGAGACCAAGGCGATCCTGAAAGCGCTGCAGACCTACGGCATGATGGTCGCCGACAATGGCAGCAACTGGTACATCTCCGGCGCGCCCGATCCGAACTGGAACAACGACGCGCTGGTCAGCGAACTGCGACAGGTGACGGGCTCGGACTTCGAGGTGGTGAAGATGGGCCGCATCCATCAGCCGTGAGAATGTCGGTGGCATCACCCCTAACCTACGACGGTGCGGCGGCTCGTTGGAGTATCTGCCTCCCTCTCCCACAAGGGGAGAGGCGGAATGTGGTGCACTGCAAGCGCATCATGCAGTGCTCGATTTTCTCCTCTCCCCTTGTGGGAGAGGTCGGCGAACTGCGACAGGTGACGGGCTCGGACTTCGAAGTGGTGAAGATGGGCCGCATCCATCAGCCGTGAACGGGTGTGGGGTAAGGGCGCGCACCCCGCTTGTCATTCCCGGCGAGCATGAGCGCGCCTGCGCTCATGCGAGGGAAGGGAACCCAGGGCTGTCGGGCAAGGAAATCTCGCCCAGAATCCGATCGTAGAGATCATTCCACCCCGAATTTTGCTTTTCGATCAGCTTGATTTTCCAGCTGCGATTCCAGCCTTTGATCTGCTTCTCCCGGGTAATGGCAGCGTGGATGTTCCCGTAGATCTCGAACCAGACAAGAATGTGAACGCCATATCGTCTGGTGAACCCGGCTATCAAATCATTTTTGTGTTCGCACGTGCGTCGCATGATGTCATTGGTGACTCCGGTATAGAGCGTGCCGTTGCGGCGGCTCGCGAGAATGTAGACGAAGTAGGTATGCTGGCGCATTGGGTGGTCTCACAACATGCCCACAAAGCCTGTCATCCCCGGCGAGAGAGCATGCTTCGGTATGCGTTCGAGGGAACAGGGCCCAGGAATTGATGGCTCCGTTTCCGAGAGGACATTTCGTCGGCAACTGGGTTCCCTTCCCTCGCGTGCGCGCCGAAAGCGCTCCCGCTCGCCGGGAATGACAGCACTGTGCGATAGGTGATGGAGAGTTATATCTCTCAATGAAAGTCCCTCGATTTCGGCACGGCGCGGACGTTGCGGGGATGGCGGTGGATGTTTGTTTCGGGTTGCGAGCGCCGCCGGGGTTCGTCTTCGGAGAGGCGCTGCAATTCCGCCGAGCGGTCGTAGAGCCGTTCGGCCACGAGGTGGATCACGCCTTCGGGGCTGCGCTGCACGCGGCCTTCGACGAGCAGCAGCCGCGATCCCATGATCTCGCGGCGGAAGGCTTCGACAAGCCTTGGCCACACCACGACATTGGCGACGCCCGTCTCGTCGGAGAGCGTGATGAAGACGACGCCGGCATCGCCCGGCATCTGCCGCGTGAGCACGATGCCGGCGCAGGACGCTGCCGCGCCATCCTGCGCCGTCGAAATCCCGTGACAACTGCTCACGCCTTCGTCGCAGAAAAGGCTGCGCAGGAACTGCATCAGATGACCTTTGAGCGACAGGCGCAGCATCTGGTAATCGGCGAGCACATGTTCGCTGAGCGGCATGATTGGCAGGGGTGCCAGCGTTTCCGGCGGCTGCTCGGCCGCCTCGCGCGCCGCGAACAGCGGCAATGATTGCGTATCGGGAATGCGCCTGATCGCCCACAGGCCTTCGCGGCGATCGAGGCCCAGCGATTGCAACGCATCGGCTTCGGCGAGCAGCACGAGGGCGCGTTTCGGCAAGCCCGTGCGCTGCACGAAATCGTCGAAGGACGGAAACCCGTTGCGGCGGACGCCAACAATCTTGCCGGCCCAATCTTCGCGGAAACCGTCGACCAGCCGCAGGCCAAGCCGGAGCGCAAGCACGCCACGGGCTTCGTGTTCCAACGTGTGATCCCAATGGCTGGCATTGATGTCGGGCTGGCGCACCACCACGCCGTGCTCGCGCGCGTCGCGCACGATCTCCGCAGGTGCATAGAAGCCCATGGGTTGCGCATTGAGGAGCGCGCAGGCGAAGGCCGCCGGATGATGGCGCTTGATCCAGGCCGATATATAGACGAGATGCGCGAAGCTCGCGGCATGGCTTTCGGGAAAGCCGTAGCTGCCGAAGCCTTCGATCTGCTTGAAGCAGCGCTCCGCGAAGTCGCGCGTGTAGCCGCGCGCCGTCATGCCGTCGATCAGCTTGTGGCCGTACTGATCGATCGTACCGAGGTTGCGGAAGGTCGCCATCGCGCGCCGAAGGCCGTTCGCCTCTTCGGGCGTGAATTTCGCCGCCACGATGGCGAGCTTCATCGCCTGCTCCTGGAACAGCGGCACGCCCAATGTCTTGCTCAGCACTTTCTCGAGTTCGTCGGATGGCCCGTGGTCGGGATGCGGTGACGGATATTCGACCCTCTCGGCGCCGCCGCGCCGGCGCAGATAGGGATGCACCATGTCGCCCTGGATGGGACCCGGCCGCACGATCGCCACTTCGATGACGAGATCGTAGAATTCGCGGGGAGCAAGACGCGGCAGCATGTTCATCTGGGCGCGGCTTTCCACCTGGAACACGCCGATCGCATCGGCCTTGCACAGCATGTCGTAGACAGCGGGATCTTCGCGCGGCACCGTTGCGAGATCGAATTCTCTGCCTTCATGGACGCGGACGAGATCGAAGGCCTTGCGGATGCAGGTCAGCATGCCGAGACCCAGCACATCGACCTTCATCATGCCGAGCACGTCGATGTCGTCCTTGTCCCATTCGATGAAATACCGGTCTTTCATCGTGGCGGGGCCGATGGGCACCAGTGTGTCGAGGCGCTCCTGCGTGAGCACGAAGCCGCCGACATGCTGGGAGAGGTGGCGCGGAAAGCCCATGAGTTCGTTGGCGGCCTTCACAGCGCGGACGACGAGGCTGTTGTGCGGATCGAGCCGGCCCTGACGGACTTCGTTCTCTTTCAGCTTTTCGCCCCAGCTGCCCCAGACGCCGCTCGCCAGCGCGGCCGTCACGTCTTCGCTGAGACCGAACACCTTGCCGGTTTCGCGAATGGCGCTGCGCGGGCGATAGCAGATGACGGTTGCGGTCAGCGCAGCGCGGTCATGGCCGTAGCGCTTGTAGATGTTCTGGATCACTTCTTCGCGCCGTTCGTGTTCGAAATCGACATCGATGTCCGGCGGCTCGCGGCGCTCCTGCGATACGAAACGCTCGAAGAGAAGGTCGATTTCGGTGGGATCGACGGCGGTGATGCCGAGCACGTAGCAGACGGCGGAATTCGCCGCCGAGCCGCGGCCCTGGCAAAGGATGCTTTTGCTTTTCGCGAAATTCACGATGTCATGAACGGTGAGGAAATAGGGCGCGATTTGCAGCCGGGCGATCAGCGCCAATTCCTTTTCGAGCACCGTGCGCACGCTCTCCGGCACGCCGAGCGGATAACGCTGCGCCGCGCCCTCCCAGGTCAGATCGAAGAGATGCTGCTGCGCCGTCTTGCCTTTCGGCACCGGCTCGTCGGGGTAATTGTATTTGATCTGATCGAGCGAAAAGTGGATGCGACCGGCAAAGCGGAGCGTTTCGGCGATGGCCTCGGGTGCATCGTGAAACAGTCTTGCCATTTCCGCCGGCGATTTCAGATGGCGTTCGGCATTCGCTTCGAGACGGCGTCCTGCTTCGTTGAGGGTCACATGCTCGCGGATGCACGTGACGACATCCTGCAATTCGCGGCGTTCTGCTCTGTGATAAAGCACGTCGTTGGTCGCGAGAAGCGGTATGTCCGCCGCGCGCGCGATGTGCTGGAGTTGCTGCAGCCTGCGCCGGTCATCGCCGCGATAAGGCATCGACACACCCAGCCACACGCGGCCGGGAGCGATAGCGGCGAGGTGTGCGAGCAATTTCTCCCTCTCCCCCTTCAGGGGGAGAGGGCTGGGGTGAGGGGGACTCTCCGTTGCGCTGATGATGCAAGCATTCGACGAAGGCAGAAGCTTCACTGCCCCCTCACCCTGACCCTCTCCCCCAGGAAGTTGGGGGAGAGGGAAATTGTTCCAGGCCTTCTTGAATATCGCCGCGCGTTCCGCGTGCTGCAGCATCACCACGAGCAGCAATCCTTCTTGCCATTCCCGAAGATCGCCGAGATGGAGAAGGCATTCGCCCTTGGCGGCGCGCGACTTGCCGAGGCTGAGCAGACGGCAGAGGCGGCCGTAAGCCTGCTTGTCGGTGGGATAGGCCAGGATGTCGGGCGTGCCGTCGGCGAAGACGAGGCGGGCGCCGACGAGAAGTTTCGGTGCCGCGCCGAAATGCGCTTTGAGCTGGTTGAGTGCATCAAAGGCGCGCACGACTCCCGCCAGCGTGTTGCGATCGGCAATGCCGATGGCTGCGAGGCCGTGACTTTGCGCGGTTTCGGCATATTCCTTCGGATGCGAGGCGCCGCGCAGAAAGGAAAAATTGGTGGTGACTGCGATCTCGGCGTAGCTCATGCAAACAGTCCGTGTACGAACCATCGCGTTTCCGCCGTTTCACGCCCGTATAGCCCTTCACGATAAAGCCAGAAACGCCGGCCTTCGCTGTCTTCGACGCGGAAATAGTCGCGGGTGGGCCGGGGCTCGTGATGACGCCACCATTCCATCGCGATGCGCTCGGGGCCGGAGGCATGCGTGACCAGATGCTGCACGCGGCGCCAGCAGAAACGCCCCGGTGGCCCTTCCGGCACCTCGGCGGTCGCGTCGATGGGCTCGGGTTTCGCGAACAGGCGGAGCGGGCGGCGCGGCGCTTCGGCGTCCTTCCGGATCCGGGCCCATGCCGCGTTGCCTGTCTTCGCATATTGCGCGGGCTGGGTTACCGCGGCGGCTTCGGGGATATGTGTATCGTTGGGCTGGAAACACACGATGCGTTGTGCTCCGAACCGTGCCGCGAGACGATCCACAAGGAAAGCGATCTCCTTGTCTTCGTTCGCGCCGGCATCGAGGCTCACCGTCTCGGCCTCGCTGCGTTCGGCGCGCGTCGCCGCAAAGCGGATGAGATCGAAGCCGAAACCGGCGTCGAGCGGATCGGCCAGCTGGGCAAGCTTCTCGCGAAACAGCCGGCCGATGATCTCATGGGTCCGCACCGGCCGCGCCGTTTCGATCGCAATGCGCCGCACATGGCCGTCGGCGCGGAAGAAGGCGGCTTCGAGTGCGCGCGCGCCTTCGCCGCGTTGTGCGAGCACAGGTGCCAGCGATTGCGCGAGTGCGTCGAGCGTGGCCATGACCAGCTCTTCGCTTACGACGGGATCGGCAAAGCGGTGTTCTGCCATGATGTCGGGCAGGGGCAAGCGCGGCGAGATGGGATTTTCCACGCGGCCGAGCACACGATCGAGCGCCGTCACCATGGCACTGCCGAAACGGGCCATGAGTTCGCTGCGCTTGCGCGCGGCGATCTGGCCGATGGTTTTGAGGCCGGCGCGGCGGAACGCCTGCGTGGCAGCGGCATCGAGGCCCAGCCCTTCGACAGGCAGGGATGCGACCGCCGCCGCTTCTTCGCCCGCTGCCACGATGGTACCGTCGCGATAATGCGCCAGCGCGCGCGCCGCGCCGGCCGTGCCGGCGAGCGCACCGCGAATGGCAAAGCCCTGCTTCGCCAGCGAGACGCGCATGAGGTCGAGCATCGCGCGTTCGCCGCCGAAAAGATGGGCAGCGCCTGTCACGTCAAGCACGAGCGATTGTGGTGGCAGGAGCGCCACGAAAGGCGTGAAGCGGTCGCACCATTCGGCGATGGCTTCGAGCAGTGCGTGGTCCGCGGTTTCGTTCGCCGCTTTCACGCTGAGCGCAGGCAGCATGGCGCGCGCATCGGCCAGCGTCATGCCGCGTTCGAGCCCCTGCGCCGTCGCCTTGCGGTCCACTGCGGCAAGTTTGAGCGCGCCGCCCGTCTTCGCGGCGATTACCAGCGGTGGCGAATCGTCAGGCGGCGCTTTGGCGCGCGTTTGCCGCCTCTGCAGCCGGTCGGTCTGCAGACGCGGAAACCACAGCGCGATGATCCGCCGTTTCGTTGAAACGGCCCCGGTCACAATTCCACTCCATTGCCCAATGTCCTGTCGTTCCGTGCCGGTTGCGGGTGAGGGCGGCATCGAAACGCGGATAACCCCAATCCTTGTTGTTGTTGTTTTTGTTGCCGGCAGACGAATGGCCGGCGCCCACAAGCCAGCGCGTTTCGGCGGCGCTGGCATCGGGATCCGCCTCGAAGCGCAGGAGCAGCGCGCTCACACCGTTCTGCGCGCAGGCGAGTGTAAGCCGCCGGCTCGTCACGAGATCGAGGCGCTTTGGCGTGCGCGGAATTTCGATCACCACTGCGCCGAGCGCGGCACAGGTGAGCGCATCGGCTGCCGCGCGCAATCCGCTCGCCACATCGGCGGCACGAAAGAGAAGAAGCCGCGAAGGGTCGATGCCGAATTCCAGAAAGCCGGTGGCAGATATTTCGCCGAATTCGAGGCCTGAAAAATCCTGCCGCACCCAGAGAAGGCGTCTGTTGCCGCCGAGCCGTGACGCGAGCGTTGCAGCAAAGCCCGTCGCAGCGGCTTCATGGCCGGGCGCGGCGGAAAAGATTTCATGCAGCGCGCCTGTCCGCAGGCCGCCTTTCAGACAGGCATCGGCCGCCACATGGCCGAGCGGCACGCGTGTCCCGTCGCCGTTTCCCGCGAGCCCTGCCAGGGCAAGAGAAGCCCGCAATCCGCCCAGTCTTTCCGCCGCCTCGCGCACGATCCCTGCCGCTTTGGAGAAAGAGCAATCTAGAACAAATAGAGAACATTTGCAATGTGGTCGGCCTGTCGAGGCAGGCCGGAGGCCGCAATAGGCCCGGTTGCAGGCCCCTTCTGCATTCCTCGCCTTGAGCAGCGACATTCCGAAAACGCATGCAGGCCTTATCGCTGCGCTAGGGAAGCATCTCGTACAGCCGGGATTGATCGCGACCGATCTCGGCAGGGCGTTCAATCAGGTGCAGAGGTTGCGTCAACTCGCGGACTACGCAAAGGAACCCATCGGCCTCCCGGACGCCGCATGGGCGGTCGAGCAGGCCGAACGCTTTGTCGATGCGGTCAGACGGCGTTTCGCGACACGGTAGAGCGGGGCATCCCATACGCCGCGAGGAACACGCGCACGGCGTGATCGACATTGGCCTTTCGCTCGCCTGGCGACGGCCTGGGATTCACATTCCAGAGCGCACGCTGATGCAGGCCCGAGAGGCACAGATCGGAAAAATGTTCGGCCATGCGCATCGTGTCGCCGGCCTTCAGATCGCCCATCGCGATCCGATGCTCGAAAAAGACCGCGAGGCGGCGACGTCCTTCGGCGGGACCGGATTCGTAAAACGCGCGCCCAAGCTCGGGAAACCGTGCCGTCTCTGCCGTCACCAGGCGGTGCGTCGCGAGCTTCGATTCGCTGAGCACGAAATCCACCAGATGCGATCCCATCCTGTGCAGCACGGTCTCGATCACCATCTGGTCGAAATCGGCATCGAACAGCACATGCAAAAGCTCTTCGCAGCGCTCGCGGATGACGGCGATGAAGAGCTCTTCCTTCGAGGCGAAGTAATTGTAGAGCGTGGCTTTCGACCCGCCGACCCTGGCCGCAATGGATGACATCGAAGTCGCCGCGAAGCCGTCGGCCAGAAAGGCCGCATGGGCGATCTCAAGGATCGCGCTGCGTTTTTCGTCCTTGCCCGTCCGGGGCGCAGGGCTGTTGAGCGAATCTAGCATGACCGTACCGTACAGTATTCTCTTGACGAAGGCTAGATAGCACCTTAATTGTGCATATGCAATGTGACCGTACGGTACAGTTCAGATGCGACAGGCCCCCCCATCCCATCGGTTCTGGGCCGCATGGTCGAAAGCGCAGGTGGTCAGGCGCGGGGTGCTCCTCCTCCCCATTCTCGCCCTGGCTGCCTGCGCTCCTGATCTGGGTCCGCTCCCCCAAACCAAATCCGCCAGCGACTACGCGAGCAGCCAGTCTTTTGCGGCCCCCGAGACATCCTGGCCGCAATCGGAATGGTGGAAAGCCTATGGCGATGCCCAGCTCGACGGGCTGATCACCCAGGCGCTTGCCGATTCCCCCGACATTCGCGTCGCCGACGCGCGCCTGCGCGAGGCCCTGGCGGCGGCACAGATCTCCGATGCCGATCTGTGGCCCACCCTGACGGCCAACGGGTCGCTGCTGCCGACGCGGCAAAGTCTGAACAACGGCTTTCCCGCCGCCTTCAAATCCTTCCTGCCGCATGGCTGGCACACCGAAAGTCAGGATACCGTCAATCTCAGTTACGATCTCGACCTGTTCGGCAAGGATCGCGCGACCTTCGCCGCCGCGACATCCGAAGCCGATGCGGCGCGCGTCGACGCGCAAGCCGCGCGGCTCATGATCTCGACAGCGGTCGCGGCTGGCTATGCCGATCTTGTCCAGCTCGGCGCCGATCAGAAATCGGCAAAGGATGCGCTGCGCGTGCGCCAGGACAGCGCCAATCTCGTCAGTCAGCGCGTCTCGCAAGGTCTCGACAACCAGGGCGAACTCGCCCAGGCGCAAGCGCGCGTGGCACAGGCACGATCCGATCTCGATGTGTTGCAGGGCGAGATCGCCATTGCCCGCAATCAGCTGGCGGCGCTGCTCGGCAAGGGGCCCGATCGCGGACTCGATATCGCCATTCCCGAAAACGTGGCGCTGCAACCCTTCGGGTTGCCGGCGTCTCTGGCGGCGGACCTGATGGGCCGCCGTCCCGACGTCACCGCGGCGCGCCTGCGGGCAGAGGCTGCGGCATCGCGCATCGACGCCGCTCATGCCGACTATTATCCCAACATCGACCTGACCGCCTATTACGGGCTGGAATCGCTGGGCATCAACACGCTCGTCAATCACGGCTCGATCATCGGCCAGGTCGGTCCGGCGGTGCATCTGCCGATCTTCGACGCCGGCCGCATCGAGGGCAACTATCGCAATGCCCGCGCGCAATATGACGAAGCCGTGGCAACCTACGACAAGAGCCTGACGAATGCGTTGCACGAAGTGGCGGACGCGCTTGCCAATCAGCGCGAACTTCGCGACCAGCTTCTCCACGCGCATCAGGCGCAGGCGGCCAGCGAGAAGGCCTATGACGTGGCGATGCAACGCTACAAGGGCGGCCTTTCGCGCTATCTCGATGTGCTGACGGCCGAAGACACGCTGGTGCAGCAGCGCCGGGCCGTCGCCGATCTGGAAGCACGCGCCTTTTCGCTCGACGTTGCACTGGTGCGCGCCCTGGGCGGCGGATTTACCTCCAATGGATAAGCAGGAGCAGGACATGGCCGACGCTCAAACGATCGAAGGGCCGCGCGCCGCAATGCGCCGTCCGGCTGCCGAGACCGGCGCCGGCCAAAAGCCACGCGAGGCCGCGCCGGCAAAAAAGGGCAACGGCCTGCGCACGAAGCTGTTCATCGGTTTCGCTGTCGTGCTCGTCATTGCGGCGCTCGCCTATGGCGGCTGGTGGTACATTGTGGGTTCGCACTACGTCTCCACCGACGACGCCTATGTCGATGCGTCCACAGCGCAGATCACGCCGCGGGTCGAAGGCACCATTCAAAGCGTTCCGGTGAACGATACCGACCATGTGAAGCGGGGCGAAGTGCTGGTCGTCATCGATCCGTCCGATGCCCAGCTTGCCGTCGAGCAGGCGGAAGCCAATTACAACCAGGCAATCCGGCACGTGCAGCAGAATTTCGCCAATGTCGATGCCGCGAAAGCGGCTGTTGCGGCGCGGAAGGCCGATCTCGACAAGGCCCATATCGACTATTCCCGCCGGGCGGCGCTGGGCAAGACCGGTGCCGTGTCGGGCGACGAACTGACCACGGCACGCAACGCCGACGACACCGCGAAAGCCAATCTCGTGGCGGCGCAACAGCAACTTGCCTCGCAAAGCGCCCTGACCCAGGGCAGTGATGTCGATCACAATCCGGAAGTGCTCGCTGCGAAGGCTCAACTCGACCGCGCGCGGCTCGATCTGTCGCGCACCGTGATCCGCGCGCCGATGGACGGAGTGGTGGCGCAAAACACGGTGCAGATCGGCCAGCATGTGCAGGTGGGGGCAGCGCTGATGAGCGTCGTGCCGATCACGCAGGTTTATGTGAACGCGAATTTCAAGGAGAGCCAGCTTACCGGGGTGCGTCCGGGGCAGGCCGCAACACTCAGTTCGGATCTGTACGGTTCGAAGGTTGTGTTCCATGGCCGCGTCGTGGGTCTTGGCGGCGGAACCGGCGCGGCCTTTGCGCTCATTCCAGCCCAGAACGCCACCGGCAACTGGATCAAGGTGGTGCAGCGCCTTCCGGTGCGCATTGCTCTCGAGCCGCGCGAATTGGCCGAGCATCCGTTGCGCGTCGGCCTGTCGATGAACGCACAGGTCGAGATTTCGAAATGATGCGCGTTCCGGCGACGGAGACATTCCCGTGACCGAGCCGCAATCCGGCACAGCACCGGCAGGCAAAACCGCGGACGATCCGGGACTGCCGTTCAAGGGCGGCACACTGGTGATCGCGATCATGATTCTGGCGCTTGCCAATTTCATGGCGGTGCTCGACATGACGATCGTCAACGTCGCCGTGCCGCATATTGCCGGTGCTCTCGCCGTGTCGCAGGACGAAGGCACCTGGGTGATCACGTCCTATTCGGTGGCCGAAGCGATCCTCGTGCCGTTGACCGGCTGGCTCGCGGCGCGGTTCGGCGCCGTGCGCGTATTCGTTCTGGCGGCGATCGGCTTCGGAATATTCTCCGCGTTGTGCGGGATTGCCACCTCGCTCCAGATGCTTGTCGTGTTCCGGGTTATGCAGGGCGTGTGCGGTGGCCCGCTGATGCCCATGTCGCAGACGCTGCTGGTGCGTGTCGCGCCGCCGGAGCGCCGCAATCTGGCGCTCGGCCTGTGGGCGATGACCACGATTCTGGCGCCCGTCGCGGGTCCGTTGCTCGGCGGCATCTTCGCCGACGGCGTGGGCTGGGAATGGGCATTCTATATCAACGTTCCCGTCGCGGCTTTCTGCGCCCTCATCGCGTGGCGCATGCTCGGCAAACACGAAGCGGCGCTCATCAAGAAGCCGATCGATTTCATGGGACTGACGCTCCTCGTCGTGTGGGTCGGGGCGCTGCAGATCATGCTCGACAATGGCGAGGACAAGGACTGGTTCGGCTCGCCTTTCATTGTGGCGCTGTTCCTTACGGCCGTGGTCGGCTTCATCGCCTTCATCATCTGGGAGTTGACCGAAACCGATCCGATCGTCGATCTGCGGGTCTTCCGCCACCGCGGTTTTGCAGTGTCGGCGCTGACCATGCTGCTGACCTATGGCTCCTTCTTCGGCAGCATCGTGCTTGTTCCGCTCTGGCTGCAGACCAACATGAACTACACCGCGACATGGGCAGGCTATCTTGTGGCCTTCAATGGCGCTTTCGGCATCGTCATGGCGCCGATTGCCGGCTCGCTGATGGCGCGCGTCGATGGCAGGATTCTGATGTCCATCGGCATCGCCATCATTTCCTTCGCCACGCTGCTGCGCGTCTTTTTCGCGCTCGACATGTCGTTCGCGCAACTGCTCCCGCCGCAATTGACGCTCGGCCTCGGCATGCCGCTGTTCTTCGTGCCGATGACGTCGCTGGCCCTGGCCGCGGTTCGGCCGGAGGAGACCGCATCGGCATCCGGCCTCATCAATTTCCTGCGCACCATGTCCGGTGCCTTCGCGACCGCCATTGTCACCACCGCGTGGCAGAATGGCACGCGGGTGGCGCGCGCGGATACCGTAGGACACCTCAATAATGCCGTGGGCATGATACAAAAGATGCGCGCTACAGGGCTGAGCGCCGGCCAGGCTCTCCAGTCGCTGGACAATCTCGTGCAAAGGCAAAGCGTCATGCTCTCGACCAATCACATCTTCCTGGTCGTGGGTCTGATTCTGGCGGCCGCGTCCGCTGCCGTCTGGCTGATGCCGAAGCCTGCGGCGCAGCTGCGGCCCGTGGCCGGCCACTGACGAACGGTTCGACGCAAGGCGAACCGTTGGCCGTGTGACCGCCCTAGAATGGCCGCCATGAACGCCATGGCGATCAGACTGTTTCTCGCGCTTGGCATGACTGCCGCGCTGGTCTCGCCCGGTTGCGCGGGAACGCTGAGCAACTCTGCATTCTCCGACTACACGCCGCTCTCAAGCAATCTCGAACTGGTGCGCCGGCTCACGACGCCACTGAAGGCCGCACAACTTCCGGCCATTCTTGCAAGCCAGCATGCGACCCTGGGTGCGCAGGCGATCGACCTTTCAAAGGAGTCCTTCGCGCTTTTCGTGCCTTCCACCGAACCTGCCACCGGCTACGGCCTGCTCGTATTCATTCCGCCCTGGAACGACGCGCGACTTCCCGATGGCTGGGATTCGGTGCTGGATGCGGCCGGCATGATTTTCGTCAGCGCCGCGCAATCGGGCAATGATCAGAGCGTGCTGGCACGCCGCGAGCCTTTGGCCATACTGGCCGAGCAGAACGTGGCGCATCGCTACACGATCGATCCCGAACGCATCTATATCGCGGGGTTTTCCGGTGGTTCGCGCGTCGCCATGCGGCTCGCGCTCGCCTATCCGGGCGTGTTTCGCGGCGCGATCCTCGACGCGGGCAGCGATCCGATCGGCAGCGCCGACATTCCGCTTCCGCCCGTGGAACTGTTTCGACGCTTCCAGGACAAAAGCCATCTCGTCTATGTCACCGGCGACGAAGATCTGACGCGGCTCGGCATGGCTGCCGTCAGCATGCGATCGATGCACGACTGGTGCATGTTCGGCGTCGAAGCCCAGGAAGCGGCGAGGGCAGGACATCAGGCCGCATCAGCTACGACACTCGCGCACGCGCTTGCCGCGCTGCGGGATGCCACGCCGCCTGACGGAGCGGAGCAAGCGGCCTGCAGGGCCCGGATCGACAAGGAAATCGAATTGCAATTCGCCACTGTGGAAACGTTGATCGCAGCGGGGGACCGGAAAAGCGCCCGCGACGTGCTCGATGCACTCGACAAACGCTTTGGTGGGCTCGCCAGCCCGCGCAGTCTTACTCTTTCGCAGGCGATCGCGCAGATGAAATGACGCGAGAGGCATCCAGCGATTGCCGCCGTCGAAAATCGACATGCCCCCATCGCATCCTGCGCGATGAGGGGCCGCGCAGGAGTTTTTGCCTCTGCGTTGGGCATTGTCTGACAGCATTGCACACGTTCGATGAGGCGTTATGCTCGCTGTCGCCCCACGCCGGCCGCGCTCACAATGGTCTCGCCCGTGAAATCCGATACCGCTCTCAGCAAGGTCCCCGCCGTCACGCTCGGTTTCTGGATCATCAAGATCCTGGCGACCACGCTGGGGGAGACTGGCGGCGATACCGTGTCGATGACGATGAATCTGGGCTATCTCGTAGGCACCGCGATATTCCTCACGGCGCTAATCGTGCTCGTGGCGATGCAGATCGCCGCGAAAAAGTTCCACCCTCTGCTCTACTGGGCGACGATCATCGCTTCCACCACGGCGGGCATGACGATGGCCGATTTCGCCGATCGTTCGCTCGGCATCGGCTATGCCGGAGGCTCGGTTATCCTGCTGGCGTGTGTGATGGCGTCGCTTGCAATCTGGTACCGGTCGGAGGGGACGGTCTCGGTGCAGACTGTCAACACGCCGAAAGTCGAACTCTTCTATTGGGTGACGATCACCTTCTCGCAGACTCTCGGCACGGCGCTGGGCGATTGGCTGGCGGATGCAGGTCCGGGCTATGAAGGTGGAGCGCTGATTTTCGGTGCCGCGCTTGCCGTCCTTGCTGCGCTGTATTTCTGGACCGGCGTTTCGCGGGTCGCGCTGTTCTGGGCGGCCTTCATCCTCACGCGCCCATTGGGCGCCACGCTGGGCGATCTCTTCGACAAACCCATCGCGAGTGGCGGACTGAATGTCAGCAGGCCGCTCGCTTCCGCCATCATCGCGGCGCTGATTGTGCTGTGCCTCTTGCTCATTCCGCAGCGGGCCGGAGAGCATCCGCGCAATTCAAGCGCCGCCTGAGTCCTCCGCTCCAGATTGCGCTCAGGCCGCGACCATCTTGCCGCGCGGCCAAAGCATTGCGCCAGCCACGACAAGCGGTGCGAGCGGAACCAGGAAGCTCAGATGATACCAGACGGGGAATTTGTTCCACAGCCAGACATGAGCGGGCAGAAACGTCAGCAACACGACGAAGCCGACAATCCAGGGGGCGATCCGGCTCGCGGGCGCGACCGCGGCGACTATGGCTCCCGCCGCGAGCGAAGTGACTGCCGCCATCGTCAGTCGCGCGAACTTCATTGTCAGCGTGAAGGCCATAACCGGTTCGGCCGCGGCATAGCCCGGCAGCCACATTTTCAGTCCGCGATCGATCAGGGACACGATCACCAGCCACGCCACGAGCCCCGCCACGACGCCAAAAACGGTCCGCCACATGATTTTTCCCTCTCACGACTTGTTTAGTTTGATCAGAATAGTCTAATTAAACTATGAAAGCAAGAGCCCTGATTCTCGGTGTACTTCTCAGGGGGGATTTCCATCCTTACGAGATCAAGCGACGCCTCGAGAACGCGATGGTCGAGTGCTACATTGATGTGGATGTGGGGACCCTCTATTACGCGATCCGCCAGCTCGAGAAGGATGGGCTGATCGAAGCAGTCGCCCATGAGCGCGTCGCGCGCGGCGGCATGCGCACGATCTATCGTATCACCGAGGCCGGGCGCGCCGAGTTTCGCACCTTGCTGCACGCGCAGTTCGCAGAAGACGGGCCGGTCGCGCAGACGCTCTATGGCGCATTGCTGTTCCTGCATCAGTGCGATCTCGTGCTCGTCGAAGATCTCGTGCGCAAAAAGATCGCCCGACTGGACGAATTGATCGCCAAGCTTGTCCCCATCCGCAAGCAGCTGGCGCCGGTGATTGCGACCGGCGGCGACCATCTGCTGCGCCATATCGACAAGCAGCGACGGCTGGACCGCGCCTGGCTGAAGGATCTGCTGGCCGATATTCAGGCCGGGCGCGTCCATGACGTGGCCGATCCGGCGCGGCTGGGCAAATAGGCGATGGGCGCGCGCCGTGTCGGCGACGCGATCCGAATTGGTGCTCAGCCCTGTTTCCCGAATGCATGGCCCGGCGCTATCATCGCAGCATGAGCCAAGCCTGCACCATTTCGCTCGATCCATCCGCCGCGGTCTCGGCGCTTTGGGATATGCCGGCCAAGCCGAAAGCCTGTCTCGTGCTGGCGCATGGGGCCGGCGTTGGCATGACCCATGCCGCGATGGCGGATGTCGCGCACGGCCTTGCGGCGCGTGACATCGCGGTGCTGCGCTACCAGTTTCCGTTCATGGAGCGCGGTTCGAAGCGCGTCGATCCTCCGAAGGTCGCGCATGTGGCAGCGCGCGCGGCTGTCGCAGTGGCGCGTGAGCGATGCGCGGCGTTGCCGCTCTTTGCCGGCGGCAGATCCTATGGCGGACGCATGACGTCGCAAGCCCAGGCGCTGACGCCGCTCGATGGTGTGCGCGGTCTCGTCTTCTTCGCTTTCCCGCTCCACACGGCTGGCGAACCATCGATCGAACGCGCGGCGCATCTGCGGGATGTGCGCGTTCCGATGCTCTTTTTGCAGGGCACGCGCGATCCGCTGGCCGAGCTACCGCTCATCACCGAAGTGGTGAAGTCGCTCGGGCCGCGCGCCTCGCTTGTTCTTGCACAAGACAGCGATCATTCCTTTGCCGTTCCCGCGAAGAGCGGTCGCAAGGCAAGCGAGGTGATGGCCGAAATTCTCGATGCTGCATCCTTGTTTATGATCCGGTAGCCCTGGCCGCACCCGGCGCGTACCGATTCAGCCGCAGCTCGAGGTGGCGTTTCGCGTCGGGCCATTCGTGGGCCAGGATGCTGTACATATGGGTGTCGCGCGCCGAGCCGTCCCGCCGCGGCATGTGATGGCGGATCACGCCGTCTTTCCTCACGCCCAAGGCCGCGATCGCTTTCTGCGAGGCGAAGTTGAAATTGTCTGTCCTGAGGCCCACCACTTTGCAGCCGAGCGCTTCGAAGGCGTGCCCCAGCAGCAAGAGCTTGCAGGTTGTATTGACGTGGCTTTTCTGGCGGCTCTTCGCGTACCAGGTGTAACCAATCTCGACGCGATCGATGCTGGCCACGATGTCGTGATAGCGCGTGCTGCCGACAATGGCGCCCGATGCGAGATCCCGGACTGCCCAAGGCAGCATATGACCGGCTTTAAGACCGTTCAGCGCGGTAGCGACATAGGCCTCGGTTTCGTGCGGCGCCGGCACGGCCGTGTACCACAGCTCCCATAGCCGGCCGTCTGCCGCCGCATCGCCCAGGCCTGCGACGTGCTCCTCGCCAAGCGGTTCGAGTCGCACCGGACCGCGCTCGAGAATGATCGGTTTCGGGTGGATCATGTTTGCGCTCCGCGACAGCCTGCAGGTTCGGTGCTAATATAAAGGCACTGATAACTTATCAGGGCACTGATATCATGGTCAAGGATTCCCGCCAGGGTCTGCCGCGTCTTCCGCGGGTGGGGGAGGCGAAGCGCGGGCCGGACGGCTATCTCACTTATCTTTTGCGGCAGGCGAACGCTTCCGTTCGGCTGGCGCTCGATCGCGCGCTCGCCGCCGAGGCGATGACCTATCCGCAGCAGTCGGCGCTGACCATCATTCGCGCCTATGATGCGATCTCCGCCGCCGATCTCGCGCGGCTGGCGATGCTGACGCCGCAGACCGTGACCGGCATCGTGCGTGCCCTGGAGGCTCGCGGGGCCATTCGCAAGGAGCCCGACCCCATACATGGCCGCATCCTGAGGCTCGTGGTGACCGCCGAAGGACGTGCGCTCAACACACGCTGTCGCGCCCTCACCGCGCCTGTCGAAGCGACGCTGCGCGCCCGCATGAATCCCGCGCTTGCGGACGCCGTCCGCCAATGGCTGGTCGATGCCGCGAGCGCCTTCGATGCTTAGGAGGGGAAAGCAGGGTGGAAACCGTGTGTGCGGTCGCGAAGGCCAACAATCAGGAACGGCGTGGCCGTCGCGGCCGCATCAATCTCTTCGAAATGCGCGCGCAATGAAGAAGCCCACGATCAATCCGACCAGGGCGCCTACGAGGGCGATGTGGATCACGACGCCGATAATTTTCAGAACGACGAACGCAACAAGTGCGAGAATTAGCGCAACAATTATCTCCAGGGCTCTCACGGCGATCTCCTGCAATGGGGTGACAGAATGGCAGCGGGCGAGTTGCGGTGCAGCAGGTCGTAACCCCCATCCTGCCCATTTTGTTCCATGGGAACGATGCCATCCACGCGCCATTGTCTGGCGCAATTCAGGCCTTGTGAAATCACGGTGATGGGCGCCGCTAGCCTAGTCTGGCGATGGTATCGAGTGGTGTTCGTGCGTGATGTGCCAACGCCGATCGATTCGCCGCAACCCTATGGTCAGCCTGAATTGAAACCCACCCTCCTCCGCCACGCCGCCGACGGTAGCCGAACCGCAGCGCAGGATGGCGAAGGCAAAGGCGATGTCGTCGCCGGCGGTGACGACGAGTTCTTCGATATCGAACGCCTGCCCGGGCCGGTGGTAGCGGAAGAACAGGTCCCATGTTTCCTTGTATTCTTCCATGCCTCGGGATTGCAGGGGCGGCGGAAGGTCGAACATCACGATGTCGGAGGTATGGTGGGCGAGAATGCCGGCCATATCGTGTCGGCGGACGGCTTCCGCCCAGGCTTCGATAAGCGCCCTGATCTCGATTTCAGCCGATCCGTTCTGCAGCACCTCGCTCATTACTCCGCCTCTTTCCGGTATCCCGCCAAATTCGTCGGGGCGCCGATCCGGACGCCCCGACTCCTTTCATATTACGGCGCAAGTTCGCCGAAATCATCCGGCGCATTGAGTGCCGATACGAAATTTGGTTTGGCCGGAACTTTTGGCGATGCCGCCTCGTTCCTGCGGTGTCGGCAGAATGACACGAGGGAATCATGCGATTGCTGCTGCTCGTAATTCTCATCCTGCTCCTGATTGGAGCTCTGCCCCTTTGGCCCTATAGCAGTGGCTGGGGGTACTATCCCGGCGGCGGCCTGGGGCTGCTTTTACTGATTGTCCTCGTGCTGGTTTTCGCCAAGCGACTATAGCGAGCGCCCTCGAAATTGTCGGACCGTCGCATCCTGCCTGTCTGACACATCGAGAAGGCGTCAGTGCCAAAAGAGAGTCCACCAATGACGCGCGCCCTTGTATGCTGCGCGCCATGAATGATCCGCAAAATTCCCGAACCGGTGTGACCGTCAAGGAGAATGCTGCCGCGGAAGCGGAGTTTTCGCGGCTTCTCGCGGCATTGCATGCGCAAAGGCCTCTGCGGAAGCCGGAATTGCGCGAAGCACAGGATGCGTTGGACGACGACCGGCTGGAGGCCGCCAACCAGATTTTGAACCCCTATCTGCGCAGACACAAGAACGACCTGGATGCGCGCCACCTTCTCGCCGAGATCCTCTTGCGCCAGGGCCACAAGGCCCAGGCCGAGATTCTGCTGGCCGACTGCGTCGCCCGCGCGCCGGGATTCGATCTGGCGCGCCTGTCTTATGCCAATGTGCTGCAGCAGATGAACAAACCCGCGGCGGCGCTTGAGCAGGTCGAGATACTCCTCGGCAAGGCTTCCAGCCATCCCTTGTATCGCGACGTGCAGGCTGTGGCACTTTCGTCCATGGGGCGTCATGACGACGCGCTTGCGTGTCGCCGCACCCTTGCCGAAGACTTTCCCGGCTCCGCAAAAGTGCAGGTGAGTTACGCCCAGGTCCTGAGAACGAGCGGCTTGCAGGAGCAATGTGTCGCCGCGTTTCGCAAAGCGATTGCCGCCAACCCGGCCACAGGCACAGCGTGGTGGGGCCTCGCCGGTCCTCGCACCTTCACGTTCGGAGCCGCTGAGATTGCACTACTGGAGGCGCAGCTTGCGCGTCGCGACATCGATGCGGGCGACCGCATGCATATGCTCTTCGCGCTCGGCAAGGCGTTCGGCGATTGTGGCGAGTACGGTCGGTCATTTGATGCCTATGCGCGGGCCAATGCGACCCGCAGGCTTGTATCAGGCTACGATCCCGCCTCGACCTCCTCCGAGGCAACAAAGCTCAAAGCCCTGTACTCGCCCGATTTCTTCGACGCGCGTGCCGGCTGCGGTTCGGACTCGCGCGCACCCATCTTCGTCGTCGGCATGCAGCGCGCAGGTTCCACGCTGCTGGAACAGATGCTCGCGAGCCATTCCGCGATCGAAGGCGCGGGGGAAATGGCGCATATCCGGTTCATGGCCCGCCGGCTTCAGGACAGCATGAAGGCACAATGCGGCACGGGCTATCCTGGCGTTCTGGCTTCGATCGAGCCGGATCAATTCCGCGCGCTTGGCGAGGAATATCTTTCGGCCACGCTTCTGCGGCGGCCACTGGGCCGGCCGTTTTTCGTCGACAAGGAGCCGTTCAATTTCTGGCACGTCGGTTTTTTGCAGTTGATTCTGCCGAGGGCGCGCATCATCGACATCCGCCGGCACCCGCTTGGCTGCTGCTTTTCCAATTTCACATCCCTGTTCCTTCATGGACTCGGCCACACTCTGCGGCTCGCCGATCTGGGGCGATACTATTCAGATTACGTGGCGACGATGGCGCATTTCGATAACGTGCTTCCGGGGCGCGTCTTGCGCGTCCATTACGAAAATCTGATCGAACGGCCTGAGCAGGAAATCCGCCGTGTGCTGGCCTGGCTCGACCTGCCTTTCGAATCGGAGTGCCTCGCGTTTCATGCGAACGCGCGTGGGCTGAATTCTGCCAGCTCCGAGCAGGTTCGTTCGCCGCTCTATCGGGATGCGCTGGAAAGCTGGCGTAACTACGAGCCTTTTCTCGGTCCGCTCAAATCGGCATTGGGTCCTGTTCTGGATGCCTATCCGGACGTACCCGAGTTTCGCACCTAGTGGCTTGAGGGGCGCCGCTTCGTCCAGGCAAAAGCCGCCCAGTAGCCTGGGCGGCCCCTGCTTCGATCGGATCGGCTAGAGATACGCAGTTCGTTCCCGGCGAACCTGCTCCGCGTCATATGCGGGTGCAGAAGGATTGTAACCGGTCCATCCAGAAGAACGATAGGTCGCGGCGCGACCGGCAACGTCGATCGCAGCGTTGTCCATGATCGCCGCATAGCGAATTTCCTCGTCATCGGGCACACGCGCCGTGACAACAGTACCACCGCGGCGAACCGCTTCGGCGTACAACTCGGCATTCTCTTTGCTGGTGCCGGATCCCGCGAGTGCTCCGACAAGACCTCCGGCCGCGCCCACAGCTACGGCACCAGCAGCGGCGGTTGCGAGCCAACCCGCAGCTACGACCGGTCCGACGCCGGGTATCGCAAGCATGCCGAGGCCCGTCAGAACACCAACCGTTCCGCCGGCTACGGCGCCCAGCCCACCGCCGGTAGCGGCGCCGGTCGCGCGGTCGTCGTTGCCGTGGCGGGCCTTGTCATGTTCGGGAGCGACATCACTTCCGCCGGGTTTGTGCCATCCGTCGGCATTGCTCGCAACGATTCCAATATTGCCATCCGCCAATCCGGCGGCCTCAAGTTCATGGACGACAGCTTTGGCGCCTGCAAAATCCCCGTAAACCCGGGTGAGCGTCTTGGTCATGGAATTTCCCCTTGTGTTATGGCGTGAGACGATAAATCGGCAATGCGTCTAGTTGACGTTGCCCTGGTAATCGACGCTCACGGGCCCCGATTGTCCGTCTTTCACCGCGGTGCCGCGCCAGACGCCGCTTTGGTCCTTCTTCAGAGTGCTGACCTGTGTGTAGCCCCTCGCAAGAATGCGGGACTTCGCCTGTGCCATCGTGAAGCTGTTCGCGCCAGCGACGGGAAGCGATGATGTGTTTTGATCCGTCGACTTCACCGCCGAATTCTGTGGCGATGACTGGGCTGGCATATCCTGCGCCGCCGCCGCGCTTGCCAGCAGACCCGCGGCAAGCGCCGCGACCAAAATCCTATGCATGGAGATTCCCTCGTTTTTCACTCTCGGCTAACCCGCCGCGATACCGAAACGTTCCCTTTTGCTGCGTCCGACAAGGAACCCGATACGCCAACCGAGGGTTCTCCTCCCGCAACCTCACAATTGCAGAGCGCTCGCTATGGACAAGGATAGAATCAAAGGTTCAGCCGATCAGGCAAAGGGCGCCATCAAGGAGGCCGCAGGCGCCCTTCTTGGCGATGCAAAGCTGAAGGCCGAAGGAAAGGCGGACAAATTCAGGGGAAAGCTCAAAAATGCTGCCGGCGGCGCGAGGGACGCCGTCCGAGACGCCGCCAAGAAACAGGCATGACGCATCGAAACGAGAGCGGAGTTTGGCTATTCCAGATGCTTGAATCCTCTGGAACGGAAATCATCCGTTGAGGCGGCCGTCGAATGCATTTTCTCCCTGGTACAATATGGGAATGCTGGGGCTGGAAGCACAGCGTGTCATTTGGCTGCGCATGATCAAATTGGCTTCTGGCGGATCAGCGGCGCAAATTGAAGCGGAACGTATGGTATCGGAAAAGATTGTAGCGGCGATCGATGCAAATAGAAGGCTCGCAGCGGGCCAATCGCCCACCGCCATTATTCGGAAATACCGCCGGCAGGTGCGGGCAAATGCGCGACGTCTTTCGAAATAGCGCCCCGCGAAAGGGATATGGGCATGAGTGAATTCCGCCCCACCGTTCTGGAACGTGCGTTCGAGATCGCACGTTCCGGCAAGGCCACCGACTGTCATGATGTCGAAAAGCATCTTGCGCGCGACGGATATGGGTCTGCAGCCCTTGCGGGAGAGGGCCGAACCCTACGCAAACAGATCGGCGAGCTTTGCAAGACCGCGCGCCATGCACAACCTTCCGGTGAAAATTGACGGCCGGGCCGAAAGGGCGGTGATGACAAAAATTCGCGAAATGCGTTTTCATCGGTTTGGCGGGGATCTCCAACCCGACGATGTCGAGCCGTCACTGCCTGACGCCTCACAGGTTTTGATCCGTGTGAAGGCGGCGAGCGTCAATCCGGTCGACTTCAAAATCCGCAGCGGCAAATACCCCGCCGTCAAGGAAGACCGCCTTCCTTATACGCCGGGAAGAGACGCATCCGGTATCATCGAACAGTGCGGCGCGCAGGCGACCAAATTCAAGACCGGTGACGCCGTGTTCGGGATGGTGGGTATCGGAGGCGGCGGCTACGCCCAGAAGGTCGTGCTCGATCAGGATGCGATCGCGGCCAAACCGTCGGGTATCGATCATGCCCATGCCGCAGCCATTCCGCTCGCCGGGCAGACGGCCTGGCAAGGCTTGTTTCGCCATGGCGGCCTGCAGGCGGGCCAGTCGATTCTCGTTCATGGAGGTTCCGGCGGCGTCGGCCATTTCGCCATCCAGTTCGCGAAAGCCAAAGGGGCGCACGTCTTGACGACCGTCTCAACGGCCAATGTCGCTTTCGCCAAATCATTGGGCGCCGATGTGGTCATCGACTACAAGACGCAGCGATTCGAAGATCACGCGTCCGATCTCGACATGGTTTTCGACCTGATCGACGGAGAAACCCGGGAGCGCTCCTGGACGCTATTGAAGCGAGGCGGGACGCTGGTTTCCACCCTTACTGCCCCGGACCAGAGCAGGGCGCAGGATCTGGGCGTGCGCGCCCTGCGCTACACGGTTGAAGCGGATGGCAGAGAACTAGGCCACATCGCGGCTCTTGTCGCTGCGGGCAGAGTCAGGCCGCATATCGCAAAGACATGGCCGCTTGATCAGGCCGCCGAGGCACTGGCTTCAGTAGAAGAGGGCCATACTGTCGGCAAGATCGTGTTGCTGACAGACTAGGGCGGCCGCTGCCGGTAAGGTCCGGCTTTAAAATGAAACAAGACGGCGCGTCCATCAACCGATGCGAGGCGCTATTTCGCAAACACCGCCTTCGGCAACATCACATGCACGCCCTTGTTGCGGTCGACGAGTTCGGTGATGTCCACATCGCCGGCAACGCTCACCAGCATATAGGCATCGTCCCGACTGAGATGCTTCTCATTGACAACGAAATCCACCATGTTGCGCACCGCCTTGTGTGCAGCGATGCTGAGATCGTCGTCGAAGCCCATCGCGATATAATGCGTCGGCGTTTCAGCCCGCGGATAGGCCAGGTGCATCCCTTTGCGCAGAACAAAGGTGAGCGTGCCCGTCAGCGAGGTTTCCATGGCTGTCACGTCCACTTCGCCATTGCCCTGGCCGGCATGTCCATCGCCGATTTCGAACAATGCGCCATCCGTCCAGACGGGCAGATAAAGTGTGGTGCCTTCGACAAGCTCCTTGTTGTCCATGTTGCCGCCGTTGATGGTCGGGGGGGTCGAATCGTAACGGCCGAAGGCGGCCGGCGGCGCCACACCCATGCTGCCGAAAAAGGGATGGAGCGGAATCGTCACGCCGGGTGCGAATGATGCCGTCATGTGTTCGCGGTCGAGCGGAATGATCTTCGTCTTCGCGTAGGGGAAATCGTCGGTCAGAAGGCCTGCGCCGTAACGGAAGCCGTTATAGGCATAGGGTATTGCGAGCGCGATCTTGTCGATATGGATTTCGAGCGCATCGCCGGGTGATGCGTTTTCGACATAGACGGGCCCCGTCAGGATGTGGCCGCCGGGACCACGGTCCGTGACGTGGTCGTAAACATCGCGCAAGGTCTGCTGTATGTCGCCGGGCGGCACCCCGTTTTTCTCGAGACCCGAGGGGCTATTGGTCAGGAGCGTATCGAAGACCACTGTGTCGCCGGAATGGATACGCAGCACCGGCTTGCGCGACGCGTCGTAATTTCCCCAGGTAACCGTATCGGGCGTGACATGCAGGGAAAACGTCTCCGCCTGCGTCATGGTGGGGGAAACCAGCAATATGAGGGCGCACAGTGTGGTTCGACCGAAAGACATGGTTGGTTCCCCGCTGCAATGAGGTTGTTGTTGGTAGCGCAACGGAGCCGACTGGAGCAAACGCCTCGCCCCCCTCAAAGACGACGCGTCTCCTCCGGATTCCAAAATGTGCCGTCTTCGCTATTTCGCTTTGCAGGGAGTTGTGCGGAGCCAGGCCAGGGCGGCTGCGTCCGTGGCCGGTCCAGGCGGCGTCGCAACGTCGGGGACGATGCGGTCGCGATGTCTGCGGTGCAAGCGATCTTGCGCGCCAGAGACAGTCACCGCCATTTCTGCGCCGTCCGGCAGTGAAAAGAGGTCGTTGGCCGTGACAAAACCTGCTGTCGGCTGTCCGAAGATTCGCACTCCGTCGCGGCCTTCGAACGCCATGGCCGTGAATTCGCCCGAGCTTGCGGTCGCGCTGTCGACCAGCACCGCCACGTGCGGTCCGCTTCGCTTTGGGGAATAGGCAGGCACGCGGTCGATATCGGCGTCGACGCTTTGGACTTCACCATTCTTGACCGTCCACACTTCGCCCGGGTCGGATCCGGGTTCGAAGAAGCCGAATGGCGGGTCACCAAGGAGCGATGCAACGCCGTTGAGCATCGGCCACATATTGCCGCCGCCATTGCCACGCAGATCGACGACATAGCGACAGGCGCCCTGTTGTCGCAGCACAATCATGGAGCGGCCAAATCTCGCCTCGTACGCCGTCACTGCCTGGGCGCTGCCGATGAATGCAGCGATATGCACATAGCCGATTTGTCCGGGCAGCAGGCGAAACTGCGGCGGCGTCATCGCGTCGGGCCTCGCGTGGCCCTGGGCGTGGCCGGTCATCTCCGCCTTCCATTCATCGCGCGTGATGAGGAAGGTGTGCTTGACCCCGAGCGCCCCGATCACGGCGCGAATAGCGGGATAGGCATCCTCCGGCTTGCCCTGGCGCGGAAGCAAAGATCTGGCCAATCTCTCCAGGACCGGCCAGTCGGCTTGAGCCCGGTTGATATGCTTGGCCTTGAGCGTTTTCAGGGCCGCGCCCAACTCGTCGGCCGCCGTCGGTGGCCTGGCATTCGCACTTCCCGCCAGAAGCGCCGCAAGCAGCCCCGCAAGCAGCGCCGCCATCAAACATCCCATGCGATCGCACCCGAAGTTTCGCCAGAGCATGGCGACGAAAGCACATTACAGCAGTTGCACTGCGTCCGCTCCGGGCAGATAGCAGACGCGTTGGAGACGCCATGAACCCGCCCGCAACTGACCGTGCCGCGCCGCCGGGCTGGATTCTGGCCCTGGTGATCGCGCTCTTCTTCGCGTGGGGCTTCGCCACCGTTCTCATCGACACCCTCGTTCCCAAGCTCAAGGCGCTGTTCGATCTGACCTATGCCGAGGTCATGCTGACGCAGTTCAGCTTCTTCATTGCCTATCTCGTGGTCTCGATTCCCGCCGGGCTGCTCCTTTCCCGAATTGGCTATGTGCGCGCGATCGTCGTGGGCCTCCTGGTCATGGCGCTGGGCTGCGTCCTGTTCGCGCCGGCTGCGATGGTTGGCCTCTATCCGGGATTTCTTCTCGCGTTGTTCATCATCGCCGCCGGCATCACGGTGCTCCAGGTCGCCGCCAATCCGCTCATGGCGCTGCTCGGTCCAAGCGCAACCTCTCACAGCCGCCTGAATCTCGCCCAGGCGTTCAATTCGCTGGGGACAACGCTGGGTCCGCTTCTCGGGGCGGCATTGATCCTGTCGACGGGGCTGGTGACGCCCAATGCTGCAGTGCTTTCGCCCGAAGCATTGACCGCTCTCAGACGTTCCCAGGCCCATGTGCTGCAGGTGCCGTTTCTGGGCATCGCGGCCGGCTTGCTTCTTCTGGCAGTACTGTTCTGGTCGTTGCGGCAGCGGATTGTTCTGCCGCATGCCGGTGCCGCCGCAACGTTGCCGGGGACGCTGGCTCTGCTGCGCGATGCCCGCGTGGCGCTCGGCATGCTGTCGATCTTTCTCTATGTGGGTGCCGAGGTTTCGGTTGGCAGTGTGATGACCAACTATCTCATCTGGCCGCATACGCTCGGGCTTGCTGCGCAGCGGGCGGGCGAGATCGTAAGTCTCTATTGGGGCGGGGCCATGCTCGGACGTTTTGTCGGCGCCGCGGCGCTGCGCCATGTGCGGCCGGGACAGCTGCTTTGCGGCTGCGCGGCGGTGGCGGCCTGTCTTGCCGTCACATCCGCGCTCAGTGCAGGGCTCCTCGCGGCAGTCACGATCGTTGCGATCGGGCTTTGCAACGCGATCATGTTCCCCACGATCTTCACGCTGACGATTGAAGGTGAAATTGGCGACACGCCCCAGGCTTCGGCACTCCTGTGCATGGCTATCGTCGGCGGTGCGGTAGTGCCGGTCGTCTCTGGCGCGGCAGCAGATCATTTCGGACTCTCGGCGGCGCTTCTGGCGCCCGCGGCCTGCTATCTCTGGATCACTTTCTATGGCGGCATGGCCGCATCGCGGAGGGCAGGGTGACACGCGTCCCAGTACCGCCGCCGGGCGTTTGATTCCCATGCAACCTGTGAACGACCGATGCGCATCGCGACTTACAATGTAAACGGCGTGAATGGCCGGCTACCGGTCCTGTTGCGCTGGCTCGGGGAAGCCAAACCGGAAATCGTCTGCCTGCAGGAACTGAAGGCGCCGCATGAGCGATTTCCGCGCGCCGAACTGGAAAGGGCGGGTTACGGTGCGATCTGGCACGGACAGAAAGCCTGGAATGGTGTTGCGATCCTGGCCAGGGGCGAACCCCCGAAAGAACTCCGGCGCGGCCTGCCGGGCGATCCCGGCGATACGCATAGTCGCTATATCGAAGGCCACGTGAAAGGGCTTCGTATCGCTTCGCTGTATCTGCCCAACGGCAATCCTGCTTCCGGTCCCAAATTCGCCTACAAGCTCGAATGGTTTGCACGGCTTCAGGCGTACGCCAAAACGTTGCTTTCTGCGAAGTCGGCGGTGATTCTGGCTGGCGACTTCAATGTCATGCCGACCGATCTCGACGTCTATGCGCCGGAGCGCTGGCGCGACGATGCGCTGTTCCGTCCGGAGGTGCGGAAGGCCTTTGCCGATCTGGTCGGGCAGGGATGGACCGATGCGATCCGCGCATTGCACCCGGAGGAACGCATCTACACGTTCTGGAAATATTTTCGCAACGCCTTCGCCCGCGATGCCGGGCTTCGCATCGACCACTTCCTTCTGAGCCCCGTTCTCGCACAACGCCTCGTGGCGAGCGGCGTTGACAGGTTTGCACGTGCCTGGCCAAAGACCAGCGATCATGCGCCAGTCTGGATTGAACTCGCCACGTCGCGCGCGCCGGGTCGGGCCCGAAAGGCTGTGCGATAATGGGGCGCAAGCTGAAGACTTATATCACCACGAGCGGCTTCTTCGACCTCGCCGTGGCGGCACCGTCGATGAAGGCGGCGCTTTCTCTATGGAGCAGCAGGAGCAATTTGTTTCATACGGGCTTCGCGAAGGAAACGCATGACGCTGCCATTGTCGCAGCGACGCTGGCGCGCCCTGGAGTTGTTCTTCGCCGCCCGGTCGGCTCGCAGGGTGTGTTCAGGGAACATGCCGAACTTCCGAAGCTGTCGGCCCTGCGAAAAGCGATCGGTCGGAAGCCGGCACACAACCGCATCACCGAAAAGAAGACCGCCGCGCCGAAAGAGTCGAAGAAGGCCGATCCTGCCGCGACGCGCAAAGCCGCGCAGCTCTACGATCTCGTGGAAAGACGTCGCGAGCGCGACGCGGCCCGCGATAGCAGAGAGGAGGCGCAACGCGCGCGTGCCATTCAAAGGGCGCAGACAGCGCTCGATGAAGCGCGCGAAAGGCACGAGGCGCGGGCGGCTGGCATCGCGGAAGAGCAAGACGCCCTTGAGCACAAGGCTCGCAAGGAAGATGCGCGCTGGCATGACGAAAGGTTGCGGCTGGAGGCTGCCCTAAAGCAGGCGCGGGAATAGGAACACCGTCTGTGGCGAAAGAGGGGGTGGCGCGTTCCCGACGGCACCTTGCGCGCATGCTGGGAAGCAGGGCGGGATCGCGGCCGGGTATCTGTCGGGAAACTTTACAGACACGGAAATGACGCCAGGCGAAAAGCAGGGAAACCAAGCCCTTGCGACTTGGTACGGCAATTGCTAGTCGTTCTTGGACGCCCGTCTATTTGGCGTGTATGTTACCAGTCAGGGCGTAGGGGATGATGACCGTGAAATTGACCGGATTGGCAATCGCCGCGTTTCTTGCCGCCATCCCTGCCGCGCAGGCCGGAACGATCTATACGCAGGATTTCAACGATCCCGGGTTTCTCGGGACCTCTCTCAATCTCAGCGGCAACGACCTCACGAGCGAACGCTGGATCAACACGACCTACAACAACATCAACAATTTCGCTGGCTGGACCTTCACAGGCGGGGCTTACCTGGCCGTCAACGCGGACGACCCGACGCAGCAGGCCTTGCTGCTGAACGAGAACGGTCCCACGAACGCCACCTATAACCTGACCGGGTTGAATGCAGGTCAGACCTACGAGATTTCGTTCAACCTGTCGGGCGATAATCGCCCGGGCGATCAATATGGCTTTCTGCTCGACGTCAATGGCACTCAGATAGCGAGCGTGAACGGTACGTGGACCGTCCACGACACGGGCACGGAAGAGCAGTTCTTTTTCAAGGCCAATTCCAGTGGCGATGCGCTGCTCGATTTTTCCGAGGACAGCACCACGCAGGCATCGCCGATCATCGACGATATTGCCGTGAGCACGGTTCCTGAGCCTGCGAGTCTCGGTCTGCTCGGAGCGGCCCTGGCGACCCTCGGCGTATGGCGGACCCGAAAGAAGAATAAGATTTCCGCTACCGTCTGACGCGGCGCTCTGCGACTGCTTCAGGTTTTCCTTTCAATACCGCGTGCAGCGCGATGTCGTTTTCGTGCTTTGCAGGCACGCCCTATTTCTGCCGCGCCTTGCGGGCGGCATAGCGTGCGTCGCGGTTGGCCTTTTGGGCGGCCAACCTCTCCTCGTCGCGGCGCGCCTGCTCGACGCGTTCCGCCTCGCGGGCCTCCGCTTCGGCCTGGAGTTGGGCAGCGCGGGCCAATTCGGCTGCCTCTTTCTCGGCCGCTTCGCGCGCCAGCGCCACCAGCTTGGCCTGCCGGCGTTCTTCCTGCCGGGCGGCTCTGGCGACATCGGCCAAGCGGCGCGCTTCCTGGCGCGCGGCGAATTCGGGATCGTTGTGCGGCGATTTCGCACGCGCCCGCTCCAGCTGCGCCTGTTTGGCCTTCGCGGATTCGTTCAGCCGCTCGCCGAAGTTTTTTTCCCGAAAGCCCTTCTGCATGTCTTCTCCTGAAGCTCGATCGTTCCTGGAAAAGGGGCCTTGGGCGACGACCCAAAGGCACTCCTCCCGACGCGAGCGGGATCAGATAATTGAAAACGTGGGTTCTGTCACTCATTGTTACGCGCCGGTCTTGGATTTGGTCCCGGCCTGTTCATAAAGGACGGCGGAGCCGCAGAAGTCTCCGTTCACGCAGCCCGCGCTGCGACGCCCCAGAGGTTGCGATCGGCCGCAAGCGCCATGCCGTCGCAAGGAGACACAACCGCATCCGTGGACGTGAAGCGGTGCAAAGTTTTGGCCTTGCCGTCCGGCGTCAGCACATCGACGGTTCCAAGGCTTGATGCGCCGCCGGCAATTGTCACTCCGTAGAGTTTGCCCTTGTTGTCTTCGACGACACCGCCCATCGGCAGCGTTCCCTCCTTTGCCGAATTGGCGGGAACGCTGTGCACCACGGTAGTTTCTCCCGATCCCGTCACCCGGAATACCGTTCCGCCGCCGAACGCTCTGCCACCCATGGTCGTGCCATACAGGACTCCATCGGACCCTTGCATGAGCGGACCTGAAGGCGAGGCCGGATCGGCGGCGGAACCCCCGAAACTGTTGAGCAGGCCAAAGACGGATGTCGGGGAATTGACGACGATGGCCGTGCCTGGCCATTGGGGCCGCCGGACTCGGTGACACCCCAATCATTGCCGTCGGCTGCGACGATGGTCGGGCCCTGTTCGGGGAGATGACCGTCGGTTCCCTCGAAGGCATGCAGCGTCGCGAGCATGCCGTCGGACGGAAGGACTAAGGCGACCATTTGGGCAGATGCGCCGGTCGTTCCCGCGAACGCGACCAGAACTGCAACAGATGCCAGGGAGAGCAGCGTTGCGTTCGTCGCGTTTTTCATCGCACCCCTCCGCCAAGGCCCCACATGTAGGCCATTATTGTACGGTATTATCCTACAAAACAAATCCTGTTCCCTGCCGAAGTCAATCGCCCGCTCCGCCAAACGGACTGGCACGTGCTTGCTGCGTCGCAGCGGCGGGGACGCCGACGGATGAGCGGCTTTGCGAAGACGGGCGAATGCCCTGCCACAGGCCTTGAAGCCTGGTCCTTGCGAAGGTGTAAGGCGCTTGCTTGCCGAACCGGATATCGTGATGGGTGAAAGGCCCACCTTCGACCGCAAAGCGCGAGGGAGGCTGGCTGGGGGACTAGGATTCGAACCTAGACTAGCGGAGTCAGAGTCCGCGGTCCTACCGTTAGACGATCCCCCAACGGGATCCCGGCTTGCCGGCCGGGCCGGCGCTGAGGCGACGGAGGCCTGCCGCGCCAGCCCGCCTGCCTAATGGAGTAGCCGGCGAGATTCAAGCGTCTGGCGCCCACCGGAGGCCACCAGGCGGCAAGGTGATGGCGCCCGGGAGGGATGATGCCGCCAGAGGCTGGCGCGGCGCTGTAACGGCGGGATCGGGCCGGATAGGCGTCCGCAGAACGTTCTGTATACAGATAATTGCTGGCGCGGTTCGATCAAACGCGCTATGGTTTCGGTCAGGATCCCCTTGCTGCACCCGGCGCTTCCCGAGCTGCCGGTTTTTTGTTTTTCGTCCAGGGCGGCGCGCATTCGCTGCCGATCACTGCTAGAACCCCTGGTCAGCCGGAGGCGGCCGCATGCCCGAAAAACGCTCGACCAATTCTTCCGGCCGCGGCGTTGCGCGCGTGAAGGTGAAGAACGCCAAGGGCAGGGGCGTGTCGTCGGCCCGCTGGCTTGAGCGGCAGTTGAACGATCCCTATGTGCGCGAAGCGAAAGCCAAAGGATTCAGGAGCCGTGCGGCCTTCAAGCTTTGCGAACTCGACGACAAGTTTCATTTCCTGAAAAAGGGCGCGCGCGTGCTCGATCTTGGCGCGGCGCCGGGCGGCTGGAGCCAGGTCGCGGCCGAGCGGGTTGGCGCGGGTGGAAAAGTCGTCGCAGCGGATATTCTCGAGATGGCGCCGTTGCCGGACGTCGAGGTCCTGTGTGCCGATCTGCTCGATGCGGACACGCCGGCGCGGCTCAAAACGGCGCTGGGTGGCCAGGCGGATCTGGTTCTGTCGGACATGGCGGCCGCCACGACCGGCCACCGTCCGACCGACCATCTGCGCACCGTGGCGCTGTTCGAAGCCGCGCTCGATGTGGCCGAAGACGTGCTGAAGCCGGGAGGCGCCTTCGTCGGCAAAGTGTTCCAGGGCGGCGCCGCGGGCGACCTGCTCGCGCGCATCAAGCGCCTGTTCCGCGAGGTCAAACACGTGAAGCCGCCGGCAAGCCGTGCCGAATCGGTCGAACTCTATCTGGTGGCGCAGGGGTTTCGGGGCTGAGGCGCGCGGATGGATGCGTTTTCCTATCTTTCGGTTTTGCTCTCGATCGTCCTGGGCCTCGGGCTCGCCAATCTGCTCACTGGCTTTGCAGCCATGGTGCGGGCCCGCAACCGGGTCGACATGTTCTGGCCGCTGCCGGTGCAGATGCTGCTGTTCTTCCTGCTTCACGTGCAATTGTGGTGGGCACTGTTCACGCTGCGCAATTTCGCGCCATGGCGCATCCAGAGCTTTTTGATCGTTCTGATGCAGCCTGTCGTACTCTATCTCGGAACGGCCCTCCTCGTGCCCGATATACCCGCCGAGGGCAGAATCGATCTGCGCCAGGTCTATTTTCGCGAATCGCGCTGGTTTTTCGGAGCCATTGTCGTGGCGCTGCTTGTGAGTATCGCCAAGAGCTATATTCTGGGAGGCGGTCCGCCCAACCGGACGGATCTCGCGGGGCACGCCGCCTTTTTCGTCGTCGCGCTCGCCGGGATGATACTGCGCAGCGATCTGGCTCACAAAATCATCGCGCCTTTGAGCCTTGCGATTTTTTCCGCCTACATCGCGCTGCTGTTCATTGCCCTGCCACGCTAGCGCGTATGTGCGGCACGCGAAGGGGATGGTGATGAGAAAAATCCTGATCGGCATGGCGGGTGCGTTGGCGGCGGCGGTGGTCATTGCGCTGGTATCGCAACACAGTGGCCGTTTGTTCGCACATGTAACGTTGCCGCCCGACGACACCGCTGGCCGCCTTGCATTCGCTCTGCGCTGGCTTTTGTTTCCGGGTCTGACCCTTCTGGTGGGCGTCGTCGGCGCCGCGCGCCGCGGTTTCTATCGCGATGCGATAGACGGCACACGCACCCCGGCCAATCACGGCCTCGAGATCAATCTGCGCTACAACCAGAATACGCTCGAGCAGACAGTGCTGGCCGCGATCGCCTGGGCGGGTCTCGCGCTCGCGCTGCCCCATGACCGGCTGGTGCTCATCCCGGCGATGGCGTGGCTGTTCGTGATCGGCCGCCTTACCTTCTGGGTCGGTTATCTCATTTATCCTGTCGGACGTGTTTTCGGCATGGTGCTGACGGTGATGCCCACACTGATCGCTTTTGCCTGGCTTTGCTGGCATTTTACGCAATCCGCCTGACATGGATATGCCAGCGCTTGCGCTTCGCGGCCAAGGCTGGTAGAGGCTCGGCGCTCCAAACGTTGCCCGGGAGCTTCCCCTGACAATCCGCGAAGCGCTGACATTCGATGACGTGCTGCTGGTTCCGGCGGCGTCGGATGTGCTGCCCGGTCAGGTCGACACCCGCACCCGCCTGACCAAGACCGTCGAACTCGGCATCCCGCTCATTTCCGCCGCGATGGACACGGTGACCGAAGCCGCGCTCGCCATTGCCATGGCCCAGGCCGGCGGCATGGGCGTGATCCACCGCAATCTTTCGGCCGAGGAACAGGCCGAGCAGGTCCGCCGCGTCAAGAAATTCGAGAGCGGCATGGTGGTCAATCCCGTCACCACCTCGCCCGACGCCACGCTCGCCGATGCGCTGGCGCTTATGGAGCGGTATCGGATCTCGGGAATTCCCGTGGTCGAAGGCGCCAAGAACGGGGCCGGCAAGCTGGTCGGCATCCTCACCAACCGCGACGTGCGCTTCGCCACCGATCCGCGCCAGCCCGTCGCCGAATTGATGACCAAGGACAAGCTCGTCACGGTGCGCGAAGGCGTCAACGCGGCCGAAGCCAGGCGCCTGTTGCATCAGCATCGCATCGAAAAAATTCTCGTCGTCGACGATTCCTATCGCTGCGTCGGCCTGATCACGGTGAAGGATATCGAGAAGGCGCAGAAATATCCCAGCGCCTGCAAGGACGAGCGCGGCCGGCTGCGCGTCGCTGCCGCCACCAATGTGGGCGAAGACGGCATCCGCCGCGCGCTGGCGCTGGTCGAGGCCGAATGCGACGTCATCGTGGTCGATACCGCGCATGGCCATTCGAAGGGCGTGCTGGAGACGGTGCGCCGCATCAAGCATGAATCGAATTACACCCAGGTTGCCGCGGGCAATGTCGCCACGGCCGATGGCGCCAAGGCGCTGATCGACGCCGGTGCGGATGCAATCAAGGTCGGCATCGGCCCGGGCTCGATCTGCACGACGCGCATTGTGGCGGGCGTCGGCGTGCCGCAACTGACCGCGGTGATGGATGCGGTTTCGGCCGCGCGCGACCAGGGCGTGCCAGTGATCGCAGATGGCGGCATCCGCTATTCCGGCGATCTCGCGAAGGCGATCGCGGCGGGCGCGCATGTTGCGATGGTAGGTTCGCTGCTCGCGGGCACGGAAGAAAGTCCGGGCGAAGTGTTTCTCTATCAGGGCCGCAGCTACAAGGGTTATCGCGGCATGGGGTCGGTGGGGGCCATGGCACGCGGCAGCGCCGACCGCTACTTCCAGGCGGAAGTGAAAGACACGCTGAAGCTCGTGCCGGAAGGCGTCGAAGGCCAGGTGCCCTATAAGGGACCGGCGGCGCAGGTGGTGCATCAGATCGTGGGCGGTCTGCGCGCCGCGATGGGCTATACCGGCTGCCACACGATTGCGGACTTCCACGAAAAGGCGCAGTTCGTCCGCATCACCGGCGCAGGCCAGCGCGAAAGCCATGTCCACGACGTGGTCGTCACCCGCGAATCTCCGAATTACCCAGGCGGATCGTGAGCGCACGCAGCCTCTACCTTCCCTTGAGGAGGGTAGAGTGAATTCGCCATGACGCCCGGGGCGCGGTTGCAGGCGGCGATCGAGATTCTCGAAGCGCTGGAACATACGGCCCAGCCGGTCGATCGCTTTCTGCGCGGCTGGTTTCGCGAGCGCCGCTATGCGGGCTCGAAGGATCGCGCCGCGGTTGGTGAGCGCGTCTTTGCGACGTTCCGCCATCGTGCCGCTTTCACCTGGCGCATGGGGAGCAACGCGCCGCGGGCGCTGGTGCTGGCGAGCGCGCTCGACGATGGCGCGACGGTGGCCGAGATCATGCATGTGTGCGACGGCGAGGGATATGCGCCGGCGCCGCTCACCGAGGAAGAATTTGCCAGCCTCGCCATGCCCGCGCGCACGCCGCAGCCGCTATGGGTGCGTGGCGAATTTCCCGCCTTGCTGGAAGATGAATTGCACCGCCGCTTCGGCGACCGGATGCTCGACCAGTTGTCTTCCATGCGCGGCCGCGCGCCCGTCGATTTGCGCGTCAATACGCTGAAGGCCACGCGCGAGGAAGTGCTGGCCTCGTTGCGCGCCGGTGGTCTCGAAGGCAAGCCGATGGCGCATGCGCCGCACGGCATCCGTCTCTGGGACCGCGCAGGCGCGCAGGGCCTGAGCCGGACGCCGACGTTCCTCGAAGGCCGCTTCGAATTCCAGGATGAGGCGGCGCAGATCGCCTCGCTGCTGGGCGCTGCCAAACCCGGCGAATGCGTGCTCGATCTGGGCGCAGGCGCGGGCGGCAAGGCGCTGGCGCTCGCCGCGGCGATGCGGAACGAGGGCCGCATCATCGCCTACGATACCGACGAGAAGCGGCTGGCGCAGCTGCGCCCGCGCGCCGAGCGGGCCGGTGTGCAGATCATCGAGGATCGCTCCGGCGAATTGCCGCGCGAACGCTTCGACGCGGTGTTCATCGATGCACCCTGCAGCGGTTCCGGCACCTGGCGGCGGCAACCGGAGCTCAAATGGCGCCTGACGCATTCGCGCCTAGACGATCTGCGCGCGTTGCAGGCCCAATTGCTCGCCACCGCGGCCACGCTCGCGCCGGCGCGCTTGATCTACGCCACGTGCTCGCTGCTCCCGTCGGAGAACGACGACCAGGTCGATGCCTTCCTGACCCGCCATCCGAACTATGCCCGCACCGACGCCCAGACAGTCTGGCAGGCCGAAACGGGTCTCGCGCCGCCGCCCGGCATGGCAAGGGAATTCCACGCCACCCCCTTCACCACCGGCACGGACGGATTTTACACGGCCATTCTGGAGCGCCGTGACTGAGCACGCCGCAGTTCTGGACAAGGACAAACCAACTCATTAGGTGATGCCATGTCTTCCACCGATTCCGCAGGGCATGTCGGCGTCTGTCCGCTGGCCCCCTCCACCGCTTCGCGGTCCCCCTCCCCCGACTTCGTCGAGGGAGGAAGGAAAAGCGCATCTCCCTTTTCCTGCCCCGTGCGCAGCATGGGAGAGGTGGCTCGTCGCGCAGCGGCGAGACGGAGGGGGCTGCCATGACCGCACCCGTCCTCGTCGTCGATTTTGGGTCGCAAGTGACGCAGCTGATTGCGCGCCGCGTGCGCGAGAGTGGCGTCTATTGCGAGATCGTGCCGTTTCACAAGGCCGAAGAGGCAATCGCCGCCGCACCGCCCAAGGCCGTCATCCTCTCGGGCGGTCCCTGCAGCGTCATGGACGATGGCGCGCCGCAGGCCTCGCGCAAACTGTTCGAGCTCGGCGTGCCGGTGCTCGGCATCTGTTACGGCCAGCAGGCCATGGTGCATGCGCTGGGTGGCAGAGTGGAAGGCTCGTCGAAGCGCGAATTCGGCCGCGCCACAGTCGAGGTGAGCGGCCAGAGCCCGCTGTTTGAAAATGTCTGGGCGCTCGGCGCGCGCGACGACGTCTGGATGAGCCATGGCGACCGCGTCACCGCACTGCCCAACGGTTTCCATGTGATCGCCGAGAGCGAAGGCGCGCCTTTCGCCGTGATCGCCGACGAGGCGCGCCAGTTCTACGGCACCATGTTCCACCCTGAAGTGGTGCACACCCCGCGCGGCGGCGCGCTGCTCACCAACTTCGTGCACAACATCGCGAAGATCGCGCCCGACTGGAACATGAAGATCTTTCGCCGCGAAGCGATCGCGCGCATCCAGGCCCAGGTGGGCAAAGGCCGAGTGATCTGCGGGCTTTCGGGCGGCGTGGATTCCTCCGTTGCCGCCGTGCTCATCCATGAGGCGATCGGAGATCAGCTCACCTGCATCTTCGTCGACACCGGCCTCATGCGCACGGGCGAGGCGGAAGAGGTCGTCTCGCTCTTCCGCGGCCACTACAACATTCCGCTCGTCCATGCCGATGCAGCCGAGCTGTTTCTCTCGCGCCTCGAAGGCGTGAGCGATCCCGAAAAAAAGCGCAAGATCATCGGCGCGGCTTTCATCGAGATCTTCGATCTGGAAGCAGAGAAAGTGGGCGGCGCCGATTTCCTGGCGCAGGGCACGCTCTATCCCGATGTGATCGAAAGCGTCTCGCCCTTGGGCGGGCCGTCGGTCACCATCAAATCGCATCACAATGTGGGCGGGCTGCCCGAACGCATGCGCTTGAAACTGGTCGAGCCGCTGCGCGAATTGTTCAAGGACGAAGTGCGCGCGCTGGGCCGCGAGCTTGGCTTGCCGGAGAGTTTCGTCGGCCGACATCCCTTCCCGGGGCCGGGACTCGCCATCCGCGTGCCCGGCGAAATCACGCGCGACAAGCTCGACATTTTGCGCAAGGCCGACACGATCTATCTCGACGAGATCCGAAAAGCGGGCCTCTACGACGAAATCTGGCAGGCCTTTGCCGTGCTCTTGCCGGTGAAGACCGTGGGCGTGATGGGCGACGACCGCACCTATGATTCCGTCTGCGCCCTTCGCGCCGTAACCTCGACCGACGGCATGACCGCGGATTCCTATCCCTTCGAACACGCCTTCCTCGCCCGCGTGGCGACGCGCATCGTCAACGAAGTGAAGGGCATCAATCGCGTCTGCTACGACGTAACGAGCAAACCGCCCGGCACGATCGAGTGGGAATAATCTATCCGAAGACCGTGAACAGCGGGAGAGGTGGTATACGCGCGCGATCTTCGGCGACCGTCGCCTTCATGCCGCGATGCGGGCAAGTTCGGGACGATGGCGCGAGGCGGCATGACGAATGACGAATTCAACGCATTCTGCGGGGCGCTCCCGGCCACCAGCCATGTGATCCAGTGGGGCGGATCGCATGTCTGGAAAGTCGGCGACAAGGTGTTCGCAATCGGCGGCTGGCCGGACGACGAGCCGAGCTTCACGTTCAAGGTCAGCGAGGTTTCGTACGAGATGCTCAAGGCGCAGCCGGGCTTGCGTCCGGCGCCGTATCTTGCGTCGCGCGGCCTGAAATGGATCCAGCATTTCGCGAGGCCTGGACTGTC
>DASXEA010000012.1:0-8955 GCA_036490345.1 Rhizomicrobium sp. | reverse complement strand
GGAGTGCGGCCTGACGCCCAACAGCCTCAACTTCAAGCTTTGGGGTTGGGGCGTGATCCTGAGGGAGGGCAATTGGCAGGGACATCACGTCCATCCCAACGCCAATATCAGCGGCGTCTATTATATCGCGGCACCCGCGGCAGCACTGGAAGATGGGCGTGACGACGGCAAGATATCGTTCTTCGATCCGCGCCCGCGCGCGAACATGGCCCAGCTTCTCACCCAGAAGACGCGCCATATCGAGGCGCCGGTGCCCGGCGACATGGTGGTCTTTCCCAGCTGGCTGGAGCATTCGGTGGCGCCATTCCAAGGCGCGGGCGAACGCATCTGCATCGCCTTCAACGTCCGCATGGAGATGGGCTGAAGCGATGGTGCCAGGGACACACCCTTATTACGCAAACAACCCACTGATTAAACTTCATTTTTAAAAATCGACTTGAGAAAATACCAACAAATATACCAGCATCAACGCCGCTTATGACTGCGACCAGGCGGGATTGATTCCTCGACCTCAACTTCCCTCGCCCCCTTTGGGCTGTGACGTTCAAGCCTCGAGGAGCCCCGTTTGTTGGTTAGGATGAGAATCCAAGCTGGTGCTGGCAGTCCCGTCCAGACCGATCTCCGCCCCCACTTGGGTGGAATAACAGAGAAAATTTGCACTCAGCCGGAAAAAATGTGCGGTTCAGTATGGAAGCAGTCGTAAAACAAGGCTTCTGGGCCGTTTTTCGAAGCCTTACCCCTCATCGGTAACAGGGAATCTTGGGCGCGTTATCAAGGAATTTCCCGCCTAATAACAGCGAATTTGGTGAGCAGAGACTCATCGCCGGGGGAGGACATCCAACGAGGACACGCCCACTGATCCATAGTTGGCGGCTGGTGCTGGCGGGGACACCGCGCCTTGCGGGTAGTCAGTCCAGCCAAGAACCATATCGTGCAGAATGAGTAACAACTTACAATTGGTTATGCCGACCCAATTCTGCAGACACCAACAGCCTCATCTCGCCGGCAGTTCAACCAAAACTACAATCGAGATTAGATCGTAGGCGGCCTCGCGGAGCGTGTGATCGAGTCAAGAAGCTCGGCGGCTTCGAGGGGCTTGCGCAAATAAGCGGTGGCGCCCGCTCTTAGGCACCTGTCGCGCAAGGTCGGATCGTCATGGGCGGTCATGATGATCACGGGTGCGGTGACGCCGATCTGGCGCAAATAGCTCATCACCTCCAAGCCATCCAAGGTCGGCATGTAGAGATCCACCAGGATGCAATCGGGGCGCGCGGTTTCCATGGCATTGAACAGGTCAATGCTGGTGGCGAAGCTGTCGCCGATCATGCTGGACGCATTGAGCAATCGGCTGATCGCGACCCTCACCGAAGGATCGTCATCCAGGATTGCCACCCGTAAAGACCGCACGGCCATCGCCTGGACGCCTTCCGGAATTGCCCGAACCTGTGCTGGTATCACGGCAAAACACGCCTTGGCATTGGACCAAAGGGCCATAGGGCGACCAGCCCCGGCTCACTTTTTTTCATGAGGCGTATAATCCCAATCGCTCGGCGATATGGGTCAGGGCGGCGACGGAGCGGACTTCCATTTTCTCCATCACGCGGCCGCGATGCACCTTGGCGGTCTTTTCCACGATGCCAAGATCGTAGGCGATCTGCTTGTTGAGCCGCCCTCTGAGAATCTGCGCCATCACTTCGCGCTCGCGCAGCGTGAGCATTCCGTAGCGATGGCGCAATTCCGCCAATTCCCGCCGCTCCTCCCTGCCTTTGTGGTCCAGCTCGAGAGCGCTTCTCACCGCCGAGAGCAGCGCCACATCGGACACCGGCTTGGAGAGGAAGTCGATGGCGCCCGCCTTCATCGCCTGGACGGAAACGCGGACATCGTCGCAAGCGGTGACGAACACGATCGGCCGCGGATTGTCGCCCAAGCTGAGCCGTTCTTGTAGCGCGATGCCGCTCAATTCATCCATGCCCACATCCACCACGGCGCAGCCGGGAACATCGGCATCGTGGCAAGCCAGGAATTCGCGCGGCGACGTGAACGTTCTGGCCTCGTATCCTGCGCTGTTGAGCAGCCGCTTGAGCGCCACCAGGATGCTGGGATCGTCGTCGATGACGAAGACTTGCGGCGAGACGCTCTCCATGAGGCCGTTCATGCGGTCTCCTTCGCCAGTGGGATGGCGATATGGAACGTCGCGCCATGGGTGGCATTGTTCTCGGCCCAGATCTTGCCCTGGTGCGACTCGGCGATGGCGCGGCTGATGGACAGGCCCAGCCCCAGGCCGTTCATCTTGGTCGAGACGAAGGGCTCGAACAGTTTTGCCAGAATCTCGGCTTTCACGCCCGGACCGGTGTCGGCCACCGCGATATGGGCCAGGCCTTCGCCCCCTATGCCGGTGGTGAGGCTCAAGGTACCGCCTCGCGCGCTGCTTTCGGCCATCGCCTCAACGGCGTTGAAAATCAGATTGAGCAGAAGCTGCTGCAGTTGGACGGTGTCGGCCGTGACTGGAAGGCGCGTGCTGTGAAGCTTGATCGCGACCGCGATCCTCTTGACCATCAGATCGTTGCGCACCAGCTTCAAAGTTTGCGACACGACCTCATTGAGATCCAAAGCCTCGCCACGGAATTCGTCCTTCTTCAACAAGGACCGCAGATGCCGGATCACATCGGCGGCCCGTGAATCGTCCTGGATGATGTCGCGGATTACGGCGCGCACCTCGACCATGTCGGCGCCGCCGCGTTCCAGGATGCGCTGCAACGCCTGGGCATTGCTGAGAATGGCGGTCAAGGGCTGTTTCAGTTCGTGCGCCAATGCGCCACCCAACTGGCCCAGCATGCCCACACGGGAGAGGTGAGTAAGCGATCTGCGCTGACTTTCGACCTCAGCCTCGATCTTGCGTTGTTCGGTGATGTCCATCACCAAGCCGGACAATTTTCCTCCACCATCCTGATCGAGCGTGCCACTTGCCCTTATCCGGAACCAGCGCAGCCCGGCGCCCGGTCTGAGATAGCGATATTCATATTCAACCGTTTTCTGGCCCAGGGTGGCGCTGTTCATCGCCGTCCTCAGGCCCGCCACATCTTCGGCGTGAATATGCGCCATCATGGCGTCCATGGTGAGGGGAGCGCCTTCGGGTAGATCCAGAAGCGCGCGATAGGCGGGCGTCGCCCACAGCACACCATTGGGACGATCCCAAACCCAAAGACCCAGATTCGCGGAACGCGCCGCCAGGCTGGCGCGCTTTTCGTCTTCCCGCAAAACGCTTTCGCGCCGGGCGCGGCGCTCCGACTGCAATGCGCCCGCGATCATCAGCAACGCCGATGCGGCCAGAAGAACGAAGATGACGGCGCGGGCCCGTGAATCGATCGGGAAGAACGGCCTGCTCACATATTCGAAGAACAACAAGAGGCAGCAACAGGCGGCGAGCAATTGCGCCGCGCCGGTGAGCCGGTCCCAGAAGCCGAGATGCATAAGAGCAGGGGAAGCGGAATTGGATGGTTTTCCACCCGCGGCATCACTTAAGAACGCCCTTTGCAGCAGTTCTGTCATGTTACGCCGCTCTCCCGATCCGGCGTTGCACGTCACTCCCGAAATATTACATGTACATTACTATGAAAATCACGCGACCCGCAACCAATGGAATATGCCTAACGATCCATCACATCCATTCGCATAGCTTTGCGGCGAGAATGAAAAGTTCCCTCTTCCGTCACGGACGCATTCAGGCCGAGTCCGGTTTTTACGCCGTCATCACTACCTAAGGGTGTGCCACAACGGGATGCGGCACGGTGAGCGGATCATGCGTGATTTAGTATTTGCATCTCAGAAGGCCTCGCCCACCTGGATATAAAAGGCCTTGTCACCTTCCTTGGTGACGGCGCCGTCTATGCCCACATTGATCCCATAATCCTTGGATGCCAGAAACCGCATGCCGACGCCGGCACTGGCAAGAATGTCTCCGAAGCGATCCGCCGATGGCGCCACAGAGCCGATGCCGGCGAACGCGACAAAGCCGATGCGCCAGAAGGCGTGCCAGCGCAGCTCTTCCTGCTCCGTGAACATCGCCTTGTCCTGATACTTGCCCACCGCATAACCGCGCAGATCGTTGCTCGAACCGAACAGGCAAAGATCGAAAATCGGCACGCTGCCATTGGCCATGCAGAGCGAGCCATGAGAGGCCAGCACCAGATCGTCATTCAACGCGTCATAGCGATTGTAATCGGCGGTGGTGCGGGTGAAGCCGTTGCTCTGGATAAAATTGTGCGAACCGAAATCGATCTCGCCGTCAATCAATTGACCCGCATTGGGTGAATAGTCGCGGTTGCGGGAATCATACGTCGCGACCAGGCCGACCGTGTTGAGCAGATCGTCGATCTTGGACAATGGTCCACCATTGTCCAAGAGAGTACCCGCCAGATCGGGAAGATTGAACGCCGTCTTGATGTTCATATAGCGCGCCTGGAGACCGGCATAGAGATGCGGCGCGATGCGGGTCTGGAACGAGGCCTGGACCAGGTCGCCGCCTTGGTTGATGGAAATGAAGCGGCCCTTTTCGACCGCGGCCTGACCGACGCCGTAGAAATCATAGAGAATATCGGCATAGCCCAAGGATAATTTCGCCCGGTAGCGATCCTCGTCAAAGGCGAAGCTTGCCACCGCGCCACCACCCCAGCTTCCGTTGCTGGTGCGAAAGGTGGCCGCGCCGATCATAGACGAGCTCGATTGTGCATCGGTCTTGAACAGCATCGCGCCAGCCAGCGCCGCGCCCGAGCCGATTGTGGGATTGGAGATCGGGATCGGCACCACCAGGAAGTCGGGATCGTTGAAGATGCCCAGGCCCTGCCCTTTGCCCAGTGTGCCGGTATCGACCGCCGTATTGGGCGTGACATCTCCGACCGATTGCCCTGCCCGGGCTGGAGAAGCCATGGCGAGAATGCAGAGAAGCAGCAGTCGCGATCTGCCGTTTCGATTGTCGCGCGCGAATGCGCAGAGCATGCCGCGTCTCGCCACCTGGGTCCGCCGCAACACTAGGCGCCACCACCATTCTGCCGATTGGACCAAGGTCCAATTGAGGCGGGAGGCTCGCGACAACAAGCTTCCGCAAAAATCTGGGCGCTTTCATGCGAACTGCGGCTACGATCATTTTCATCCTGCTGGGCGTGCTGGGCACGGTTTCATCACCCCTCGCGCAACAGCCGCAGGCTCCGCAGCAAAGGCTGAGCGACGGCGAGCTCGATGCGCTGCTGGCGCCGATCGCGCTTTATCCCGACGGGCTTCTGTCGAAGATTCTGATCGCGACCACCTTCCCGGACCAAGTGCGGGACGCCGCCACATGGCAAAAGGCCAATCCCAGTCTCACCGACGGCGCGCTGGAAGGGGCGCTGTCGGGGCGCAGCTGGAACGACAATATCAAGGCGCTGGCCCATATCCCCGGCGTGCTCTCGATGATGAACGATCAGCGCGACTGGAGCTATGCGTTAGGCGGCGCCTTCGTCGCACAGCAGGATGACGTGATGGCCTCGATCCAGCGGTTGCGCCGGCAGGCCCAGGCCGCCGGCACGCTGCAAAGCACGGCGCAACAGCAGGTCGTCACGCAAGGCGATTCCATCGTGATCCAGCCCACCCAGCCCAGCGTGGTGTATGTGCCTTACTATAATCCCACGCTGGTTTATGGCAGTTGGCTCTATCCCACTTATCCGCCCTATTATTGGGCCGCGCCCGCCGGCTATGCGTTCGCCAGAGGATTGGCTTGGGGAGCGGGCTTCGCCATTTCAGCCGCGATCTGGCACAACGCCTTCGATTGGCACAATCACAATGTCTGGTACGGCGGCGGCTGGTATGCGCATGGCGGCTGGAACCATGGCTATTACAACAATTGGCAGAACCACAACAATTGGCACTACTCGAATTTCCGCAACAATCATTTCGGCAACAATAACGTCAACATTCACAACAACGTGAACGTCAACCGCAATAACTTCAACGGCAATCGCAACAACAATTTCAACGGTAACCGTGGCAACAACGGCGGCAATCGCGGCGGCAACAGCCAGTTCAGCAACAACAGCCGCTTCAATAACGGCAATTCCGGCGCCAACCGCAATCCACCGGCGCGGGGCGGCAATATCGCGCGTCCGCAAGCCGGCGGTGGCGGCGCCAACGCGAATGGCGTGCGCGGCGGACGAGGCCCGCAGCGCGGACGCATCCACCGCTGATGCGAATCGAAATCAGGGGCTTTTCCTTCGGATTGCTTCTCGTGTTTGGCGCGAGTAACGCTGTCGCTTCGCCGCAAGGTTGGTATCTGGGCACGGGCGTGGGCCTCGCCAGCGCCGAAGCGGTCAAGTTCGGCCTCAGCCCTCCTGCGGGGCCTGAGAGTGGCGTGATCGATTTCAATAACACCGCCGCAGTAAACATAGATGCCGGATATCGCTTTCAGATGCCGCTCCGTGCCGAATTCGAAGTGCGTTATGCCGATTTTTCCGCCAAAGCATTGCAAGTGCCAGGCCTTCCGGCTGCGGCGGCGGGCGGCGATGCCAACGCCGCGTCCATGCTCGGCAATCTCACCTATGACATTCCGCTGACGGATCGCTTCGCGCTGACGGTGGGCGGCGGGATCGGCGGAAGCTCCTTCAGCGCGGCGATTTCCGATGCGGCCGGCCAAAGCCGGGGATCAGAGATGGCCTTTACTTGGCAGCTGATCGCCGGCGCAACGGCGCGATTGCACGACCAGCTCGAGCTTCAGTTGGATTATCGCTATCAAATCACCGACGTCACCGATCACGACTTCGGCACTTTCTCGACCCTGGCGCTGAAGGATAAGGATATCCAGACAGTAATGCTCGGCCTGCGCTGGTATGTGGAAGCGCCGCGCTAAGCCGTGACGGAGTTTCAGCCGGGTTTCGCGCGCCCAATCGAGTCCGAGAGGCCCAACAGGTTTTGCGGCCGCACCTTGATGAGGCCACCGCGCGGGCTGTCGATATCCGCGATCAAGGAGAACGCGATCGCCGTGACCAAGGGGATGAAAATCAGGAAGGGCTGCGATTTTACCCCCTTTGCCCCATAACCAAGCATCATGTTGCCGCATATGGCGATCATGCCCATCAATACCCAGGCCTCGGTGGGGATTCGATTCCACCACGCCGCCTGCGTGTAGCCTTGGGAGTTCAATACGTCATTCATACCGGCGACAACGAGCGCGACCACGGCATCCGGCTGGGCACTGGCAGGCCCTCGAACGGCGGACCATAGATCCGCCTGCAATCGCGCCGTTTCCGCATTGATTGTCTGAATCTTCCGGTCATCGCGCGTATCATAAAACAAAATGCGTTGATCGGTATAAGTCCTCAGCAAAGCGCGCGCATGCTCCGCGCTGGCGGCGGGCAGAAGGTCTGCCCGGACATATTCCGTACCGATGGCATTCGCCTCTTGCTCCTCATAATTCTTGCGTTGGTCGTAGCGATTCAACGCCATGGAAAACGTGAAGCCAATAATAAGACCGAGCAATGTCAAGGTCGATGTCAGAACCACGCCATAGTCCCCGCGCGCTTCCTCATCGAGAGGATGCCGCTTCCTAAAAAAATTTGCTCCGATCCAGGCACAAAGCCAGAGCGCAAGGGTGGATGCCACCAATACGACCAGGGGATAATCCATGAGGATGTTGTACGCCTGAAACGCTCCGCACCGCCCCCACAAAAGTCATGGATGGCGTTGGACCATGGTCCAATTGAGCCTTGTGTGCCGCCCAACCCACCCTTGACCATCCAAGGGAGCATCACGATGCGCCTGTTGCCACTGTTTCTTGTGCTTGCCTTGTTGCCGGCCGGTGGCAGCGCCTGGTCGCAGGAAAGCGATGACGACCTTGCGACCAAACTTTCCAATCCCGTCGCCAGCCTGATCTCGGTGCCGCTGCAATCCAATTATGATTGCTGCATCGGACCCGCCAATGGCAGCCGGGTGGTTGTGAACCTCCAGCCGGTGGTCCCGTTCGCGATCAGCGACCATTGGAACGTGATCGCCCGCACCATTCTGCCGCTGGTGCAGCAAAGCGCGCCGGTGGAAGGCACGGGCGACCACTTCGGACTGGGTGACACCACCCAGAGTTTTTTCTTTTCACCGGATGCCGCGCCCGGCGATCTGATCTGGGCGATCGGTCCGGCATTCCTGTGGCCCACTTCCACCGACGAAGTGATCGGCAGCCATAAATGGGGCGCGGGACCGACCGCAGTCCTGTTGCAACAGACCCATGGCTGGACCTTCGGGATTCTGGCCAACCACATCTGGTCCTATAGCGGCCAACGCGATCATCCCAACGTCAACAGTACATTCCTGCAGCCCTTTGTCGGCTACACCTGGCCCGACACCACCAATCTGACCTTCAACACCGAAAGCAATTATGACTGGCAAGGCCAGCAATGGACCGTGCCGCTCAATCTCACTTTGGGCCACCTCTACCGCTTCGGCGCGCAGCCAATCAATTTCACCATCGGCGCCCGCTATTACGCGACCTCGCCGGACGGTCCGCAATGGGGCCTGAGATTCGTCATCACCTTGCTGTTCCCCAAAGGAGGCCCGTCATGACGCGCACGCGATATTTCATGGCCGCTGCGGTTGCAGTTCTTGCGCTTGCGTCCTCACGGCATGCCTTTGCGGTTGAAGGCGGCCTCAGTCCCTATCCCAAAGGCTTCGCCGGTTTTATGTCGGGACTGGTGCCACCGGACCAGGGCCTCTATCTCACCGACGACTATTATCATTTCCATGGTTCGGCCGATCGCGATGTGCGCGGCGGCATCGCCGAATTCGGCGTCGGCGCCACCTTGGACGCAGACTTCCTGGCTGCAACCTATGTCACGGATCTGCACGCCCTAGGCGCGACTTATGCGGTTGGCGGCGCGCTCGCTTATGCCGGAGTAGGCCTTCATGCCACGATCGACGCGCCCAACAGCGGCATCGACGTGC
>DASXEA010000073.1:0-150457 GCA_036490345.1 Rhizomicrobium sp. | reverse complement strand
CAGAATTTCATCATCATTCTGTCCCCGGGCCTGATTGACCAAGCGCCCCATAGCTTTCTGGCTACGGTGTCCGTTGCCCGTGACGACGAGGAGCGGCTTTATCGGGCCATTACCGATGCGTTTCCCACGGTGACAACCGTGCGCGTCCGGGACGTCATCGCACAACTCGATTCATTTCTGAGGCAATTGAATTTCGCCGTCTGGTCGGCCGGCCTGATGACCATCCTGACGGGGCTTCTGGTTCTTTCCGGGGCGATCGCCGCCGGTCACCGGACCAGACTGCACGAATCGGTTGTCATGAAAGTTCATGGCGCGACGCGAAATCAGATTCTTGGCGTTCACATTCTGGAATTTGCTGTAATCGGCACGGTGACCGGCCTTGTTGCGCTGGCGGTGTCGGCAGCCGCCGCATGGGCCGCGACTCACTACCTGCTTGAGACGAAGCCAGATTTCGACCTGGAAACCGGGTTGATCACGGTCGCGGGGGGCGCTGCGAGCGCCATCCTATTTGGTCTTGGCGTCTCGTGGCAGGCGCTGGCTGCCAAACCCGCGCGGCTATTGCGAAATCCTTAACCGGGCGCGGACAAGGTGGCCTTTCCGCCTTGATCCTCCCCGGCAGAACCACGATATTAGGCGAGACTGGCTTCGTGATCGGAGCCGACAAGGAGAGTTCCCATATGGCCGAGTACGACAATCGCGTCCTGCGTGCGCCAGCTGTGGCCGGCGTCATGGATGCCGGGCTGCGCGCCTATATGCTGCGCATCCACAATTACATGCTGATCGGGCTCGTGTTGACGGGCGCTACGGCGTGGCTGACGGCGGAAACAGCGTTCGGTTCGATCTTCTATCAGGTCAATCCGGTTACCGGCCACGTAGGAATGACACTGCTTGGTCTGATCGCCCTGTTCGCGCCATTGGGGATGGTGTTCTTCCTGTCATTCCGGATCAACCGTATGAGCGTGGGAGCGGCCCAGGCGACGTTCTGGGCTTATGCAGGGCTCGTTGGCATTTCCCTCGCACCGGTGCTGCTGGTGTATACGGGCGCCAGCGTGGCGGAGGTATTCTTCATCACGGCCGCGACATTCGGGGCCATGAGCCTGTGGGGTTACACCACCCGCTCCGACCTGTCGGGTTTCGGTTCATTTCTGTTCATGGGCTTGATCGGCATCGTGATCGCATCGGTCGTCAACATGTTCCTGCATTCGGCGATGGTGCAGTGGGTGGTCTCGATCGTTGGCGTGCTGGTCTTCACGGGCCTCACCGCCTACGACACGCAGGCAATCAAGGAAAGTTATGTCGCATCGGACGACGGAACAGTTGCCGGGCGCAAAGCAATATTCGGAGCGCTCAGGCTTTATCTCGATTTCGTCAACCTGTTCCTCATGCTGATGCAGCTCATGGGCAACCGCCGTTAGGGCTGCAGCCGCATGCCGATGACGACCCCGGTAAGACGATCGGGGTCGTTTTCTCTAACCCGGAGAAAGCTATTCAGCAGCAAGTGCCCTGAGAAGTTTGCGGTCGAAAACCCGCAAGACCTGCTTTAATTCGTGTCCGCGCTTCAGGACGCGCCCCGTCGCCTCGATGACGGAATATTGCCCCTGTTCCGAGCGTAATTTTGGCCGCTTTTCGATCCTGTAGAGCGCAATGCCCGCGGAGTTTCGATAGATCGAGAACACGGCCCGATCGAAGAGAAAGTCGATCGCATAGTCGCGCCATTCACCGGCGGCAACCATCCTGCCGTAGACCCGCAGAATACCATCCAGCTCGTGCCGCTCGAAGCGTATTTCGGGATGGGGCGCGTCTGCGCTGCCGCCCCGGAAATCTGTCCGCGCGGCGGGGCGGGCGCCCGCGCGGAGGAACGCTATGGGTTCCGCAGCCATCCCGCGAAGCATGGAACGCCGGGGACCGTTACGCAAGCCCAGATAAAGCTACCGCTTGCGTGCCAGCAACACCCCGTCCCCGATGGTGACCAGTGTCATATCCACGCGCTCGTCGTCATGGATTTTCGCATTCAGGGCCCGGAGGGCACGGGTGTCCTCATCGGCGGCACTTTCGTCGGCAACCTTGCCGGACCACAGCATATTGTCGAGGGCAATCAGGCCGCCTGGCCTGAGCAACTCAAGCGCCCGTTCGTAGTAGGCATCGTAGCCCGTCTTGTCGGCATCGATAAACGCGAAGTCGAACGGGCCTTCGCCAGCCGCAATCATCCGATCCAGAGATTCCCGGGCCGGCCCAATCCGGAGATCGATGCGCCCCTCCATGCCAGCTTCTTTCCAGAAGATTTGAGCGCGGTCGGTGAATTCGCGACTGATATCGAGCGCTACGATCCCGCCGTTCTCAGGAAGAGCCAGGGCGACCGCAAGAGAGCTGTAACCTGTGAACGTCCCAATCTCGAGGGTTCTCGTGGCACCGAGCATTTTCACGAGCAGCGCAAGAAATGCGCCCTGTTCGGGCCCGATTTGCATCATGGCCATTGGCAGCTTTCTCGTTTCCTCGCGACAATGGCGAAGAGCGGGATGCTCGCGAGCGCCGACGCCTTCGACATAGGCCAAAACGGCATCGGTCACTGTCAGAGCGCGGCTCATGCGTAGTCTCCTGTGGTGAATTCCACTGACGTCGTTTGCCGCCTTGTGGGATCGCGGCTGCACGATTCCATGCCCGCGCTACGATGCGCAAGGCAAACACGAAATCGCAACTTCTGGGCCCGCTCGCCACGGCGGACGGCGCACATCGCTGGACTTGACGAAAAAGACCCGGCGAAATGTTGACGAAAAGGCGCGGAGTCCGTGATGAACGTTTCTGAGGCAGTGTCAACGCGCCTGTCGGTACGCGCCTTTCGCGATACCCCCATACCACCTGCCGTGCTCCGGCAAGTCCTGGAGAAAGCGGCGCGGGCCCCGTCCGGCGGAAACGTTCAGCCCTGGCGCCTCCATGTCCTGGGCGGCGCGCCCCTGATCCAATTCAAATCATCCATGCGCGCACGCCTGTCGACGAATTCGGAGCCCGACCCTCCCGAATACGACATCTATCCCGAAAACCTCTGGGAGCCCCACCGAACGCAGCGTTTTCGGGTCGGCGAGATGATGTACGCGTTGCTTGGCATTCCCCGCGAACACAAGGCGGCGCGGCTGCAATGGTTCGCGAGCAACTTCGACTTCTTCGGCGCTCCGGCAGCCCAATTCTGCTTCATCGACCGGCGCATGGGCCCCCCGCAATGGTCGGATCTCGGAATGTATCTTCAAACGGTCATGCTTCTCCTGCGCGAATACGGGCTCGCATCATGCGCCCAGGAGTGCTGGTCTCGCTACCACAGCACCGTGCGCGCATTTGTCGAAGCGCCGGACGACCACCTCCTCTTCTGTGGCATGGCGATCGGCTATGCCGACGACTCTGCCCCTGTGAACCGCCTCGTCAGCGAACGCATGCCTCTGTCGGAATTCGCGACGTTTCGGGGAATTTGAACAACGCTATGCAGCCGAATGCAGAAATTTGCGTTTTGTTAACTATCGGCAGACTGTGCCAATGGCCGTAGCAGGGTGGTGAAAGCGATGAATGGATGGCTTGGAACGGCGCTTGGACTGGCTTTGATTGCGAGCGCGGCTGCTGTGGCACCCGCTGAGGCGGGCGCCCATATGGGCGGCGGGGCCGTGGGGGGCTTCCATGGCGGCGGATTTCACGGCGGACCTCGCGCCGGCGCTCTGCATGGATTTGATCATTTCGGCTTCCGCCGAGGGTTTCAGGAACGCTTTGCAATGCAAAGTGCCCATCGCGGATTCGGTATCGGATTCGAAGGCGGCCCCTGGGGCTACGGCTCTTTCGCTTCCGACTTCCCCGACGAGTTTGGCTCGGATGACTGGGACGACGATTCCGGCATGGCGGACGATCTGCCGACCGGCGAGGACGCCATGAGCGACCGCGCCTCTGCAAATGAAGCCACGAACTCCTGGCAGCCCCCGGATGTGCGATACGCCTACAGTCAACGCGGGAACGATGACGGACGCCGAGCGAGCGGTCCGCGCCGGTTTTGGCGCAACCACAGGGTAGGCCAGCCCGACGACGCGGGATATTGGCAACTCGTCCGACGCGAACCATGGAGAGGGTATAGCCAGACCTACTGAATGGGCGTCTCTGGATCGCGACCGGCGGACAGATCGGTGGACGCCACCAAAACGTCACATTTCGGACATGCCCCGGCCCCGGTGCCTGACGATAGACAAACGTCGGCTGGGCGCATCGGAAGGGCCTGCAGATCAGGCCCCCCAACCCTCTCGGGCCCGTCCAGAGCGAACAGCCGGCACTCCTTCAAGCATCGGGCAATGGGCGCGGCTAGGGCCAATCCGCCGCCATTTGACCATAGATGCCCCCGACTGCACCTGTCAGGATGGAGACGAGTGCACGCACCGTGAGAGAAACCGGTGAGGTGTCGCCAAGAATCACCGACATGCCGATCCCGACCATGCCGCAGGTGCCCCCCGTGAGAGCGCCACCGCACGCGCCCCGGATATAGCCCCTCGCAACCTCTTGCGCATAAAGATAGCCGGAGACCGCCGATATCATCATCGCGGCAAAAAGAAACGCATGCTCTGCCAGCCAAATGCTGAAATGAGCGAGGAGCACGAGAACGGCCTGCAACAGGACCCCAACGACCGCGGCCCGCTGGAACGCAAATGTGTCGATCGGCGGTGTTCGATTCATGCAGGCGACCTCTCCGAATTCAGCCCCACTGGGAACGGGTGGCTAGCGCTCGGCCGCCGTTTCGGGCGGGCATCAGTCCGCCACCCGGCAATGAGCAGGGCATGCCCCCCGGCGTCGACCAAGCGGGTCTCATTTCTGGTTTTCGACCCGCACCACACCCCCAAAAATGGGAATGATGACCAGAACGTAACTTTTGCGGACTTGCGGTGACGCGCCATTTTCTCTAGAGGGGCAACGGTTTTTTTGCCCATAAACAACGACCCTTCCATGATCGAAATTCAAGGACTGACCAAGAGCTTCGGCGCGCTCGCTGCAGTGGCCGGCATCGACCTGACGGTACGTCAGGGCGAGGTTCTGGGCTTTCTGGGTCCAAACGGTGCGGGAAAATCGACGACCATGAAAATGATCACCGGTTTTCTTGCCCCCAGCAGTGGCAGGGTGCGCGTGTCCGGGCACGACGTCGAAACGGATACGCTCGCTGCGCAACGGATGATCGGCTATCTTCCGGAAGGCGCGCCGGCCTACGGCGACATGACGCCGCGCCAGTTCCTCGGGTTTATCGCCGAGGTTCGGGGGTTCACGGGCGCTGCCGCGAAAGACCGGATTGCCAGCGTTGTCGCCAAGACAGAGCTCGATCCGGTCCTCGACCAACCGATCGAGACACTTTCGAAAGGCTTCCGGCGGCGCGTAGGAGTCGCTCAAGCGATTTTGCACGACCCTCCGGTGCTCATCATGGACGAACCGACCGATGGTCTCGATCCAAACCAGAAGCATTCGGTGCGCACCCTGCTTCGCGAGATGGCGCCCAAAAAGGCCATCATCGTCTCGACCCATCTTCTGGAGGAAGTCGAAGCCATCTGCACGCGCGCCGTGATCATCGACCGCGGCCGGGTCGTGGCCGACGGCACCCCTGCCGAGCTGCTCGCAAGATCGCGCCACCACAACGCCGTAACCCTTGTTGTTCCGACAGACCGGGCCGCGGCCATCAAGGCGCGTCTTGGTACGCTTCCCGGTGTGGCCATGGTCGAGCAGACGCCTCGCATCAATGGCAGTGACGTGGAACTTACGGCATTTCCGAAGGGCGGCGCCCTTCTGGTGGAGGCCGTGAGTGCGCTCGCGACATCCGACAACTGGAATGTCAAGGAACTATACGCCGAGGCGGGGCGCCTCGACGAAGTATTCCGCGCCATCACCACCCATGATGCACAACGCGCACGCGAGGTGCGGGCGTGAGCGCAGCGGCAGCCGTTTTCAAGCGCGAGTTCGCAGCATATTTCGCGACGCCGCTCGCCTATGTGTTCATCGTGATCTTTCTGTTCGCGATGGGTGCGTTTACGTTCTATATCGGCCATTTCTTCGATACCGGCAGCGCCGATCTGCAGACGTTTTTCGGCTTCCATCCCTGGCTATACCTTTTTCTCGTTCCCGCGATATCGATGCGCCTTTGGGCCGAGGAACGGCGCAGCGGAACGATGGAGTTGCTTCTAACCTTGCCGCTGCCGCTGACCTCCACGGTGGTTGGAAAGTATCTGGCCGCATGGGCATTCACGGGCGTGGCCCTCCTACTCACGTTTCCGATCTGGATTACGGTCAACTATCTCGGCCATCCGGACAATGGCGTCATCCTTGCGAGCTATATCGGCAGCTTTCTTATGGCCGGCGCCTATCTTGCCATCGGGGCATGCATTTCGGCTTCTACGAACAATCAGGTTATCGCCTTCGTCGTCAGCGTGGTTGTCTGCTTTTTGTTCACGATTTCCGGTGCGCCGCTCGTGCTTGACTTCTTCCGCGCCTGGGCGCCGCTGGCATTGGTCGACGCAATCTCTTCTTTCAGCTTCCTGACCCATTTCACAGCGATCACCGCGGGCGTCATCGATCTGCGTGATCTCGTGTTTTTTCTCTCGCTGATCGCGCTGTTCCTGGCCGCGAACGTCGTCGTGGTCGATCTGAAGAAGTCGGGCTGACAATGAAACCCGTATCCCGCCGACTCTATGCCCTCGCCGCCATCGTATTTGCGGCCGTAATCTTTGTTGGTCTCAATATCGCAGCCGATGCGACGTTCACGACGGAGCGGCTCGATCTGACGGAAAACGGGCTTTACACGCTTTCCCCTGGGACGAAGCACACGCTTGATGCGCTGGTCGAACCGGTAACGCTGAAATTCTACTATTCCAAGAAAGTCGCCGCCCAGTATCCGCAGATCGTGGCATACGCAAAACGCGTGCGCGATCTTCTGTCGGAGTATGCCGCCCGCAGTCACGGCAAGCTCATCCTTCAGGAGGTGGACGTCGAGCCGTTCACACCGGCCGAAGACGAAGCAAGCGGTGCCGGTCTGTCGGGTGCACCCACCGATTCGGGCGATTTCGTCTATTTTGGCGTGGTCGGCACCAACACGATCGACGGAAGGCAGGTCATTCCGTTCTTCACCCAGGAACGCGAATCGTATCTCGAATACGATCTCACATCCCTGGTCTACAAACTGGCTACACCGAAGAAGCCGGTGATCGGCATCATTTCGAGCATTCCGCTCCAGGCGGGCGCCGGCGGCATGGCGGCCATGATGCAGGGCCAAGCGCAGCCATTCATGGCCTACGAAGAGCTTTCGCAAAGCTATTCGACCAAGATGCTCGAGCCCAATTTCAATCGCATTCCGGCGGACGTCAGCGTGCTGATGATCGTCCACCCCATGGCGCTCGGCCAACCGCAGCTTTACGCCATCGATCAATTCGTGCTCGGCGGAGGGCATGCTCTGGTTTTCGTTGATCCCAATTCCGAGATCGCAGGCGCCTCCCAGGGAATGGGACCCAGCGGCCCATCCTCTTCCGATCTGAAAACCCTTTTCAAGGCATGGGGTGTCGGGTTCGATCGCAACAAGGTCGTCCTGGATCGCGAGCTTGCGCAGTCCGTCCAGACTTCGGCGGATCCGCACAACCCCGTTGTACGCTTTCCGCTCTGGCTGCATTTAGGCCCCCAGGATTTCGAAACGGGCGATCAGGTCACGGCAAATTTGCAGGCGCTCAATGTTGCCAGCGTCGGCGCGCTGTTGCCCCTCAAGGGTGCGACCACCAAATTCGAGCCCCTGATTCGCTCGTCGAACCAGGCGTCACTGATGGACGCCCTTGAAGCGAAAATGAATCCGCGCCCGGAGGACCTGATCACGCAGGTCAACCCGAGCGGCGAGCGCTATACGATCGCGGCGCGTATTTCGGGCCCTGCCAACACTGCGTTTCCCTCCGGACCACCGGTGCCTCAGGCTGAGCCCGGCGCCACGTCCAAGCCGGCCGCCACCGGGCCCCAGTTGAAGATGTCGAAAGGCCCGATCAACGTAATCGTGATGGCGGATACCGACCTCTTCGATGACCGGTTCTGGGTCCATGTCGAAAACATCTACGGACGGCGCATCGCGTCTCCCTTTGCCGACAACGCCGCCTTTGTGCTGAATGCGATCGAGAATCTGACGGGCTCCAACGATTTGATTTCGCTGCGCACGCGGGCAACCAACAATCGGCCATTCGTGGTGGTTCAAAAGCTCCAGGCGCAGGCTCAGGCGCGCTACCAGCAAACAGCAGATGCCCTGAAACAACGGCTGACGGACACGGAAAACCGGCTGCACGCGCTCGAACAGGGAAGCGGCGCAACGACGCCGGGATCCCATTCAACGATGCTCACCGCAGAGCAGCAGCGAGAAATCGAAAGTTTCAAGCGTGAATTGTCCTCGACACGCAGTCAGTTGCGCGGCGTCCAAAGTGACCTGAGAAAAGACATCGATGCCTTGGGTTCGATTCTTGCTTTTATAAATATTGCGCTTGTGCCGCTTCTGGTCGCAGGATTTGCGCTTGTCCTCGCCTATTTGCGGCGCAGACGGCGCGCACGGGCGCTTGCGATATGAGTTCCGCCATGGCCCCGACCAATTCGGAAATCTGGGAAATTCGCCGAAGAAATCTGCTTTTGCTGGGCGCCGTCGCGGCCCTCGCAGTAGTGCTCGCGGTTCTGGCGCTCTACATTCAGTCGAATGCGGTCGCATCGCACTACACCCCGGAGCCGTTTTTGCCCAATTTGGCATCGGAGGTCCCCGAAATTGCTCGCGTGAAAATCGTCGACAAGAAAGGCACCGTCGACGCAGTCTTCAAGCCCGCGCGGGGATGGGTCATAGCCAGCCATGACGACTATCCTGCGTCGTTCGAGCGGCTGCGCGAGACGCTGGTGGGGCTGGCGGCACTGCAGACGATAGAACCCAAGACCGCGCGCGCTGACTGGTTGCACTATGTGGACTTGGAGCCGCCGCCCAAAGGTTCTGGCGTCGCAATCACCCTTTACAATGGCAAAGGTGAAACTCTGGCCGCCCTGATCACCGGCAAGAGCGAAGACATCGGCGATCCTAGCGGCGCTGTTGGTCTCTTTGTCCGACATCCCGATTCGCCGCAAAGCTATCTCGTGCGCAGCGTGTTCGAACCCAAGACAGATGCGGGCGAATGGCTCGACAAGCAGGTCATGGACGTCGAACTTTCGCGGATCGCCGAAGCGGACGTCAATCCGCTAAGCGGGCCGTCGTTCGAGGTGAAGCGCGACAAGCCGAGCGTTGCCGGATTTACGCTGGTCGATCTTCCGCAGGGCCGAGAGCTCTCCGATTCGGGCGCGCCCGATTCCGTAGCCGCCGCGATTACGGGCTTTACCTTCGAGGACGTACGCCCGGTCAGGGAATTTGATTTTTCGGATCCCCATGCGGCGCGTCTGGTTGCCAAGACGTTTGACGGCTTGGTCGTAACTGTCCGAACCATCAAACAGGGCCAGGATTATTGGTCGACGGTCTCGGCAGACGCGTCGTCCGGGAAGCCGGCGGCAGAGCGCGAGGCTCGTGAAATCGATAGGCATGCCTCGGGCTGGGCGTATAAGGTGCCCGGCTACAAGGGCCCGCCGCTGATGCCAACACTTGAAAGCCTGTTGAAACCGCTGCCATCCAAGACTGCACCAGCCGCGCCTGCCCAGCCGGCCAAGTGAGCACGGCGCGGACAAGCGTGCCGGGCGCAGAGGACGCGCCCGTTTTTTTGCGCGACCTTTGGTATCGGGCGGCGGCGGCAAAATCGGTCCGGACGCGCACTCTTCAACGCCGCATATTGCTTGGCGAGCCGGTTCTTCTGGGTCGCGGGCCCGATGGTCATGCCTTCGCGCTTCGTGACCTTTGTCCGCACCGTGGCGTTCCCCTTTCGGCTGGCCGCCTCCTCCCCGAGAATACCGTGGAATGCCCATATCATGGCTGGCGATTCCGCCCGGACGGCGTCTGTGTCGCCATCCCCTCTCTGGTCGAGGGCCAGGAACTAGATCCTTCGCGGATTCGAGTCCGGGCCTATCCCTTGCAAGAACAGGACGGGCAACTCTGGGTCTACATGGCTGCACCCGGCCACGAGAGTTTGCCGCCCCGCGTTGAGCCCCCTCGCATCCCGCTGGCCGAAGCGAGCCTGCCCAGGCTCGCGGAGACCCAGGTCTTTCGCTGTGCCATGGATCATGCCGTGATGGGTCTCATGGATCCCGCGCATGGACCGTTTGTGCATCAGGCCTGGTACTGGAGAAGCCGAAAGTCGATCCACGCCAAGCAGAAGCGGTACACCCCTGCAACACGCGGCTTTACCATGGCAGCGCACCGCCCGTCTTCCAACGCCATGGCCTATCGCCTTCTTGGTGGTGATATTTCGACAGAGATCCGTTTCGAGCTTCCCGGTGTCCGTATCGAGCACATCAGGGCAGGCACCAGCGAGGTGGTGGGTCTCACCACCTGCACGCCCATCGATTCCTCTTCTACTGAAGTGACTCAGACCTTCTACTGGAACCGCGCATGGCTCAGCCTAATCAAGCCGTTCTTCCATCCCTTCGCCCGTGCCTTTCTCAGGCAGGATCGCGAGATGGTCGAGCTGCAACGAGAGGGCTTGCGCTTCAATCCGCGCCTCATGCTTATTCAGGACGCGGACGTACCGGCGATGTGGTACCAGCGGCTGAAACGCGCCTGGTCTGAATCGGTGTCCAGCGGCGAACCCTTTGCAAACCCTGTTACCGAGACGACCTTGCGATGGCGAAGTTGACCGGAGAATTCCTTGTTCGAATGTCTCGCCTGCATATTTTCGGCGGGTATCTCTGCGGCGTGTGGGAAGTCAAATCGAGATTTGGAGTCGGGTAGATGCCGCGGCGGGAAGACATTCATACGATCTTGATCATCGGCGCCGGCCCCATCGTGATCGGCCAAGCGTCCGAGTTCGACTACTCAGGAGCACAGGCCTGCAAAGCACTCAAGGCGGAGGGATATCGGGTCGTTCTGGTCAACTCCAACCCCGCCACCATAATGACCGATCCGCAACTCGCGGACGCCACCTATATCGAACCCATCACACCCGAATTCGTCGAGAAGATCATCGCCCGGGAAAGTGCGAATGTGCCCGAAGGCCGCATCTTTGCACTTCTGCCAACGATGGGGGGGCAGACGGCGCTCAATACTGCCCTGTCGCTGCGCAAGCGTGGCGTGCTCGACAAATTCGGAATCGAGTTGATCGGTGCGAGCGCGGACGCAATCGACAAGGCCGAGGATCGTGAACTCTTTCGTCGCGCGATGATGAAAATCGGACTGGACGTGCCACGCGGCGTCACACTCAAGGGCTATCTGCGGCACAAGAAGGACGAACGCGGCAATTTTCTCTACGACGGGCAGAACAATGCAATCATGGAACTCTCGCCCGAGGCCTTTGCGCACGCATTGCAGGCGCTTGAAGAAGTGGGATTGCCGGCTGTGGTTCGCCCGTCGTTCACGCTTGGCGGTACAGGCGGCGGCATAGCCTACAATCGTGAGGAATTCTTCGAGATCGTGGAAATGGGTCTCGACGCATCTCCGACCAGTGAAGTCCTGATCGAAGAATCCGTGCTGGGGTGGAAGGAATACGAGATGGAGGTTGTTCGCGATCGCGCGGACAATGCGATCATCGTCTGTTCGATCGAGAACGTCGACTCGATGGGCGTTCATACGGGGGATTCGATCACGGTCGCGCCGTCGCTAACCCTGACCGACAAGGAATACCAGCGCATGCGCACGGCATCGATTGCCGTGCTTCGCGAGATCGGAGTGGAAACGGGCGGCTCCAATGTGCAGTTTGCGGTCAACCCGCACGACGGTCGCATGGTCGTAATCGAAATGAACCCGCGCGTCTCGCGTTCTTCGGCGCTGGCGTCGAAGGCCACGGGATTTCCGATTGCGAAAATCGCGGCCAAGTTAGCGGTGGGATATACGCTCGACGAGTTGCAGAACGACATCACCAAGGCGACGCCAGCCTCTTTCGAACCGGCGATCGATTATGTCGTCACAAAGATACCGCGATTCGCCTTCGAGAAATTTCCCGGGGCCGAACCGGTGCTTTCGACATCCATGAAGTCCGTCGGGGAAGTGATGGCGATTGGCCGCACTTTTGCCGAGTCCCTGCAAAAGGCATTGCGTTCTCTCGAAACGGGTCTGACCGGCCTGGACGAGGTCGACCTTCCTTCCGATCCGAATGCCGTGCGCGCGGCGCTCGCCCGAACCCATCCGGACCGGCTGCGCGTGGTCGCCCAGGCGTATCGCTCGGGCTTTCCACGCGAGGAAATTGCCGCCATCACACGCTACGATCCGTGGTTCCTCGACGAGATCGAAGCCATTCTCACTGTCGAGGCGCAGGTCCGCCGCGAGGGGCTTCCCCAGGACAGGGATGGCTGGCGCAGTCTCAAAGCCATGGGATTCGCCGATGCGCGGCTCGCGCTGTTGTGCGGCTTGCCGGAGAGCGATGTGCGCACTCTGCGCGTCGCTTCGGGCGCGCTGCCCGTCTACAAGCGAATCGACAGCTGTGCCGCAGAGTTCCTGGCGCTCACGCCGTACATGTATTCCACTTACGAGAGAATGGCGCAGGGCATCGACGCCTGCGAAAGCGCGCCTACCGACAAAACAAAAATCATCATTCTGGGTGGCGGGCCGAACCGCATCGGCCAGGGGATCGAATTCGACTATTGCTGCTGTCACGCCGCATTCGCCCTTTCCGGGCAGGGATTCGAAACAATCATGGTCAACTGCAATCCCGAGACTGTTTCGACGGACTATGACACCGCTGACCGACTGTACTTCGAACCGCTGACGACGGAAGACGTCCTGGAAATCGTTCGCGTGGAAGAATCGAAAGGCAAATTGGCCGGCGTGATTGTCCAGTTTGGCGGACAAACGCCGCTCAAGCTTGCCAACCAGCTTGTCGAGCATGGGGTACCAATCCTGGGAACGAGCGCCGACGCGATCGACCTCGCCGAAGACAGGCAGCGATTCCAGCGCCTTCTGCAGGATTTGAAGCTCAGGCAACCGCGCAATGCCACCGCGTCAAACTCGGAAGAAACAATCACTGCGGCGCGCGACATAGGATATCCGATCATCCTGCGACCGTCCTACGTCCTTGGGGGACGAGGCATGGTCGTGGTCGCTGATGAAAAGCAGCTCCGAAACGTGCTGCTTTCCGGAGAACTGTTTCGCCTGTCCGGCGACAACCCGATCCTGATCGATGCCTTCCTGCAGCACGCGGTCGAGGTCGACGTCGATGCGGTCGCCGACGATTCGGGCGACGTGTTCGTAGCCGGCGTCATGGAGCACATCGAGGAGGCTGGAGTTCATTCCGGCGATTCGGCTTGTGCTCTCCCTCCGCATTCGCTCAGCAAAGAAACGATTCTGGACATCGAACGCCAGACAGTTGCGCTCGCGCGCGCGCTTGGCGTTCGCGGCCTTATGAACGTGCAATACGCGGTACAAAACGGCGAGATCTATGTGTTGGAGGTGAATCCCCGCGCCAGCCGCACCGTTCCATTCGTCGCAAAGGCAATCGGATTGCCCGTTGCTGCGATCGCGGCACGCGTCATGGCGGGAGAACGCCTGAGCAACTTCGCGTTGCACCATGACAGGCCACAGCACATCGCGGTGAAGGAGGCGGTCATGCCATTCTCGCGATTCCCGGGTGTCGACACGGTGCTCGGCCCAGAAATGCGATCGACGGGGGAAGTCATGGGTCTTGATACGACCTTCGGCCGCGCCTTCGCCAAAAGCCAGATCGGCGCAGGTGCCAAGCTTCCTCTGAGTGGCACCGCTTTTATATCCGTCAAAGAAGCCGACAAATCCTTCGCGGTGGAACCGACCCGCCAGCTTCTGGAAATGGGCTTTCAGGTGATCGCGACGCGCGGCACAGCAAAATATCTTGCGGCGGCCGGGCTCGAAGTCCAAATCGTCAACAAGGTGCTCGAAGGAAGGCCGCACATAGTCGACGCGCTCAAGAATGGTACCGTGCAACTCGTTTTCAACACCACGGAAGGCTCTCAGGCGTTGGCCGATTCTCTTTCGATCCGTCGGACTGCGCTGCAAATGAAGGTACCCTACTACACCACTATGGCCGGGGCAGCTGCCGCGGCCCAGGCAATCGCCGCATTGAGGGAGGGCGCGCTCGACGTTCGACCGTTGCAGAGTTACGTGTAGGCTTGGGCTTGCGCCCAGATTGGTGAGACGCACATCCGACACGGAAGCAGCCGCTGATTGAGGCATCCCCATATTTTGGGGCGCGCGCCCTGCAGTCGCCGGGGCTCACGGGAATCGGGCCCTTGGCTATCTCCGATTTCCATCCCTTGAAGTCGCCCCGGGGCGGCCCTACTGTTTGTGTTTGCTCGTCTGCGACACGGGACGAGAACGTCTAGGCGTAGCAGGGACTTAAAGCGAAGTGCGCAAGGTTTCGGATCGGCCAGGCTCCCGAGGGCAGGCCGACAGGAGCCGCATTGCCGCTGTCGGGAAGAGATGACGATGGAACGCATACCAATGACAGGTCCGGGCTTCAAAGCTCTGGAAGACGAGATCAATCACCTGAAGACCGTCGAGCGGCCGGCTACCATCCGGCTGATCGAGGAAGCGCGCGCGCATGGCGACCTTTCCGAAAATGCGGAATATCACGCAGCCAAGGAGCGCCAGGCCTTTATCGAAGGCCGGGTTGTGGAGCTCGAGGACAAGCTCAGCCGCGCGGATGTCATCGACGTTTCGAAATTGTCCGGGACGTCGGTCAAATTCGGGGCCACCGTAACGCTGGTCGATGAGGACACCAACGCCAAGGTCAAGTACCAGATCGTCGGCGACCTGGAGGCGAACGCGAAAAATGGCCGTATCTCGATTTCCTCGCCCATCGCCCGCGCGCTCATCGGCAAATCCAAGGGGGATTCCGTCGAGGTGACCACCCCGGGAGGTTCGCGCTCCTACGAAGTCTTGAAAGTGGAGTTCGTCTAGCGCCGGTGAGCCCTTTGTAGTCAACTGCAACGTTGTGAGTCTGGACAAACCGATGCCCACCGTCGCGCTGGTTGACGATGACAGGAACATTTTGACTTCTGTCGGCATGTTGCTTGAGCAGGAGGGATATCATGTCCGCACCTATTCCGACGGCGCGTCGGCTCTGACTGCGTTTCAGTCCACCCCGCCCGATCTGGCGATCCTGGACGTCAAGATGCCACGCATGGACGGGCTCGAACTGCTGCGCCGCCTCCGTCAGGGGGTGGATCTGCCGGTGATCTTTCTCACCTCGAAGGATGAGGAGATCGATGAGCTTATGGGCCTGAACGCCGGTGCGGACGATTATATCCGCAAACCGTTTTCTCAGCGTCTGCTGCTCGAGCGCGTAAAAGCCGTGCTGCGCCGTGCCGATGCCCGACGCAATACGACAGCCCCAGGCGAAGCAAAACGCGAGGCTCTGATCCGCGGCAAGCTGGCGCTGGACCCTCAACGGCACGATTGCACCTGGGACGGCAGGCCCGTGCGACTCACCGTCACGGAATTTCTCATTTTGCAGTGTCTTGCCCAACGGCCGGGTTTTGTGAAGAGCCGCGACAATCTCATGGATGCGGCCTATGACGATCAGGTCTATGTCGACGACCGCACAATCGACAGTCACATCAAGCGCTTGCGCAAGAAATTCAAGGTCGTCGATGACAGCTTCGACGCGATCGAGACGCTCTATGGCGTTGGCTACCGCTACCGGGAAGCGTAATCCCGGCCCCGCATGAGACTTTCGCGCGGAGCGGCGCGACCGCGGCGTCGACGTCTTTCGGGCCTTTCCTGGCAAATCATCGTGTTCAATGCCGCGGCGCTGGCGGTGCTGATCGCCGGCATGCTGCTGGTGCAGTCGAGCCGGCAGGGTCTGGTCGATGAACGCATAGCCGGAATCCGCCAGCAAGCCTCAATCGTCGCAAGCACCCTTGCCGAATACGCGACCCGCGAGCGGGATCGCACGATCGCCATGCGCACCGCGGAACCCTTGCTGCGTCAACTGATTGCCCCCACCCAGTTGCGAGCGCGGCTTTACGACACGAATGGCAGACTTCAAATCGACACGCGCAATCTGCTGGCGCGCAACGTTGTGGAGACGGTCGAATTGCCTCCGATCGATTTGCGCCATCGCGTAGCGGGCTTCCTGCAGCGCATCTATGACGGCCTGATGGGTGTTCGCCCCCTTACGCAACTGGGTCCTTACTTCGAAGCAGGTGACGACGGGCGGGTCTATGCCGAAGTTCAAAGTGCGTTGAACGGAGAGGCCGCCTCGGAAAAGAGGCTCGACGAACAAAACAAGCTGGTCCTTTCGGTTGCCGTGCCCGTCGAGCGGTTTCGCACCATCTATGGCGTTCTGATGGTGACGACCGAAGGGGGGGACATCGACGACATCCTGCGCGAGGAACGCGCGACCTTGATTGGAATTTCACTGGTCGCGCTCGTGGTGATGGTGATTTCGTCTCTCTATCTGTCAGGCGCCATTGCCCATCCCGTGCGAGCGCTCGCAGCGGCAGCGGATCGGGTGCGCAGCGGCCGATTCGGGCGCGAAACGATCCCTTCGATGTCGGAGCGCCATGACGAAATAGGAGACCTCGCCAACAGCCTCTCGGCAATGACGCAGGCCCTCTATGCGCGCATCGACACGATCGAACGTTTTGCGGCCGATGTTGCGCACGAATTGAAGAACCCCCTGACATCCCTCAAGAACGCCGTGGAAATGATCCGACGAACTGAGGACGGCGCGGCGCGGGATCAACTCATGGCGATCGTCGTCAACGATATCCAACGGATCGACCGGCTGATCACCGACATCTCCGATGCCTCGCGCCTGGATGCCGAACTAAGCCGCGAAAAGGCTGCGCCGGTCGACCTCGGCCGCTTGCTGCAAACAGTTGTAGAAATCTATGCGCTGATGCCACTCCCTCATGACGTTCGCCCGACGCTTTCTCTCGATCTGCCGGAAAATTCACACGTTATCGGTCACGACGAGCGGTTGGGGCAGGTGTTTCGCAATCTGATCGACAACGCCGTCTCGTTCAGCCCCGAGGGTGGCGAGGTGCGCATCGGCGCTCGAATCCTGAATGGCCGGGCGCGGGTATGCATAGAAGATGAAGGCCCGGGCATCCCACCGGAAAATCTCGAAACGATCTTCAATCGCTTTTATACTGAAAGGCCGGCCGAACACGGATTTGGGCGCAACTCGGGACTGGGATTGTCGATCGCGCGGCAAATCGTGGAGGGCATGGATGGCCGTATCTGGGCCGAAAACCGCATGGCGGACCGGGAGGCTTCGCCGGGGGCGCGGTTTGTGGTCGAACTGCCTTTGGCAGGAAACGGGTGAGGACAGCGCGAGCGCCGCCGAATGCCGGAATATGTCAACATCCACGCAAGCTGCGTTCTTCTGAATGGCGCCGGAAAGCCCTTCGGTGCCCCTGCGAATCTGGCCGTTTTGCTGATCGGCGAAAGCGGTGCGGGCAAATCAGATCTGACTGTGCGTCTCATCGAACGCGGCGCCGTGCTTGTCGCCGACGACCGCTGCGACCTTGCCTACCGGGACGGCGCCCTCTCCGTGAGTGCACCCGCAAACCTGACCGGACTGTTGGAACTACGCGGGGTAGGAATTCTGACCTTTCCCTTCGCGGCCGCGGCATCGGTCGGATTGGTGGCGCGCCTTCAAAATCTTGGCCAAATCCCTCGTTATCCCGATCCACAGCGGTACCGGCCACCTGCCGATCTTCATATGCCGGAGGCGAAATGGCCTCCCCTGATCACACTCGCCCCCTTCGAGGCCTCGGCACCGGCCAAACTCATAGCCGCCGCGTCTGCCGCCGCGGCCCGGTGTCGTCCGAACCCGGACACCCTTTGAGTTTTCCCCCCGCGTCCGGAGTTGCTATCGTTCCCGGGTATTTCGGGGCGTCGTGAATGCTGGGAATTGTCATTGTCACCCATGGGCGGCTTGCGCAGGAAATTATTGCCGCGATGGAGCATATGGTCGGTCCGCAACCCTATTTGCGCGCTGTCAGCATCGGGCCGGAAGACGACATCGAGCGGCGGCAGCGCGAACTGGCCGCCACGGTAAAGTCTGTCAATCTCGGCCCGGGGGTCGTGATTGTGACGGATATGTACGGCGGCACACCCTGCAACCTCGCGCTGACCTGTCTCGAACGCGGCAAGACCGAAGTGCTGGCGGGCGCCAATCTACCAAGCCTGATCAAGCTCATGGATGTGCGCAACAAACTGCCGCTCGATCAGGCCGTTGCCCAGGCCATTGAGGCCGGGCGAAAATATATGCGCGCCGGCTCTGCCGATCTCACCGACGGAACCTGACGTGAGCCAGGAACATCGCGCGGTCGTCACCATCGTCAACAAAAAGGGCCTGCACGCGCGCGCCTCCGCCAGAATTGTCGAAGCGGCCGCCCGCTTTCAATCGCAAATCACGGTTACAAAAGACGGACAGACCGTGGATGCCCGTTCGATCATGGGTCTCATGATGCTCGCGGCGAGCCTGGGTTGCGAGATCGCGATAGCGGCTCGCGGTCCGGATGCGGACGCTGCGCTGACGGCAATTCTGGCCTTGGTCGAAGCAAAATTCGGCGAGGACTGAGCGCGATTGCCTTGCCCCGGTCTACAAACCGAAATCGCTCTTTCCGAAGATGGCGGCGAGTGCGATACCGTGCTCCGCGAGACTCTCGCTCGCGCCTTCTTCGCGATCGATTACCGAAAAAGCCCGGCTGCACTGACAGTGCGGGTACTCTTCGCGCAATCCTTCGAGCGCGCGCAGAATCGAACCTCCCGTCGTCGCAACATCGTCTATGAGAAGTACGTCCGCGCCGTCGACTAAGTGACCATCCACGCGTTCGCGAGCCCCATGTGCCTTGGCCGATTTGCGAACAAAAAAGGCATCGACGGGATAGTCGGCGTGGTAACTTGCGACGGCCACGGCGGCGACAATGGGAACGGCGCCCATCTCCAGGCCGCCGACGGTCCGCAACTGATGCCGGCGCATGAAGTCGACAATCATCTCACCGATCAGGGCCGCGCCCTCTGGCATCATCGTCGTCTGACGCAACTGAAACAGAAAGTTGCTCGAGCGGCCGGACGACAACGTAAACTCACCTCGCTTGACGGAATGCCGCTCTATGATGGCATGCAGATGCCCCAGTCGCGTATCCGCAGTGTCCACAAGCGCTTTTTCCGCCGCCATAGCAGCAACTCCTCACAGTTCCGCGCCGGCACGTCAGAGGGTCCGACGCGACCGGCAAGAGCAAATCATCGCGTCATTCAGCGATCGGCTGGCCACATGCCCGAATGATCCACGGCATGTGAAACAGCGTCGGCCTCAAGAAGTCCCGCTGGCGTGTATACCCCGCGCACGGCAATGCCATGGCCAACCCGTGGCGCGGCAAAGCGGTAGCTCTTCATCGCGTCCGTGGCATCGACCTGCAACGGACCACCACTCCGGCGCGAGAGGGTGACCGAGGCACCTTTCGCCGCGAGCACCATGCCATACACCTCGTGATGGCCAGGCGGCAGTTGCGGACGCATATCCACATGCCGGATCGGGGGCAGAGAAACGGAAACCCTGTCTGCGCCAATCCCAAAAACTGTCAGCATCTGGTTTGAAGCGACAAAGACGCGGCCATTGGCGACAACCGGAACAATGTTCGAATCGCCACCCGTATTCGGCCATTGCCCGGCAACGCTGTTGAAGAGCATATGCCCGCTGTCGGCGTTGACGGCGTAAAGATCGACATTGGCCGGATTGCTGTCTGTGGGCCTTCCCACCGCCCATATAACGGCTGTTCCCGATGCTGTGCCGTTCGACGAGACGCTGGTAAAAAAAGCCTGGGAACTGACCATCTGCGATTCCGTCGGCCTGCTTTTTGAGAACAAGCTTGGGCTTTTTGCCTTTGAGTTCCCAAACGCCGATAGCCGTGTTTCCACTGGAAACGATGCGGCCGGCGCCGTTGCTTCCCTGACAGTACGACGGGCCGCACCAGCACGCGCCAATTTGATAGGCGCCCAGCATCGTCATTTTATCGGCATCGAGAAGATAAAGGTTGCCATCCTTGCCGGCGGCCGCAGCCAGATTGGGGTGATTTCCAGATTGCGGAGGCAGCAGCATCAGGCCTCCCGAGCCATAGTCGCCGTCGACACGGTCGAGATACGCATGATTGCTGGGGGTAAACAAACCGCGGACAGTCGAAAGATCAGGTGACATCGCTGCCGCACTTTCGGCGATATTTGTCACGCTGTTGTATGTATTGCCGCTGTAGTCCGAATTTCCCGTGACAAAATAGACGGATCCAGCCGCGTTCGCGGCGAGCCCATAGCCTGACATCCAGATGGATGAGAGATAAAATGTGTCCGGCGCGGTGGAACGCTTGTTGGTAAGCTCATTGCTCGCCAGCGGCGCGAGTGTCCCGGCCTGCCAGCCCAGCACCCAGCCGCGAGACTGATCGGCCGCATAGTCGCAGAAGCTGGCAAATCCCGCATAGACCGTATCGTTCGACAGCAGTAGCGCTGCCCGCTGCCGGCTCACCGCAGGGTTGAAATCATAGGTCGAACCATCGGAAAGGGTCCCCGAGGCAGTCACGACCACCGGGGAAAGAGAATCCGACAGCGTTGAGAGCGACAGTGCATGGATTCGGAAAACAGGGGCGTTGTTTTCCCAGGTATACGCTATGACGTAGAGAATGCCGCGGCCGGTATCGATAACGGGTGTCGAATTGATTCCGACATTGGGGCCATTGTTGTTACACCCGCCAGGTAGATCCGTATACGGCACGGGTGCACCGAGATTGGTCTGCAGCAAAACCTGCCCGCTCGAGGAGTCGATGGCATAGACGGTGTTGCTTTCCGTGGCCACGTAGACAACCGTGTGCAGTTGGCCGCCAATTGTTACGTTGGGCACGACCAATGGCTGTGCGTCGACTTGATCGTCGAGCGAGATCGCCTGAAGCAATCCGAAGGATTTTTTCGCGACGGCCTTCTGGCTGAGCGTTGTCTCGCCCGAATTCCAGCCCGTGCGAAAATTGTCGTAGTGATATGTCGTAACGCTGACCTGCGCCGACGCGTTACCGACGATGCAGATCAATGAGAAGAGTATCGCGCACGCCGCAGCTATGCTGCGACCGATCACAATTGGATACATGTGTTTGCCCCTCGCATGAACACACCGGTCCCCATTCCGGCAAAAAGGCGGGCACGCAGAATTGACGCGCGCCTTACATTTCGTCGCCCTTTGCCGGAATGGGCCGCCTCCTCAGACTACGTCGTCACTACCTGCCCTGCAATCTTGCGCTGCAGCGTGCATTTGGACTTGATATGCAGATGAGCGAACCGATTCCCCTGTTGCGGCAGGTCATCGTCCTGCTTGCGGGTCTGGCCACTGCGGCGCCGCTGGCGACAGCCGCCAAACCGGAAGTCGTCCTGGGCCAGATCGATGCCCGTCCTGCGCTCTGGACGGTCAGGTCGAAAACGACCACCGCCTATCTGTTCGGATCGATACACGTATTGCCGCCAAACATGCATTGGCAAACACCCCAGATCGAAGCGGCGCTCGGAAAATCCGATATTTTCGTGTTCGAAGCGCCCCTCGACGAGCAGGGCCAGACCGATATGCAGGCCTTTGTGCGTGCGCACGGCACGCTTCCGCCGGAAACTTCGCTTCCGTCGCTTCTTAACGCCGCCGAGCGTAAGGACTACAACGACGCATTGGCAGAGACGCATATACCTCCGGAAACGCTCACTCATGTCCGGCCATGGCTTGCCGGGATCATGCTTGAGGGTGCGACCCTTCAACAATCGCACTATTCGGCTGCCGGCGGCGTCGACCGTCAGATTTATGTCTTTGCGCGGTCGCGGGGAAAGCCTGTCGCGTCGCTCGAAACGATTGATCAGCAGATGAACCTGCTGATGCCATCCGACTCAAGGCTGGAGTTGAAGGAATTTGATGCAACGCTAAAAGAAATGAAAGCGGGCACACGCGAAGTGGGAGCATTGGTGGACGCCTGGGCGCACGCGGATGTGGCGCAAGTCGCCAAGATCATGAATTCCCAACTCGACACGGAGCCGGAGACCAGAAAGCTTTTCATCGACGATCGCAATCAGCGATGGCTGAGCACGCTTGGCCCCATGCTGGCCGGGCATCAAACCTATTTCATTACCGTCGGCACGGGACATCTGGCCGGCGCGAGAGGGCTTCCGGCACTCCTGCGGTCTCATGGTTATGCCGTCGAAGGCCCCTGATCGGGCAGCCGACCAGTTGGAACGGAGCGCGGCGGCGAGCGTTCTCGTGAGGCAATCAAATGATAGGGTTGTCCCATGCTCCGCTGGGCATTTCTCTTTCTCATGCTTGGCCTGGTCGCGGCGGCGCTGGGCTTTGGCGGGATCGCGGGAGCCTCTTTCGCGATTGCCAAGTTTCTCTTCTACATCTTCATCGCCCTCTGTCTCGTTTTCCTCGTCCTGACGATCGCGGCCAGCCGCAGACTTTCCGGTCGATAGTGCAACGTTCCGAGCGCGACGCGAAGGCGAGGATGCGCAGATCCCCCTGCTTCCAGCACTTCTCGTCGCCGGCGTTTCCGGCTATGGAGCGAACCGGTGCTCGTTTCCCGGCAACGCCCATCTCGAAGGGTGGAAAATGCGTGATCTGAATCCGCTCATGCGCCAACCCGAAACGATTGCAGCCCAGGGGTTGGGCTGGGTCGATGACAAGACGCGTGCGATCGTCCCTCCGCTTCACCTCTCCTCCACCTTCGAAAGAGACGCCGACAATCGCTTTCGCAGCGGCCGGCAATACAGCCGCGCCGACAATCCTGCCTACGATCAGCCTGAAGCAATGCTCGCGCAACTGGAGCGGGGCGAAGCGGCCATGCTGTTTTCCTCCGGAATGGCGGCGGCGACGTGCGTATTTCAGGCGCTGGCACCCAATGATCATGTGGTCGCGCCCAAGGTCATGTACTGGGCTCTCCGCCACTGGCTCGCACGAGAATCCCATCTCGACGTTTCGTTCGTCGACATGACGGACGGGGATGCGCTTCGCCATGCCTTACGGCCAGGCAAGACCAGGCTTGTCTGGCTGGAGACGCCGGCCAATCCTCTCTGGGATATAACCGACATCGCGGCCGCCGCCGAGTTGACCCATCAGGCGGGCGCGCGCCTCGCCGTCGACTCGACCGTGGCAACACCGGTTTTCTCACGTCCACTGGAATGGGGTGCCGATCTGGTGATGCACTCGGCCACCAAATACCTGAACGGTCATTCCGATCTTGTCGCCGGCGCGCTCGTCACAGGCGCCATCGATGCCCACTGGCAAAGGCTGGCCATGCTGAGAGCCGGATTGGGTGGAATCCTCGGGTCGTTCGAAGCCTTCCTGTTGACGCGAGGCATGCGAACGCTCTTTCCCCGCGTTCGGCTGGCGTCGGCCAACGCCATGACCCTGGCGCAACGCCTTTCGTCTCACCCCCGGATCTCCCAGGTTCTCTATCCCGGCCTGCCGAGTTTTCCGGGACACGCGATTGCGTCACGGCAAATGCAGGGAGGATTTGGCGCGATGCTGTCCATTCGGATCGAAGGTGGCGAAGAGGCTGCAATTGCAACGGCGGCGAAACTCACACTATGGAAGCGCGCGACCTCGCTCGGCGGCGTCGAAAGCCTCGTCGAACATCGTGCTTCCGTGGAGGGGCCAGATACGCCATGCCCTGCTGACCTGCTTCGGTTGTCGACAGGCATAGAAGATGTCGAAGACCTGTACGCCGATCTGAATGCAGCCCTGAAGTGACGGTCGGCTGTTACGGCACCCATCTGAACGTGGCAAGCCGCTCATAGTGCGGACGCGCTTCATCAGCAATTGCGCGCAGCTTTTCATCCAGAACGATGCCCGGGCGGATGGGGCGTGCAAATCCGGTCGAGCGTCGCACCGCGTCGTACCAGACAGGTGCCCAAGCGCCGTCGGTGGGCCGCGGGCCCGCCGGCCAATGAAGCATGCGCTCCGAAAACGGGATATCGACGGTGTGACAAAGGCGTGAAAGCGTTCCTCGCGGATCGGCGAGGACATCCTCCGCATCGATCACGGGCGGCGCGCGCCCCAGCCGATCTGCCTCTTGCTCGAACAATTCGCGCTGGAGCGCAAATCCTATGTCCGCCAGCGTGACGGTCTGCCGTTTCGCACTATAGGACGCGAGCACGGATTCCGGCGCCCGAATCAGAAAGATATTCGTACAGGCTGACATCCATTCGCGACCGATGGCGGGCAGCATATGGTGAGCCATGTGCTTCTGGTAGAATATCGGCCTGCCGTCCGGCACCGGCCCCAGCAATTCGCCCGCCACGCTTTGCCAATCCGCATCGTGAACCTGCAACACACGCTCACGCAGCGGATGATCGATGCCGGATATTTTCAGAAAGGCCCCGTAGAAGGGTTCGTCGATGACAGACGTATCATCGCGATTCTCAAAAGACCGCATCATGGCGGTCGAAATATTGCGAGGCCCAGACCACATCGCCAGACGAACCGGAGCTGTCGTCATTGCGCGCCGCTTCTCCGGCAATCCGCGGCAGCATCAGCATCCTTCATGGCATCATACAGCCGTCTGACCCGTAGCGTCACGGGGCCCGGGGGTGCCTCGCCTAGCACGCGCCCGTCAATGACTCGCACCGGCGTGATTCCCCCGAATGTGCCTGTGACGAATGCCTCCTCGGCTCCATAGGCGTCGTGCAGCGTGAAATTTTCCGAACGCACGGGGATGCCGTCGCGGGCGCAGGCATTGATGACATTTTCCCGAGTAATGCCGCCGAAACAATAGGCCCCGGTCGATGTGCAGACGCTGCCGTGACGTACGAAAAAGAAATTGGTCGCATTGCAGCTTGAAATGAACCCATGCGGGTCCAGCATGAGCGCCTCATCCGCGCCGGCCGCGATTGCCTGGGTCAGTGCGATGACGAGATTGAGCCGGCTATGCGAGTTGAGCCGCATGTCGAACATGTCGGCGGGCGTGCAGCGTATTGCGGAGGTAAAGAGGCTGAGGCCCCGCTGCTGCACGGTCGCGCTCGGTTCCTTGTATTCGGCAACGATCGCCACCGTGGGCCGACCGAGCGCGTTTCTGGGGTCCTGATTGGGAGTTCTTTTTTCTCCGCGCGTAATCATCAGGCGCATATGGACGCCGTCTTGCATGGCATTCACGGACAAGACATGGCGAATGGCAGCCTCGATCTCGGCGTGAGACATGCCAATATCGAGACCAATCGCCCGGGCGCCGGCGGACAAGCGCTCCAGGTGAGCCCCGAGAAACAAGAGACCGCCCCTATGCAGGCGCAGGCCCTCCCAGACACCGTCACCCAGCACGAACCCCGCATCGAACAGCGATACGCGGGCTTCGGCGCGCGGAACACAGGCGCCGTTCAGATAGACGAGTACCGCGTCATTCCGTGGATCGCTGGCAAAGTCCTGACTTCCCGGCATGAACTACCTCCCTGTGCGCAGACGTGCGACAAAATATGCTGGATACGGATGCGAAGCGGAGAGAGGGCGGTCCGTACAAAAGAAGCGGCCCGCACCGGGTTTCCCGGCACGGGCCAGCCATCTTTGCGGCGCTGCTCATTGGGAGGGGCTTTCACTGAGCTTTGCCAACGGCGCGATCCTACCGGGGGCATCTGAACAAGGTCTGGCGGCTCCGTTCATCTCCCATTCATCGGCCTAGTGCTGCCCCTGATTATTGGTCTGGCGGATAAAAGCCGCGACATTGTCGTGGAGCTGCTTCAGCGAATCCTGACGCGCATAAACCATGTGTCCCGACTCGTAGAACTGGAAGGAAATGTTGTTCTGCAGCCGCGGTGGAATCTGGAGATGGTGCATTTCGTAGATTCCCTCGAAAAAGGGCGTGGCGAGATCGAAATATCCGGCGTTGAGCAGGATCCGCAGATTCGGATTGTATTTGATGGCATTCGCCAGATCCGGCATCACATTGGCTGCCTGTCGCAAAGGACGTTCGGAGCCCGGCGGCTGGTGCTGGGGATTCCAGTCTCTGAACAGGGGAATCTCCGGTTTGTACTCTTTGTCCTGCCCGTAGTTAAGAATGCGGCGAACATAGTCGTTGAAGGCGGACACATAGGCCGAACTGATCGCTGCGGATTGCGGATCGTACCCCGCCTGTTTGCTCAGGGGATCGAGCGTCGGTCCGCTGAAGCGGGTGTCGAGCCGGCCGATCGTCGTGCCATTTGCGTCCTCGAGATTTTTTTCGAATTCGCCGCCATCGATACGCAAATCCGCCTTAAGGATGTAGTCCGTTGAGAGACCTGTATAGAGATGGAGCTTGTTGGCAACGTCTTTGCGCCAGTTCGGTCCAATCGTCGAACCGCCCTGCAGCGCCAGCGCATACTCGGTCATCGCAAAGCGCTCGACCTGGGCTAACAGCGTGGGCAGATCCTTCGGCGCCTGCGGCGGCAATCTGTGATGGTACCACGCAGTCGCGGCATAGGTGGGCAGCGCCAACTGATAGGGCAGATCCATGCCGGGTTGAAACTCGGGCCGGTCGACGCTGAGATTGAAGTTTAGAATCTGCGAGAGAAGGATCACCCCGTTGAAGTCGACATTGTACTCGGTCTCAAGAAGATTGACGAGAACGGCAGACCGCGTCGTGCCGTAGCTTTCACCGAACAGATATTTCGGGGAGTTCCAGCGTCCATATTTCGCCAGAAACTGGGTGATGAAGGCGGCGAAGGCGTGCGCGTCGGGATCGACCCCATAGAACGCCTTCTCCTTGTCCTTGCCTGCTATGCGGCTGAAGCCGGTTCCGGGTGCGTCCACGAACACCAGATCGCTGGCATCGAGCAGGCTCTCGTCATTGTTCACCACCTGATAGGGCGCGGCGGGAGAATGCGCATTGTCGGCCGTTATGACGCGTTTCGGTCCGAATGCCCCCATATGCAGCCACACCGTCGAGGAGCCGGGCCCGCCGTTAAAAAGAAATGTGACAGGACGCTGCTCGGGATTTTCTCCCTTTTTCAAATACGCGACATAGAACATCGCGGCTTCTGCGGGCGTCTTGTCGCTCGTCCTGTTCTTTTCGTCGCCCTGCGGCTGCGTCGCGTCGTCCCAATCCTTGGGATGCACGATCAGTGTGCCGGCGTGCGCCTGATATGCCACGGAGTCGCCGCCGACCGAGACCGAGCCGTCGGTCACTCTTTCTTCGACCTTGAAAAAGGCGGGGTTGGGGACGGTCGGATCGGGCTTGTCGTCGTTCTGGGCGAGGGCCGAAGCCGAAAGTGCGAACGAAAGGGACAGGACGGCGAAGGCGGCGTATCTCATGTCTTTCCCCTCAAGACGGCGCGCAGACCCACTGATCGTTTGCTTGAGCCTAAGCGAGGACGAATGCCATTGTCATCCGCAATTCTGTGAGCTTTCGCCGCACCCGCCGGCGCCAACAACTACACCTGGGCAGACGCGTCACACCTTCTTTGACGGACGTTTGTGGCGCTCGCTGCCCGCCGTCACGCGAGCCCGCGATTCGACCGGGGCGATCCTAGAAAGGGTTTCGACGGGGCGGGAGAGCAGAGCCAGGCTTACCGCATAGCCGAAATAGCTGGAGCGGCTCATGCCAAGTTCCGCCGCGCGGCGGTCTGCTCGCCCGATAAGACTCTTTGAAAGATAGACATTCACCCGCTCCGACGGATCGGGAGGTTCGACCGCGATTGCAAAAAAGGCAACGAAATCACAGTCTCGGGGCAGAACGATCCGTTCGAATGGCGTCGGCTCCGGGAGCGATTTGTCATTCTCGGCGAGCACCTCAACGGCACGAGCGAGAGCCTCCTGCGCGCGGCCGATCGCCTGCTCTTGCGTTCGTCCCCCAGCCACGCAACGCGGAAAGTCTGGAAACCAGATTCCGACTGTCTCGTTTTCGCCGCGCTCCAGCACGGCGGGATAGAAGCGTTGCATGCCAACTCCCGAGACTGCCCCTTGGCACTATTGCCCATTTGTGTGTGAATTGCCACATAAATGTGACCGTCGGAGCGTCTTGCGGAGGCAATGCCGGAAAGTTATGGTCCGCGCCCTTCGGACAGGTGGTCGAGTGGTTGAAGGCACCGCACTCGAAATGCGGCATACGGGTAACCGTATCGAGGGTTCGAATCCCTCCCTGTCCGCCATCCCTCCCCGGGGTCCATACCGGACACATGGGTTACAGATTATTCCGGAGACATAGGTAACACTTTCGGGCCGAAGGGGCTTTGGAGTGGTTCGAGCCTGCAAGTCTCATCGTCGAAGTATCCGAGATCGTAATGCATGAAGCTGACGAACCAGATTCGGTCGTCGGTTTGCCTGATGCCGACATTTTGGCCGGCGAAGACGGTGCTGAGATTGATCTTGCGTTGTTTGTAGCAGATGCGACCGCAGGTGGTGACGGTGATTGTCTTGTCGTGGAGCGGATAGTCGAGTTGGGGCAGGCCGCTTCGCCCTGACGCTTCTGATCGGGAATCGAGACGCCATGCTCGGCCTGCCGCTCCGTCAAGACGCGCAAGTAAAGGGGGGCGCGCAACGGCACGGTCATCGCGTTTGTACTCTCAGATCATCGGTGCGCGATCTACGCCCTTCTGTGACCGGGGGAGTAGGGGGCCACGGTCATAGGGCCATGGCGTAGACGTAGTGCTCATCATCGTCGGTCGTGGCTCGCCACACGGCGCTTCGCAAGGGCGAAGGATATTGACGGGTTCGGTTGCCCGGGATGACGGTCCCGACGCATGCCTTTACAATCGCCGCTTCGTTTGAGCCGCATCGGTCTGGCCGGCCTCTCGTGATCAACTCACCTCTCTTTCCCCAAACATTAGGGTAACGTTCGAGTCCCGTTGTTGACACTTGGGAGCAATTCTTTCAGCGTGAATTCGGCCAAGGGGGGCAGTTTGTGCGCCATATCTGGACGTCGGTGGCCTGAGGGCCCGACATGAAGACCGATTTCGATTTTCTCTCGAGTTTCAGCGGCACCTGGCAGCTCCTGATCGGCGCGCTGCTTGCCACGGTCGGCGGATTCGTCGCCACGCAGATCGAATGGTTCGTCGAGCGCCGGCGCCGGCAGCGCAATGCCGCGCTTTTTCTGGGCGAACTTCTGTCGACCTTGCGCGGAGTCATACAACTCGCGGCGGAGACCAAGAAGATCGGAGAGCCCTTCGGGCCGGTCACGTTGCGCATTCTTCGCGGCGCGCAGCGCGAGATCGATCTCTACGAGCGCAATCGGGAAAATCTGCTCGACCTGCAGGATGCGACATTGCGGGCCCGCATCCATACGCTCGTCCTGCGCATCTCGATGCCGCTCGAGAGCATCTTCGATTCGAGCCAGGAACTCGACGCGCTGAAACTCGACATCCACACGCGCACGCTCGCCGATTCGGACAGGCACGAGATCGAGCGGCGCATGGAGGCAATCAGGGGGCGGCGCGACGGCAGCTACGACTACATGATGCAAAATGTCGAACAGATTCGCCCGATGGTAACGGACCTCGAGCCATTGGCACGGCATTCCTTCTCCGCCTTTCACACCGCCGAACAAACCTGAGAACCCGGCACCTACAGGGAGTTGTCATGAAGCGCGTCGATCTCATTCTGGCTTTCCTCGCAATCCTGGCACCGCAGGCTGTTTCCGCCGCGCAGCAGGACCGCATCGTCCTTCCGACCAACACGGTCCCCGAGCGTTACACGCTGGCGGTTGCACCCGATGCGACGGCCATGACATTTGCCGGGAGTGTCACCATCGACGTGGAGGTTCGGAATCCCACGACGACGATCGTGCTCAACGCGGCCGATCTCGCCTTTCGTCGGGTGTCGCTTGACGATACGGGCGGCACACCGAAGACCGTCTTCGATTCCACCGCGGAAACAGCGACGTTGACATTTCCTCAAACGGTCTCAGCCGGGCATCACAAGCTTGCGATAGAATACACGGGCAAGATCAACCCGCATGCGGCGGGTCTGTTTGCGCTGGACTACGACACACGGAAAGGAAAGAAACGCGCCCTTTTTACGCAGTTCGAGAATTCCGACGCGCGGCGATTTTTGCCCTGCTGGGACGAGCCGGCCCACAAGGCTGTGTTCGTGCTCACCGCGACCGTGCCGGGCGACGAGATGGCAGTTTCCAACACGCCCATTGCGTCGAGCGAATCGCTGCCTGGGGGGCTCAAGCGCGTGCACTTCGCGGTGACGCCAAAGATGTCGTCCTATCTGCTTTTCTTTGGTCTCGGCGATTTCGAGCGAATCTCGCGCAAGGTCAACGGCGTCGATGTGGGCGTGATCGTCAAGCGCGGTGACACGGCAAGAGGCGAATTTGCCCTGGATGCCGCGGCGCACATCCTGCCATTCTACGAAGACTACTTCGCGGTGAAATACCCGCTGCCCAAGCTCGATCTCATTGCCGGTCCGGGCGAGAGCCAGTTCTTCGGCGCGATGGAGAATTGGGGTGCGATCTTCTATTTCGAACGTGATCTTCTGCTCGATCCGCACTTCTCGACCGAAACCGATCGTCGCGGGGTCTACATCACCGTCGCCCACGAAATGGCGCATCAATGGTTCGGCGATCTCGTGACCATGGCGTGGTGGGACGATCTCTGGCTCAACGAGGGTTTTGCCTCATGGATGGAATACAAGGCCACGGATCATTTCCACCCCGAATGGAATGTCTGGCTCAGGTCGCTGACTTCGAAAGAGGGCGCGATGCGCACCGACGCGCGCAACGGCACCCACCCGATCATTCAGCCCATCCGTGACGTGCTCCAGGCCAATCAGGCGTTCGACGTCATCACCTACTCCAAAGGTCAGGCCGTCATCCGGATGCTGGAAAATTACGTCGGCGCCGACGCCTTCCGGGACGGCGTACGCCGCTACATCAAGGCGCATGCCTACGGCAATACCGTCAGCGACGATCTCTGGCGCGAACTCGACAAGACATCCCCTGCCCCCGTGACGCTCATTGCCCACGACTTCACGCTGCATTCTGGCGTCCCGCTCCTGCGGGTTTCGAAGGGCGCGGAGTCGCTTCGCGTCACGGAAGATCGCTATACGGAGGACGGGTCCGGCAAAAAGGACGCGCGCTGGCACGTGCCCGTCGTCGCCGGCTCGCCGGGAACGGACGCGCGCTGGCGCGGCATGGTCTCGGGCGATTCGACAACGGACATCCCGAAACAGGCAGGCAGCGTGGTCATCGTCAATCGCGGCCAGTCCGGATATTTCCGGACGCTCTATGATCCGGCGAGCCTGACGGCCATCGCGGCGCAATTTCCTGCGCTCGATCCCGCGGATCAGCTGGGACTGCTCAACGATACGCGTGCGCTCGGCTATGCGGGGTACACTTCGGTCGGCGATTTTCTCTCTCTGGCGTCAGGCGCTTCTGCGGATCTCGATCCCATGGTGATCGACACGATTGCCTCGCGACTCGAGGCACTGGATTTTCTTTACGAGGGCCTGCCGGGACAGTCCGCGTTTCGCGCCTTCGGCCGTCGCGTCCTCGGGCCAGCCCAGTCCAGGTTTGGCATGAAAGCGCATCCCGGTGAAGGACCCAACGCCCCGATAGCGCGCGGCAGTGTGCTTTCTGCGCTCAGCGAATTCGATGATCCCACCGTCATCGGCGAGGCGCGCCGCGCGTTCGCGATGTTCCTGAAGGATCCGTCCAGCCTTTCCGGAGACGAACGCCGCAGCGTGCTCGAGATCGTGGCATTGCATGCTGACGGAGCCACATGGGACCAGATTCATGCTCTGGCGCGGCAGGCGCCGACATCACTGGAGAAACATGAATTCTACATCCTGCTCGGCACGACGCACGACGAAGCGCTGGCAACGCGCGCGCTCGATCTTGCCTTGACTGATGAGATGCCGGTCACGACCCGGCCAAGCATGCTGGGCGCCGTGTCGGAATATCATCCCCGTTTGGCGCTGGCATTCCTTTCGGCGCATTTCGACACGTTCAACCGCCTGCTGGAACCCGATAGCCGCACCGCATTCGCTCCCGGCCTGGCGAGCGGGGCGCACGATATGGAGACGCTGGCAATGCTGCGGCGTTATGCCGATGCGCACATTCCGGCGAACGCCAGAAACGCCGAACAGAAAGCTGAGTCGGCAATCGTCTATGCCGCAAAAGTGCGCGACACGCGTCTGCCCGAGGCGGACAAGTGGCTGGCCGCGCATGCGAACCGATGACGCCGGGGGCGTTCAAACAAGGGCTGTCGTGCGAACCGGCTGGCTGCCGCAAGGCGAGCACCGCAAGAAACTCCTCTTCTGCACCAAGGCAAATTCGGGTGGCGCAGAGGCGTTTGTCAGAGATAAACCCTGACGGAGAACTGGCCCAGCGTCTGGCTCTGTTCAGGATCCAGTCCTTCGACGGCACGCTCATCCCGCTTGCTGTCCATGTAGACGACCTCGGGGGTCAGCCTCAGCCATTCTCGGGGAAACCAGCTCGCCGATGCCGTGAGGGCGTAACCGTTCTCGCTCATCAGGCCGAATCCGGCATTGTGGGTGCGGAACAGATCGCCGCGCACGGCCAAACGCCAATCATTGCGTTCCCAGCCGAGCAGGGCATAGGCGCTGCTGAAGTTCGTCGTGTCCGAAAACCCCGGAGCCGGGGCTATGATCGTATAGCCGCTGAGCCCCTGCGCGAGGAGCGTGAACTCGCCCCACTGCTTTGAAAGGTTCGCGTCCCAGAACGTGGTTTTCCAGGCGAAGTATTCGCCGTCATGCGCCGAGGGATCGGCCTCGTTGTCGTAGCGAAACAGTTCGACGCGCCAATTGTCCTCGCCGTTCCACGACGCACCGCCGTACCATCCGGCGCGATTGTCGATCTCCCTGAAGATCGGCGTACTTTCGGGTGGAGTTCCGCCAAAAATGGCGACGGTCGCATCCGGTTCGCGCAAATCCTCAAACAGGGCTGTCGGCCGGTCGCCCATGGCCCAGCCACGATCGGCGATCATGACGCCGGCCGGGTCGTTCCACCCGAAAACGGAGGCGATGAAGGAAAGCGTACCTGGCGCAGTGCGCCATTCGATTTTCCCCTCGCCACCGATCGTTCGCAGTTCGTCACCGAACCAGCTGTTGATCGCGGACGGCGTCAGGGTCCAATAGCTCGACCAGCCGGTCTCCGTATTTTCCAGCGAAAAGGGCGGGAAAAAAGCGCCGCCCTTGACCGACCAGCGCCACGCATTGGTCGACACCGGGCGGTATCGCAGAAAGCCCTCGAGCGGCAATACGAAAGACTGCTGTCCGGTATCGGCGCGCACGACACCAACCGCGAGGAGTTCCGGCGTAAACAGGACATGACCGGCCACCACCGCCTCGGAGAATTGCGCGCTCGAATCGCCTGCCCCATAGCGAAGCTTTCCAAGCCCGCCATCCTCCCACGAGGGTTCCGTCGGCGGCGCGACGAGACGCACATCGACAAACGCATCATAACCGGCATCGAGCGCAGCGGCTGGACCGGCAACCAAGGCGGCAACCGATGCGAGACTGACCAAAGCCGCCGCAGAGCTATGCCGCATGGCTGACCGCTCCCAGGGAAAGAGGAAGATCGATGGCGACCACCGTTCCATGCCCGGCTTCGCTCGAGATCGATATGGTACCGCCGTGCGATTCAACGATTACCTTCGCATAGGGCAGCCCCAATCCGGCGCCCTGATGCTGCCCGTCCAGCGCAGATCTCAGCCTGTGGAAGGGCTGCAGCACGAGCGACTGCAGTTCCGGCAGAATGCCGACACCCGTATCGGACACGCGAATGCGATAGCAGGTATTGTCGACCATGCTTGAAATCGCCACGGTCCCTTTTGCGGGGGTGAATTTGATGGCGTTGTGAATGACGTTTGCAATCGCCTGCCGCAATTTGAGCGCATCACCCCTGAGAGACGCGTTTTCGTCCGGCGCGATGTGCAAGGCGAGATGAATATTTTCCTTCTTGGCAAGGCTGCGATGCAGCTCCGCGGCGGACCGCAGAAGCTCGCTTGCCGGCACCGGATCCGTTGCGATGTCCAGTTTTCTGGAGCCGGCATCGGCGAGTTCCAGCATGCGCTCGAACAGACCGCGAAGATGATCGCCGCTTTCGCGTATGTGACGGGCATATTCGAGATAGCGCCCGCTTCCCAGTGGCCCCAGCACTTCCTGTTCCAGCATCTCGCCGAAGCCCACGATCGCGTTTAGTGGTGTGCGCAATTCGTGACTCATGTTGGCGAGGAAGTGTGACTTGGCCTCGTTGGCCTTGACCGCCTGGGAGCGCGCAAGTTCGGCCGTTTCCATCGCGCCGGTAAGAGCCGTTTCGCGCTCGGCGATGGCACGCGTCATGTTGGCAATGGCGCGCGAAAGCCGACCGATTTCGTCCGACTGATGAATGACCGGCGGATCGGAATAATCGCCCTCCGCGATGCGTTGTGCCGTGCCGGCAAGCACTTCCAGGGGCCTTGCAAACCGTCTTACGATCAAGGCGGCGCCGCCTGCAGCGGCGGCGACCGAAAGGCTCAGAACCGCGACCATCCAGGTCATCAGTCGCCGGTAGGCGCTCAGCGCGTTTTCAAGTGGCAGCGCAACGATGGCCGCGATCGGTCGGCTGGAATCGGCGGTCTCCAGCGGAGCGGCAATGGCAAGATACTCCGCGCCGCCATGGGTCACGAGCGCAGTGTTTTCGCCGGTTTCCGGAACCGGCGGGAAATCGGGAACGATGTCACCTGTGGTTCGAGCCGCCGGCTGCCAGGCGTTGCCTTGACGAACCGCCAGCATGATGGCGTTTTGCGACGAAGAAATCTCGCGGATCTTGCGCAGAAGCACATCATCGACTGGAATGAAGGCCGCGATAAAGGCAATGGGAAGCGGCGCCCGCACGGGAACGACAATCACCCAAAAGATCCTGTTACCTTCCGTGATGAGGGCCGTGCCCCGATCATTCAGCGTTGCAGCTTCGAGCAGGGGCGCATCCGCGAATACGCCGGATCGGCGCGACGGACCGCCCGTGTCGGCGGCGATCGCCCCGTCGAGCCCGATCAGCATCATCCGCGTTGCACCGATCCGCATGCCATGATTGCGCAGGGCCGAAAGCTCGGTTCCCTCGTTTCGCGCCGCAATGGCCTCGCGCAAGGCGTAGTCCAGGGCCAGCACCTCCACCCCGTCCGACGCGCGTCTTGAAAGAAAATCCAGCTGACGGGTGAACGCAGCCATGTTGGACGCGAGCTCGCGCTTGCCCTGCTCTTCGAGATCGTGCCGCAGATAGACATAGGTGAAAACGGCCGTGGCGGCCTGCACGCAAACGAGCGTGACGATTAGAAAGAGCGCGAGTCGGTTTCGGAAGCTCATGGCCCGTCGTCAGTACATGTCCATGTGCTTCGATTTCTTGGGCGCCTGATCGCTGCCATGCACCGGCAGGCTGGTTTTCAGTTCCGCCCTGTCGCCGGCCACGACGAGCGAGACCACGGACGGCGCTTGCCCCGCGGGAAGGTGCGGATGCCAGATCGTGGCGCGATACGATCCCGGTGGAATCGTTGCGATTCTGGCGTAACCGCTCGCATCGGTGCGCACCGTCCATGGCGAGCGCGCGACGTAGACGTATGTGATCATCTGGTCGTGAATATTGCAGCCTATCGCGGCGATCCCGGGCTTCTCGAACACGACTGCCCTGGAGCGCTGCCCCTGATCGACCTCAAGCGCGAACTGCTTGATGGCCGAAAATGAGTAGACCTGGTGCATCGTCGTATCGTGGTTCGTAAAGACGATGTCGCCGCCCATCGGCACGAGACTCACGAGCGGAAAGAACGTCTCGCGTCGCTGATCGACGATACTTTCCTGTGCAAGCGCGGTCGGAGCCGGTGGCTGCGATGCGGCCGGAATCAATTCCACGATCGCGTCCGGCAAGGGATGGCCGGATTGGTCGACGACACTCACATCGACAGATGCAGCATGGCTCGAGGACGCCAGCAGCAACGCGCCAAGAGCTGCGATCGGGACGGTTCGCCTCATGATCGCGCAGGCTAGCCGGAAATGGTTACTGCCCCATTTTCAAGGCATGAATGCGCAAGAAGCACGAAACTATTGCTTAACCGAGTCGCATCGGCCCTGGGAGAGGGTTGACTGCCGTCCGCACGCAACCTTCCGCCCGCGCTTCAGATTTTGTTTACCAGTTCCGCCAGCTTGTCGGCGCACTGCCCCGAGCCCTGATGAAAGCCCATTTTTTTCATGCGTCTCGCGATCGGCAACCGACCAATGGCGCACGCGCCACCCGCCAACTCTCCCGTCTCCCGGAGTTCCCGGACAGTCGCTAAATGGCGAAGTCGATCAGACCCAGATCGCCAGCGGCCAGCTTGCGGCGCTTTATGGTCATGCGTTCGTGAAGTTCCGTCACGTAACGGCTCGCGGTGCGCTCGAACAGACATGGCACAAGGGAGTGAACGAAGCAGGCGACACCGGCCACCAGCAGCACGCCGGCGAAGCCCGACGCCGCGCACAAATGCTCGAAATAGGTCTCGCCGATGGAACGTGGATGAGAGAAGAAAACCCGGTCGAGCATGATTAATCCCCTTGACACATGATTCGACACAATATCTCATATTCTATCGAAATTTTTCTCTATTACAGCCGCACATCATCAGATTTTTGGGAAATTATTCGATGCCGGAGCCAGATTCCATCGATATCAGGCTTCTGGGACTCCTGCAGGACGATGCGTCTGCGCCAATCGCCGAGCTCTGCGAGCACGTCCACCTGTCGCAGAATGCCTGCTGGCGGCGCATTCGGCGGCTGGAGGAGGAAGGTTTCATTCGCAAACGTGTCGCGCTGCTGGACGCGCGCAAGCTTGGTGTGGGCACGACGGTTTTCGTCATGATAAAGGCCGGGCAACACAGCGAAGAATGGCTGGCGAAATTTGCCGCCGCCGTGCAGCGAATTCCTGAAATCGTCGAATTTTACCGCATGGCCGGCGACGTCGACTACCTTCTGAAACTGCAGGTCGCTGACATTTCCGCCTATGACGCGGTTTACAAATCCCTGATCCGTTCGGCGCCTCCGGCCGATATCAGCGCGGTGTTCGCGATGGAAGAACTCAAGCACTCGACCGCACTCCCGCTGCCCGCAGGCAAGGCCTGACAGAGGACGAGAACGCGTCGATTGTTCAGAGCGAAATCGGCGCTCGCTTACGAGGCGGCGCCATTTTGTTTGCCGCTGCCCAGGCCTTCCGAGGCAAGCCAGGCATGCGCCCGGTCGGGATAAACGGCCCAGACTTCCCCGGCCCGTTCGCTCGGACGGTGGAACAGAGCACTGCTCGCGGAACAGGTGCGAGACTTGCTGTCGCCGAAATCCGCGCAGAAGCGACGGAAGACGCGTTCGACTTCATTTTCGAACCGTGGGGAAACATCCATCGATGCGCGTTCACGCGAACTGCTGATGGCACGCATGACCGACCAGCGCCGCAATCCCGCCGGATGGGGCGCCAGGACTTTGACCAGTTCTTCGACGATCGGCTGGTCCGCCTTCGTGCCGGTGCCATTCAGTTCTGGCGTCGTGAATTGCCGCTCAGACATCATGACCACTCCTCAAGCGATACTGCTGCGATTTCCGGGAAACAGAAAATTGCGGCGACGGAGCGACTGCTCCGCCGCCGCAAAGTCGAATGCTTTAGACGGCTTTCAGATTGACGGCCTTCGGGCCACGGGCATCCGGCTGCACGTCAAACGAAACGCGCTGCCCTTCCGCCAGGCTGCGCATTCCGGCCGCTTCGACGGCGGAGGCGTGAACGAACACGTCCTTGCCACCACCTTCCGGCGAAATGAAGCCAAAGCCCTTGCTGGTGTTGAAAAATTTTACGGTACCGGTCGTCATGACTGCTCCTCATTGCAGCGCAGTGGCGTCCTGGCAACGGCCAGAACGGCGCGTGCGAAACAATCAGTTAGGGAAGTTAGGCTGTTCCGGACCAGGCGCGCAGTTAAGCGAGTCGGGGCAACAACACTGCGCTTCATCTGATAGAACGCCGTCGCGGGGCAATATATAGCCGCCCCCTCCCTGAATAACAAGATGGCCAGGATGTCGGGCCGTGTCCGGCAATTGCGCCGAACACTTGGCCAACAGCCATTTTCTCAGCCAAAACCTCGCGAATGCGCGCGCGGCTGGCGCCGGCTGCGACCCTGCCGGCGGGCAGGATGGTCGATCTGGCGCCCGGGCGCAGGTCTGCGTTCGGGCGGGCTACCCTGGGCAAGGGCGACGGTTGTTCGCGTCAGTTTTTCAATGTCCCGCAGATAGCCGATCTCCGACTCGTCGCAGAGCGAAATTGCGATGCCGTTCGCCCCGGCGCGCGCCGTGCGGCCAATGCGATGCACATAGGATTCCGGCTCGTTGGGCAGCTCGAAATTGATCACATGCGTGACGTCGTCGATGTCGATGCCTCGGGCAGCAATGTCGGTGGCGACAAGCACGCGGGCCTCTCCAACGCGAAATCGTTCGAGGGCGCGCTGACGTGCCGATTGGGTTTTGTCGCCATGGATGGAATCCGCTTCGACACCGGCCTTTTCCAGATGCTGGGCGACACGATCTGCGCCGCGCTTGGTGCGCGTGAAGACCAGAACGCGCTTCATGGTTGGACAACCGAGCAGGTTGGAGAGCACGGCCCGCTTCTGCGTGGCGGACACATGGAAGACGCGCTGTTCGATATTCTCCGCGGTCCTTCTGGGCGGCGACATGTCGATGCGCACCGGATTGCGCAGGATCGAATTGGCCAGGGCTTCGACATCGGTGGGCATCGTCGCGGAAAACAGCGCCGACTGCCGGGACTGCGGCAGCTTGGCGATGATTTTGCGGACGTCACGGATGAAGCCCATGTCCAGCATGCGATCGGCTTCGTCGAGCACGAGATGCCGGACCATGTCCAGACGAACGCTCTTCTGGTTTTCCAGATCGAGCAGTCGGCCGGGCGTGGCGACCAGAATATCGGCGCCAGCGGCAAGAGACTTGGCCTGGACAGACTGGCTCATGCCGCCCACCACCACCACGGAACGGAGGTGGAGATGACGGCCATAGATGCGCAGGCTGTCGCCAATCTGCACGGCGAGCTCGCGCGTCGGTGCCAGGATCAGGGCGCGAACGGAGCGCGGGCGGCGCCCCTCATGGCCGACACAGAGTTGCTGCAGCAAAGGCAGCGCGAAAGCGGCCGTCTTTCCTGTGCCGGTCTGGGCAAGGCCGAGAACATCGCGCCCGGCCAGGAGCGTGGGGATAGCCTGGGTCTGAATGGGAGTGGGTTGGGTATAGCCTTCGCTTTGAAGGGCACGCATGAGTGGCTCGGCAATGCCAAGCGCTGAAAACGAGGAACTCGTCACAAATTGTCCTTTATGCCGGACGGGCGCGCGCCCGGTGGGCGCACGCGAATACGGCGTGTTGCCGTTTTCCTTGCACGTCTGGAGCAAACGGGAGATTTTCTGGGTTGCCGCGACGGTCACACATCCCTTAGGAGCGTGTCGTGCAATCGCAGCTGTTGGCGCACGCTATAGGCCATTGGCTAAGAAAATGTCAAGCGAGCCAGAATGCGGGTAGTGTCCTAGTTTGATTTTCTGGGCTTCTGCCAATCCACTGGGACATCGCGCGCACAGGTCGTCGCTCCGCCGCGGGTCGCATCGCATTCCCAGCCCTTTCCGCGCCCGTTGCTGTTCCAAGGATCGTGCGCCCATTTGAAGGCGAGAGCGACACCGAAAAGCAACATCACGACGACAAGGGCGATTTTAGCTCGTCCGCTCAACCAATTCCTCCAACGTCCACAGCCTATCAGAAACACCCGCCGCCATGGCAGGGGGGGTAACCCGAAGGCTCTTGTGCAGCCGCACGAAGTTGTAGTGCGCAAAATGCAGGCTGATGGCCGCCTTTAAGTTTTCGGCAGTGCACCAATTTGACGTTTCAAGCGCTCCGCAAGCTTCTCTACTAAATGGGGAAATTACAGCGGACGAGGGTGACCTTTTTTGTCTTAACCGCCCACCACACTTGAATAAACGAACAGCCTCCGCCAACCACGTCGGGGAGTTGCTTCGTATCGCCATCGCTGAAGCTTCTCACGCATCCGTGTCCTCCCCTCCCAATTGCAAGCGCGTAAGACCCCACGATGGTCAACTCATCCATGTGATGATTATAAGCGTAAAAGCGATTGTAATCGGCGAGCGGATGCGCTCCGGACGGCAATTCCACACTGGACTCAAGGGCGCTGATTTCTTCCGGACTTGGGGCGTTGTGGGAGACTAGCGCAGCATTAGGGAGTGCCCTGCAGAGGGCGGTGATGCCAAAGTCGATGCGAGTCCCGGTCACGACAACTACGTCCTCATCGGATTGGACAGTTCCACCGGCAACAGTTGTGTTCAACGCGAGTGCGAGAAAAGACCTTAACAGCATGACTTCGCCCTCCCCTCTGCCACTAGCGGCTCGTCCGCTCCGCCAAACGCTCCAACGTCAAAAGAGACTGTTGGAAACTCCCGCTATGGCGGAGGCGACTCGCCGTCCTCTTCGGGGGCGCCGTTCCATTCGTATTGCCGAATTTTTTCGTACTCAAGTGCAGGCAAACGCCGTCGATGCCGTGGCTTGCAAATAGTCGGCTGCCGTCAGCACCGCGCAGTCTCTCTGCAATCCCGTGTGCCAGAATTAGGGTGACCAAACTGTCTCACAGCCAGACACCGTTCGTTCGCATGAGACCACCGATTGCGTCAGATGGCCTGTAAGCCGGGTTCTGTGCCCTGCCGAAGCAGGCGATGACCATTCCTCTGGGACGCCCGTTGCCGGACGCCTCGCGCGACCTACCCGGACAGCGGCCCGGAAACAGGCCAGGTGCCGTCCCTATTTGGTCTTGCTCCCGGTGGGGCTTGCCGTGCCGCGTCCGTTGCCGTGCGCGCGGTGCGCTCTTGCCGCACCGTTTCACCCTTGCCGCAGCCAAGGCTGCTTGGCGGTTTGTTTTCTGTGGCGCTGTCCCTGGGGTCGCCCCCGCCGGACGTTATCCGGCACCGTGTCTCCGTGGAGCCCGGACTTTCCTCTCCCCGCCTTGCTTGCGCGCGGCGAAGAGCGGCCATCCGGCCATCTGACGCCTTCACATCATAGCGGTGGTTGCGACGATGGGAAACCGCGTCAGGCGAGAGCGGCGTCGACCGCCGCGACCGCATGCAGCGTGGCGGTATCGAAGAGCGGCACGCCGGCGTCTTCGGATCGCACCAGCAGCGGCAATTCGGTGCAGCCAAGGATCACGCCTTCCGCGCCTCTCGCGGCTAGCCGGGCGATGGCCGCGGCGAGAAAGCGGCGCGACGAATCCTCGAAACGGCCGCGCGAAAGCTCTTCGTAGATGATGCGATTGGTCTCTTTCGCGTCTTCCGCATCCGGCACCATGATCTCGATGCCGTGGTCACGCGCCAGAGGCTTGCGCAGAAAGTCGCCCTCCAACGTGAAGTGCGTGCCGAGGAGACCGACGCGCCTGACATGATGTTCTGCGATGGCCTTGCCGAGCGGCGTTGCGATGTGAAGAAGCGGAATGCCCGCCGCCGCCTCGACCGCCTCCGCCATCACATGCATCGTGTTGCAGCAGATCATCAGGAAATCCGCACCGCCACGCAGCAGCGCCATGCCTGCCCCGACCATGCGGGCTTCGGCTTCGTCCCAGTTTCCCGCGCGCTGCAGCGCTGCGATCTCGCCGAAATCGAACGACCACAACAGCAGGCGCGCCGAATGCATGCCGCCCAGGCGCCGCTGCACCTCGCGGTTCGCAACGCGATAATAGACGGCCGAGGACTCCCAGCTCATGCCGCCGATCATGCCGATGGTTTTCAAATTCGCCGCTTTCCCGTTTCGCGCCGAAAATAGAGGCGGCGAGCCATGGCGGCCAGTGCCTGCGGCGCAGCCCCGCTATGCCGCTTCCGCGAGAAGCGCCGCCAGCAGCGCATGCGTCTGCGCATCTGCTTTGCCATCGACCTTTTCCGGCTGAAAATGGCGCTGAAATGCCGTCACGACACTATCCAGCGGCCAATCGGTATGCGGCGGCAAGCCGTAACCCAAACGTCCGAGCATGTCGGCGATTTGCGCCATCTGCGGCACAGCGGCGCGGGATGTCGCGCACGGGAACAAGCCGATCCCAAGATCGGCGATCTCGCGCCACGGAAACAATTCGCCGGGATCTGTCTTTCGCGTCGGTGCAACATCCGAATGGCCCAGGACACGCGCCGGAGGAATAGGATGGCGCTGCAAGATCTCGCCGGCCAGATCGATCAATGCCGCGATCTGGTCGATCGCGAACGGGACATAGCCGAATTCATGTCCGGGATTGACGAGTTCGATGCCGATCGAGCGGGCATTGACGTTGCGCTCTCCCGCCCAGAACGAAACGCCTGCATGCCAGGCGCGCATGGCCTCGTCGACATGGCGATAAATCCGCCCGCCGCGATCAATGGTATAGTGGGCCGACACTCTTGCTTCGGGATCGCAAAGGCGCGTCAACGCCTCCTCCGCCGTCTTCATGCCGGTATAGTGCAGGACGAGCATGTCGATCGCGGCGCCCTCAGGCCGCGCGTCACAATTGGGCGAAGGGCGCGCGATGATCTCCATCACATGAAGAGCCTGTATGGCGCGAACTCCCCGCCGGGCTGCTTGATCCCAAGCTCGGCGCCCTTCTCCTGTTCACCCAGCATGGTTTCGAACAAGCGAAGCGCATTGCGGATCACCTCGGCATAGGACGCCGCTTCGGTCCGCTCCTTCAGCCGCTGCAGCCGCTCCATGGCCTGGGGAGGCAATTCGAGTTGCACGCGCGTGGTCGTGCGTTCAGCCGGGTCCGGACCAACGGACTCCCGGCCGCTGCGGTGACGTCCGCGATGCAAATGATGGCGATGCATGGGGGCCTCCTGCCACTCCGCAGACGCCTACCAGACCTCTCGTCAATTAACAATCAAAAAATGATGATACCTGCAATTCGCCGTTCGACCGGCCTGTCACATCGCCGCGATCTGGCGATCCTTGCGGATTCGGGTATAGGCGCCGTTGATTGCCGCCAGCTTCTCGTTGGCGAGGCGAACAAACTCCTCGGGGACGCCACGGGCGATCAGGCTGTCGGGATGGTTCTCGCGCACCAGCATCCGGTAGGTATGTTTGATCTCGTCTTCGCTCGCATCATGCGCGACGCCAAGGATCGTATAGGGATCGGCGCTGTCGGCCCCGAAATGCGACGCCCGGATCCGGCGAAACTCGCCGGGCGAAAAGCCGAAAATGTCTGCCACGCGCTCGAGAAACTGCAATTCGCCCGGATGGAGAATCGAATCGGCCTTGGCGATCTCGAAGAGACCGTCGAGAATATCTTCGAGCACGGCCGGGTTGCCCCGAAACAGTCGCGCAATCTGCCCGGCATAGATTTCGTAGCCCGCCGTATCCTGCCGCGCGAGGTCGAAGACTCGCCGGACATTGGCTTCTTCGGCCGGAGGCACACGGAAAATGCGGCCGAACGCATCGACCTCGTCCTGCGTGACGGTGCCGTCAGCTTTCGCCATTTTTGCGGCCAGCGCGATGATTGCGATGGTAAAGGCAACCCCGGGTTCGCCCTCGTCCGCACCAGCTGCTCCTCGATCGAACAGCACATGACCGGCAAACGCGCCCGCGAGCGCGCCGATCGGTCCGCCGCCGAGCAGAAACCCCGCCGCGGCGCCGCCCATTTTTCCCCAGATGGACATGAGGGAAAGCATTAAGCCAATCTCGCGCGGATTACGATGGCGGACTCCAGTTTCATGACAGCCGAGACGTGGCGCTTTTTCATCGATCGGGGCGGCACGTTCACCGACGTGGTGGCCCAGGCGCCGGACGGCAGCCTGAGCAGCCTCAAACTGCTCTCGCAGGACGAGCGCTATGACGACGCCGTGCTCGAAGGCATTCGCCGCTGTCTCGGCCTGGCGCCCAACGCGACCATTCCTGATCAGGCCGTGGCCGAATTGCGGATGGGCACGACAGTCGCGACCAATGCGCTCCTGGAGCGTCGCGGCGAACCTGTGGTGCTGGTGACGACCCGCGGCTTCGCCGACCAGTTGCGCATCGGATACCAGAACAGGCCGAAGCTCTTTGCGCTCAATATCGAGCGGCCTGCTCCGCTGTATGCACGCGTCGTCGAAGCAGAAGAACGCCTGAGTGCCGAAGGCGATGTCTTGCGCCCGCTCAACGAACCCGCTCTGGCGCGGGCATTGGAGGCCGCACGCGCGCAGGGCTTTGCCGCTTGCGCCATCGTGTTCCTTCACGGCTATCGCTATCCCGCCCACGAAAGGCAGGCCGCGGAATTGGCGAGAGCCACGGGCTTCACACAAATCTCGACCAGCCATGAGACCGTGCCGCTCATGCGCTTCGTGAGCCGCGGCGACACGACCGTGGCCGATGCCTATCTCTCGCCGGTGCTCGGCTCCTATGTGAGACGCATCGCCGATGCGCTGGGCAATCCAAACGCCGGCAGCGCGCGGCTTTTCTTCATGACCTCCAATGGCGGGCTCGCCGGGAGCGGCGCTTTTCGCGGCAAGGATGCGATATTGTCCGGTCCGGCGGGCGGCGTGGTGGGCATGGCGGAAACGGCCTGCGCCGCGGGGTTTCCACGCATCATCGGCTTCGACATGGGAGGCACGTCCACCGACGTATCGCGTTTCGATGGCGCATATGAGCGGCAATACGAAAGCGAGGTGGCGGGCGTGCGGCTGCGCGTGCCCATGATGGCGATCCATACCGTGGCGGCCGGTGGCGGATCGATTCTGCACTATGACGGTGCACGCTTTCGCGTGGGGCCCGATTCGGCGGGCGCCGATCCCGGTCCCATGAGCTATCGCCGCGGCGGCCCGCTGACGGTGACCGACGCAAATGTGCTGGTCGGCAAGCTGCAACCGGATCATTTTCCCAAACTGTTCGGTGAAAGGCGCGATGCCCCGCTCGACGCAGAGCATGTACGAAACGCCTTCGCGCAGCTGGCAGACCGCACCGCGCGCAGCCCGGAAGCGGTGGCCGACGGTTTCATCCGCATCGCAGTGGAGAACATGGCGCATGCCATCAAGCGCATTTCCGTCGCGCGCGGCTATGATGTGCGAAATTATGTGCTGGCCTGTTTCGGCGGCGCGGCCGGGCAGCATGCCTGCCTGGTCGCGGATGCGCTCGGCATGGAACGCATTTTCATTCATCCGTTTTCCGGCGTCTTGTCTGCCTATGGGATGCGCCTCGCCTCCCTGCGCGCCATCCGGCAATCGGCTGTGGGAGTCTCTCTCGACGCCGCGCTCCACCGGCAGCTCGGCGAAACCGCCGCGGCGCTGGCGCAAGAGGCCACCGACGAAATTCGTGCACAGGGCGCACCAAACATATCGGTCTCGACACTCGCTCATATCCGCTATGCCGGCAGCGACACGACACTCCCGATGCCGCTGGCGGACTCTGCCGAAATGGCGCGCGCTTTTGCCGAAGCGCATGCGAGGCAGTTCGGATTCGGATACGAAGACAGGCCTCTTGTCGTGGAGTCGCTCGAAGTGGAGGCGGTAAGCATCCCGTCGAGCGAAGAAAGGCCGCCGGCACACGTGCCGCCGTCGCAGGAAAAACTTCTGCAGGAAACGCGTTTCTTTTCAGGCGGCGCGTGGCACGACGCTGTGATCGTCCGGACGGATGCGTTGACATCGGGATCGACCCTGGCGGGCCCGGCGCTGCTCATCGAAACCAATCAGACCATCGTGATCGAGCCCGGCTGGCGCGCCGAGGTGACGTCCGATCGCGCCATTGTCCTGTCGCGGCTGGCGGCACGGGCGACAAAACCGCTGGCCAGCGATGCCGTCGATCCTGTCCTGCTGGAAGTGTTCGCCAATCTGTTCATGGCGATCGCGGAGGACATGGGCGCGGTGCTTCAGAAAACCGCCTCATCGGTCAACATCAAGGAACGCCTCGACTTTTCCTGCGCCGTATTCGACGCCGACGGCGCGTTGATCGCCAACGCGCCGCACATGCCCGTGCATCTTGGATCGATGGGCGATTGCGTGACTGCCATCCTGGCTCGGCATCGCAATACGATGGCCGAAGACGACGTGTTCGCCACCAACGCGCCCTATGAGGGCGGAACACATCTGCCCGATGTTACGGTGGTGGCGCCGGTGTTTGTCGATTCGACACGGCAGTTCTTCGTCGCAGCGCGCGGCCATCACGCCGATATCGGCGGCATTTCGCCGGGATCCATGCCGGCATTTTCCGCGCATATTCACGACGAAGGCGCCCTGTTCGACGCGGTGCGCATCGTCCGTGCAGGCGTTTTCGACGAAGAGGCCGTCCGCTCCGTGCTGCTGCGCGGCGAGCACCCCGCGCGCAATCCCGGCCAGAACATCGCCGATCTGAAGGCGCAGGCCGCGGCGTGCGCCAAGGGCAGAACCGAACTCATCGCCGCCTCGGTACTGCACGGAACGGATGTGGTGCGCGCCTATATGAGACATGTGCAGGACAACGCGGAGCAGTCCGTCCGCGATGTCATCGGCGCGCTGAAGGATGGCGCCTTCGATCTGCCGATCGACGGCGGCGCGAACATCCACGTGACCATCGCCATCGATCATGAGAGACGCAACGCGCGCATCGACTTCACCGGCACGTCCGCGCAGGACGAGTCCAATCTGAATGCGCCGGGTGCGGTGACGAAAGCCGCGGTGCTGTATGTTTTCCGTTGCCTCGTCGTGGGCGACATTCCGCTGAACGCGGGGTGTCTGAGGCCGCTTGAGATCGTCGTACCGGAAGGCACGCTTCTCAACCCGCGCTTCCCGGCCGCCGTCGCGGGCGGCAATGTCGAGACCAGCCAGGCCGTGGTCGATGCCCTGTTCGGCGCACTGGGCGTAATGGCCGCCGCGCAAGGGACGATGAACAATCTCACCTTCGGCAATGCGCAGCATCAATATTACGAGACGATCTGCGGCGGCGCTGGAGCGGGCCGCGATTTCGACGGCGCTTCCGGCGTGCACACCCATATGACGAATTCACGGATGACCGACCCCGAAGTGCTCGAAATGCGCTTCCCCGTATTCCTCGAGGAGTTTGCGATCCGGCACGGATCGGGCGGTGCGGGACGTCACAGCGGCGGCGATGGCGTCCTGCGGCGGCTCTGCTTTCGCGAAGCGATGACCGCTTCCATTCTGTCGACGCGCCGCGAGACCGAACCGTTCGGCCTTGAAGGCGGCGAAGCCGGCGCACCCGGCGCCAATCTTCTGATCCGCGCCAACGGCGAAACGATTGCGCTGCGCGGTCGCGACGAGATTGCGGTCGAACCCGGCGATCAGCTTCTGATCGCCACGCCCGGCGGCGGCGGATTCGGTATGGCGCCATCCGATCTTGCTTGATATCATGGATAGTACTATAGCTTTGCGGCAAATGCAGAGATGGTGACAGCCGACAAAATTCTATCGCGAATGCGGAACAATCCCCGCGATTGGCGGATCGATGATCTGATGACCGTTGCGCGCCGCTGCGGCATCAACTGGCGGCAACCGGGGACCAGTCATGTCACGTTTCGTATTCCCGGCGGCGAGAAGCTTACGGTGCCGGCGCATAAGCCGATCAAGCCTGTTTACGTCCGGCAATTTGTCGCGCTGGTCGATAGCCTTGGAGCCGATGGAAATGGGTAACAAATTCGAATATCCAATTACGTTGCGACCGCTCGACGAGGATGACGGCGGCGGCTGGCTCGCGGAATTGCCCGATCTTCGCGGCTGCATGGCGGATGGGGCCACCCCTGAAGAGGCGATGAGGGAGGCGATCGATGCAGCGAAGTCCTGGATTGCAACCGCACGAGCCCATGGCGACCCCATTCCCGCACCGTCCCGGACAAACCGCAATGCGCCCTCCGGCCGCTGGGTGTTGCGTACGCCAAGAAGCCTTCACAAGCGCCTCTCCGACCGCGCCCAGGCGGAGGGAGTCAGCCTGAACACACTGACCGTTGCCCTGCTCGCACAGGCTTTGGGCGAGCGGACAATGTCGCGTGGTGGAGAGTCCCGCCCGGCAGCCGAGAAGAATACCAAGCGCCGGCTCAGCGCCAAGCGTTGACGAGATTGGCGACGTTGATGGTGCCGATGCCGGTGGTGAAATCCCAGCCTTTGCCGGCGCGGAAGGCCGGCTTGTAGCGCGTCGCTTCCTTTGACAGCACGCCATAATCTCCGGACGGCAGATAGCAGTCGTAAGCGCCGGTGCAGTCCACATCCATGTCGCCTTCCGTTTCGTCGTAGAAGACGCAGGATGCCGACGCTTTTTTGCCGCGTGTCGAAGTGCAATCGCGATTGCCACCCGCGCCATATTCCGCGGCGGCAAGTTCGTAGAAGACGGTGTTGGGATTGCCCCAATGCTGCGCGGTCTGCTGGTCGATCAGCGCCTGCACGCCGGCCATGATCGGGGTTGAAAACGACGTGCCGCCCGCGCTTCCCCAGTTCGACGGCACGCCGGAACAAAGGTTTCCGTCGCTGTCGCAATAGAGATAATAGTGGCTCCAGATCCCATTGCCGGCGAACAGCGACACGTCGGGAAGATCGCGCACTCCGTCATTGCGGATTCCGGCAAAGCCCGTCTGCCATGCCGGTTTCGGCCAGCCCGCGCAGGATCCGCCCACCACGCCGCGGACGGCGGGCGATCCCGTCGCACAGCCGCTTGGGCCCCCGCTGCCCGCGGAGATCGACAGGAAATCGGTGTGATCGGCGCCGGCATTGCAATAGCCATTGCTGCCATAGGTGAGCGAGGAGCCGCTGTACCAGGTGGCGATCAGCACGCTGGCGCAGGAATCATCCCAAGGAATTTCCGGGATATACGATTTCGCCGAGCCGTAATCCTTGCCGTTGGTGCTCTGCCAATAGCTATCGACCGTTTTGGCATAGGCGTCGCCAAAATCCGTGCCGCCGACGGCGACATCGTAAACGCTCGAGGCCATGCCGCTGACGACGACACCATGCGTCGCAGATGTCTGGCCTGCATCGCAGCCAGCCGCACCATCGTCACCCGTCGAGGCATAGATGGAAACGCCTTCGGCCGCCGCCTCCTTGTAGGTCTCGTCGTAGGCGGCGTTGGCCGCGGCGCCGTCGAAAGTTTCGCAGTCCTCATAGCTGATGCTGACGCTGGCCGGCAGATTGCTGCCGCCCAGCAGATTCTCGAGCGCGATGAGCCCACCAAACGTTGTCGAATTGCGACAACTCGCCAGAACGATCGATGCGTCCGGCGCCGCCGCGCTCGACCATTCGGCATCGAGGATGGCATCGTCCTGCGACCCCGACACGACACCCGGATCGGCGCAGGCGATCGCACCTTGCGGATGCGACTGCACAAACGATCCCTGACGATAGCGCGACAGGCCGAATGTCTGGCGGAATGTCGTCCAGTCGGCGGGATTGTAGACATCGGTATCTTCGATGACGACCACGCTCTGGCCCGCACCGGTGATGCCCGCATCGAAGGCCGGTTTGAAATTGTAGATCGTGTGCAGATCCGCCGGCACCAGTGCATGGCAGGCGCCTGCGCGGCCGTTGACGAGCGGCCAGCATTGGTTGAGCCCATAGGTATAGGGTTTGACGGGCTTCACACCCGTGTGCGGCGTGAAATCGTGGAGCGAGACAATTCCGGCGACGAGCGGCGCGAGCACGCGCGGAATCTGCGGATCGCTCATATTGGCGAAATGGCGCACGCCTTTCACGTCGAGCCGCTCGAGGCGAACGTGAAATGCGGCCTCTACGTCGCGTGCGGCGCCGGAAATATCGACGATCATGCGGCCGGGCAGAATGCCATTCACCTGCAGGTGGTCTGACGCGAGCCACGCGGTGACGGTTGCGAGATCGGCCGGTGACGGCCCGAAATTCTGGCCGATCTCCGTCGCGGTGAGCCAGCGATGGAATTGCGGCGAACGGCGATCGTGCAGGGCGGCGATATGCGCGACGAGCGCCGCTTCGCGGTCGGGGGCACGCCGCAACAGAAGCTGCACATGTTCGAGGCGCCATTCGGCGGGCAACGGGCCAAGATCGTTCTGCGATACCGCCTCAGGGCGCGTGTTGCCCGCGAGCGCAACCCGGTCGCCGGCCTGGAATGCCCCGTCAGAATCCGCGGCCCATGCCGGAGCCCCGAAGGCCCAGACAACCAACGCTACGAGCAGAGACAATTTCATCAGGCGGCACCGAAATATCAGGGAGAATAACAGGGAGAATGTTTGTCTTCCAAGAAAAATGCTTCCCAATCAATGGCTTGATCCGCGTGCTGCACCAGCAACAGGAAGGAACAGGGAGTTATCAGGGAAAAAGAGCCATGGGACGTGCTCATGGATGAGAACCTGAACCGTATAGACCAAATCGGTCATACCGTCAACCTGCATCCACGGCGGCCGCGAGCCAGGGAAGCCGCCTGTCGTCCGGCATCGGGTCCGCCCTACGCCGCGTCCGCCCGCGGGTCGTAGTTGAGGATCGGCGCGAGCCAGCGTTCGGCTTCGGCGAGCGGCCAGCCCTTGCGGCGGGCATAGTCTTCCACCTGGTCGCGCTCGATCTTGCCCACGCCGAAATAGCGGCTCTCAGGATGGGCGAAATAGAGGCCCGACACGGAGGACGCCGGCCACATCGCGAAACTCTCGGTGAGGCGGATTCCGGCGCGGCGTTCGGCATCGAGCAGATCGAAAATCGTCTGCTTTTCCGTGTGATCGGGCTGCGCGGGATAGCCGGGCGCGGGGCGAATGCCGCGGTAGGACGCAGCGATGAGCGCTTCGTTCGAAAGCGATTCGTCCGGCGCATAGCCCCAGAATTCCGTGCGCACTTTCTCATGCAGCCGCTCGGCAAACGCTTCCGCCAGCCGGTCGGCGAGCGCGCGCAACAGGATCGCGTTGTAATCGTCCTTGTCCGCTTCGAATTGTCTGATCCACCGCTCTTCACCATGGCCGACGGTGACTGCAAAGCCGCCGACATAATCGGCCCGCTGCAGCTCGGCCGGCGCAATGAAATCGCAAAGCGCCTGATTGGGGCGGCCGTCTTCGCGCGTCATCTGCTGGCGCAGCGTATGCAGCACCGCGAGCGGCGCGTGCTCACTATCATCCGTATAAAGATGGATATCGTCACCGACGGTCGCGGCTGGCCAGAAGCCGAACACACCGCGCGCCTCCAGCCAGCCTTCCCGCACGATGCGCGCGAGCAGCGTTTGGGCATCGGCAAAGAGATTGCGCGCCGCTTCGCCGACCGTGGCATCCTCGAGAATTTGCGGATACGGCCCGGTCAATTCCCAGGTCTGGAAGAAGGGCGTCCAGTCGATATAGGGGACGAGCGAAGCGAGGTCCCAGGCACCGGTTTCCTGCGCCCCCATGAGCCGCGGGCGCGATGGCACATAGGTCGTGAAATCGCAGCGCTGACGATTGGCGCGCGCCTGCGCAAGCGTCAGCCTGCGCGCGCGACTGCGTTGCGCGGAATGGCGGGCAGCGATTTCGCGATATTCCGAGCGGATGCCGGCGGCGTATCCCTCGCGTCCGCCAAGATTCAACAGGCTCGCCGCCACGCCCACGGCGCGGGAGGCGTCGGGGACATAGACGATCGGCCCGCGCCGATAATTGGGGTCGATCTTTACAGCCGTGTGCACGCGGCTTGTCGTGGCGCCGCCGATCAGCAGCGGAATGTCGAAGCCCTGGCGCTCCATTTCGGCCGCCACATGGCACATCTCGTCGAGCGACGGCGTGATCAGGCCGGACAGGCCCACAATGTTCGCGCCGATCTCGCGGGCGGTATCGAGAATTTTCTGCGTCGGCGTCATGACGCCGAGATCGGTGACCTCATAGCCATTGCATTGCAGGACGACGCCCACAATGTTCTTCCCGATGTCGTGGACATCGCCCTTGACGGTAGCCAGCACGATGCGCCCGGCCGGTTGGCCACGATCGGCCTGTGCTTTCTGTTCCTCCATGAACGGAACCAGATGGCCGACGGCCTTTTTCATGACGCGGGCCGATTTGACGACCTGGGGCAGAAACATTTTTCCCGCGCCGAACAGATCGCCCACCACATTCATGCCCGCCATCAGCGGTCCTTCGATGATGTCGAGCGGCCGCGGTGTCTTGAGGCGCGCTTCCTCCACATCGTCGACGATGAAATCGGCAATGCCGTGCACCAGCGCATACTGGATGCGTTCGTCGGTCGGCGCCTGGCGCCAGGCGAGACTGGTTTCTTCGCGCGCACCGGGTGAATCGTTCTTGAAGCGTTGGGCGATATCGAGCAGCCGTTCGGTCGCATCCGGCCGGCGATTGAGGATCACGTCTTCGCAGGCGTCGCGCAGATCGCGCGGAATGTCTTCATAGACGGCGAGCTGGCCGGCATTGACGATGCCCATATCCATGCCGGATTTGATGGCGTGGTAGAGAAACACCGAATGCATCGCTTCGCGCACTTTTTCGTTGCCGCGAAACGAAAACGACACGTTCGACAGGCCGCCCGAAATGTGAACGTAGGGAAGTTCTTCGCGGATCAGCCGCGCGGCCTCGATAAATCCGCGCGCATAGTCGTTGTGTTCCTCGATCCCCGTGGCGACGGCGAAGATGTTGGGATCGAAAATGATGTCTTCGGGCGGAAAGCCCACCTCGTCCACCAGAACGCGATAGGCGCGGCGGCAGATCTCGATCTTGCGCTCCACCGTATCGGCCTGCCCCTTCTCGTCGAAGGCCATGACGACGGCGGCGGCGCCGTACCGCATGACCTTTCGCGCCTGCGCGATGAAGCTCTCTTCGCCTTCCTTCATGCTGATGGAATTGACGATGGACTTGCCCTGGACGTGCTTCAGGCCCGTCTCGATCACACTCCATTTCGAAGAGTCGATCATCACCGGCACGCGCGCGATGTCGGGCTCGGCGGCGATGAGACTCAGGAACCGCGCCATGGCCGCTTCGGAATCGATCAGGCCCTCATCCATGTTGACGTCGACGATCTGCGCCCCGTTCACCACCTGGTCGCGGGCGACATCGAGCGCGCCTTCGTAATTGTCGGCGGCGATGAGCTTGCGAAACTTGGCTGAGCCCGTGATGTTGGTGCGCTCTCCGACATTCACGAAATTGGTCTGCGGCGTCAGCGTGAACGCTTCCAGTCCGGAGAGCCGCAGATAACGTGGCTTTTCGGGAACGGTTCGCGGCGCCACGCCCCTGGTCGCTTCCGCAAAGGCGCGGATATGCGCGGGCGTCGTGCCGCAACAGCCGCCCAGGATATTGACAAGGCCGGAGCGGGCGAATTCGCCCATGACGGCGGCCATGCTTTCCGGTCCGTCGTCATAACCGCCAAAGGCATTGGGCAACCCGGCATTGGGATGGGCGCTGACCAATGTGTCCGCGACCTGCGAAAGCTCGTCCACATAGGGGCGAAGTTCCTTGGCGCCCAGCGCGCAATTCAGTCCGATGGCGAAAGGTCGCGCATGGCGCACCGAATGCCAGAAGGCTTCCGCCGTCTGTCCCGTCAGCATCCGTCCCGAAAGATCGGTGATCGTGCCCGAAATCCAGGTCGGCAGCCGAACGCCCGCCAGATCGAACGCTTCTTCCACGGCGAAAATGGCAGCCTTGCCGTTCAACGTGTCGAACACCGTCTCGATCATGATGAGATCGGCGCCGCCTTCGATCAGTCCCAGCGTGGCATCGCAATAGGTCTCGCGCAGCTGATCGAACGTCACGTTGCGAAAGGCGGGATCGTTCACATCGGGCGACAGCGACGCGGTGCGATTGGTCGGTCCCAGCACGCCTGCGACCAGGCGTGGGCGCTCCGATGTCGAGAGCGAGTCGCAGGTCTCGCGCGCCAGCCGCGCTGCCGTCTGATTTAACTGGCGCACGATCGTTTCGAGCCCGTAATCGGCCTGCGAGATCGACGTCCCGTTGAACGTGTTGGTTTCGATTATGTCGGCGCCGGCTTCGAGATACTGGCGGCCGATGTCGCGAATGATGTCGGGCCGCGTCAGCGTCAAAAGGTCGTTGTTGCCCTTTAGGTCCCGCGGATGATCGGCATAGCGGTCGCCGCGGAAATCGGCCTCGCTAAGACCGTAGCCCTGGATCAGCACGCCCCAGGCACCATCGAGAAGAAGGACCCTGCGGCGCGCTTCCGCCTTGAGCCATGCAATGCGGGCGGTGCGTTTCTCATTCATTTCCAGGCTCCATCGATTCTCTCGCCCACAACTTCCTGGGGGAGAGGGTCGGAATGAGGGGGACCCTCCGCCGCGATGGCGGTGCAAACATTCGCCCGGTGCCCAGATTTTGCCACCCCCTCACCTGCCCTCTCCCCCACATGCGTGTGGAAGAGGGAAGCCTTTGCCGCTGCGGCCTGGCGCTCGCGAAGCCCGAGGAGGCGGCACGTCGCATAGGTGAGATCTGCCTGGTTGAGCGTATAGAAGTGGAACTGCTCGAAGCCTTCGCGGCGCAGTTCCTCGACCTGGTCTGCCATGACGGCGGCCGAAATCGCTTTGCGGCTTTCGACATCGTCATCGAGACCGTCATAGAGCTGCGCAAGCCAGTCGGGCACGGCGGCGCCGCAGCGGGCCGCCATGCGCTGCACGCCCTTGAAATTCGTTGCGGGCATGAGACCCGGAACAAAAGGCACGCGGAGACCATGCGCCGCCATCCGGTCGCGGAAGCGCAGGATTGCCGCCGTATCGAAGCAGAACTGGCCGATCGCACGCGTGGCACCGGCGTCGACCTTGGCCCGAAGAATTTCGATGTCCGAATCCAGCGACGGGGAATCCGGATGGCGTTCTGGATAGGCGCCGACCGAAATCTCGAACGCCCCGATGGCCCTGATCCCTCTTATAAGTGCGGGCGTCGAACCATAGCCATCCGGATGCGCGCGATAGGATGCGCCGGCTTCCGGCATGTCCCCGCGCAACGCCACGATATGACGCACGCCCGCTTCCCAATAGAGCCGGACGACAGTGTCGACTTCGTTGCACGAAGCGGCGACGCAGGTGAGATGCGCCGCCGGCACCAGACCTGTTTCTTCGACGAGTCGCTTCACGGTGGCATGGGTGCGATCCCGCGTCGAACCGCCGGCGCCATAGGTCACCGACACAAAGGCAGGCGCCAGAGGCTCGAGCCGTCGAATGGCGGTCCAGAGCTGTTCTTCCATCGCGCCCGACTTCGGCGGAAAGAATTCGAACGACACGCGCGGCGGCGTGGCGTGGCCGGAAAGTCGCTTGAGGCTCATGCCGAAACCCTGATGCGCGGATTCACCGGGATCTCGGCCATTGCGCCGGCCCACATCTTCACCGTGAGCTTGCCTTCGCCGCCATCGCTTGCAGGCGCGATCGCCTGTGACGCAACCGGCTTCAGTCCAGCTGCCGCAAACCAGCCACGAACTTCCTCATCGGTGAAGCCCAGGCGGCGATGCGCCAGCTCGCTGCGGAGGAACTCCAGCTCATGCGGCGCGAAATCGATGATGAGAATGCGGCCTTTGGCGTTGAGCACTCTTGCGGCTTCCAGCACGGCGGCAGCGGGATCGTCGAGATAGTGCAGAACCTGATGGAAAAGCGCGAGGTCGAAGCCCTGCTCGCCGCCATCCTGCGGATATGGCAGGCGATAGATGTCGCCAAGCCGTACCTGACAGTGATGCGCGCTGGCGCGTTCGAGCCGGTCGCGGGCAATGGCGAGCATCTCAGCGCTCACATCGAGACCAACTCCGTGACGAATGTCGCCTGCCAGCAGTTCGAGCATGCGGCCCGTGCCCGTACCGGCATCGAGCAGCGACTCGCAGGCCGATTTGCGGACCAGCCGCTGGATGGCGGCTTCGACTTCCTGTTCCGGCGCGTGGAGCGAACGGATGCGTTCCCATTGCGACGCATTGGCCTTGAAAAAGGCCGCGGCGGCCGCTTCGCGCGCGGCACGCACGCCGGCCAACCGTCTGCGGTCGCCTTCGATGGCTTCGGGCTGATCCTGTGCAAAGGCGGACAGCATATCGACGAAGCGCGCATGGCCGCCGCGTTCGGCCGAGCGGTAAAACACCCAGCTGCCTTCCTTGAACCGCTGCAGAAGCGAGGCTTCGCACAAAAGCTTGAGATGGCGCGACACGCGCGGCTGGCTCTGGCCCAGGATCTGCGTCAGTTCCGAGACCGTCAGTTCGGCCTCGCGCAGGAGCAGCAGCAACCGAAGCCGGGTCGGATCCCCCGCAGCACGCAGCATGCTAAGCAAAGCATCCATGGACGACCTGGCAAGCATCTCGTTTGCATATAAACATATCTTTATGTGCTTATGCAATAAGCATCTTTGGCCTTTTTCCCTCCACCCGATTTTGTAGGACTTGGCCTGCCCAGACATCGCAGGCGGCGATTCTTCGCGTAAGGCGTTTATTTTGGATCACAGGCCCGTGATAGATGGCCACGAACTTGCCATATAGAGCCAATCTGAATGGGCGCAGCCCACTGCAATTGTTGAGGAACCGTGGTCATGACTCCTGGATCCCTTTCCCGAGGCCCACTCTTTGCGTGGCGCGCGTTTGCGGCGCTGGCATTGGTCCTCGTGGCCTGCCTTGCTGTCGCGCGTCCGGCGCTGGCGGAGACCGCGCCCGAGACCTATGTGCGCGTCAACGTGCAACACGGCCTGTCGATTCTCGGCAACCGCTCCATTTCCGATTCAGACCGGCGGCTGCAATTCCGCAATTTTCTGACCAACCTCACCGACATCCGCCGGATCGCCCTGTTCACGCTGGGCGCCGCTCGGCGGACCTCTCCACCCGACGAAGTCGAGCGTTTCGTCGAAGCGTTCCGCGAATATGCGATCGCCGTCTATGAATCGCGTCTCACGGCCTATGCGGGACAGTCCCTGCGCGTGACCGGCGGCAACGAGCGCGCGCCGGGCGACTTCATCGTCACCACCGTGCTGGTGGATCCGACCGGCCGCACCGAGCAGCAGGGCGAACCGATCGAAGTCGATTTCCGCCTCGCCCAGGAGAACGGGCATTTCATCGTCATCGACGCCAGCATTGCCGGCGTGTGGCTGGCGCTTGAAGAGCGCGACCAGTTCACGGCCTATCTGCAGGAGAACAACGGCAACCTTGGCGGCCTCATCGCGCATCTCAATCAACTGACGCAGCGCCTGCGCGGCGGCGGCGCGAAGACACCGACCCGCTGAGTATCGACTGGCGAGGCCACGCCTCGCCAGTTCCGCCGCGGCGTGAAAGATTCAGGCTCGCGTGAACCGCTTGTATTTGAGCCGGTGCGGCTGTTCGGCGCCGATGCCGAGACGGCGTTTCTTGTCGGCCTCGTAGTCCTGGTAATTGCCCTCGAACCATTCGACATGGCTGTCGCCTTCAAAGGCCAGCATGTGCGTCGCCACGCGGTCGAGAAACCAACGATCATGGCTGATGATCATGGCGCAGCCCGCGAAATCCTCGAGCGCCGCTTCCAGCGCGCGCAGCGTTTCGACATCGAGATCGTTGGTCGGTTCGTCGAGGAGGAGCAGATTGGCGCCGGATTTCAGCATCTTGGCGAGATGGACGCGGTTGCGCTCGCCGCCGGATAGCTGCCCCACCTTTTTCTGCTGGTCGCCGCCCTTGAAGTTGAAGGCACCGACATAGGCGCGACTCTGCATCGTGCGCTTGCCGAGTTCGAGCACATCGACGCCGCCGGAGATTTCTTCCCACACCGTCTTGTTCGGATTGAGGGCATCGCGCGATTGATCGACATAACCGATCGCCACCGTGTCGCCGACCTTGAGTTCGCCCGCGTCAGGTTTTTCCTGTCCCGTGAGAATACGGAACAATGTTGTCTTGCCGGCGCCATTCGGACCGATCACACCAACGATGCCGCCGGGCGGCAGTTTGAATTCGAGATTTTCGAATAGCAGCCGGTCGCCATAGGCTTTTTCGACACCCAGCGCGTCGACAACATTCGATCCAAGCCGCGGACCTGAGGGAATGACAATCTGGGCCGCACCGCCTCGCTGTTCTTGCGACTTCGCGAGCAAGTCCTCATAGGCATTGATGCGCGCCTTCGACTTTGCCTGGCGAGCTCGCGGGCTTTGCTTGATCCATTCACGCTCTCGCGCCAGCGTGCGCTCGCGCGCCTGCTCGCTCTCGCCTTCCTGCAGCAGGCGCTTGTCCTGGATTTCCAGAAAGGTCGTGTAATTTCCTTCGTGCGGAATGCCCTTGCCGCGATCGAGTTCGAGAATCCAGCCGGTGACATTGTCGAGAAAGTAGCGGTCATGGGTGACCAGCACGACCGTGCCCTTGAATTCGCGCAAGGTGTGTTCGAGCCAGGCGACCGATTCGGCGTCGAGATGGTTGGTCGGTTCGTCGAGCAACAGGATATCGGGCGCCTCGAGCAAAAGCTTGCAAAGCGCGACGCGGCGCTTCTCACCACCCGACAATGTCGCCACATCTGCGTCGGGTTCCGGGCAGCGCAGCGAATCCATCGCCATCTCGACCTGCGAATCGAGATCCCACAATCCCTGCGCCTCGATCTGATCCTGCAACGACGCCATCTCGTCGGCGGTCTCGTCGGAATAATTCGCGGCGATCTCATTGTAACGGTCGAGCAGCGCCTGCTTCGGCGCCACGCCGGCCATCACGTTGCCGCGTACATCCTTGGTAGGATCGAGCTCCGGCTCCTGCGGCAGGAATCCCACGCGCACGCCTTCCGCCGCCCACGCCTCGCCGGTGAATTCCTTGTCGATGCCCGCCATGATGCGCAAAAGCGTGGACTTGCCCGAACCATTGACGCCAACGATGCCGATCTTGGCTCCGGGGTAGAAGCTCAGCCAGATGTCCTTCAACACCTGCTTGCCACCCGCCCAGGTCTTGGAGAGGTCCTTCATCACATAAACATATTGGTATGCGGGCATAGCGGATGGAGTCCTCGTCTCGATCGAGATGTTCGGAAAGGCCGCGGCAGTGGTTTCGACCAGCCGCGCCCGGGGCCACTCCTTTATCGCTGCATCGCAAAAATCGCCAGAGGGAAACCGCCTCCTCGTTCCGGATCAGAAAAATAAGGGCCGGCGCTGCGAACGCCGGCCCTTCACAAACTCGCGAGCAGCCGTCTATTGCGACGACCCGAAATTGAAGAACCACAGGCTCGTGCCGTCCAGCGTGTCGGAGGCCTGGGTGGGGTCGACATAGGTGAGTTTGTTGTTGGGGCTCGTATAGGCCTTCGAGATTCCGGCGTTGTTGTCGTCATGCATGGTGATGCTGTAGACGGTGCTCCCGGCGCCGCCCTTGCCCGGGGAGTATTCCGTCGTGCCACCCTTGCTGTTGGGCACCGTCACCTGGCTGTCATACCAGGGAATGGTGGTGTAGTTCGTCAGCGTGGCGAGACCGCCGCCGACGCCCGGCCTTTCCACCACCCATTCTGCGGAATTGCCAGTCAGTTGCGTCCCGGACGGGGCGGTGAACTGTGCCGAGGTCGAGGTGTTGGCGGTGACATTGACGATGTAATAATTGCCCTGCGTCAGGCTCGTGTTCCAGATATAGAGATAAATCAGGTCGCCGGCCGTGACCGCGAAATTGCCGATCCGGCTTTCGTTGTTGGGATACCACTCATACCACGCCGAATAGTATGAGCCGCTGCATTTGGCGTCGGCTTCCACACCCGCCTGGAACACATCCGGGCTGCCGTAACCATCGATCCCCACCCATTGCGAGGAATAGTCGAGCGTATTCGTGCAGGTGCCGAAGGCCTGTTGCGCTACAGGAATGACGAAGCTGCCATAGATGGTCGTGTTGGTGGCCATGAAGGGATTGTTGGAATTGACGATCGCATAACCGCTCCAATTGCCGCTCGACGAACCCGTCGCGCCTTTGCCGCCGCCCTTGGGCGTCGAACTCAGCATGGCCGGGCGGTTGGCTATCGTCGTGGCCTGGAAGACCGGCGTGATTCGCCGCACATGCAGCGTCATCACCTTCTTCCACGACGCATAGGCGGCAGGCGCGGTCGTCTCGTCGGGTCGCGGCGGAAAGCCATAATGCGCGAGAGCCGCATCGGACGCGGTCAACGGATCGAACGATGGCGGCGGATTTGGCGCGGGCACGGCATCAGGCGCCGCGCAGCTCTTGCAAACGGATTCCGCCGGCGGCGCAGACAGCAGAGCCGGATGCGCGAACACCGGGCTGCAGGTCGCGGCCAGGATCGCCATCCCCGGAAGAAAAGACCGGCGATGGGCGCGAAATCCCTTCACTATTGGGGCGCTCGGTTTGGCAAACATGAATCCCTCCTCACCGTTGGGGCTTGATGATCAACGGAGCGGAAGCCTAGCAAAAATGCCCTGCGAGAGACAAAGGATTCTGCGTCTCATTCGCATTTGCAGGACGACAAATGAGCCCGCGGGGCGGCCGAAGGCAGGATCAGAAGTTGATCTTGGCGCGGGAGAGAACGGCCACGCCATTCGTCAGGCCCGGCTGGCCGGACATCTGGTAGCCGGCATTGGCCTGCAGCGCCAAGGCGCCATCGAGGAACGTCGTCACATAGCCGAGTTCGAGATCGGTCTGTTGCGCACTGCCGCTCAGCAGGGGGCGCGAGGCGCTTTCGAGCAGCGAGTCGAAGGGATCGGCCGTTGCAGTCGCCCCCAGATCGACGCCACCGAACGCCAGATTGATGGGCCGGGATACCGCGAGCCCCAGCGAATCCCCGCCGAAGAGGCCGTGCTTGGCGATGGAGATGCCATAGGAACGGTTGCGAAGAGTCTGGTTCGCCGCGGCATTTTCTGTCGGCTTCAGATCCAGCTGGGTGAACCCCTCATTGTAGGAAAACGTCGTGACCCAGCCACCGCCAAAGCCGATCCGCGCGGCCGCGCCCAGATTGCTGCTGCTGGCCGACCGCGAAAGAGACAGCGGCGCCGCGCCCATATCCGTCAACATGCCCATCCGCTCGGTGCCATGATTGGCGGTAAGGTCCAGCGCACCCCATGGCGCGAATTGCCAATCCGCCCCGCCGAGCGTGGTCTGTGCTTCGCGCTGGTCGAACGAGACCTGGGCGAACGGCGTCTGTGCGAGATAGGAGAGAAGCGGCAGATCGGCGTCGACCGCGTCGGGACGAAGCCAGGCTTCGCCAAAATGCAGGCTGACATCGTCACCCAGCGTGATCGCGGTCCCGAGATAGGCGCCGTCGCCGGAAGAGGTGTCTGGCAGGTTGGCAGAACTGGCGAGGAAATGTCCCGTGAACGGCGAATCCGCGCCCGTATCGGCGAGGGCAAAGCGCCTGCCGAGATCGGGATTGAGACCAAAATCCAGCGCGATGTCGGGGCTCACGCGATCCACGATCTCCAGGTCGCGGATCGTGTAGGATTGGCCGTCCTTGGCAATGAGGCCGCCGGAAAGAAGATGCGGCACCGAGGCGGTGATGACGTAGCCTCTGGCTGAGATGTCGCCCAAGGACCCCGTGACCGCCGAATCGAACAGCGTCACGCGCGCATCGGCCAGTCCGCCCAAGGGCGAATACAGAAAATGCGAAGCCGGCGCCGCCTGGGACGACGACAGCGCGAGATCGGAGGGCACCGTCAGCACCGGGTCCGAAGCTGCCTGCCCGGCAACGGGAAACGCAACAGCGCTCCCTTGCAGGAGCACTGCAACAAGCGCGGCCAGTTGCCAACGGACCTTCACACTGCCCCCGAGCCTTTCTGCAAAGCCATTGCTGGCCAAGCCATCCCACGCTAATTTAACAGAGCGATTCCCTGCATCCAATGAATTCCTCGCCATTTCTGTTGCACTGCCGCAACAGACGCGGACATGTTGCGCCAGATAATCGCCTAAACGTGGCAAGAATGTATCAAACGCGGACAAGGGTGTTCTCACTTTGGCGAGAGGTAACGCGCCGGCCGCTGCCATGTGCATAACGCGATGACCATTCCCCCTCTCAAAGCTGTCATCGTGCCGGTGACATCGTTCCAGCAGAATTGCTCGATCGTCTGGTGCCCCGGGACGATGCGGGGCGCCATCGTCGACCCCGGCGGCGACGTCGAACGGATCGCGGCGGCAGTTGCCGCCCAGGCGATCGCCATCGAGAAAATCCTTTTGACCCACGGTCATCTCGATCATGCCGGCGCCGCGCAGCGGCTATCGCAGAACTACGCCGTTCCCATCGAAGGCCCGCATCCGGATGACCGCTTTCTCCTCGACGCCCTGGCCGAGCACGGCGGGCAGTACAAGATGGCTTGCGAACCCTGCCGGCCGGACCGCTGGCTCGCGGATGGCGACACGGTAGAGATTGGCGGCACTCGTCTCGGCGTGCGCCATTGCCCTGGTCACACACCGGGACACGTGGTGTTTCATCAGGCGGAAATGAAGATCGCCTTCGTCGGCGACGTGCTCTTCAAGGGATCGATCGGGCGCAGTGACTTTCCGCGCGGCAATCATGCGGACCTGATCCGCTCGATCACCGAACGGCTATGGCCTCTGGGCGATGAAACCCGTTTCGTGCCCGGCCACGGGCAAATGTCGACATTCGGCTGGGAGCGCAAGACCAACCCCTATGTCAGCGACCTCGCGCTCGGACGCGCGTAACTCGAAGCGTGCGACCCGCGCTGGCTCTCCCATTCCATCTTCGAGGTTGCCCGACACAGCGTCGCGCGCGATAAATGCTGTGGGTCGCATGCACGGCCTGTCGTCGACCGGAACCATCGCGACAACGCAACGTTCCCTCAATGCGGCTGCAGTCCGGGGCTCGCCCGCTTACTTTTGCCCTTCGGCTGGCGGAACCCACAATGTCGCAATCCATCGAACAACTTGCCATTAACACCATCCGCACGCTCTCCATGGACGCGGTACAGAAGGCGAATTCGGGCCATCCGGGCACGCCCATGGCGCTGGCGCCGCTGATGTATGTTTTGTGGCAGAACCATCTTCGCTACGATCCGCAAAATCCTCTCTGGCCCAATCGCGACCGTTTCGTGCTCTCGGCCGGGCACGCCTCGATGATGCTCTATGCCACGCTCCATCTTGCCGGTGTGCGGGAGGTTGACAAGCAAGGCCATCCGACCGGCAAGCCCGCCGTAGCGCTTTCCGACATCGAACAATTCCGTCAGCTGGGCAGCAAATGTCCCGGCCATCCCGAATACGGCCACACCACAGGCGTGGAAGTGACGACGGGACCGCTCGGCCAGGGCGCGGGCATGGCGGTAGGGCTTGCCATCGCCAGTGTCTGGAAAGCCAGCCACTTCAATCGCGACGGCTGTGCGCTCTTCGACTATCGCGTCTGGGCGATCCTGAGCGACGGCGACATGATGGAGGGAATCACGAGCGAGGCGGCGTCCATCGCCGGCCATCTGCGCCTGCCCAATCTCGTGTGGATCTACGACCAGAACCATATCTCGATCGAAGGCCCGACCGAGATCACGTTCGACGAAGATGTGGCACTGCGTTTCCAGGCCTATGGCTGGAGCGTGTTCCGCGTGCCTGACGCCAATGACACCACCGCCCTCAACGAGGCCTTGTCGGCAGCTGCCGCGGTGAAAAACGGCCCTGCCCTGATCATCGTCCGCAGCCATATCGGTTACGGCGCGCCGCACAAGCAGGACACCAAGGAAGCCCATGGCGAGGCGCTGGGCGAAGACGAAGTCCGCGCCGCGAAGCGATTCTACGAGTGGCCTGAGGATCGCCAATTCTATGTACCCGACGGCGTGACCGAACATTTCGCGGAAGGGATAGGCAAGCGCGGCGCGAAACTGTTTGCCGATTGGACAGCGCAGGCGGGGAGCTGTCGCGAGTCCGCGCCCGATATGGCCAGGGAACTCGACCTGATCGGCGCGCACACATTGCCTGCAGGATGGGACGCGCGCATTGCGCCGTTTCCCGCCGATGCCAAAGGCGTGGCGACTCGCGACAGCGGCGGAACCGTCCTCAACGCGATCGCCGTCAATGTGCCGTGGCTGCTCGGCGGCGCGGGCGACCTTTCGCCCTCGACAAAAACCGTGCTCAAGGATTGTGATTATTTCGAGCCCGGACAGTTCGGCGGCCGCAATTTCCACTTCGGCATTCGTGAACATGCAATGGGGGCGATCGTCAACGGCCTTACGGTTTCGGGATTGCGCGGCTATGGCGCGACGTTCCTGATCTTCAGCGACTATATGCGCGCGAGCATTCGCCTAGCCGCGCTGATGCGCGTGCGGAGCATCTTCGTGTTCACGCATGATTCCATCGGCCTCGGCGAAGACGGGCCGACGCATCAGCCCATCGAACAGTTGATGGGCCTGCGCGCCATCCCGGGACTGACCGTTTTGCGGCCCTGCGACGCCAACGAGACCGCGGAATGCTGGCGCACGATCATGACACTCGACCATCCGGCCTGCCTTATCCTGTCGCGGCAGAAACTGCCGACGCTCGATCGCAGCCGCTACGCGCCAGCATCCGGCGCGGCGCAGGGCGGATATGTTCTGTCCGATGCCGCCAAAGGCAAAGCACGGGCCATCATCATCGCCACGGGAAGCGAAGTCGGGCTCGCGCTCGAAGCACAGGAGCGTCTCGCGAAAGCCGACATCGCGGTGCGGGTCGTCTCAATGCCAAGCTGGGACTTGTTCGACGCGCAGCCGGCGGAATATCGCGATCGCGTGCTGCCGCCGGGCATTGCTGCGCGCGTGTCGGTGGAAGCGGCCGCCATCCTCGGGTGGGAACACTATGTCGGTCTCGCCGGCGTGCGCATCGGCATGACAAGCTTCGGCGCCTCGGCGCCGGCGGAAGACCTCTATCGCCATTTCGGCATTACGGCAGACGCCGTCGAACAGGCTGTGCGCGACCAGATTGCAAAGGGCAACACATGAACAAGGTTCGCCAGCTTGAGACCTTTGGGCAGTCGGTCTGGCTCGATTTTCTAAGCCGCGAATTCCTGGCCTCCGACGAATTTCGTGCGCTGATCACGGAGGACGGGCTGAAGGGCATGACGTCCAATCCTTCGATCTTCGAGAAGGCGATCGGCCACGGCAAGGAATATGACGATGCCATCAGGCGTAGCGCCAATGCGGGCATGGGCGTGGGCGCCATATTCCGGCAACTCTCGGTCGCCGACATCCGCACGGCAACCGATGCGCTCCGCCCCGTCTATGATGCAACGCATGGCGCGGACGGATTCGTCAGCATCGAAGTATCGCCCTATCTCGCCTATGATTCCGATGCATCGATCGCCGAAGCCCGCTCGTTGTGGCGGGAGATCGACCGTCCCAATCTCATGGTCAAGATTCCCGGCACCAGCGAAGGCATTCCGGCCATCCGCCAGTTGCTGAGTGAAGGGATCAATATCAACATCACCCTTCTCTTCGCGGAAAAGCGCTACGAGGAGGTGGCGGAAGCCTATCTGTCCGCGCTCGAAACGCTTTCGCGTGCGGGCCGGCTCGACAGGATTGCGAGCGTCGCCAGCTTTTTCGTAAGCCGCATCGATTCAAAGGTCGATGCGGCCCTCGACACCGCAATCGCCAAGGCCTCCGGCGACACGCGCGCGACACTCGAGGCCCTCAAGGGCAAGGTCGCCATCGCCAATGCGAAACTGGCCTACGCCCACTACAAGAAGACATTCTCCGGCCAGCGCTGGCAACAGCTTTTGGCCCTCGGCGCGCATCCGCAACGCCTGCTCTGGGCTTCGACGAGCACCAAGAACAAGGCCTATCCCGATGTGCTTTATGTTGACGCCCTGATCGGGCGCGATACCGTCAACACCATACCGCTCGAAACACTGAACGCGTTTCGCGATCACGGCCATCCCGCCGCAACGCTCGACAATGGCGTCGACGAAGCAAAGGCTCAGCTCGATCGTCTTGCCCAGGCCGGCATTTCGCTCGACGCCATCACCGACACGCTGGTGACCGAAGGCGTGGACCTCTTCGCCGCAGCGGCCGACCAGCTTTATGCGACGCTGGCGGACAAGCGCGCGAAATTTCTCGATGGACGAAGTCTGCGATTGGCTCCGGCGCTGGGCGACGCGCAAAAAGCCGTCGACGCAGAAATCGCCCAATGGACCAGGCAGGGCAAGCTGCGGCGCCTCTGGGCGCATGACAACAGCGTCTGGACCGGCGCGGATGAACAGAACTGGCTCGGCTGGCTCGACATCGCAAATCGCGAAGCAGCCGATCTTTCGGCACTGGATGCATTCGCGAAAGATGTTCGCGATGGCGGCTTCGAACACATCGTGCTTCTGGGCATGGGCGGATCGAGCCTGGGCGCGGAAGTCATCGGCCTTACGCTTGCCGGCGCGAAGGGCCAGCCAACTCTGCATGTTCTCGACTCGACCGATCCCGATCAGATCCACACCGTCGAACGCTCGGTGTCGCCCGGCAAGACTCTGTTTCTGGTGAGTTCGAAATCCGGCACGACGCTGGAGCCCAATATCCTGATGGATCATTTCCTGCGTTTTGCGGCGACAGGCGGCGGCGATGCTGCCAAACAATTCGTCGCCATCACCGACCCTGGAACGCCGTTCGAGAAGGTCGCCAGAGAAAAGGGCTTCCGCCACATTTTTCATGGCGACCCCGCCATTGGCGGCCGCTTTTCCGTGCTCTCGAAATTTGGCCTCGTGCCGGCGGCCGCCACGGGCGTTGACGTCAAGCGCCTGCTTTCAGAGGCGATGCTGGCCGCGGAAAGCTGTGAACCGATGGCGCCGCCCGCGAGCAATCCCGGCGTGCAGCTTGGCGTGGCGCTGGGCGTGCTGGCACGCGACTTCAAACGCGACAAGATCACGTTTGTCTGTTCGCGTTCCATCGCCAGTCTCGGTGCGTGGCTCGAGCAATTGCTGGCGGAATCCACCGGCAAGCACGGCAAAGGTCTCATCCCGCTCGATGGCGAGAGCCTGGGCGAAGTGGACGTTTACGGCGACGACCGGGTGTTCGTGCATCTGCATGTGACGGGCGATAACGACGCCAACACGCAGCTCAAGGCATTGCAGGATGCAGGCCATCCCGTGATCCGCCTTGTGATCGAAGACACCTATCAGATCGCGCAGATGTTCTTCGTCTGGGAGATGGCCGTGGCAGTCGCCGGCTCGGTGATCGGGATCAATCCCTTTGATCAGCCCGATGTCGAGGCCAGCAAGGTGCGGACGCGCGAACTCACCGACCAGATGGAAGGCGACGGCAAATCGCCATCTGCACAGCCCGATCTCGAATGCGACGGCTTTGCGCTTTATGCGGACGATGCCGGCAAATCGGCAATCGCAGGCGCGCAATCTCTGACAGAAGCGTTGCGCCTTCATGTGAACCGTGCCGGCAAGGGCGATTATTTTGCTCTGCTCGCCTATGTCGAGCGGTCGGAAGCGCATGCGCGCCTGCTGGAGGCCGTGCGGCTCAAGCTGCGCGACAGCAAGCACGTCGCCACCTGTCTGGGCTTCGGTCCGCGCTATCTGCATTCGACGGGCCAGGCCTATAAGGGCGGGCCGAACAGCGGCGTGTTCCTGACCATTACCGGCGACCATGCAAACGACGTTGCGCTCGAAAACCGCAAGCTGACATTCGGTGCAGTCGAAGTTGCACAGGCCATGGGCGATTTCGACGTTCTGAAACAGCGCGGCCGCCGCGCCCTTCGCGTTCATCTGACAAAGGATATCCAAAGCGGTCTCGCGGCACTCGCGGACGCTCTTGGACAAGCTCTCACCTAGGACAACACCTATGCAGCTTGCGATCATCGGTCTCGGCCGCATGGGCGGAAACATCGCCCGCCGGCTCATGGCGCATGGCCATGACGTCGTTGTGTACGACCGCGACCCCGCGGCCATAAAAAAACTCGAACAGGAGAAAGCGCGGCCGGCGCATTCGCTCGACGAGATCGCCAAACTGCTTTCGCCGCCCCGTGCCGTCTGGGTGATGCTGCCGGCCGGTGCGCCGACCGAGGAAACGGTCGACAGGCTCGCCGCGCAATTCTCGGCCGGCGACATCGTCATCGATGGCGGCAACAGTTTCTACAAGGACGATATTCGCCGGGCGGCAGCGTTGCACAAGAAGGGCGTGCACTATGTCGATGTCGGAACCTCGGGCGGAATCTGGGGCGCCGATCGCGGCTATTGCATGATGATCGGCGGCGACAAGGATGTGGTGACGCATCTGGATCCGATTTTCGCGGCACTGGCCCCGGGGCTCGGAGACATTCCGCGCACGCCCAAACGCGACAATCGCGATCCGCGCCCGGAAAACGGCTATCTTTATGCCGGCCCTGCGGGCGCGGGCCATTTCGTCAAGATGGTTCACAACGGCATCGAATACGGTCTCATGCAGGCCTATGCCGAGGGTTTCGACATCCTGCGCGGCAAGGCGGGACAGGAGTTGCCGGAAGCAGAACGCTACGATCTCAATCTGCCCGATATTGCCGAGGTCTGGCGGCGCGGCAGCGTGATCTCTTCATGGCTGCTCGATCTCGCCGCCATGGCCCTGAGCGAAAGTCCGGATCTCGCGCAATTCAGCGGCTTCGTAGACGATTCCGGTGAAGGACGCTGGACGATCAATGCCGCCATCGAAGAAGCCGTTTCGGCCAATGTGCTGACGGCGTCGCTCTATGCGCGATTCCGTTCCCGCGTCGAGCACACCTTCGGCGAAAAGCTTCTGTCGGCTCTGCGCTCGAAATTTGGCGGCCATATCGAGGGGCAACTGGAACACAATGCGGAACAAAAATCGTGACACGAACAACGCCGCCCTGCGCCATGGTCATTTTTGGCGCGAATGGCGATCTGACCAAACGCCTCGTCGTGCCCGCGCTCTACAATCTGGCGAAATCCGGGCTTTTGCCGCAGCCTTTTGCGCTGGTCGGGGTCGACCACAATCCGGGTAGCGCCGAATCATGGCGTGACCATCTGCACGACTTCATGGAAAGCGCGACCAAGGATCGCGGCGGCGAATTCGAAGCCGCCGCCATCGATTCCAAAGTTTGGAATCGGCTCGCTGCCTCCATGTCGTATCTGTCGGGCGACTTCGGTGACCCCGCGATTTTTGAATCGCTGCGCAGCCATCTCGCCGAATGCGATGCGAAGGAGAATCTCGGCCACAATGTGCTCTTTTACCTGGCCGTCCCCGACCGGTTCTTTGCTCCCATTGCGGAGGCGCTGGCGCAAGCGAAATTGACCGGGGAAGATCAGGGCTTCCGTCGTCTCGTCGTTGAAAAACCCTTCGGCCACGATCTCAAATCCGCCAAGGAGCTCAACGCGCGGCTGCTGCAGGGCTGGGGCGAAAAGCAGATTTTCCGGATCGATCACTTCCTGGGCAAGGAGACGGTCCAGAACATCATGGCACTGCGTTTCGCCAATGGCCTGTTCGAACCCATCTGGAATCGCGACCGGATCGACCACGTTCAGATCACGGTTGCCGAATCGCTGGGCATTGAGCAGCGCGGCAAGTTCTACGAAGCGACCGGCGCGTTGCGCGATATGGTGCCGAACCACCTGTTCCAGCTTGTGGCAATGACCGCGATGGAACCGCCCGCGTCCTTCGAGGCCGACGCGGTGCGCGAAAAGAAGGCAGATGTTTTTCGCGCCATTCACGCTGTCGGTCCGGATGCCGCCGTTCGAGGCCAGTACGATGGCGGCACGGTGGGTGGCGAACAGGTTCGCGCCTATCGCGACGAGGCGAATGTGGACCCGAAATCCTTCGTCGAAACTTATGTCGCGCTGCGCCTCTGCATCGACAATTGGCGCTGGGCGGGCGTCCCGTTCTACCTGCGGACCGGCAAGCGCCTCGCCAAGCGTTCGACGGAAATCGCCATCCGCTTCAAGGACGCGCCATTCATGCTGTTCAGCAACACCGCGGTCGATTCGCTGAACGACAATTGGTTGATTCTGCAAATCCAGCCGGAAGAAGGCATCCGGCTGCGCTTCAGCGCCAAGAAGCCCGGGCCCGAAATGTCGCTGGAAAGCGTCGCCATGGATTTCCGCTATCGGGACTGGTTCAAGGCGTCACCGGCGGTCGGCTACGAAACCCTCCTGTACGATTGCATTCAGGGGGATCAGACGCTGTTCCAGCGCGCCGACCAGGTCGAAGCGTCCTGGGCGGTGGTCGAGCCGTTGTTGAAAGCATGGAGCGACCCGCCGTCCGAGGCGTTTCCCAACTATGTGGCGGGCAGTGCGGGGCCGGCAGGTGCGGACGCACTGATCGGCCGTGACGGGCGCGCGTGGCGTGCCATCCGCTGATAAGGGATTGGCGCTGATGAGGCATTGGCAATGCAGCCCCATATAGAAGTCGCAGAAGATGGCGATGCCCTCGCGCGTGCCGTAGCGGAGTGGTTCGTGAACCGGGTAAACGCGGACCCACGGCCGATGAGGATCGCGCTTTCGGGCGGTTCGACGCCGCGGACGCTTTATACGCTGCTCGCAAGCGCGGCGTTCAAAGACCGCATGCCCTGGTCCCGTCTTTCATTTTTCTTTGGCGACGAGCGTCTTGTCCCGCCGGACCACCCCGACAGCAACTACCGCATGGTGCGCGAAACGTTGCTCCGCGACAGGCCGGTTGCCGACGATCGCGTCTATCCCATTCCGACCGACGGCTCGGCGGAAGAGGCCGCGCGGAAGTATGAGGAAACCCTCAGGCGCGTCTCCGCGAACGACGCCCAAGATGGCAATCGCCCATTGTTCGATATCATATTTCTGGGCCTCGGCGGCGACGGACACACGGCGTCGCTCATTCCGGGACAACCCGTGCTCAACGAACGCCGGCGTTGGGTCGCGCCCGTCACATCGGGTCGTGCCGAGGCGCGCGTCACGCTCACCTATCCGGCCATTCATTCGAGCAGGGCGATCGCATTCCTTGTCACCGGCGCGGAAAAGGCCGCTGCGGTGAAAGGCGTGATGGCTGGCGACGCAAATCTGCCGGCGACATCGATCACGTCGGAAGGCGAAATATTCTGGTACCTGGATCGCGCCGCGGCAGGCCAACTCACGACGCGCCCCTCCTGAAGGCAAGCATGGCAGGACGCATCGAGGACTATGGCCTGATCGGAGACATGCGTACTGCGGCGCTGGTTGGCCGCTGTGGCTCCATCGACTGGCTGTGTTTTCCACGCTTCGATTCGGCCGCCTGCTTTGCGGCGCTGCTGGGCACGTCCGATCACGGCCGCTGGCTGATTGCGCCTGCCGACGAAGCCAAGGTCAAACGCCGCTATCGCAACGATACGCTCATTCTCGAGACGTGCTTCACGACCAGGGAGGGCGAGATTCTGCTGGTCGACTTCATGCCGACAGGCACCGAGCACAGCTGCATCATTCGCCTGTGCATCGGGCTGTCCGGCAAAGTCAAAATGCAAACCGATCTCGTCATCCGCTTTGACTATGGAGTGACGGTGCCATGGATGGCGAAAACCGACGAGCGCACGCGGACGGCAATCGCGGGACCGAACATGCTGACCCTGCGCACTCCCGCGCCGCTCCACGGCGAGAACATGCGCACGCGCGGCGAGTTCGTGCTGCGCGAAGGCGAGACCGTTCCGTTCGTCTTGACACATTCGCCATCGCATCTGCCGGCACCGCTGTCGTTGAGCGTCGAAGCCGCTTTGGTCGAGACCGAAACATTCTGGAAAACATGGGCGGCGCGCTGCCAGGTCGAGGGAAAGTGGGCCCGGCAGGTGCGCCGTTCCCTGATTACGCTCAAGGCGCTCAGCTATCGTCCGACCGGCGGCATTGTCGCCGCAGTGACAACATCGCTGCCCGAGCAACTGGGGGGGCCGCGCAACTGGGACTATCGCTATTGCTGGCTGCGCGACGCGACGTTCACGCTGCTCGCGTTTCTCAACGCGGGCTACACTGAGGAGGCCGTTGCCTGGCAAAGCTGGCTGATGCGCGCCATCGCCGGAAGTCCGGAACAGATTCAGACGCTTTACGGCGTCGCCGGGGAACGTCGGCTCGACGAATGGGAAATCGACTGGCTTCCCGGTTACGAGAATTCCGCGCCGGTTCGTATAGGCAACGCGGCCGCGATGCAGCTGCAGCTGGATATCTACGGCGAACTGGCCGATGTGTTGACACAGGCCCGCAAGGGCAACCTCCCGATGCCGCCCCGCCGCACGGAAGTGCGCCGGGTGTTCCTGAAACACCTCGAACGGATGTGGCACAAGCCCGACGAAGGCATTTGGGAAATCCGTGGCACACCTCGGCACTTCACCTATTCGAAGGCAATGGCCTGGGTGGCCTTCGATCGCGCCGCCAAGGCATCGGACGCCGGGAAGCGCGACGCTGCCCATTGGAAAAAACTGGCAGATGAGATCCATAAGCAGGTCTGCCGCGAGGGTGTCGATCCCGAGCGCAACTGCTTTGTGCAGTGCTACGGCTCGACGCGTCTGGATGCGAGTCTGCTGCTGTTGCCGATCGTCGGCTTTATTCCTGCACACGACCCGCGCATGAAGAACACCATCCGCGAAATCGAACGGCGTCTCATCCTGGGTGGCCTCGTCTTGCGTTATGAAACCGAAAGCGCAGTCGACGGCTTGCCGCCCGGGGAAGGCGCCTTTCTTGCCTGCAGCTTCTGGCTCGTCGACAACTACCTCTTGCTGGGTCGGAAAAAGGATGCCGAAAAACTCTACGCGCGCCTGATCCGGCTGGCGAACGGCCTTGGGCTGCTGGCGGAAGAATACGATCCCCGCCTGCGGCGCATGCTCGGAAATTTTCCGCAGGCCTTTTCGCATGTGGCGCTCGTCAATTCGGGCATTGGCCTGATGAATCCCAAGCAGACCCAGGTCACCCGCGCGGGCCGCACAAACCGCTCGCCGCGTGTCGCTCGACGCAAACGCTAGAAACATGACGAAAACTCCGACACCCCGTCCGGTCGCCGATTTGCGAGTGCTGGCCTTCGACATTGGCGGCACCGGAATCAAAGCCTCGCTTGTCGACGGCGCCGGCAACCTTCTCGTTCCAAGGGAACGCGTTCTAACCCCGGCCACCTGCCCGCCGTCGGTCATGCTGGACGCGCTTGGAACCCTCGCCGGCCCGTTGCCAGGTCATGATCGCATAGCGATCGGATTCCCCGGGGTCGTGAAAGAGGGCGTCGTCATCACCGCGCCGCATTTCGGCAACAAGACCTGGTCCGGCTTCCCGTTGGCGACGAGGGTCAGCGAAATTTTCGGCAGTCCGGCGCGTGTCATCAACGACGCCGAGATGCAGGGAATTGCCGTGATCGCCGGCAAGGGACTCGAACTTGTCCTGACGCTGGGCACGGGCGCCGGAACCGGTCTTTTTCGCGATGGCGAACTCATGCCGCATCTTGAACTGGCGCAGCACCCTCTTCACAAATCGAAAACCTACAACGAGTATATCGGCGATGCGGCGCTGAAGAAGACCGGAACCAAGCATTGGAACAAGCGCGTGCGGCGCACCCTCGATGTTCTGGAGAAACTCCTCCACTTCGACCACCTGTTCATCGGCGGCGGCAACGCGCGAAAAATTGCGTTCGAACTTCCGTCGTCCGTCACCATTGTTTCCAACGATGCGGGCCTCGGCGGCGGCGGCGTCTTGTGGAGTCGCCTGGAGAGATGAAGCGCGAAGCCTCCTTCCCTGATGGCGCATTGACCACCATCGAAAGAACCGGCGCACCGGTGCCGCGGGATTTCTCGCTGTCGCGCGATGTTTTCCTTCTCGATGTCGACGGCACGATCATCGACATCGCGTCGACGCCCGAATCGGTGCGCGTCCCTTCGTCGCTGATCCGGACGCTCGTACGCCTGCACGAAAAATCCGGCGGGGCGCTGGCGCTGGTGAGCGGGCGGACGCTGGCCAGCCTCGATCGCCTCTTTGCGCCGCTGATCCTTCCCTGCATCGCCTGCCACGGCGCGGAATGGCGGACGCAGCCGCAGGACGCAGGCGAGCCGCGCGCCGCCCCGCTCCCCGAAGCGCTACGCCAGGCGTTAGTCACGGTGGCGACGCGCGAACCGCGCGTGCGCGTCGAGGATAAGGGCTACACCATGGCCTTTCACTATCGTTCGGCAATGGACCGCGAAGCGCCGCTGCTTTCCGGCCTTGCCGAGGCCGTCGCGCCGTTTGCGAAGCAGTTCAGGCTTCTCGAGGGAAAAGCCGTGGCGGAGATAAAGCCCCGCAGCTTCGACAAGGGCGAAGCGGTGCGGGCGCTGTTGCAGGTTGCGCCTTTTGCAGGCCGCCGCCCGGTATTTTTCGGCGACGACACCACCGACCGCGACGCGCTCGCCGTCGTCCGCGCGATGGGCGGCATTGGGGTTTCGGTCGGCGCCGCATTGCCCAATGCCGATCTGCTGGCCTCGACGCCTCATACCGTGCGGGTGTGGCTCGCCCATCTCGTCGGCAGCGCGGGAGAAACCATTGACTAGATCGGGCCTCGATCTTGCCGTGATCGGCAACGGCCGCACTGCCGCGCTGCTCGAACGCAGCGGGCGTCTGGTGTGGTGGTGCTATCCCCGCCTCGACGGCGATCCGATTTTCTGCCGCCTGTTGGCGGGGGACGAAGAAAAAGGCTTCAGCGACGTAGTCCTCGATGGTCTCGCCGACACGCAATCCGCCTATCGGCACAACACGGCCATCGTGGAGACCACGCTCACCAATACCAACGGGGCGCAGCTTCGCATCACCGATTTCGCGCCGCGCTTCCGCCACTTCGGCCGCACGCTGCGGCCACCGCAACTCATCCGCATCATCGAGCCGCTTTCAGGATTGCCCCGCATCACCGTGCGGTTCCGGCCGACACACGCCTACGGACAGACGGTCCGCAAACGGGTGCTGGGCAGCAACCACATTCGCTATGACGGATCAGGATGGACCCTGCGGCTGACCACCAACGCGCCGCTCTCCTATATCGAAGGCGAAACGCCGTTCGTGCTGACGCGCCCGCTGCATCTCGTTTACGGCACCGACGAACCGTTCCCCACCGATCTCGAAGGAACGGCACGCGAATTTCTCGGACGCACACATGACTACTGGATCGAGTGGGTCCGCCGTCTGTCGATCGGGTATGATTGGCAGGACGCGATCATCCGAGCGGCCATCACGCTCAAACTGTGCAGCTTCGAGGAGACGGGAGCGATCGTGGCGGCGCTCACGACGTCCGTCCCGGAGGCTCCGGGCAGCGGTCGCAATTGGGACTATCGCTACTGCTGGTTGCGCGATTCCTATTTCGTGGTGAAAGCGCTGAACCGGACGGGCGCGACGCGCGCGATGGAGGACTATGTCAATTACATCCTCGGCATTGTCGCCGCCGATTCGTCCCATCTCAATCCGGTTTACGGCATTGTTCCGAATGACCCGCTGACCGAGCGCATCGCGCCCGACCTCGCAGGCTATCAGGGTCACGGCCCGGTCCGCGTCGGCAACCAGGCGGGCGAGCAGGTTCAGCACGACGCCTATGGAAGCATCGTGCTCGCCGCCATGCCGATGTTTTTCGATCGCAGACTGCCCAATCCGGCCGGCGAGGCGCAATTCCGTCTGCTCGAAAAGCTTGGCGTCCGATCGGCGGAACTCGCGCTCGTGCCGGACGCGGGAATCTGGGAGTTTCGTGGGCGAAAGAGGATGCATACCCATTCGGCCTCGATGTGCTGGGTCGCCTGCAACCGCCTGGCCGCCATCGCCGCCCATCTCGGATTGCGTGAGCGAGCGCAGCACTGGAATACCACGGCAGACGGTATTCAGCGCACCATTCTTGAGCAGACCTGGAATGAAAAGCGCGGCGCGTTCACCGCAGCGTCCGAAACAAACGATCTCGATGCGAGTGTTTTGTTGCTGCCCGAACTCGGTCTCGTGGACGCGCGCGATCCGCGATTTCTGTCGACCGTGCGCGCCATCGACAAGGAACTTCTTCGGGGTCGGCACGTTATGCGTTATGCCGGGGAGGATGACTTCGGTTTACCCGAAACCGCGTTCCTCGTCTGTCGCTTCTGGTTGATCGATGCGTGGTTGCTGGTGGGGCGGGTAGAGGAGGCACGCGAGATGTTTCAGGACGCCCTCTCCCTGCGAAATCACTACGGACTGCTTTCCGAGGACGTTCATCCGGCCAGCGGCGCGCTGTGGGGCAATTTCCCGCAAACCTATTCGATGGCGGGCCTGATCACGACGGGCATGCGCCTGTCGCGCAGCTGGGAGGATCGTTATTGGCACGCGTCTTCATAGTTTCAAACCGGGTGGGTCTTCCGACGCTCGGCCGTGGGGCGCGCGCGGGCGGTCTCGAAGTTGCGTTGCGCGCGACGCTCAAGCGCCATCATTGCGTCTGGCTGGGCTGGAGCGGCGCCGTCAAGCCGGCGGCGGAGATCGAGACGCGCACGCTGGTCTTCGGTGGCAACAGCTACATCGTGACCGATCTGGGCGAAGAGGACTACCAGGAATATTACAGCGGCTTCGCGAACCGCGTCCTCTGGCCGATCCTGCATTACCGGCTCGATCTTGCCGAATTTTCCCGGCGCGATCTGACGGGCTATCTGCGCGTCAACGATCATTTCGCGGACCGTCTCGCGGAGGTTCTCCAACCTGACGATCTCGTCTGGGTTCACGATTATCATCTCATTCCGCTTGCCAAGGCGCTGCGTCAGCGCGGCTACGAAAACCGCATCGGCTTTTTCCTGCACATCCCGCTGCCGCCGCCGGAGGTGCTGACGGCCATGCCCAATCACGAGAAACTCATCCCATCGCTCATGGAATACGATCTGGTGGGCTTCCAGACCGACGGCGATGCCGCGAATTTCGCCCGCTACCTCGCCAATGAATGCGGGCTGCCTTCGCACATTCAGCGCTCGTTCGAGGGTGGCAAGCGCGTCATGCGGATCGGCACCTTCCCGGTGGGAATCGCCGCCACGCAGTTCAATCGCTGTGCGCGCCGCGCGGCGCGGTCGAGCTTCGTGCATCGTGTTACCGAGAGCTCGCCCGGTGAACTTGTGCTGGGTGTTGACCGCCTGGATTACTCCAAGGGCCTGACGTTGAGGCTCGATGCTTTCGAGCGCTTCCTCGTGGGCAATCCACAATGGCGCGGGAAGGTTACCTACCTTCAGATCACGCCGAAAAGCCGCTCCGAGATTCCGGAATATGTTGAAATCGAACGCTCGATCGACCTGGCGGCCGGGCGTATCAACGGCAATTATGGCGACGTGTCGTGGACGCCGGTGCGCTACACCAATCGCAGCTACAGCCGCACCGCTCTTTCCGGGCTTTACCGCGCGGCGCGCGTGGCGCTCGTCACACCCTTGCGCGACGGCATGAATCTGGTCGCCAAAGAATATGTAGCGGCGCAGGACGAAACCAATCCCGGCGTGCTGATCCTGTCGCGCTTCGCAGGCGCGGCGGCCGAATTCGGCGCGGCGCTGCTGGTCAATCCCTACGATCCCGAAGCCGTCGGCGCGGCGATCGCGCGCGCCCTGGCGATGCCCTTGCCGGAGCGGATCGAGCGGCATCGACAGCTTTGGGCTGCGCTGGAACGCAACGACATCGCCAGCTGGGGCGACAGGTTCCTCTCGACCCTGACGGACACCCGTCGCAAGACGCCGCTCCGTACGCCCCCACGCAGCAGCGTGACGCGCGAGAAGCGCCCCCTTGTTCCGCTGCCACCGCCCCGTCGCGTTCTGCCGGTGCTGGGCGAAACCCAATAGGATTGGCGATTTGCCGCCAGGGCGATGCCACGATGCCCATGGCTGTTCATGCCCGCGCCAGGCGCAGCCTCTTGTCACCATCTGACGATGAGCCGGGCGTCAGGAACTTCCCCTTCCCACCACGTGTTTCCCTTCGAAGAACTCCATAGCAAAGGTTGTTGCGATGCTCGGAACAATTGTCGTGATCCTGCTTATTCTCCTGCTGATCGGCGCGCTGCCGTCCTGGCCGTATAGTGGCGGGTGGGGGTATTATCCGAGCGGAGGACTCGGTCTGGTTTTGATCATCGTCGTCGTGCTGGTATTGCTCGGACGAATTTGACGGCACGGAAGTATCGCCTGCCGAAACGGGCGCCCGCCCTTCGGCAGGCTCCCCGTGCGTCCCGACGCGATCGATGCTCGCGGCGGATCGCGGCGAAGCTTTTGCGATTGTCCTGCCTTCCCGCGCGGGTTCGCACGCTTCTCAGGCAAGCAATATCAATCCGTATGCCGGTGACGGGTGGATCCAGCTTCGCTCCAGCGACCAGCCTGCGCGTGTCGCAATCGCCGCGAAACCCTCGGGCGTATATTTGTGCGAATTTTCCGTATGAATAGTCTCGCCAGCCCTGAAGGAATATTCCCGGGCACGGACGCGGATGTGTTGTTCGCATAGGGACTCGAGGTGCATTTCGATACGCGACTTCTCTGCGTTCCAGAGGGCGCGATGACGAAATTGCGCGAGATCGAAATTGGCGCCGTAGGCGCCGTTGATTCGTGCCAGCAAATTCAGGTTGAAGGCCGCAGTGATGCCACGCGCGTCGTCATAGGCGGGCAGCAGCACGCTTGTGTCCTTCACGAGGTCGATGCCGACGAGAAGGCGCGCCTCCGGCCCCAGCAACGAGCGGCTGGCGCGCAAAAACGCTTCTGCCTGCCCGTCGTCGAAATTGCCGATCGTCGAGCCGGGAAAGAATCCGAGGACCGGCCTGCCCCGAAGCGACGCAGGCGTGGGCAGCGATTGCATGAAATCCGCGGCAATCGGCTCGACACGCACATGCGGGTAGTCCGCGCGAATGCCGCGGGCGCTTTGCTTCAGGGATTCCTCGCAAATATCGACCGGCACATAGAGAGCAATCTCGCGCAGATGATTGAGCACGACGCGAGTCTTGAGCGACGCACCGCAGCCAAACTCGACAAGAGCCGCATCGGGTTTCACAGAATCGCCGAGATCGCGTACCACGTCCTCGAGGAGGAGCATTTCGGTCCGGGTCAGATAGTATTCCGGCAGCGTGCAGATTTCCTCGAACAGCCGCGAACCTTCCGCATCATAGAAATACTTGCTGGGAAGGGTCTTTTGCGCCGCCGCAAACCCAGACCGAATGTCGTCGAGGAATTCGTCGCGCACCGCCGGCCGCGAGCGCGCCGCCTCTTCGGCGAGCCGCAATCCCGCAAACTGCCATCGCTGGTGCGGATAGAAGAAATTGCGATAGCTGGCACGCATGTGGTCGCGCGGTGTGACACAGGAACCGCCGCGCAATACCATCTGGTTGATCATGAATTTGCCGTTGTACTCGCCGATTGCACCTTCGGGCGCGCGATATCCGGGATAAGGAGAGTAAGGCGATTGCGTCCATTCCCACACATCGCCAAAGAGCTGATCGCCATGCGCCGCAAGGGGTCGCAGGAACCCATTTTCGCGGAAATTTCCCGCCTCGGTCGATGCCGATTGCGCCGCATGCTCCCATTCGGCCTCACTCGGCAAACGTTTGCCGGCCCAGCGCGCGAACGCATCGGCTTCGTAGTAACTCACATGCACGACCGGCGCCGCCAACTCCACCGGCTTGAGCCCCGCCAGTGTCATCGCCTGCCAGACGCCATCTTCGTTGTGCCAGTAGAGCGGCGCAGACCAGGCTTCCTCCTGTGCGCGCTGCCAGCCATCGGACAGCCAGAGACGCGGATCGCGATAGCCACCATCGGTGATAAAGGCGAGCCACTCGCCATTGGTCACCAGCCGGTCCATCAGCGAAAACGGCTGCACAAGAACGTCGTGCCGCGGCGTTTCATTGTCGAAGGCGAACCCTGCTCCCGCATGGCCGATCGTGATCCGGCCGCCATCGAAGGCCAGAAATCCCGCAGGGTCCGTAAGCCGGGCTTCTGCCACACGATAGGGCGCATAGGCCGGCAACAACGGATTCTGCGCGAAGGCATGCAGGATGTCGGTCAGCAACAGTTCCTGATGCTGCTGTTCGTGCTGCAGACCCAGTTCGACAAGCGCCGAGATCTCCGGGTCGTCTCCGCGCTCTTCGAGCAGGGCGGACAGCGCGTCGTCCACGTGAACGCGGTAATGGGCAATATCGTCGGCCGAAGGACGGCTCAGCAGGCCGCGACGTGGCCGCGCATGCCGAGGACCAACGGCCTCGTAGTAGGAATTGAACAGGAACCCATAATCAGCATGAAACGGCTGATAGCCAGCGGCATGGGGTCCGAGGACAAACGTCTCGAAAAACCACGTCGTGTGCGCACGATGCCATTTGGCCGGACTGGCGTCCGCCATCGATTGCAGGCCCTGGTCTTCGGGCGACAGGGGGCGCGCCAACCGTTCGGTTTCATCGCGCACGCAACGAAAGCGATTGCGCAGCCCGTCGCCCGCGCATGTCGCACGCAACACGCCCTCGCAGGCGTCCGCCACTTGTCCGGTCATCAGGGGAACCTCTCGTGCTCCGGTTGAATAGTAGGGGATATCGTCGCCTTGTGCGAAAGGGTCCGCTCGGGCCGCGTTCCTGGCCCGACAGCGGTTCAGGCCAAACCGTTGCAGACAGTCCCGTTTTTGCTCTTCACGGAACAAAACAACACCCGGACTCGTTCCGTCGGGCACCCCTCGTGGAGAAGCGGCATGGCGACAGTTCGACCTCCTGAATCCGGGCGCCGCGCGCGCGGGACAGACGGCATGATCGGCAGCGACGAGGTCGAGGGGACTGAGGTCTACAATACGAGCGGCGACCACATCGGCATCATCGAGCGCGTGATGATCGACAAAATCACCGGCCGGATCGCCTATGCCGTGATGGGCTTCGGGGGCATACTCGGCCTCGGCCGCGAACATTACCCGGTCCCCTGGCCGCTTTTGTCCTACAACGACCGCGCAGGCGGCTATGAATTGAATGTCGCCGAGGACCATCTGCGGCATGCGCCCGATTTCACCCTGGACGACAGTCTCATTTCAGGCGGACGTACCGGCGAACGCGAACTCTACACCTACTATGGTGTCACGCCCTATTGGTGACGCCGCCCAACCCCGCCTGGCCGCATAACGCACTTACGGCGGCCGAGGGCCCGTTACAACTTTTCCGAAACTCGGACGGGCGCATCGCGATACAGTTGCGGGTACAGTCTCTTCAGGGCGTCGATCTTCGGCAAATCGTTGACCATGATGTAAAGGCTGGAAGGGTTTCGGATCAGATAGTCCTGGTGATAGGCCTCGGCGGGATAGAAGCCCGTGTAGTTATCGACCCTCGTCACGATCGGCGCCTGGAAGATGTGCGCGCCTGACAGCTGCGCAATATAGGCCCTAGCGACTTTGACCTGTTCGGCATTGGTCGCAAAAATGTCGGAACGATATTGCGTGCCGTCGTCAGGCCCCTGGCGGTTGAGCTCGGTCGGATTGTGCGCGGCCGAAAAATACACTCTCAGGATCTGGCCATAGCTGACCACGCCAGGATCGAAGGTGACCCGGACGGATTCGGCATGTCCCGTCGTCCCGGTGCTGACCTCCTCATATTGCGCCGTGCTGCCTTGGCCTCCGGCATAGCCGGCAACAACCTGGCGCACGCCTTTGACATGCTCGAACACGCCCTGCATGCCCCAGAAACAGCCGCCCGATAGCACAGCAGTTTCGGTGCCACCGGGCGCAACCTTTGCCTCATCCTGTTTCGGCATGGGCAGGTTGGGCGCGGTCTCGTCTGCCAGCGCGCAAGCGGTACAGAGAAGCAGACCGGCCATCACGGTAGCCAATGTGTAGCGGTTTTGCATGGAGCAATTCCTTCAAACGTGAATGTGGGCGCGCGGCACGAAAACGAGCGAGGCCGAGTTCATGCAATAGCGCAAACCCGTGGGCGGCGGGCCGTCGGTGAAGACATGGCCAAGATGGGCATCGCAACGCGCGCAAGAGACTTCCGTGCGCTCCATGCCAAGGCTGCCATCGGACTTCTCGACGACATTGGCACGGGAAATCGCCCGATAGAAACTCGGCCAGCCCGTACCGGAGTCGAATTTGGTGTGCGAGTCGAAGAGCGCCGTCTGGCAACAGACGCAACGGAAGAGGCCGTCGGCATGCAAATTCCAGTAGGCGCCTGTAAAGGCAAATTCTGTGCCCGCGTGGCGTGTAACCGAAAACGATTCCGCTGGCAGCTGTTTGCGCCAGGCGTCCTCGCTCTTGACCACTTTCGCGACGCTCGCCCGCCCCAGGCTCTTTCCCGTGGCGTCGAAATTCTCGATCTCGACGAACGCCGCAGCCCGCGCCGGCAGAGCCTGCATCGCAAGGGTCGCAGAAGCTCCGAACGCCAGCGATCCGCGCAGGAAACTGCGACGGCTCGACGGCAAATATGGACGTCTTCGCAAATCCATCCGGGCTCTCCCACTCCTGTATCCTAGCGCTCATTCGCACGACAAAGGGAAGGCGTTACGCTCCCGGCCATGCGCATGCCCACTTTATCGTGCGAAGGGGGAAAGATCAGGTGTGGACGATGCCGACCGCCGCGGACTGGGCGGCAGCGATGGTGCTCGCCACGGCCCTGAGCGCCTGGGCCTCCCGCTCGAAGCCCACGACGAGCACGGCGTCGGAAAGAGCGGCGATGGTGCGGGTCTCGACGGCGGAAACCGGCGGCCCATCGATGATGACAAACTCCACGCTGCGCTTCAGATGAACCAGCAGCGCGCGCAGCTCCTGCGAACTCCAGAGAGCCTGCGGGTTGCGGGGAGCTTCGACGGCACGCAGCACCAGGGCGGGAGAGCGCGGATCGCGGATGGCGGCGCGGTTGAGCGGCGCAGATTTTCGCAGGGCATCGAGAAGGTCGGGCCGGCGCGGTGGGATTCCCATGCTCCACGCGGCCGTTGCGGCGCGGAGATCTGCATCCAGCACGACGACTTTCCGGTTCAGTGTGGCCAAGGTGCGCGCCAGTCCGATGGCGACGCTCGAACGCCCTTCCCGCGGATCGATAGCGGTCACGAGCACGACCATTGGCGCGATCGCACTCGCCTGCGACATCAATTGTGCCGCGATTGCCGAAAGCGCACGCGCGAAGCCGGAATGGGGTGCCGTGATCACGAGATCGGCCGCCACCGGGCTGGCAGCGTCCGGCACATAACCCACGATCGGCACGGGCTTCCGGCGCGGTTCCAGATTCCTCGCAACCGGCAGAGGCAGTTCGAGGCCCGCGCGTTCCATCAGCAGCGCGCACAACAAGCCCAGCAGAAACCCGGCTGGAATCGAGGCGGCGAAGATCAGGAATCTGGGCGGCGACGTGGGTTCGACGGGCGCAGATGCATGCGAAATCACCCGCGCATCGGGCAAGGTGATGCCGCCCTGGTCCTGGGTTTCGCGCAGCCGCACGACGAAGGCCTCATACATGCTGCGTGTCGAAGCGGCATTGGCCTCGAGCGCCTTGAGACGGACACGCGCGAGATTCTGGGCGTTGTCTTCCTGCTGGGCATGCCCAAGGCTCGTTTCCAGCGATTTTACCTGGGCTCGCGCGACCGCAACATCGTTGGCGACCGACCCTGCAATACGCTGAACTTCCAGGTCGATCTTGGTGTCGAGATCACGCTTCTGGGACTCCGCGGCCAGCCGCTTCGGATGTCGCGGCCCGTAGCGCGAGGCCAGATCGGCATCGGCACGGATGGCGTCTGCCTGCTGCCCACGCAGTTGCACGATCAGCGGCGAGGAAACCACCTGCGAGACGTCGGCGGCATGGCCCGACTGCACGAGCGAGGTGATGTGATCGTAGTTGGCCTGCTTCTCGGCGAGATCGGCGCGCGCATCCACGAGCTGTTCGTTGATCGCGGCAAGCTGCTGCTCGACAAGCGACTGGGTGCCCTCGCCCGCATCGTTCAGTCCGTTGCGCGCCTTGTAAGCCTGCACGTTGGCTTCGGCGTTTTGCACGTCGCGCCCGAGTTCGGCGATTCTCGAGATCAGCCAGGATGTGGTCTGACGTGCGGCATCCGATTTCTGCGCCACTTGCGAAGCGATATACGCATCGACGACGGCATTGACGACGCGCGCGGATTTGTCCGGCTCGCGCGCGGTGAAACTTACGGAGACCGCTGTCGACAGCCCCATGCCTTCCGCAGTCAGGTGCTTGAGAAATACATCGACGACACCGGTGCGCTGCGCCTGCGCACTTTTGGGCGGTGCGAACCAGGCGAGCGGGTGGAGCAGCCTGGAACCAAGGGCCGCGTTGAATTCAGGATCATTCGTCAGGTCGAGCCGGTCGATCACCTGGCCCGCAAGATCGCGCGAGGTCAGGATCTGGATCTGGTTCTGCACGGAGGAAGGATCGGTGGGCAGCTCCGCGAGCACTTGCGACAGGTCGGCGACATTGTTCTTGCGCGCGTCGAGCATGACGACCGCAGTCGTCGAATAGCTCGAAGGCCACAGAAGCAGCGCTAAGGCGGTCAGGCCAACGACGGCAAGCGTGACGTTGCGGATCAGTGTTCCGCGGCGCCGCAGCAATCCGGTCAGTTCGGCCAGCCCGAACCGGCCCTCGGCGGTGGGCGGATCAGACACCGAGACGGTGGTCGCATAACTCATCACATTCAGCCGCGAGATGCCCGCCAACGCCCGGCAAAAGCTTTACCTGTCAGGAGCTTCGGAAAGGTTAATCGAACCTTCTGGAGGTATGGCCCGTGCGCCAGGTTCGCGCGCTCTTGACTATGCGTAAGCAACCACTTACCGTAAGCGAAAGCTAACCTAGCCGAGGTCCCCGATAGGACCGCGTGCACTTCAGAGGAGACAGGGATCATGTCCGAATTTGTCGTCTATAGCGTTCTTGGCAGTCCGTTCGGTCGAGCGGTCCTCGCGACGCTGGAGGAAAAAGGCGCAGCATACCGGTTCCACGCCGTGCAGCCCGGCACACTGAAGGCCGAACCCCATATTTCTCGCCATCCGTTCGGGAGAATCCCGGTGCTGGAGCATGGGGATTTCATGCTCTACGAGACCCAGGCGATGTTGCGCTACATCGATCGCGTCGCTCCCGGTCCATCGCTTACGCCGGCGGATCCCAAATCGGCCGCGCGCATGGACCAGCAGATGAACATTTGCGACTGGTATCTTTTCATGGGCGTAAATCAGGTCATCGGCTTTCAGCGCATTGTCGCGCCTCGCCTGATGGGCCTGACGCCCGACGAAGCCGCGATCGCCGAAGCCATGCCGCGGGCGCATGCGGTCGTGCGCGAATTGTCCCGCCTTCTGGGCAATCAGGACTATTTCGCAGGCGAAAGGTTGACGCTGGCGGACATTCACATCGGCACCCATCTCGACTTTCTCTCCGCGACGCCGGAATGGCAGGAATTGACACGCGACGCGCCGAACCTCGTGCGCTGGCTTGCCCGCATCAATGGTCGCGCGAGCTTCCAGGCGACGACGTGGGACAAGGTCACCGAACTCGCAAAAGCCGCATAGACCGCAACGGAATGCGCCCGGGCACATTCCAGCTTGTCATCGGTGTTCCGTAATTCAGGAATGGTCGATCCGCGTGCCGCCCACCGCAACAAGGGAGGGCGCACGCCGGCTCGCTCCGGGACTGGCAAGAGGGACGCGCGACTGATGCTTCGGCGGCTTGACACCGAGGCTCGCATACAGCGCCGCGGGGTCATCCCAGGGCACGTCATGATGGGCAAGAAAAAGATAGGGACTGTCGGGATTGCGCTGCCATTCCCGCGGAAACAGCGCGACGAGTTCCTTGACGATCGCCGGACGCATGCCGGCTTCGGGCACGAAATGCGCGGTGAGCGCCGACGGCAGATCGGCGCCACGGCCGAAGGCCAGCGTGCTGCCCTGGGTGACGCGCGGGTTGATTTCGATCAACCAGGGCACGCCATCGGCATCGCGAATGAAATCCATGCCGTGAATGCCGGAAAGCCCGAAGCGCCGCGCGACTTTCTGCGACGCATCGCGCATTGCCGGGTCTTCGATGCGACGGATCACGTTGGGCGGCCCGATTGTCCCGTCGGCAACAAGGACGTCGTAGTAGATGTCTGCTTCGATCCTGCCTTGCCAGGCCGCGAAGGCACTTGCGGCCGGACGCCCCGCAACGAACCGCTGGGCACTGACCACCGGCGCAATTCGTGAAAAAGATTCGAGCAGATAGTGCGCGTCGCGCCGCTTCAGCGAGCGCGCAAGATTGCGCAGCCGCGAGGGCGTCCGGGAAAGCCTGGCAAAGGCAGCATGGGCGGCCTGGGCGCCATGGACCGCGACCACACCCTCCCCACCCCAGCTTCCGTCCGTCTTGAGGACGAAGGGGAAACCCAGTTCGGCCATCGCCTGCTCGAGGTCCTTCTTGCCTGCGACAGCCATGGTCTTCGGGACGCGAATGCCTTCGGCTTTTGCTTCGGCCATGAATCCGTTGCGCCCGATCAAGCGCGCATAGGCAAGCGGGTCGCCGAGGGATCGTTCGATCAGAACCGCCGCGTCCGCGGCAACCGACGATTTCGCGCGCAGGCGGTCGTAGAGCACGAGGACCTGTGCCACCGCGCGATCGTCGCAGCAGACCAGGAGGTCCGGCGCAGCGCGCGCAATGGCCGTTTCGACCGAACGCAGCGGAGAAAGGGCGCGGTAGGGATGCCAGTGAGAGAGATAGCGGCTCCGGATGACCGCCGCATTGGCGGGCGCCAGAGCCTCGACGCGCGCCCCCGCATGCGCAAAACCGCCCGCAAGGCGCGCTACCGAAGGCCAGCCGACGCTGGAAAGAAGGAGGACCGTTGCAGGCATCGACCGATGCTAAACGCAAAGTTCTTGACCGGAAGTGAACCGCAGGCGGCTGGCACAAAACTTGGAACGGAACGGGACGATCGGCGGCCACGGCACGTCGATGTGTGTTCCTGGGACACCCGTCCCGCAATGAACCTTACCTGGGCGCGCCCCACGAACAGGAGAATGAAATGAGCGGAAGCTGCGACGTAGCCATCATCGGAGCCGGTCCATACGGCCTTTCACTGGCGGCCCATCTGAATGCCGCAGGCATCGATACGAGGATTTTCGGAAAGCCCCTCGGCACATGGCGCGACCACATGCCGAAGGACATGGTGCTGAAATCGGACGGCTTTGCCTCCAACCTGTCCGCCCCGGACGAAGCGTCGACGCTCAAAGCCTGGAGTGAGCGGCACAAGCAGCCCTATGCGGCCCAGGGCTTGCCGATCCCCATCGACACATTCCTTTCCTATGGCACGGCCTTCCAGAAGCGCTATGTGCCGGGCCTCGAGGAAACCGACGTCGCCCGGGTCGAGAGAGCGGCCGGACGCTTTACCATCACGCTGAAGAATGGTGAGCAGCTGACGACCAAGAATGCCGTGCTGGCCGTCGGCATCTCCAATTTTGCCTATATTCCGGCACCGCTGTCCGAACTGCCGAACGAGTTCGTCTCGCACAGTTACAATCATCGCGACGTCGAAGGCTTTGCGGGACGGAAAGTGGCGATTGTGGGCGCCGGTGCGTCCGCAACCGATCTGGCGGCGTCCCTCGCCGACAATGGCGCAACCGTCAGCATCATCGCCCGCGCGTCGGTCATCGAATTCAACACGATCCCGGATCCCGGCGCGGAAACGTTCCTGTATCGCCTGCGTCGGCCCGCATCCGGCATCGGCCGCGGCTGGCGCTCCTATTTCTGCGCGACCGCACCACTGCTCTTCTATCGACTTCCGGAGTCGCTGCGCATGCGCGGCGTCGAAAGCCATATGCACCCGGCCGGCGGCTGGTTCATGCGCGAAAAGATCGAGGGCCGTGTCGAAACCCTGCTCGGCCGGTCGATCGCCGCGGCGTCCCTCAAGGACGGTCGCGCGAACCTCACGCTTTCCGATTCCACGGGGCGGCAGGAGACACATGCCTACGATCATGTGATCGCCTGTACGGGCTATCGCCCCGACACAAGGCGGGTCGGCATTCTTTCGGAGCAGCTTCGCGACCGCATCGGCTCGGCGCGCCATACGCCGCTGGTGTCCGACGCGTTCGAAACGCCGGTTTCCGGCCTCTATTTTACCGGCCCCGGTGTCATCGACAGCTTTGGTCCGTTGATGCGGTTCATGTACGGCGCGGAATTCGCGGCGCCTCACATGGCCAATCATCTCACGCGCAAACTGGGCGCCCGCGGTCAGAGCAAGGCGGCCTGACCGCCGCGCCCTTGACGGAAAACGTTGAAAATCCGATATCCCTTATGGTGCCAAGGGATTCGATGGATGCTGTCGCAGAAGGCCCGGTACGCCCTTCACGCCCTGATCGCGCTTGGCGAGCACGGCGATGGGGAACCGATGATGATCGCCGACATCGCCCAGGAAGCGCGCGTGCCTCGCAAATTTCTCGAGCAGATCCTGCTCGACCTGAAGCGGCGTGGCATTGTGCGCAGCCTGCGCGGCCGTGCCGGCGGCTATCTTCTCGGCAAATCGCCGAAGGCCATCACGTTCGCGGAAATCATCCGCACGATTGACGGCCCGCTCGCGATGAGCCCCTGCGTCAGCGCGACGGCCTATCACAAATGCGAAGACTGCGAGGACGAACAGACCTGCGCCATCCGCAAGGTGCTGCTCGCCGCACGCGATGCCACGGCCACGATCCTCGAAGAGCGTACGCTCGCCAGCGCGCTCACCGCAGGCGCCAAACGGCGCAGCCGGGCCGCGGCCGCCTGAGCGCAGGCAGCGCGGACCTCAATAGAAGAACTGGCGCAACTGCGAGAACTGGCCGTTATAGGCCCAGCCCATCCGCTTGGCGGGATTGAGGGTCGGCGCAGCCTCGCCGATGAAGAACTGGAATCCCTCGATCGTCTCGACGAGATTGCCGCTCTCGTCATAGACGACGAGTGCGCTCCCCGTACCGCCATTGCAGGCGTCGTAGGTTTCGGTCACGAGGAACAGCTTGTTGACGGGATCGACCGCGATGCCCGAGCCGCTATAGGTCTGGTCGGTATCCTGCGTGCAGGGAAGTTGTACCGCGGCGATCTTTGATTTCTTGCCCATGTCGTAGAATTCCACCTGGGCATTCAATTCGGTCGTGGTCGCACCGATCCCCGTGTTCGGATCCATGCCGAGCCCATTGACGCTGCCGGCATGATAAAAGCCGTTGTTGTAGCCGATGAATTTCGTGGTGTTGCCGCTTGCAAGGTCCACAAGCACGTTGACGGGTGCTTCGCCGCCCACGGCGCCGCTATCCGGAGAGAGCGCAAACACGGCCTGGTTTCCCGCCACATACTGGCCGAGTTGCGGCCCGTTGCAGAGGCAGAACAGATTCGGATCGAGGTGGATGACGTTGCTCACCGAATTTGTGCCGACATCGGTGACAATCAGGTCGGACGCGTCGGCGTTTTTCAATTCGATCGCAAACAGCAAATCTGTCGAAGTGGTCTGGTTTTCTGCCCATTGCAGGACATCGATGTCCTTCACGGGCGCTTTCCACGCGCCGGTGAATTTTCCGGCCGTCACCGGATTCATCTCCTCATAAGTTCGCTTGGCATAGATCGAATTGTTCGGCGTGATGTAGTGCGTGACGAGCGCGACATCGCCGGCAAAAATGCCGTCGATGCTGTATTCGTTGCGCTTGCCGGTGTATTTCGCGAAGGACTTGGTGATCTTGCCGGTGTCCTGGTCGAAGGTCTCCATCGACACCAGCACATCGCCCTGCGGATCGATGGTCTGCGCGCTGGCCAGGACGCCGTCCTCGCCGCTCTGGTTGAGGTCGAAGCCGAAGATCTGGCCGTGATCTTTGGTGGTCAGGGTCTTGCCGAGGCCCACACGCGCACCGCGCGCCGTCCCGGCTGACTGCGTCCCGGCGGCCATCGCCGCAACGCACACCGTCGCCAGAAGCCCCACCGCGAGCGAGCAGCGTACGGCGTTGCGCAAAATTGTCCTCGACATCCGAACCTCCAAAGTCGTGCAAGCCCGGCGACGCGCCCTGGCCCTCCCGACAAAGACGAAGGGATCGCCGCCCTTATTCCCCGTTACCGCGCAACGATTTGCGTGGCCAGAGACAGCGGCGTGTCAGACGATGGATTATACTCTATTGACTCTGTCGTATTCCAAGATATAGTGGGAGCACACGCCTTGTATTCGTAAGGGGACCGCCTGTGAAACGATTTGCCCTGGGGATTTCGCTCGCCCTTTTCGCCGCCGCGAATGCGGCCGGCGCGGCAGAAATCAAGCTGCTCAATGTCAGCTATGATCCGACCCGCGAGCTCTATCAGAACATCAATGCCGCCTTCGGCGCGGAGTGGAAGGCGAAAACCGGTGACACCGTCACGATCAATCAGAGCCATGGCGGATCGGGCGCGCAGTCCCGCGCGGTAATCGATGGTCTGGACGCTGACATCGTGACGCTGGCGCTCGCCTATGACATCGATGCGATCTCGGACAAGGCACAGCTTCTGCCGGAAAACTGGCAATCGCGCCTGCCGGGCAACAGCACGCCCTACACTTCCACCATCGTGTTCCTGGTGCGGAAGGGCAATCCCAAGCACATCCATGACTGGGCCGACTTGGTGCATCCGGGTGTGCAGGTGATCACGCCCAATCCCAAGACCTCGGGTGGCGCGCGCTGGTCCTATCTCGCGGCGTGGATCTACGGCCTGAAAAGCCCCGGCGGGAATCCCGATAAGGCGAAATCCTTCGTGCAACAGGTCTATGCCAATGTGCCGGTGCTCGACACGGGCGCGCGCGGCTCGACGACGACGTTCGTCGAACGCGGCATCGGCGACGTGCTGCTCGACTGGGAAAACGAGGCGCATCTCGCGCTCAAGGAACAGGGCGGCGACAAATTCGAGATCGTCTATCCGTCGATGTCCGTCCTGGCCGAACCGCCGGTGGCGCTGCTCGACAAGAACGCAGACCGTCACGGCACGCGCAAAGTGGCGGAGGCCTATCTGAACTATCTCTACTCGAAGAAGGGTCAGGAGATCGAAGCGCAGAATTTCTACCGGCCGCGGGACGTTTCGATCCTCGCCGCGCACGCCAGGGATTTTCCCAGGCTGCCGCTCTACACGGTCGACTACGTGTTCGGCGGCTGGCGCAAGGCACAGGCGACGCATTTCGCCGATGGCGGTGTGTTCGACCAGATCTACAAGCCCGGACAATGAGACCGTTACGAGGCGGGCACCGCGAAACGAACATGCGCAGCCGCTCTCTCACGCAAGATTCCTAGAACCAACTGGCTGGCAGGCTCCCGAGACCCAAGGGGGCCGGCCTGCCGCCGAGAACAGATGACACAGGCCGTCGCACTTGCCGGAAACCTTCGCTATCCCGCGCCCTCGCGCTGGCGGGTCAAGAACGCATTGCCGGGCTTCGGCCTGACGCTCGGCTTCACGGTCTTCTACCTTTCGATCGTCGTGCTGGTGCCGCTGTCGGCGCTGCTCATCCGGCCCTGGTCGCTCGGTCTCGGCGGATTCTGGACGGCGATCACCCAGCCGCGCGTGCTGCATGCGCTTGCACTGTCCTTCGGCGCCGCTGCCGTGGCCGCGCTCATCAACAGCGTCATCGGCCTCCTCGTCGCGTGGGTGCTCGTGCGCTACCGCTTTCCGTTCAAGCGCCTGATCGATGCGCTGGTCGATCTTCCCTTTGCATTGCCGACCGCCGTTGCCGGCATCGCGCTGTCGACGCTGTACGCACACAATGGCTGGCTCGGCGCGCCATTGGCGATGCTCGGCGTCAAAGTCGCCTACACGCCGCTCGGCGTCGTCATGGCGCTGATCTTCATCGGATTGCCCTTCGTCGTGCGCACGCTGGAACCGGTCCTGGCCGATCTCGGCCGCGATGCCGAAGAAGCGGCTGCAACGCTCGGCGCCACACGCGCCCAAAGCTTTCGCCGCGTTGTTTTCCCTGCGCTGGCGCCGGCGCTTCTGACAGGAACGGCGCTCGCTTTCGCGCGCGCCGTCGGCGAATACGGTTCGGTGATTTTCATCGCCGGCAACATTCCGATGCGTTCGGAGATCGCGCCGCTGCTCATCATCATCAAGCTCGAGGAATACGACTACGCGGGCGCCGCTTCGATCGGCGTCGTCATGCTGGCGCTGTCTTTCCTCATGCTCTTTGCACTCAACGGATTGCAGGCCTGGATGGCGAAAAGGCGATGAGCACGGCAGCGGTTCAGAGCTTTGGCCCCACGCATGAAAGCCGTGCCACACGGCTCGTGCTCACCGCGCTCGCCATCGCAGTGATCACGCTGTTCCTCTTGATGCCGCTCATCACCGTGTTTGCCAACGCATTGGCACAAGGCCTCGGCGCAGCCCGCGACGCCCTCACGGATGCCGATACGCTGGCCTCCGTGAGGCTTACGATCCTTGTCGCCGCCATCGCCGTTCCGGCCAATACGCTGTTCGGGATCGCGGGCGCCTGGGCCATCACCAAATTCGATTTTCGCGGCAAGAGTTTTCTGACCACGCTGGTCGATATCCCCTTCTCCGTTTCTCCCGTCGTTTCGGGCCTCATCTACGTCCTGATGTTCGGCATGCAGGGTTGGTTCGGACCGTGGCTGCGCGATCACGACATCCGCATCATCTTCGCGCTGCCCGGCATCGTGCTGGCCACCATGTTCGTGACGTTTCCCTTCGTCGCGCGCGAACTGATCCCTCTGATGGCCGATCAGGGGCGCGAAGAAGAGGAAGCCTCGGTCTCGCTTGGCGCCACGGGGTTTCAGACCTTCTGGCGGGTGACGCTGCCCAACATCAAATGGGGCCTGCTCTACGGCGTGCTGCTGTGCAACGCGCGCGCGATGGGCGAGTTCGGCGCGGTTTCTGTCGTGTCCGGCCACATCCGCGGGCTGACCAACACCATGCCGCTGCATATCGAGGTGCTCTACAACGACTACCGCTATGTCGCGGCGTTTGCCGTTGCCTCGCTGCTCGCCCTCCTCGCCCTCGTCACTCTGACCGTCAAGTCCTTTCTCGAATGGCGCTACGCCGACGAGATCGCCGCCGTCCATCGCCACTAGGGGTCTTCCATGTCGCTCGTGATCGAAAGCGTCGCCAAGAAGTTCGAGCGCTATCCCGCGCTCAAGGGCGTGAGCCTTGAGGTACCGTCGGGCGTCTTCCTCGCCCTGCTCGGCCCCTCCGGTTCCGGCAAGACCACGCTGCTGCGCATTCTGGGCGGTCTCGAATTCGCCGATCTCGGCCAGGTCACGTTCGATGGCGAGGAATGGCTTGCGACTCCGGCACGCGAGCGGCGCGCGGGATTTGTCTTCCAGCACTACGCCCTGTTCCGTCATATGACGGTCTCGCGCAACATTGCATTCGGTCTCGAAGTCCGCCCGCGACGGACGCGGCCGCCGCGCGCCGAAATCAGCCGCCGCGTCAGGGAACTCCTGTCCCTCGTCCAGCTGGAGGAATTCGGCGGCCGCTATCCGAGCAAGCTCTCCGGCGGACAACGCCAGCGCGTCGCACTGGCACGTGCGCTCGCGATCGAACCGCGCATGCTGCTGCTGGACGAACCATTCGGCGCGCTTGATGCCAAGGTGCGCAAGGATCTGCGGCTCTGGCTGCGCGGCCTGCATGACAGGCTTGGATTGACCTCAATCTTCGTCACGCATGACCAGGAAGAGGCACTGGAGATGGCCGATCTGGTCGCCGTCATGAACAATGGCATGGTCGAGCAGATCGGCACGCCGGACGAACTGCGCAATGCGCCGGCCACTCCGTTCGTCGCCGATTTTCTCGCCTCGTCACGGCCGCAGGAGCGACCGCGGCTGAGCGTCGTGAATATGCACTGACGTCCCGCTCGCCGTGACGCGCGATTCCGCCCGCAACCTTTACGGCGCCTTAGGCGCGGGTAGACGTTTCAAGCGGACGCCGTAGCGGGCTCGGCCGCCGGCTTGACGTCAGCCGCCTGCGCATCGCCAACCACTGACGCACCATCGCTCGCTGGAGCATGGTCGCCTGGCGGCGCATCTGCGGTTATGGCCGCGGTGTCATTCGCCGGCGCGTCGCCGGCCATGGGCGCCGTATCGTTCGCCGGCGCGATTTCGCCGGCCGACTTGCCGGGCTCCATCGGCGCGCCTCGGGATGCAGCCATGGTCCCGATGGCGGCGGCATTCTTGGTTAGCGCCTGTTCGCGTTCGCTCAGGCGATCGAGCACGCCGACCGATTCATGTACCGCGGCCAGGGCTTGCTCGCGTGCCGATTTCACCAGCTGGAACTGCTCGACAAGCGATCCCACTTCCCGCAACAGCGCTGCTTCGCGCTCGCGCAGGCGCGCGGCAACGTCTTCCGCGCTCCTCGTATCCGCTTCGGCTTTGGCCCGTGCCGCCACGGCAGCCTCGACATCGCGCGCCTGTTGCGCCACCTGCGCCGTCAGGGTTCGCGCATGTTCGTCGAGCGTCTGATAGGCGAGCCGCTCTTCTTCGCGCGATTGGGAGAGTTGCTGCAGATCGGCCTGGGAGGCGGCGAGCTGTGCACGCAAATGCACGTTTTCATCGCCGATCCGCCTGGCATCGTCCTGGGCTTCCCGGAACGCTTCCTTGCCGGCGGGGAAGCCATACCGGCCGCACAGAAAACCTGTGATTGCGATCAAGGCCACGACGACAAGAAGAGTAACCATCTTTTTGCAGGCGCTCCCGCGCTATTATCCCTGTTCCTGCCGGCCGCAACCGCGCCTTGCCCATACTATCGCACGCCGCGGCGTTCCTTACAAAGTGCGGCCATCAAAATCGCGTGCGTCGAGGCAACGTTCGGTCGCAATGGGTCATGCACGGGATCCGAACGCCTGCGCCATCGCCCGCCACATCGGCTTGCGCGCGAGGTCACGGTCGAGAGGCAGCATGCGCGGCGTGTAGCCCGCGAGTTCGGCGCGCCAACCCGGAGAATCGAGATAGCGATCGGACAGGCCCCACGTCAAAACGGCTTTCGTCGCGCTGCAATCGAGAACGACATCGAGGAAACGGCGGCTTGCGTCGGCGACGGCGCGGTCGCGCGTAGCGATGTCGGACGGTCCGCCGCTGTCGTCGACATCATGTTCGGTGACAAGAACGGAAAGACCCATGGCCCGAATCTTTTCCAGAAAGGCGCGCAATTTCAGCTGGTCGACCCGCGTGCCGAAGGCCGCGAAATGGCCCTGCAGACCCAGCGCCTGAATGGGCACTCCGCGAGCGAGGGCTTTTTCAAGGAAATCGAGCGTCGCGGCGCGGAAGCGATCGTTCGCGGGCCCGCCGGCTTCGCAACCCCAATCATTGTAGACCAGAAGCGCATCGGGATCGGCTTCGCGCGCGGCATGATAGGCGATGTCGATGTAGCTCGGGCCGAAAGCGTCCAGCCAGAAGCTGTTGCGCATCCCATCGGCCCTGCCATCGGCCGGCGCAATGGCTTCATTGACCACATCCCAGGAATGCACGCGGCCGCGGAAATGGCCGGCAGTTTTTTCGATGAAGCCGGTGATCAATGTTTCGTCGCGCGATGCATGCGCCGCGTCTTCAAGCCAGTCGGGATTTCGCCTGTGCCAGACGAGCGGAACACCCCGGAAGAGCATGTCATGATCGCGAGCGAAGGCGAGAATTGCATCGCAGCCGGTGAAGTCATACTGCCCCCGAATCCGTTCGACGATAGCCCGTTTCATCTCGTATTCGGGCGCCAGGATCGCGGCTTCGCGCGCGAGCGCGGCAGCGAAGTCCTGCGCGTGCAGCTGCATCGTGTTGACGGCGGTACCGTAAATGATCCTGCGCTGCGCGGCGGCGCGGCGAAGCGTGGTGCCGGCTTCCTCCGTGATGCTCGCGCGCAGCTCTTGCGCCCATCCGTTCGCCGGAAGCCCCACGGCCGCAAGGAGAGTTCCAACAAGTTCGCGCCGCGACAACATCGTCATTCAACCTACGACGGGGGGGAAATCGCATCAAGCCAATGGCTTACACATAGGATTCACAGTCTGCGATTAAAGTGAATAAAGCCAATATCCCAATATGCCGCCCAGCAGACTCGAAAGCGCTGGGACAAGGTCGTGCCGCACATGCCCAAGGGCGGCGAGACGACCTTGTTCGACCGTGAGCCCGTTCCGCCCAAGCCTTCCGATCTGATTTTTCCGTCGCCGCTCTCCAGGCACCTGCATGCCGTCCTGACCGAGGAGGATTTGAAATTCGATCGCGAAAGGCGGCCCCGAACGGCGTATTCGCTTCGGCTCACAAGGGCTTCGACGCCGCCGACTTCGTCATGGAACTGCGTGAAATCAACGTAACGCCGCACATTGCCCGCAACACGACCCGCCGTTCGGCCATCGATGGACGTACGACCCGTCACCCCGGCTATGCTGCGAGCCAACGCGTTCGAAAACGTATTGAAGAGGGTTTTGGCTGGATGAAGACCATCGCGGGCCTCCGGAAAACAAAGTACCGAGGTCTCAAACGAATCCAATGGGCGTTCACTCTCGCAGCAGCAGCCTACAATCTGATCCGGCTGCCAAAGCTGCTGCAACCAACAAGCTAGTCACCGAGGCTCAACAGGTGGACCAAAAAAACGGACCGATGTCAGATGAAGATGCTCATCACGTAGAGAAGCAGCGGGCGTGGGTCCGAGACCACTTCGAGCCCGAGGCAAGACATCAGTACGATACGGTCGAGGGAAAGCTTAGGCTCATCGAGACGATAATTGATGCCGGTTGGATCGAACCGACGGAAACTTGGAAGTTACAGAGCCTCGGTATCGCATTTGGTGACGTGCTCGTTCAGGAGATGGGTTTGACCTGGGTTTCTGTCGAGGATGAACTGGGTCGTGACCCGGCATTGCAGTTACCTACGACAACGATCGTCGTGTTCCCGCTGACCGCAATCTCCAAAAGGATCGAACGAGGCGACAAGGTCGACGTTCGCAACCTCCTGAATGAATTTAGACAGACCATTAAACAGAAGCGGCGAGACGGCTATTGACCACGCGTCCCATTTTTCAACAGCCCGCTAGTTTCCGAAAGTATGAGACTTAGACACTCTGCAAAGATTGCAAGTCCCGTAGATCGTATTCCAGCAAGTGCGCCCTCGGCAGCACTGAGTGTTCGTTCAAGCGTACGATGCGCCTCTACCGCGAGAGCTTCATTCGTCCAATTGTCGTAATTTGGTCCTGCAAAGAGCAAGTATGAATGTTGAAGGTATGTCGGATGCGATCCGTCGCAGAGAAAAGAATACGTGTCTGACAGTCCGGGAAATGCGCCTTCCCCCTCTTTGATGAAATCCATCACGTTCACTACAGGGCGAGCATCTCGGCTATCACCTTGAAGCGACAATACCCCTGACTTCGATCCGAGCAGTAGCTTGACCATTCTCGTGTGGCATATCTCGATGTTGTTCGGATCATCGAGCTTTCGGAGAACTTTTCGGTCGGCATACGCAAGAACGCCTTGCAGCTCGACCAACAGCCGAGTTGTGAGTGATGCCGTAACAAATTGCCCAGAAGGCCACAGTAGCTGCAATGAACTCGCCAGCTGTTGAGCGGATCGGAAAATTCCGATGGTGAGCAAGCAGACTTGAAACTGAATCGCTGCTTTGTCCGAGAGTCGGGCAGAAAGGGGTGCGCGCGGCAGCTTTTTAATTTCGTCAGCTAGATCGTTTAGCGAATATCCGAGTTCCAGAGCGCGCTTTCGATATCGCTCAGTTTCCCGCGCCCAAGGCTCCATTTAGTGCTCACTTTCGCGGCCTTAGCTGCGGACCAGAGGTGAACAGAATACTGCAAATTGTTCACGCGGAGACCCTCCATGGGCTGGATATTGGCACCCCGCTCAGCGTCCGGATCGGCCGAGCGCAGGTTTTTGAGCTTTTGCGCAAGCATATCCTTGGCCTTCGTGGCTGCTGAGTTCGCTCGTCGGCCTGCCAGGGCCCAGGTCGACGACCCCAATTTCGACTGGGCCACTTATTGAAACGCTTTGATCGACAAGAATATTGCGGCCGGCCGCGCAACGGAGGATGAGCGAAGCGCTGGTCATTCGGCATGTATGGCGGTCGAAATGGTGTGCATGAGCAAGTACGGGGCTTTCACCAGCGTTGACCCGGACACGACCAAGAAGATCAACGTATGCTTCGTGGAAGGCATGAAGCCTGCCGGTTCCCAAGGCAAGGTCCGAAAGCACCACACTTCCGACACTGACGGAGAACGAAAGGAAAGCTGTGAGGATATGCCCAGGGGAGCCGATGCACCCGAAAGGCGTCGGCTGCCATCAAATATCGGCCTGATGCTGCCTCGTCGAGCGCGCGGGCGGTTTATCCTTTCTTGAGAATGTCTGGATCACTATGCCACCCACCGACACTCCTGGTGGGACCAATTGATCCAGTGCGAACGGGAGAATTGCCCCTTCTAGGGCTTGTCGATTACAGCAATCCCAATTCGCTGGGCTCCCGGCTGCGCCGCCGCAGGTCGTCCTATCTGCGGGAGCTCATTGACGTCATCTATGCGCGGCACGGCAAGGTGCGGATCCTCGATCTCGGTGGCCGACGCGTCTACTGGGAATTGTTCGACGAAAACTGGCTGGCCGCGCGCAATGTCCATGTCACGCTCGTCAATCTCGCGCACGAGGTTGCCAGGATGGGGCAGGACGCGCGGTTTACCGCCCTTGCCGGCGATGCCTGCCATTTGCCGCTATTCGCCGACAACAGTTTCGAACTCACGCACTCGAATTCGATCATCGAGCATGTGGGCGGCTGGGACCGCATCGAAGCCTTCGCGAGCGAAAGTCGCCGCATTGCGCCGTTTTGTTATCTGCAAACTCCCTATTTCTGGTTTCCGGTCGAACCGCATCTTCTGGCGCCGTTTTATCATTGGCTGCCCGAAAGCTGGCGCGTCAAGATCCTGTTGCGCATGAGACTCGGCTATTTCCGACGCGCGGCGGATATGGGCGAGGCGATGCGGACCATACGGAGCACCATTCTGCTCGATCGCGCGCAACTCGCCCATTTGATGCCCGATGCGCGCATACGCTTCGAATGGCTGGGACCGTTTCCGAAATCGCTCATCGCCATCCGGACGCCACCGGCCTGACAATTGCGAAAGTCATCCCGATCGCGATTCGTCCAAGCGGCTGCGAAAACGGCAACCATTTCGTACCACACGGGTGTGCGGGTGAGGCTTTCGTCGAGTGGCTGCGTGCCAGGGCGGAGCTCCGCAGCCGCAGCCGGCAGAGTGATGGCGAGAGCCCCTGGTCCTGCGCACCGCAACAATCCGCGGCGGATCAGGATACCGGGGTGACGCGCACGATCTGATCGCCGCGCGCCCACACCTTGCCATGCGTTGCGCCCACCACCCAATCGGCGAGCGCCCGCCACGCCCGGTCGGGAAGAAAAATCTGCAGAAAGACAGTCGCGGCAAGGCGGGGCCGATAGCAGCCGCGAAAGACCGCGCCGAGATAGAACCGCAACGCGCGCAACGCGCCGGTTTGCGCCACGCCCTTGGCGATCATCCAGCCGCGCGCGCCGTAATAGGCCTTCGACGGAATTTGCGGCCGCAAGCCTTCGAGCCAATCGATCAGGCGCGCACTCTTGCGACCCGCCGACGCGCGGTTCGGGTCGGCGATATCCTTCCAGATTGCGCCCGGCGCCGACGCCATGACGAAACGGCAGCCCGCAAGGAACAGGCGGATCGCAAAGTCGGTGTCCTGCGCACAGGGCATCTGTTCGCGAAAGCGGATGCGCATGGCGAGTTCGCGCGGCACGACGAGCGTATTGAGTGGCACGAAACCGCGCTCGCACATCAGGTAGGTCGCCATGTGCTCGCCTGCCGCGAGTGCGCGTGGAGGTTTGAGAAAGGTGCGTCCCCCGCCGCGCTCGACGATCATTTGCGCATAGGCGGCGACACTCTTCGTGCCTTCGAGCAGCCTTCGCATTGCAGCCAGATGATGCGGGAGAAAGGTGTCGTCGGAATCCAGGAAAGCCACGAACTGGCCGCATGCCCGTTCGATACCAGCGTTGCGCGCCGCGCTGCCCCCTCGGTTCTCCTGGCTCAGATATACGATCCTCGAATCGGCGAAAGCCGCTGTCACCGATTGCGGATCGTCATTCGACCCGTCGTCGACGACGACGATTTCGAAATCGGTTTCGCTTTGCGCGAGCACCGAACCGATCGCCGCGCGCAGCATTGCGGCGCGATTGTACACGGGGATGACGACCGAGAAGAACGGGCTCATGCGGGTGTGCTGCGCAACTGGCGCAGGACTCCCAGCGTGAGCAGGAACGCAACCCAGGCCGGACCATCCCCTTCGAGGAAGTCCGACTCGAGGACGTTGTGCAGAATCATGAACACGAAAATCGCGAACAACGCCGCCTTGATGTCGAGGCGGTTCGCTTCGAAGCGCAGGAATTCGCGCATCGGCAGTGCAACGAACACGAGCATGGCGAGCAGAAAGCCCGGCAGACCGATGGTCACCAGCATCTGCAAATAGGCGTTGTGGCCATGGCTTTCGTTTTGCACCCAGGCCGCGGCGACATAATTGCGCAAGGGCGACGCAGCCCCCGTATCGGCGAAGCTGCCGAAGCCCGAACCCAGGGCCAGGTGATCGCGAATGAAGGCGAATTCGCCCTGCCAGATCTGGGTGCGGCCGGTCAGTTCCGTCGGATCGGAAAGGAAATGCGCAATGAGGCCGGATTCGATGGCCAGCAGAACCAGTCCGAGAAAGCCGGCGAGCGCCACCGTTGTCATGACGATGGCGCGATCGATGCCGCGCTGCCATGCGACCCGGTAGATAGCGCCCGCGGCAAGCGCCAGCGGCAGGAGCCCAAGCGACGATTTCGAACGCGTCATGACGGTAAAACCGACCGCCGCCAGGAAAAGAAAAACATTCGCGAGCCGGCGCGTTCGCCACGCCTCGAAGAAAAACAGGATGGCGGTGATCGCACTGACCGATCCCGCGATGTTCTTGTGGAAGAACATTCCCCGCCAGTTGCCGATCAGTTGCGGGTCGATCTCTCCGGGCTGGTGAACCGCATTATGCACCAGCGCGATCGAGAACCAGTTGATGACCAGAATGACGCCGAGCGTGCTGCGCAGAAGTGCCAGGCTTCGATCGGGCCCAAGTGCGGCCACACCCATCATGGCCGAAACCACGACCACGCCTTCGAGCACGGCCCGGCGAAACGTCACATCGGGAGCTGCCGCCCAGGTTGCGCTGAGAACGCACCAGCCAAGAAGGGCCGCGAAAGTCGGAGAAAGACAGGCAAGGACCTTCGTCCCGCCCGCATGCAGCGCCGACATGAGGATCAGCACGAAAGCGGCGAGATAGGAAAACTGCCGCAGCATGTCGCCGGCGCCGGGAAAGCCGCTCTCGCCGCTCGCCAGCTGGGCCGGATCGCGTGTCGCGAAGGGCTGCAGACTGACAAAGATCAGGCAGAGAAAAAGCAGAAACGCGGCTTCGGCAAAAGGCGCCGTCATGCGCGCGTCGCGCGGGTACGCGAACCCCATCGCAGGTGCGAGCTCAGCCGCCATGGACGACCGCATATTCCTGGTAGTGGGCACCGAAAAGGGCGGCGAGTTTTCCCGCCGCGCGCCACAGACGGCAGACCGGCGCGAGCCGCCACGCGGGAAGCGGCGCGTAGAGAAGCGCCATGACGGGCGCCATGACGATCACACCCGCAATTTTTATCGCCTCGCGAATTCGCGGCAGAAGTCCGCGTTCATATTTGAGAAAAACGCGCATGTCGGAATTGCCGACGCGATAGGCCCGTTGCAGGGCCCAGCGCACCGAACTTCGCGAAGCCGGTACGTGTGCATGCACGACCGCTTCGTCGGCCCATGCAAAGCGAGCACCCAGGCGTCTGAGGCGGGCAAAGAAGTCCTTGTCCTCGCCGCCGGTCAGCGCGAATGAGGGGTCGAAGCATGGCATGGGCACACGCTCGAGAAAGGTGCGCCGGAGCAGCACGTTCGACGTCCCATGAATCATCGTGACGGGCCCGGTGCGACGGCGAAGGGCCATCAGGCCCTGGCAATGGCGTACCCACGCGCCCGGCCTGACTTCGAATTCGGGCAGGACCGCACCATGCAGGGCATCGGCACCGGTCATGCGGGCCGCACGCAGAAAGCAATCGAGCCATCCGGAGGACGGCCACTCGTCATCGTCCAGCATGGCGACAAAGGCCGACGACGACTGTGCCAGCGCGTGGTCGATGAGCGCGTTGCGGGCTTGCGCGATGCCACGTTCCGCGACCAGGATCACCTCGATCGGCCAGCGATACGCAACGAGGCCCTGGACAAGCGCCATTCCTTCGCGCCCGTCGGCGTCGTTGTCGGCCACCAGCACGCGCACCTGCGCACGCGTGTCGAGGCAGGCAATTGCCTCGAGCAGCCGGGCCAATCCTTTCGTCCGGCGATAGGTCGGGATGGCGATCAGAACTTCAGTCATGTCCGCTTGCCACGGGACGCGACAATGCGTGAATGCGGCTCGCCATCACGATCTCGCCCAAAAGAATGCCGGCCAGCGAGGCGACCGGGCCCACGGTCACGACAAGAAGCAGCGTTGCGGTAATGGAAACGGCGCTCGACCACAGGCTGGCGCCTGCCAGCGCGCGGAATTGCCGGGCCGCCTGCAGCAGAACCGATTCCGGCGTCCTGAGCGTGCGCGTTGCGGTGATCGCCGCATAGAAGGCGAGCACCAGCAGGGCCTGGGAAGGATCGTAGCCCTTCTTCAGTATGAGATGCGGAAACCATAGGAGGAGCACCGCCGAGAGGCTCACCGTAGCCAGCCACACTGCACCGGCGACGCTTCGGAATTGGTTAACGGATCGTCGCGCCCCGGCCCTGTCACCGCGCACGAGTTGCCGCGCCATGACGGGCCGTTCGCGGTCGGGCACGGCCGTCAGAACAAGCTGTACGGGGCGCATGAGAAGCGCCCCAACCGCAAGCGGCGCGAAAGCGGCCGGTCCTGCGAGCAGCGTCACCAGATAGGCATGGGCATTGACCGTAAGTTCGGTCAGGACCACGCCCATCGCCGACCAGCGCGCCAGATCGCGCCAGACCTGGCCATAGTCCCGAAGCGATCCTATGGCAGTCCAGCGAAACTGGTCGCGCAAAAACGTTCGACCGAAACCGGCGAAACCGAGCAGCGCCGCGACGAGAAGCCCCTGAGCCCCGCGAAGCGGCGTCAGCGCATGAAGCAGCAGCAGCGCGACGAGAAGCGTGAGCAGTCCCGCACTGTAGAGAATATCCGAAAGGAGGACACGCACCGGATGGTTCGTCGCATAGGAATAACTCCGCGCGAACCAGCGCAGGCACATCACCGCGCCATAGGCGCCGAATACGAAGGCGCGCGCGACCGGGGCGCCGCTCACGACGGTCAGAGCGAACACCAGCCCCGAAACCACCACGGCAAAGACGAGATTGGCCTTCATCAGGGTCGCGAGTTCGGCCGCGCTGAGCCCTTGCGGCCTGGCATTGCCGATGGCCGCCGGTGCGCCGATCATGGCGCCGCACAGGCTGAGGCAAAACGGAACGATGACGAGCATGAACGAGATGAGGCCGAATTCCGCGCGCGAAAACATCCGCAGAAAAATCAGCGCCGCGACGAAATGAGCGCCCGACATGCATAGCGGCCCCGCCGCCGAAAGCCCGTAGCGCATCGCCACCGGCAGGAAGCGGCGCAAGGGCGGCGCCGGAATTTCGACCCCATCCATCATGACTGCGGATGAAGCGACCGTCATCCGGCAGGACTTTCGGCGTGCATGGCGGCCTTCGCGCGCAAGGACATTGGCTGTTCGAGCGCGGACGTGCGTGTCAGCAAAAGAAACAGGGCGTGGGGATTGGTCAGCGCGTAGCGCCCGAAGAGGCGGCGTGGCTCATGCGCCAGGCGATGCAGCCACTCGAATCCGGTTCGCTGCATCCACTCCGGCGCGCGGGCATAGTTGCCGGCGACGAAATTGAAACAGCCACCGGCCGTGACCATCCATCCCGCCGAAAGCCGGTCGCGATTGCGCACGCAAAACGCCTGCTCCAGCGGAAGTCCGAGCCCGACCCACAGGACATCCGGCTTTGCCGCGTTGATTTCGGCACAGATCCGCGCCTCGTCCTCGCGGCGGAAATAGCCGTGGCGGCGCCCCGCGATCTGCAATCCCGGATGAAGGACGCGCATCCGTTCGGCACAGGCCGCATTGACCTCCTCCGTCGCGCCCAGAAGGAAAAATCGCAGCCCGTGCCGGCATGCAGCTTCCGCCGCATCGTGAAAGAAATCCGTCGTCGCCGAACGCTCGGGGATCGGCGTGCGCGCCAGAAGCCGGGACGCGAAGACCACCGGCTGGCCGTCGGCATGAATGAGATCGGCCACTTCGTGAAAGCGGCGAAACTCGCTGTCGCGCGCCGCCAGCGAAATCGCGTGGCCATTCGCAGCGAAGACGAGCTTGGGAGTTTTCTGCGTCCGCATGCGTGCCTCGCGGCACTCGCGCACCATCAGCGCCTTCAATTCGTTGCGGCCGAGACAGGCCACGCGCAGGCCGCCCGCGCGGATTTCGGCGTAGGACTTGGCATCGTCCTCACGTGTCGGGACCGCCGCGCGGCTCATTGCGCGTTCTTGCCGCGCAGGATCGCACGCGGCGTCGCGAGGAGAATGTAGAGATCGAGCACAATGTCGGCGCGCGCGACATACCAGAGATCGAAGCCGACGCGGTTGCGCATCTCGTCGAGCGTCGCGGTCTCGCCGCGATGGCCGTGAATTTGCGCCCAGCCGGTGATTCCCGGCTTGACGCGCTGGCGCTGCAGATAATCCCCGATGCGCGCGCCATAATAGCGGTCGTGTGCGAGCGCATGCGGTCGCGGGCCGACAAGCGACATGTCGCCCCTGATCACATTGAACAGCTGCGGCAGTTCGTCGAGGCTTGTCCGGCGCAGAAAACGCCCCAGACGCGTGAGACGCGGATCGTCGCGCGTGACCTGACGGACCTGATCGCCGTCTTCCATCACATGCAGGGTGCGGAATTTCAGGATGCGAAAAACGCGACCGTCCCGACCGAAGCGCCGTTGGCGGAAAAGCGATGGTCCCGAGCTCTCCAACCGCACCGCAAGTGCCAGGGCGAAGAGAACGGGGGCCAGGATGACGAGCAGCGGCACGGCGATGCAGAGATCGAGACTGCGCTTCAGCGCGCGGGCGGAGAGCGACTGGGCCGCGGTTTCGGCATGGTCGAACCGCGCCGCCGCCTGACCGGCCTGGATCACCGCAAGGTGGTTCTTGGCCGACTCAATGGCGAGATCGGCGACGATCCAGTCATTGTCTTCGGCCAGCTGTTCTCGGACGCCCAAGGAGAGCCTCGCCCGAATTGGTTTCCGTACGGACGGATTGCATCCGTTGCGCCACGTGACAGCGCAGCGCTTGTGCCGCTTCGGCACGAAGCGCCAACTAGGGCGCGGCCCTATGTCGCGAGAATCCAAGCCCGGTCCCATTGCGAGACGGCGGCTGGCAAATCTTCAGGAAACGAGTTGGCGCTGCAGGTGCGCGACCCTGCTGTTGCCGGCACGGATCAGCGGCAGCAGCGCCGGCAAATGCCCTTCGCGGGGCCGCAGGCCGTAGCGCGGCAGGAGAAAGGGATCGGCGTGCGGCCCGAGCGTTCCGGACAGCGTCGTGAAGGCGTGGCTATAGCCGGCGCGACGCACCGCCTGGCGGGCCTCGCGCGACACGTCTCCGGCATTGCCGAACGGATAGGCGAAATAGCGGCAGCGGCCCAACTTCTTTTCGATCAGCGCGCGCGGCCGATTCGCCTGCTCGGCGATATGATGGAGCGGTTGCGACGCATTCATCGGCCAATGCCAATGCGCGTGCGCGCCGATTTCGACTCCGCGTCGGTGCAGCGCTTCGAGTTCACCCCAGTTCAGATATCGCTCGGAGGCGAAGCGGCTGCGAAGGTCGGCGAAGGCTCCATCGGAAAACGCCGACCGGAGCGAGGCGACGGCAGCACGCGCGCATGGTTCCGGCAACGCCTTCAGGACCGCAACGAGACGAGCAGCGATCCTGGCGCGCCCCTCAGGATTTTCGGGCAGAATTGTCTCGCCGACATGGGCAATCGGGTATCGCCCTTCGGCCGCATGGAAGGCGAACAGACGCGCCAGGGTCAGCGGATTGAGGTCATCGGTTTCGATGTGCTCGGTGCTGGCAAACAGGGTCCAGGGCAGCTCGCATTCCGCAAGCACATCGGCGGCCAGAAGCGTGTTGGCATAGCCGTCGTCGGACATGAGGAAGACCGTGCGCCGGTGCTGTTCGGGCCGCGCAAGGGCATCGTCGAGGTCGGAGAGTGGCAGCACCCGGAAATCGCGCTTCAACTGGCGCGCGATGGCACGAAATCCCGATAGCGTATGGTGATTGATTTCGATCCTGGGATCGACGATGCGCTCGGCGACGCCATGAAAGAACAGCGCCACCGGCCGGCCGAACGGCCTGAGCGGCGCGGCGGGAACGAAGCGCGCAGCACAACGAAGCCATTGCGAACCCTTGAGCATGCCCCTGCCCTGCAAGCGCCGGGCCGGTCGCGGCGATCGACTCCGGCGGGTCCTGGTGCCGTGGCATGCGGGGCGACACCGCCCTATCCTTCCTCCCGACCCACAGAGGCCGAATGCCGTGACCTACGTGCCGCCCCTTCGCGATCTCGCCTTTTCGCTCGACCATCTCGCCGAAGCCGGCCGCCTGAAGGAGTTGCTTGCGGGTTACGACGACGATACCCAATCCGCGGTGCTCGACGCGGCAGGCCGGTTCGCCCGCGATGTGCTGGCGCCGCTCAATCGCATCGGCGACGAGACCGGCGCGCGCTACCTGAACGGCACGGTGCAAGCGGCGCCAGGTTTTGCGCAGGCCTATCGGACCTTCGCCGAGGCCGGCTGGAACGGACTCGCCGCGCCCGTGGATTTCGGCGGCCAGGGATTGCCGCGCGCGCTGTCCCTCGCCGTGTTCGAAATGCTGCACAGCGCCAACATGGCGTTCGGGCTCTGTCCGATGCTCACCCAGGCCGCCATCGAAGTGCTGTGCGCCTATGGCAGCGACCGGCAGAGATCGCTCTATCTCGGCAAGCTCGTTTCGGGCGCCTGGACCGGGACGATGAATTTGACGGAGCCGCAGGCCGGTTCGGATCTCGCGAGCGTGCGCCTCCGCGCCGAGCCGGATGGCGACGGACGCTATCGGCTGTCCGGCCAGAAGATCTTCATCACCTGGGGCGATCACGACATGAGCGAGAATATCGTTCATCTCGTTCTTGCCCGCGTGGCGGGTGCACCTGAAGGAACGAAGGGCCTGTCGCTGTTTCTCGTGCCGAAACGGCGCGTGAACGACGATGGCTCGCTGAGCGCGGCGAACGCTGTCAGCGCCATGCGGATCGAAGAAAAGCTCGGCATTCACGGCTCGCCCACCTGCACCATGCTGTATGACGGCGCCGATGCCGAACTTGTCGGCGCGCCCAATCAGGGGCTTGCGCTGATGTTCACGATGATGAACGCGGCGCGGTTGCAGGTGGGCGTCGAAGGCGTGGCGATCGCCGAACGTGCCTATCAGCAGGCGCTGGCATTCGCGCGTGAACGCCGCCAGGGACGCTCGGTCTGGACCGGTGAATATCCCGCGCCGATTGTCGATCATCCCGATGTGCGACGCATGCTCGCGCTCATGAAGGCACGCATCGAAGCGGCGCGCGGGCTGTGTCTCGCAACGGGCGTTGCGGCCGATCTGGCTCGCGCGGGCGACGAACGTGCGCGCCTGCGCGAGGAATTGTTTACGCCGATCGCAAAAGCCTGGTCGACGGATATGGGCGTCGAGGTCGCGTCGCTGGGCGTGCAAATGCATGGCGGCATGGGCTACATCGAAGAAACGGGCGCGGCGCAACATTATCGCGACGCGCGCATCACGCCGATCTATGAGGGCACCAACGGCATCCAGGCAATCGATCTTGTGGGCCGCAAGCTCGCGCTCGCCGATGGCGCCGCGCTCAGCGATCTGTTCGCGGATATTCGCGCAACGATTGCCGCGATCGACACCCTGCCCGGCGTGGCTGCGCGGCTGTCGGATGCCGTGGTGGCAGCCGAGACGGCGACCGCGTGGCTGCGCGAGACACAGCGCGCCAATCCTGCCTCACCGCTTGCGGGGGCCACGCCCTGCCTCACGCTTCTCGGCGATACGATCGGCGGCTGGATGCTCGCCAAAGGCGCGCTGGCGGCTGCGCGCTCGCGCGATTCGTCGTCCCCTACACGCGCAGCGCTGGCGCGATTCTACGCCGGGCACGTGCTGGCGCGGACACCTGGAATTGCCGCCGCGGCAATGGCCGGCGATGACGATCTGCGAAGCCTTACACCGGACGTACTGACAACGGCCTGAGCGCCGGATGGAAAGCCGTGAACAGACTGCGGCCGCCGCGAGAACATCTGTGTACGGAATGTCCCCTTGACGCACTCTGATCAAACGCGCTATACTTTCTGCCAGTTGGACGTTTTGCGCCCGGCGCTCCCCAGGAGCCGCCGGGTTTTTCATATCCACACGGATTGCGGCGACCTGCCGTATCGCGGACAATCGGCGCCGTGCCGTGGCCATTTCTTCGCTTGGGGGGCGTTCATGCCAATTTTTCGCGTCGCGTCGCTGTTGCTGGTCGCGCTCGGAACGCTTTCGACCGCCTGGGCCGCGCCTTTCACGATGGCGCAGGTGCTGCGCTATCCCTTCGCGACCGAACTGGCCGCCGCCGAAAGCGCTGACCGGATCGCATGGGTGCGCGACGCGGCGGGGGTGCGCAATGTCTGGATTGCGGACGGTCCCTCCTTCAAGGCCCGGCAGATCACGCATTACGCCGAAGACGACGGCCAGGAAATCACGCAACTCACCTTTTCGCCCGACGGCAGGCGCCTCGTTTACGTGCGCGGCGGCGATCACGATGCGAACTGGCCCGCGGAAGGCGATCTCGCGCCCGATCCAGCGGCGTCGCCCGACGAGCCGAAGGTGACAATCTGGGCGGCGTCACTGTCCGGCGGCGCGCCGGTCAGGATCGTCGACGGCGATGCGCCGGCAATCTCGTCGCGCGGCACCCTCGCCTACATCGCGAACGGCCAGATCTGGACCGCTTCGCTCGACGGCAAGGGCAAACCGCAGCGGCTGTTCTTCGATCGCGGCAAGGATGGCGACCTGCACTGGTCGCCCGACGGTTCGCGGCTCGCATTCCAGTCGAACCGCACCGACCATGCGTTCATCGGAATCTTTGTTTCGAAGGACAAGCCGGTTCTCTATCTCGCGCCTTCAACGGGCACCGACGTGATGCCGCGCTGGTCGCCCGACGGTTCGCGCATCGCCTTTGCGCGCCTGCCGGGCGATGGCGGCCCGCCGGATCCGTTGCTCACGCAAATTCCGGTGCCCTGGTCGATCTGGGTCGCCAACGCCTCCGACGGAACGGCGCACGCCGCATGGAAGAGCCCCGAAACGCTTTCGGGTTCATGGCCGGATGTCGAAGGCGGCGTCAATCTGCATTGGGCGGCAGGCGATCGCATCGCGTTTCTCGCCTATCTCGACGATTGGCCGCACCTCTATTCGGTGCCCGCCTCGGGTGGCGCGCCGCTTTTGCTCACGCCGGGCGCGTTCATGGTCGAGCATGTCGCGGAAAGTCGCGATCGCAAGTTTATGATCTACGACGCGAACACGGGCACAACGAAAGACGATGACGACCGGCGCCACCTGTTTCGCGTGCCAGTCGATCGCGCCACACCGGTTGCGCTTACTTCGGGAACGTCGCTCGACTGGCAACCGGTGGCCGCGAGCAACGAGCGCGTCGCCTATGTGACCGCAGGCACCCAGCAGCCGCCTTCCGCAGCCATTGTCGGCATCGACGGATCGCACGCGTCCATGCTCGATACCGGACCGCTGCCCAACGATTTTCCGCTCGCACAGCTGATCGCGCCAAAATCCGTCAACTTCAGGGCGACCGACGGCACGCTTGTGCACGGGCAGTTCTTTCAGCGCACCGATCACGCTGCGAAAGAACCGGGAATCATCTTCGTGCACGGCGGCCCGCCGCGCCAGATGCTGCTTGGCTGGCACTATATGGCCTATTACAGCAACGCCTATGCGATGAACCAATATCTGGCAGCGCATGGCTTTGCGGTATTGTCCGTCAACTACCGCCTGGGCATCGGCTATGGCCGCAAATTCCATGAGCCCGATCATGCGGGCTCGGCTGGCGCAGCCGAGTATCAGGATGTGGTCGCCGGCGCGCATTTCCTGCAATTGCAGCAGGGCATCGATCCCGCCCGCATCGGCATATGGGGCGGCTCCTATGGCGGCTATCTGACGGCGCTCGGCCTGGCGCGCAATTCCGATCTCTTCAAGGTCGGTGTCGACTTCCACGGCGTGCATGACTGGTCGCGGCTGCTCGACGCGTTTTTCGGCAAGCCGGCCATGCGCTACGAAAAAGGCGACCGCGACGCGGCGCTCAAGGTCGCCTGGGAATCCTCGCCGGAGGCCAGCATGGATCGCTGGCGATCGCCGGTCCTCCTCATCCAGGGCGACGACGACCGCAACGTTCCGTTCCAGCAGACCGTCGATCTGGCCCGGCGCCTCGAATTGCGCCACCTCCCGTTCGACGAACTTGTGCTCCCCAATGAGATTCACGGCTTTCTTCGCCGAGGCTCGTGGTTAAAGGCGGACGAAGCGGCGGCGGCCTATCTGGCAAAAGCGCTCGGCACCACGGGCCGGACGCCGCCATGAGTGCACGGAATGATTGTGAGGAAAGGCGCGGCTGGCGCGGAGGATGAACGCGACGCGCGCCCGATTTGCCTAACGCGCGCTTTCATGCGCATGTGCATGGATACCAGCTGTCAAAAAAACACTGGTCATACTCTACCAACGTGGTAGAGTAATTTGGCCCGTACCGCAGCGGCGCGACCAGACGGATACAATCCGCAGATGCCTTCCGATCTTGCTGCCAATCTGATGAAGGCCGTGCGGGGTACGGAAGATCGTCCCGCTGCAAGGCCCCAGATCGAATGGGACCTCGATCGGGTCGTCGCCGAGCTGCACGAATCCCGTGAGGTGACCCATAATGTCCGCCATGGCGGGATCGCCAGGCGCCTTCCCTCGCGGACCGTGGTGGCGGAAATCGTCAACGGCCTGTCGTCCTGCCTTTTCCCGACCCATCTCGGGCAGCCCGATCTGCACAAGAAAAGGAGCGTGGACGCCTTCGTCGCCACGACGCTCAGCAGGACTCTTACCGATCTCGTCGAGCAAATTCGCCGATCCCTGCCGCTGGCGGCGAGCGAGGCGGAGCCGGCACTGGAAGCGGCTGTGCGGGTGTCCCACGATATCGCCCATGAACTCGCGGCCCAGTTGCCCGCCATCCGCGCCCAACTGGTTGCGGATTTGCGCGCGGGCTTCGAGGGCGATCCGAGCGCGCTTTCCATGCCGGAAGTCCTGCTCGGCTATCCCGGCATGGTCGCCATCATTTGTTACCGCCTGGCCCGTCCGCTTCATCTGCTGGGCGCCCCTCTGATTGCGCGCCTGATGACGCTGGTCGCCCACTCGCGGACAGGCATCGACATTCATCCGGGCGCGGAAATCGGCCCCAGCTTTTTCATCGATCATGGGACGGGTGTCGTCATTGGGGAAACGGCGATCATTGGAAAGCATGTCCGGCTGAGCCAGGCCGTAACACTGAGCGGCAGGCGATTCCCGGACGGCGGCCGTGGGCTTGCCGTGAAAGGCGTAGCGCGCCATCCGATCATCGAGGACGACGTCGTCATTCATGCCGGCGCTACACTCCTCGGGCGGATCACGATCGGCCGCGGTTCTGTCATCGGCGGAAATGTCTGCCTGACGCGCAGCGTGCCGCCTGGGAGCCACATTACACAGCCACGGATGATGGGGCTCGAAACGGCGCGCGACCGCTGACGTGACCCTTTCGCCGTTTCGTTTCTTCGCTGCAATCGAAAAGCCATGACCATCGACACCACAAATCCGCCTGCCCCGCGGGGCGAGCTGCTGCGCATTCTGGGCGCGACGTTCGGCGTTGCCGTGGCCGTCGGCTCCATGATCGGCGCCGGTATCTTGCGGGCGCCGGCCTCCGTCGCGCGCGACGTGCCGAATGCGGGCCTGATGCTCGCCTTGTGGGCGCTGGGCGCGGTGTATGTCGCGCTGCAGGCGAATGTCGTCGCCGAACTCGCCACCGCCATGCCGCGCGCGGGTGGCGGCTATATCTATGTGCGGCGTGCATTCGGCAGCGTCGGCGGTCTTGTCATCGGCTGGACGGACTGGATGTCGTTTGTCTCCGCCATCGCGGCCCTTTCCGTGGCGTGTGCCGATTTCCTGGCGCTCCTCTGGCCGGCCGCGACGCACTACGAAGTTCTGGCCGCCATCCTGGTCCAGCTGGCAATCGTCGGCCTCAACGCGATCGGACTGCGTGAAGGCCGGCGCCTGCAGGAGTTCACAAGCCTCATCAAGGCATTCGCACTTGCCGCCTTTTGCGTCGCCGCCGCAGTGGTGGCGTTCCATCATCCGCATCCGATGGCCGGCGGACAAAAACTTGCGACGCATGCCGCCACGTGGCTGGGCGTGAGCGCCGCCTTCCAGTTGATTGCCGGCGCCTATGCCGGATGGATCGCGCCGGCGCATTTCAGCGAAGAAAATCGCGACCCCGGCCGCAGCGTGCCGCGCGCCTTGGGTTCGGGAATCCTCTTCGTGGCACTCCTCTATCTCGTCGTGAACGGGGGTTTGCTTGCAGCGCTCGGCACGCAGGGCATGCAGGCGAGCACGCTTCCCTTCGCAGCCGTACTCGCCTCGACGGGCAGCACGATCGCAGGCCCGCTCTTCGCCCTGTGCGCGATGCTTTCCGTCGCAAGTTGCGCGAATGCCCAGGTCATGTCGGCGCCCCGCATCCTTCTGGCACTGGCGCGGGACGGTCTTCTGCCGTCGATCTTTCTGCGGGTGAACAAGGGCGGTAGCCCCTATATGGGACTCGTGCTGACGGTGCTCGCAACCGCCGCCCTGACATTCACCGGTTCCTTCGAGATCGCGTTCGGCCTGGTCGCCACGCTGAATGCGGCTGCCAGTCTGATGGTGATCGGCGCCTATTTCGTGCTTCGACGCAAGGCGGCCGAATTGCACCGACCATTTCGTGCCATCGCCCACCCCTGGCTGCCGATGCTGGGCTTCGTCACATCGCTGGCGTTTTTCCTGCTGTTCCTCGCCAACAACTGGATCGGCGGCGTCTACGCGCTGGCGCTCTGGCTGCTTTGCATTCCCTTCGCGCTGGTCGCACGTCGGATGCGGGCACAGCCCGCAGGCAGCTGATCCTCGCGAAAGCCGGGGCGGGTTCTGCCTGGCAGCGGTATACGGATCATTTCCGCCGGGACTCGCGCAAACGCGCCGTCTGGGGAAGAATGGCGCCGTCGAGGGGAATTGACTGATGGGTCCTGGAAAATCCGATGCGCCGACGCGCCGCTCCATTCCGGCCATGCATGTCGTTGCCGTCGTGCTCGGCAACGGGCTCGAATTCTACGATTTCCTGAGTTACGCGATCTTCGCGGTCTATATCGGCAAAACGTTCTTTCCGGCGCACGATCCTTCGATCAATCTCATTTTTTCCGTCGCGACGTTCGGCATCGGATTCGTCACCCGGCCGGTGGGCGGAATCGTGCTGGGCATGCTGGGCGACCGCGCCGGACGGAAACCGGCGATGATCATCTCCTTCGTGCTGATGGGATTGGGCATGCTGGGGGTGGCCCTTACGCCCGGCTACGCCCAGATCGGCATCGCGGCTCCCATCCTTCTTGTCTGCTTCCGCCTGGTGCAGGGATTCGCGCTTGGCGGAGAAATCGGTCCGAATACGGCCTATCTCATCGAAGCCGCACCGCCCGAACGACGAGGGTTCTATGGCGCGATGCAGTTTGCCAGCCAGGACGCATCCACGCTCGTTGCCTCTTCTGTCGCGCTTGCTCTTACCAGCCTTTTGACTCAGCACGATCTCGAAGCGTGGGGCTGGCGGCTGGCATTTCTGCTTGGTGTGGTCATCGTGCCGTTCGGCATTCTGCTCCGCCGCACGCTGCCCGAAACGCTGCATGCCGCCGACGATGCCGCGCTGGCACCCGACGCCACGAGCGGCAGTCTGCAGGCCGACCGGCGCATCAGGCCTTATGTCAAACTCATCATTGCCGGTTTCGCACTTTTCGCGAGTTTCACCATTGGCGCCTATATCATCGACTACATGACGAGCTTCGCGCTCAACACGCTGCACTTTTCAACGCCCGCAGCCTTCGGCGTCACCTTCGTCACCTCGCTGACCGCCGTCTTCTTCGATTGCACGAGCGGAATCCTGTCGGATCGTTTCGGACGGCGGGCCGTGATGATCGTCCCCGGCGCGATTCTCCTGCTGCTTGTCGTCCCGGCGTTCTGGGTGATCACGCGGTATCCGTCGGCGCTCACCCTCTACGCGATGATGGGCACGCTTCAGATCGTGTTTTCGCTGACGTCGACACCTGGCACCATCGCCGTGACGGAATCGCTGCCGCGCCATATCCGCTCGGGCGTGGTCTCAACCGTCTATGCCTTTGCAATCGCAATCTTCGGCGGGTCAACCCAGTTTGCGGTCTCGTCACTGATCAGACTGACCGGCAATCCCATGATGCCCGCATTCTACTGGGTCGGGGCCATCGTGCTGGGCGTTCTTGCCGCGATGGCGATGCCGGAATCCGCGCCGGCAAAAACACGCGCGCTTGCCGGAGCTACGCGGTCGCTTTGAAGGATATGAGTTCGCCGTTCTTCGTGCAGGAAGGCGAGAGCAGATCGACGATCAAAGGCGACACCGCTTCCGGCGGCTCCAATGTGTCGGGATCTTCTCCCGGCATGGCGGCGGCGCGCATGCGCGTGCGCAACGGACCGGGATTGAGCAGATTGACCTTGATCGGCGTGCCCGCGCATTCCTCGGCATAGGTCAGGACCAGAGCCTCGAGCGCGGCCTTGCTCATCCCGTATCCGCCCCAATAGGCGCGGAACCGCCGCGCCGCGCCCGAACTGACAAACAGCGCGCGCCCGGCTTCGGAACGCCGCAAAAGCGGATCGAGCGAGCGGATCAAGCGCCAATTGGCGGTGACATTCACGTTGACGAGATCGGCGAATATTCTTGGGTCGAGATGCGCCAGCGGCATGAGCGCCCCCAGCACGCCGGCATTGCCGAACACGGCATCGAGCCGGCCCCAGCGCTCGAACAGCGTGGCGCCCAGACGATCGATCGCCGGAAAATCCTTCAGATCGAGCGGCACCAACGTGGCAGAACCGCCGTCCTTGCGAATTTCATCGTCGAGATCTTCCAGCGCGCCGACCGTGCGCGCCAGCAGCACGACATGGGCGCCGGTCTTTGCGAGGGCTTTCGCTGCCGCGCGACCGATGCCGCGCGATGCGCCGGTCACCAGCACAATGCGACCGTCAGAGCTCCCGGTCATCGACGCGGTGCGCGCGCTGGTGCGTCAGACGCCAGATCGGACAACCCAATCACGCGACCTCGGCGAGAAGCGAAAGCTGATTGCTCTTGCGACCGCCGCTCACATCCGTGAGTTCGATCGGATAGTCGCCGGAAAAGCATGCGTCGCAGAATTGCGGCTTGGCGCTGTTGCGCCCCGCTTCGCCCGTGGCGCGGTAGAGACCATCGATGGATACGAAAGCGAGCGTGTCGGCTTCTATATATTTTCGCATGTCTTCGACGTTCATGCGAAAGGCCAGAAGCTCTTCGCGGTTGGGCGTATCGACACCATAGAAACAGGAATGGGTGGTGGGCGGACTGGCGATGCGGAAATGCACTTCGGCAGCACCGGCATCGCGCACCATCTCGACGATTTTCTTCGATGTCGTGCCACGCACGATGGAATCGTCGACGAGGACGACCCGCTTGCCCTGGATTTTGGCACGGTTGGGATTGTGTTTCAGGCGCACACCAAGATGCCTGATCCGGTCCGACGGTTCGATGAAGGTCCGCCCGACATAGTGATTGCGGGTGATGCCGAGTTCGAACGGAATACCCGTCTCCGCTGCGAAGCCCAGCGCGGCGGGCACGCCCGAATCCGGCACCGGAACGACCATGTCGGCCGCAACCGGCGCCTCGCGCGCCAGCTGCCGCCCGATTTCCTTGCGGGCCTCGTAGACGTTGCGGCCTTCGACCGTCGAATCCGGCCGTGCGAAATAGACATATTCGAAGACGCAGAAGCGGCGCGCCTGCGGTGCGAACGGAAAATAGGACTCGATGCCATCCTGGGTGGCGACGACCATCTCTCCCGGCGCCACGTCGCGCACGAAATCGGCCCCGATGATATCGAGGGCGCAGGTCTCCGAAGCGAGGATCGGCGCGCCGTCGAGGCGTCCGAGCACCAGCGGACGCACACCGAAGGGATCGCGAACGCCGATGAGCTTCTTCGAGGTCAATGCCACCAGCGAATAGGCACCTTCCACCTGTTTGAGGGCATCGACGAGCCGATCGACGATGGGGCCGAAGCGGCTGCGCGCGACGAGATGGATGATTGTCTCGGTGTCGGAGGTCGACTGAAAGATCGCGCCCTCGCGCACCAGGTCGACACGCAGCCGGTGCGCGTTGGTGAGATTGCCGTTATGCGCGATCGCGACTCCGCCACCGGCAAGATCGGCAAACATGGGCTGAATGTTGCGGGCACCCGAACCACCCGTGGTGGAGTAGCGCGTGTGGCCCACGGCCTGAACGCCTTTCAGGTTTTCCGCATGCGTGCTGTTCTTGCCGAAAATATCGCCCACAAGGCCGGGATGGCGCTCGGCGATGAATTGGGTCCCGTCATAGGTGACGATCCCTGCCGCTTCCTGGCCGCGATGCTGGAGGGCGTGCAGCCCCAGAACCGTCAGCGCCCCGGCATCGGCATGGCCGAAAATGCCGAAGACCGCGCATTCCTCGTGCAGCTTGTCGTCCAAAGGGGAGCTCATCGCTTCGCGTCGCCTCCGGATCCGGTTGCCTCGATAAGGTGGTCTAGCGCGCGGCGCTCGTCCGCACCATAGGTTTTCTGGCCATGGCGATGCGCTGCGGCAAGTCTGCGCGGTGCCGGCTTCGGAACTGGCACGCCCGACCGGGAAGCGCTTGCGTCCACGGTCTGGCCTCCCGACAACGACAAGCGGTCGCCATCCGGCACAAGCGACAGGAGCACATCGCTCGAGCCGCGAATAACCGGCATCGTCCGGGCCCCGGTCAGCCAAGCTGGCTGCGCTCGCACAGGCACGACAAGACAGAAGGCCAGATAGGCAATGCCTATCAGCGCCATCCCGCGCAACGCGCCGAACGCCACCCCGAGAGACCGGTCGAGCGCCCCGACCGGCGAATTGCGGACACCCTCGGAAAACCGGTAGCTGATGAACGAAAGCGGGATCAGAACCACGAGGAAGACGCCAGCATAGCCGATCAACGTCCCGACTATGGGTGTAGCGATCCGGTCACGCAGCAGATGCGCCAAAGCGGGGCCAAAATAGATCGTGGCGAAAGCGGCGGCGGCCCAGGCAAAAATCGACAGCGTCTCGCGGACAAACCCGCGATAGACCGCAAGAATCGTCGAGGCGATGACGACGCCCACGACAATCAGGTCCACAAAAGAAATGTTCAGTTCGTGCATTGATTCGAGTTTACCACGTTGTGCCGGTTTCCGCTTCAGCGCCGGCAAAGCGCGCCAGTTCGCTCACGTCCCTCACTTCGACCAGGCTGAGACCCGCGTTCTCGGCCTTGATTCCGGGCGGCACCACCGCCGTCGAAAAGCCCAGCTTTGCTGCCTCCTTCAGGCGCAATTCCGGTTGGGGTGCGGGGCGGACATCGCCCGAAAGACTGATTTCGCCGAAGAAAGCGCACCCTCTGGGCAGGGCGTGGCCGGTCAGCGATGACACCAGGGCCGCGGCTGCTGCCAGATCGGCCGCCGGCTCACCGATTTCCAGCCCGCCTGCAACGTTGAGATAGACATCGTTGCCGCTCATTCCAAGGCCGGCTCGCGAGTCCAGCACGGCGAGCAGCATGGCAAGCCGGCCGCTGTCCCAGCCTACGACGGCCCGGCGGGGCGTTCCGAAGCTCGTCTTCGCAACCAGGGCTTGCACTTCGACAAGCACCGGGCGCGTGCCTTCCAGGCCGGCAAACACGGCTGCGCCGGGCGAGGTGCCGGACCGGTCGCCGAGGAACAGCGCCGACGGATTGGCCACCTCGGCAAGGCCGCCGCCGGTCATCTCGAATACGCCGATTTCGTCGGTAGCGCCGAAGCGATTCTTCACCGCGCGCAGGATGCGAAAATGATGGCCGCGTTCGCCCTCGAAATACAGGACGGCATCGACGAGATGTTCCACGGCTTTTGGCCCGGCGATCTGCCCGTCCTTGGTGACATGGCCGACGAGCAAAATCGCCGCCCCGCTCGCCTTGGCATAGCGCACGAGATCGAGCGAGGCCGTGCGAACCTGCGCAATGGTGCCGGGTGCGGCATCGAGCGCCTGGGTCCAGATGGTCTGGATCGAATCGATGGCGACGAGACCAGGCACGGGACCGCTGTCCAGCGTGGCCAGAATGTCTTCGACGGACGTGGCGGACCCGAGCGCCACCGGGTCGCGCGACAGTCCCATGCGCGCCGCGCGCAGCCGCACCTGCGCCATGGCCTCTTCGCCGGAGATGTAGACGGCCCGGCCGCCGGCGCGCGCGTAAGAGGCAAGCGCCTGAAGGATCAGCGTCGATTTGCCGACTCCCGGATCGCCACCCACCAGCAGCGCCGAACCCGGCACGAGACCTCCTCCACACACGCGATCGAATTCGACGACGCCGGTGGCGCGCCGTGGCGGCGTCTCTTCTTCGGTGTGAAGATCTTCGAGCGCGAAGACGCGACCGCGTCCGGGCCTGCGCGCTGCCGCACCCACGGGAACGGAAGCGCGCTCTTCGACGATCGTATTCCAGCCGCCGCAGGATTCGCACTTGCCCGACCATTTGGCCGAAGCCGCGCCGCAACTCTGGCAGACAAAACTCGCCTGGCCGCGCGCCATCAGCGGCTCACGCTGCCCGAAAATCGGCAGCACCAATTCGGACCACCGGTTTCATTTCGCTACCGGCCCCAAAGCAATGCGAACGGCGTTGGGATTTCGCGCAATCACGCGCAAATAGGCGCGGGCGGGTGCATCCGGCTTGCGCCGCCCTTGCTCCCAGTCCTTGACTGTCGGGAGCGGGATGTCGAAAAGCATTGCAAATGCGCCCTGCGACAGATGCAGCGTGCGGCGAAGCGCGGCCACATCGGTTACCTCGTCAGAGCCCGCATACTTCAACTCTCGCAATTCGCGGCGCGTAAGGACCGGAGTATCCTTATCCGGGGCGAACGAAGCGGGCTCATCAAGCCGCTCTGCATTCACGCGCGGCTCCATGACCGTTCCAATTTTTCCGGACGGCGAAATGCGCCTGAGCTTGCCATCAGCGCCAAACTTGGTCCTTACGATACGCTGCGTCTTCATTGTCGTGCGCTCTTCTGGCCGAGATGATCCGGATTGCATTTTTTCGTTGCGTGAATACGACGAGATAGGTCTTGCCATCGATTTCGCCAATCGTCTGGCGACGCTCTTCTCCATAGTCCTGTCGCCGGTCGATGCGTTCCAACCGGCGGGAATCCACAAAGACCCGAACGGCAAAGGCGAAATCAAACTGCCGAATGTCAAAGGTCGTTCGACTCTTTTCCTCGTCCCACTCGAATATCATATGGGCGGCATTGCCGTCTAGTGCCGACGATGGGCCGCGGACGGTCTTTGCCATGGGTCCCTATGCAGCCCCGGAAAAACATACGCGAAGCGTTTGGCTTCAGCGCCGCACTTCCATTTTGATCGGGCCCTCGGAGCGGCCATGGATGAACTGGTCGACATAAGGGTTGCCGCTGCAGTCCATGCTTGCCGTCGGTCCCTCCCACACAATCTTGCCGCGATAGAGCATGGCGATCCGGCTTGAGATTTTCCGCGCGCTGGCGATGTCGTGGGTGATCGAAAGCGTGGTGACGCCAAGCTCTTTTACGGTGGAGACGATCAGATCGTTGATCACATCGGCCATGATGGGATCGAGTCCGGTGGTGGGCTCGTCGAAGAAAATGATGTCGGGTTCCGCCGCGATGGCGCGCGCCAGGCCGACGCGCTTCTGCATGCCGCCCGACAATTCCGCCGGCCACAATTCGCCGACCTCAGGTCCCAGGCCCACTTTGCCAAGCTTCTCCATGGCGACATCTTTGGCGCGCGCGCGGGCCATGCCGCGGCCCTGGATCAATCCGAATGCAACATTTTCCCAGACCGGCAGACTGTCGAACAGCGCCGCGCCCTGGAACAGCATGCCGAACTTCTTCAGCATGCCGTCGCGCTCGCGTCCCTTCAGATGCGTGACTTCCTCGCCATCGACGAAGATCTGGCCGGCGTCAGGCTGCAGGATTCCCAACACGCATTTGATCATCACCGACTTGCCGGTGCCGGAGCCGCCGATGACGACAAGCGACTCTCCCGACGGGATGACGAGATCGAGTCCATCGAGCACGATCTTTGGCCCGAAGCGCTTCTTGACGCCGCGCAGCTCGACTTTGGCCGTACCGATCGCCTGTGCCGTCATCGCGAGAACAGGATCGAGGTGAGGAAATAGTTTGCGGCAAGAATGAGGATCGACGAAGAGACCACGGCATTCGTCGTCGCCGCGCCCACCCCTTGCGCGCCACCCTTGGAGTGGAAGCCGTTGTAGCAGCCCATCAGCGCAATGATGAAGCCAAACACCGCGACCTTGATCACGCCGCTGCGCACGTCGCCGGTCGTCACGAAATCCATCGTGTTCTTGATGTAGACGGCGCCATTGAAGCCGAGACTCTGCGTCGCGACGACATAGCCGCCGAACACGCCGATCGCATCCGCCACCAGCACCAGCAGAGGCAATGTCAGCACCGCGGCCACCAGACGCGGCACCACGAGATATTTCATCGGATTGGTGGACAGGGTCGTCAGCGCATCGATCTGTTCGGTCACGCGCATCGTGCCGATCTCGGCAGCAATGGCCGCGGCAACGCGCCCGGCGACCATCAGGCCCGCGATCACCGGACCCAGTTCGCGCGTGATGCCCAGCACAACGATGTTGGGCACGACGGCCTCGGCGCCGAAACGGTTGCCGCCAACATAGATCTGCAGCGCCAGGGCACCGCCCGTGAAGAAGGCCGTGAGGCCCACGACCGGCAGGGAAAAATAGCCGATGCGCATCATCTGCTGGCCGATGAGATACCAGTAGATCGGCGGCCGTACGCAATGCATCAGGGCCGAAAATGTGAATTGCGCCAACCGCCCGGTCTGGGCGAGAAACGCGAGGACGACGCGTCCGATGGCGGCGAGTGCGTTCACTGCGAACCCGTGTAATGCCGCGGCACGCGCTGATGGAGACCGGTCAACACCTCATACCCGGCCGTTCCGGCGCATTGTGCGATCTCTTCCAGCGAAATCGTATCTCCCAGAAACTCGACTTCCGAGCCCACGGAAACGTCCGGTATGTCGGTCACGTCGAGCGTCACAAGGTCCATCGAGACGCGTCCTGCGATCGGTGCGCGGAATCCGGCGACGGCACCCGCACCCTTGTTTCCGATTGCGCGCATCAGGCCGTCCGCGTAGCCAAGGCCGACGGTCGCCAGCGTTGAGGGGCGCTCGGGCCGGAATGTCGCTCCGTAACCAACGGTCTTCCCCCTGTCAACGCGCCGCAACTGCAGCACGCAGCCCGTCAGGATCGCGACAGTCTGGAAGGGGTTGGGCAGGCGAAGCTGCGGATTGCCCCCGTAAAGGCCGATGCCGGGTCGCACCAGGTCGAAGGCATAGTCTTTCCCGAGAAGCACCCCACCGGAAGAGGCCAGGCTGGCTGGCGCGGGCGGCAAGATCCCGAGCGTCGCGCGGAAGCGCGCAAGCTGCTCGGCATTCTTGGGAGAAGACTCGTCATCGGCACAGGCGAGATGGCTCATGATCAGCACAGGCATGATGCCGGAAAGGCGTTCGGCCGTTTCGCCCGCAAGAATCGCGAGTTCGTCCGGCGGCAGGCCGAGGCGGTTCATCCCCGTGTCGATGTGGAGGGCCGCCTCGAATGTCGTCGCGCGTTCAGCGGCCGCGTCCGACCAAGCGGCGATCTGATCCAGCGAATTCAGTACCGGCGTGAGCCGGTTGGCTGCCAGAGCGGAAATGCCGTCGGGCGCGGCACCGTCCAGCACAAAAATGCGTGCCCTGGGCACAACAGGCCGGAGGGCAACACCTTCTTCGAGCCGGGCGACGAAATAGGTGTCGCAGCCGGCATCTGCCAGCGCGCGTGCGACCTGGGCCATGCCAAGCCCATACGCATCGGCTTTGACGACGCCGGCGACCGCCGTGTTCGACAGGGCCTGACAGGTCCGGAAATTCTCTTTGACGGCGTCCAGGCGAACACGCAGCCGGGCGACGCCCGACCCGGGCTCATCCAGCGACGTTTCCGGTGCAAAGCCTGGCGCAGAAACGGAATGCAATCGAGTAGCCCATTATTTCAGGCACACCCGGCATCGGGCGCGCCAATTGTGCGCAGGCGCCCGACACGGTTCTCCTGCGTGCAGAATCCAGGTCGCATGCGAAGGCGCCAACTTCGTCGAGAACCGCGTCATTGTCCATGGCGGGGCTGCCACGCACCGGCGGAAAGAGGCAAGTCGCCGCGTCCGGGCGGCCAGTCACCCTGTCCGATCGGACAGATCCTTGAAGCGCGTGAAACGATCGTCGAAAAACAGCTCGATCTTGGTCGTGGCGCCATGGCGGTGCTTTTCCACGAGCACGTCCGCCAGATGATTGACGCGCTCCATCTTCTCGCTCCACTTGTCGAACTCCGAATCGCTTTCCTCGGGCTTGCGCGATTTGAGGTAGTAGGCTTCGCGGTAGACGAACATCACGACGTCGGCATCCTGTTCGATCGAGCCGGATTCACGCAGATCCGACAGCACCGGCCGTTTGTCGTCGCGGCTGTCCACACCGCGAGACAATTGGGACAGGGCGATCACGGGCACGTCGAGCTCCTTCGCAAGAACCTTCAGGCTCTTACTGATCTCGGTGATTTCCTGCACGCGGTTCTCGACCCGCCGCGAGGGCGCGACCAGCTGGATATGATCGATGATGACCGCGCCGATATTTTTCTCGCGCTTGAGTCGACGCGCACGCGCGGCAATCTGGGCGATCGAGATGCCGCCCGTATCGTCGATGTAGAGCGGCAACGTGCTCAATTCCTGCATTCTCAGAACGAAGGTTTCCCATTCGCTTTCCGAGAATTTGCCGTTGCGGATTTTCCACATCTCGATTTCGGTCTGCTCGGACAGGATGCGCGCCGCGAGTTGCTGCGCCGCCATTTCGAGCGAGAAAAAGAGGATCGGCGCGCCCCTGGAGATCGCGACACCGTTGGCCTGGTCTTCCAGGTAAAATCGTGCCGCGTTGAAAGCCATGTTGGTGGCAAGCGAGGTTTTGCCCATGCCGGGGCGGCCCGCGAGAATGATCAGGTCGGAGGGTTGCAGGCCGCCGAGAAGGGAATCGAGATCCGCGAAGCCGGTCGAAACGCCTGATATGCGCCCGCCGCGCAGCTGCGCGCGCTCGGCGATCTCGACGGTGCGTTTCAGGCTTTCGGCGAAATCGAGCGGACCTTCGCCGTATTGCGACGCCTCCGCAATGCGGTACAGCGCCTTCTCGGCCTCTTCGATCTGCGCCTTGGGCGACTTTTCGTCCGGCGCCTCATAGGCGGTGTTGACGATATCCTCACCGATATGGATGAGCGCACGGCGCACGGAAAGGTCATGCAGAATGAGCGCGTACTGCCGCACATTGGGAAGGGCTGGCGACGCCTCTGCGAGGTTGGCGAGATAGGCGAGACCGCCCACTTCCAGAAGACCGGGATCGGCCTTCATCTGCGCGTGCAGGGTCAGGGGCGTGATCACCTGGCCGCGTTCGCTGGCAAGGATCATCGCCCCATAGAGACGCTGGTGCAGCGGGTCGTAGAATTGTTCGGCGGTGAGAACAGACGAGACGCGCTCGATCGCCTGGTTGTCGACGAGAACGGCGCCCAGCAACGCCTGCTCGACGTCGATGTCATAGGGGACGTGACGATAGACGTCTTGTTCCATGAACGGTCCGTTTTCGCGCGCGGAGTGAAGCGCGAATCAATAGAGGGAATTCGCGCGCCGCAAGCGCGCTGCCTCCTTTCCCACAGCTATATTGCTTTCCTGATCGCGCGTCAGGCAGCGCGGGTCGCGCGCGGCATTCGCTCTGTACCGGCGAACCGCATTGTCCGTTCGGTTTCGAACATGTAGTCGCGGGTCAGCGGCAATGTTTCTACACGCTTGGCCAGTTGAATCTGAAACACCACCAGCCCGTCGTGACGAAAACCCATTTCGGCGCCGGCCAGATAGAATTCCCACATGCGGCAGAATCGCTCGTCGTAGAGTTGGGCCACTTCCCGCCAGTGCGCCTTGAACCGGTGGCGCCATTTCTTCAGCGTTTCGGCGTAATGAATGCGAAGCACTTCGATATCGGTAACGATCAGCCCGGCCTGCTCGATGACCGGAAGCACCTCGCTGAGCGCCGGCGTATAGCCGCCTGGGAAAATATATTTCGCCACCCACGGATTGGTGACCCCCGGCCCGTCGCTGCGGCCGATCGAATGAAGCAGGGCCACGCCGTCATCGTTTAGAAGGTCGCGGATCTTGGCGAAGAACGCGGGATAATAGGGCACGCCGACATGCTCGAACATGCCCACCGATACGATCCGGTCGAACGTGCCAGCGAGCGAGCGATAGTCGACAAGCTCGAAGCGGCAGCGCTCGCTTAGCCCGGCTTTCTGCGCTCGCTCGCGGGAAAGGCCGATCTGCTCCTCGGAAAGCGTCACGCCAAGGACATCGGCGTCGCAATCTCGCGCAAGATCCAGGGCCATACCGCCCCAACCGGAACCGATGTCGAGAACGCTAAGATCGGGCCGGTCCAGGAACAGCTTGGCAGCGATATGACGCTTTTTGCCGATCTGGGCCTCATCGAGGCTTTCGTCCGGCGCAGAAAAATAGGCGCAGGAATACTGCCGGTCCCGATCGAGGAAAAGATCGTACAGGTGCCCCGACAGATCATAGTGATGGGCAACGTTGGCGCGCGCCTTGCGGGCGTGATTGTGCTGCGACCGCGACCGGAACATCCACCGCAGCTGCTTCATCCATTTCAAGGTACCTACCGGACGCATGGCCCCGAGATTGGTCAGCAGCAGGTCCAGCAGATCGGCGATGTCACCGTTCTCCACGGTGAGGCGCCCCTCCATATAAAGTTCGCCGAACTTGAGTTCGGAATTGAGGCTCAGTTCGAGCGCCGCGCGCCGGTCATGCAACCGCACGGTGACTTGCGGTATTCCCGAGCCTGCGGAGATGCGTTTGCCCCCCGGCAGCACGACGACGAGCGTGCCCTTCTTGACGACCGCACTCAGGAGCCACTGGAGCATCCGCCCTCTCGGAAGAATTTAATGTAGGGTAACCAAGGTAAGGAACAAAGCAAGTTCGGGTTCCCCGCCTCCCGGGGCCGCTACCTCATGTCGCGCGCCGGCGGGGACCGTAACATCACCACCACAGCCCCCGAGCCGCCGGAGCGATGCACGATATTGCCGCCCGGCATTTTCCTGCCTTCACCGTAACAAACTTGAATGGGGACGCGCGCGGCTCTATCTGCCTTCCATCGGCGGTGCGCAGCCGCAAGCAGGAGCGAGGGAACATGACCAATCCGACCCAAAGAGCCGTTCTCGCCGGTGGCTGTTTTTGGGGGGTGCAGGATCTCTTGCGACGCATGCCGGGCGTCATCGCCACACGCGTCGGCTATTCCGGCGGCGATGTTGCCAACGCGACCTACCGCAATCATGGCTCGCATGCCGAAGCGGTAGAAATCACTTTCGATCCGGCTAAGATCAGCTATCGCAGGCTCCTGGAATTTTTCTTCCAGATCCACGATCCCACGACCGCCAATCGCCAGGGCAACGATGTGGGCACGAGCTACCGTTCGGCGATCTACTATACCGATGACGACCAGAAGCGCATCGCACAGGATACGATCGCGGATGTCGAGGCTTCCGGATTGTGGCCGGGACGCGTCGTGACCGAGGTTGCCCCCGCCGGAGCCTTTTGGGAGGCCGAGCCAGAGCACCAAGACTATCTGGAGCGGATTCCCGACGGCTATACCTGCCACTTCGTGCGCCCCGGCTGGGTGCTCCCGAAGCGCGCCTTGGCGGGTTAGGCGGGTTCCAGGCCGAACACAGCGAATCGTTCGCCCTCGTCCGTCCAGCATTTGCGCACGAGCCAGCCTCCGTCGGACGCGAGCGCTTCGAACATCGGGCGGTCGTATTTCCGCGAACTTTCCGTATGGATGGTTTCTCGGGCGAAGAACGCGAAACGCCGCTTTGCGACAGTCACGGTCTGCGGTGCCAGGCTGACGAGATGCATCTCCACGGCCGATTCGCTCTCGTTCCACCGCGCCGCGTGGGCAAAACTCTTCAAGTCGAAGTCGCCACCGAGTTCCCGGTTGATGCGAACAAGCAGATTGCTGTTGAATGCCGCCGTTACACCCTGCTGGTCGTCATAGGCGGCCAGCAGCGTTCGCTGATCTTTCTTGAGGTCTACACCGACAATTGCCGCGCCATGCGCGCCCACATGGCGGCGCATTCGCGCCAGAAACTGCGTGGCCTCTTCCGCACCCAGATTTCCGATCGTCGAGCCTGGAAAAAATCCGACGCGCCGGCCACGCCGAAGGGCAGCTGGCAGTGCCAGGTCCCCCATGAAATCTGCGACGATCGGCCAGATTCGCAGGGACGGAAATCGCTTGCCGAGGCGCGCCGCGGTCAAGGCGAGAAATTCGCCCGCGATGTCGATGGGAACATAGGCACGAGGCTCGTCAAGCGCGTCGAGCACAAGCTCGGTCTTGATGGCCGAGCCGGCGCCATACTCGAGAAGGGTGGCATTCCTGCCAACGAAGCCGGCGATATCCGCCGCGTGCTGCCTCAGGATCGCGGTTTCGGCGCGGGTAGGATAATACTCGGGCAGACGCGTTATCGCTTCGAACAGTTCCGATCCGCGGCTGTCGTAGAGCCATCGGCATGGCAGCGTCTTCTGGATACCCGACAGGCTCTGAAGAACGTCGGCGCGAAACGCTTCGTGGTCACGGCTGCGGACTTCGGCTTCGTCAAACATGGCGATCCTGCTTGTGGCGCAGATTGGACAACCCGGATGACCGGCTCCTGGCTCCCGCACGAATGCCATAAATTGGAACACGGAGGGCTCGACGCAACCCCGCCGGGTGAATAGCCTCCATTCCCGTCCCGCGGGGCAGGCGTGGCGCCGGAAGGTCGGCCGTCAGGCAAGAAGGCGGTGGGCCTGCGAAATTCGGCGAACCGGGCCGGAACGCTGCCTGACGCGGCGTCCTCGGACAAGGAAACCAACGTCACGTGAGAGCGACCATGCGCAAAATCCTCGTTGCCACATTCACCAGCCTGGACGGAGTCATGCAGGCTCCCGGCGGTCCACAGGAGGATCCCGCTGGCGGCTTCAAATTTGGAGGCTGGACCGCGCCCTATTTCGACGAGGCACTCGGCGCCTCTATGGGAGAAATTTTCGGAAGACCGTTCGACCTTCTGCTCGGGCGCAAGACCTACGAGATCTTCGCGGCGCACTGGCCTTATGTCACCGACCCGAACGATCCCATCGCTGGTCTCTTCAACCAGGTCACCAAATTCGTCGCTTCACGCTCGCGGCCGACCCTGCGCTGGAAGAACAGCCAGCTTCTGGGAGAGGATACGGTGGCATCGCTGACGAACCTGAAGAGCGAAAACGGGCCGGATCTTCTTGTCCAGGGTTCGAGTGAACTGCTCCAGACATTGTGGGAGAACAGTCTCGTCGACGAATTCAGCGTGCTGACTTTTCCGGTCGTGCTGGGCAGCGGTAAACGCCTGTTCGGGAGCGGCACAATGCCGGTGGGGCTGAAACTTGTGAAATCGAGAGCCTATCCGACCGGCGTGATCGTGGCGAACTACAGGCCCGACGGCGCGGTCAAAACGGGCGATTTCCAGTTGGCCGAGCCAAGCCAGGCCGAACTCGAGCGCCGACGCAATCCGAACTGAAAGGGCCGCATTTCGTAAGATCCAGAAACAGAAGACGGGTCTCGATCTGGCGATCTACGGGAACGCCGATCATGGCAGACGTTCCGCTTCGGTGGGATCGAGCGGCATCGCTATCCACCCGGCTATTTCGACCTGGTGGCCGAATGGATCAAAACACGAGACCTTCCCCCGGCGAATGACGATTTGGACATTCGGCGCGGCAAGTGATCCACGGAGGCTGAGCGGTGGCGCGGACTTGGTCCCGCGACTGTCGTGTGCCGCGGGGCCGGTCCCTCTCCGTCAAGCTCTCGGCCCACAATCGGCCGCCGGGTGATCCGATAGCCGCTTGTCACCGTATCAGGGGGGTATGAACTCTCTGAAACGAAGCCTCGCCTGTGGATTCCGTGTATCGTGTGCCAAAGGCTGCCAGCCCGTTGCGTGCGCTGCGTGGCCCTTGGGTGGTGGGATACGGGATTCTTGGCGGACTGGTCGGACGCAATTGTTGCCATTGCCGAACGGCGGGACAAAGAATCGTTCCGGGCGCTCTTTCTCTATTTCGCACCGCGGCTCAAGAGCTTTTACCTTCGACTGGGCGCATCCGATGCGACAGCGGAGGACCTTGCGCAGGAAGTCATGTTTACGGTCTGGAACAAGTCGTTCCAGTTCGAACCCGGGCGCGCGGCCGCCTCGACATGGATATTTACCATCGCGCGCCATCTTCGGATCGACCATCTGCGCCGCGAGCGCAAGCCGCCAAGTCTGCCGGAGGTGAGCGATGTTCCTGCCGAGATCACACCATGCGAGCATATGCTATGCGCCGAACGCGAGGGTCTCGTCCGCGACGCGCTCGCCGGGCTTCCGGCAGAACAGGTGAACGTGATTCGTCTGTCATTTTTCGAGGATCTGCCGCACCGTGAAATCGCCGATGCGCTTGATATCCCTCTCGGTACCGTCAAATCCCGCGTGCGGCTCGCCCTGAGTCGGCTGCGCGCGATGGTGAAGGACAGTTCATGAGCGGCCATCATCCCTCGGCGGATTGTCTGGCGGACTATGCGCGCGGAAGCCTGCGTGAGGGCGCCATGCTGGTCGTCGCCTGCCACACCGAAACCTGCGAGCGCTGCCGGCAGGAAGCAGGATTGCTGGAGAACCTCGGCGGCGTGTTGCTTGAAGAGGTGGCGCCCACGGCGTTAAGCAGCGGCGCGCTACAGCGGGCGATGGCAAGGCTGGACGCGAGCCCGTCGGGCGCGGCGGCCGGGCACGCGCTACCGCGATTTCTCGACGGGTTGGGCGCACCTCGCGCGCTGGCAGACAAGACGATCGGCTCGCGGCGCTGGGCAACGCCCAATATCTGGTTCGCACCGGTGCGCATGGCCGGGGAAACCGCGTCTCGAACCTATCTCGTCTGCGGACGCAGCAACGCCAGAATTCCCCTGCACGCCCATGGCGGACTCGAGCTGACGCAGGTCTTGTGGGGCAGCTTCAGCGATCCCTCCGGAACCTATGCGCGAGGGGATTTCGTGGCGGTGAGAGAAGATACGCAGCACGCACTTTTCGTGACGGGATCAAGTCCGTGCCTTTGCCTGATCGATTCCGATACGCCCATGCGGCTTGCGAGCTACACAGCGCGCCTTCTCCAGACGCTGCTCGGCCAGCTTTACTGAACGCGCAAAGCCGCGAGCAACAGCTTTTTGCGCGGCGAGTGATCCAGGACCTCCGGTGATCCGTAGAAGGTGCGCAAGGGGACATTATGCGCCATGGAGAACGATATGAAGAGACTGATCCGCGGGGGAACGATCTGTTTCGCCCTCGTCACTGCGGCCGTTGCTACGGCTGCGCAGGCCGGCAGCCTGCATCCCAACCAGACCGAGGGGTTCGGCGCGGGAAAAGTGCTGACCTTCACCTATACGCAAAATTTCGACTGCGTTGACCAGCCGAAGACCGACATGGACTTCAACAAGATGAAAGCCCAGTCCGATCCGAACGAAATGCAGATTCCAATCTGCCAGGCCGGCATCGATCCTACGGTGAACCCGCCGGGACAGACGGGCAATGCCACCACGACAACCGATCCACTTTACGTTCTGGTCCCGATGTTCTCCGTCGACAACGATCAGAATCCGAAGGACGCGATATCGTGCAAGGACGTGGTGCCGGGGACGATCTGCGGGCCCACGCTCGGTGCAACCCTGATCCAGCTGTTCGGCGCCGTGCCGGAGGCGTTCAAGGCGAAGCCGATGGTTTATTCGCAATGCCCCGATCCCGGCCTGAAGCCGGGAACTTGCACCATGCATGCCTCGCGCGTTGATCTGGCGCCCGTGCTCGCCGCGCTCGGCCTTATCGGCAATCCGCCGACGTCGAATGTGTTCGTACCCACACCTAACCACAGCCACGTGCTCGACGATTCCGACATCGGCAAAGGCCAGGAATGGTGGCAGGTGATTCCGGTTCTCGTGCTCAGCCAGACCGACTGGCCGCCGCAGGACGGCAGCAGCGGGATTACCTCCGTTGCGGCACTCGACGCTGCGGAAAACGCCGGTCAGGCAATCGAAGTGCCGTCCAACTTCTTCCTCTACTTCGGGTCGCAGCAAATGAAGATGGATATGAACGGCATGAAGATGGGCAGGTAGCGCGATTCAACGCGCGCGCTCATCCGGAAGCGGGCCCTCAGCGGCCCGCTTCCTTTTTTGGGGGGTGCGATCAGGTCAAGACGAATATCAGCGAAAGCTGGCCAGAACAAAGACGGCCAGCACCACGAAAAGGAAGACGTCGCTGACCATCGCGATCGTCTCGTGACGCGAGCGATGCTCCTGCATCGCGTGTCGCGCGCCAGCTACCCCGTAGAACAGGCCGGCGGCAATGGCGACCGGCAGGACGAAGTCGGCTCGGAACAACGAAAGTCCGCCGACCAACCCCGTCGCGAAATTCGCCACGCCAAGCTCTCGCACCAGCGGCCACGCAGCGTTGCCCTCGAGGCCGAAAACGTTCTGGGCGGTGAAGGATGGCTGGAAATACTGGCGCAGCCCCGCGACGCCGAGCCGAACGCCTGCGCCCCAGAACACGAACCACCGGCCCGTGAGATCGACGAGCGCTGCTTCCGGATGGAGCACATGGGCACCAGCGATCGATGCAAGCGGCAGAACGAACATCGTGAGCGCCACGAATGCGAAATACATGCGCTTTCCCCTTCGCTTATGGTTCGCCGGACATGCTAAAGCCTCTGGCCCGGAAATCGATGCGAAAGGATACACGATGCCTCTCACACAGATCGACAGGGTTGCGGCTTTGGTCGTGATCGACATGCAGAAAGGCATTGTCGGCATGGCGACCGTGCATCCCGTAGCCGAAATCACCGATCGCATCGCACGTCTCGCGCGCGCCTTCCGCGAACGCGGGCAAACTGTCGTACTCGTCAATGTGGCTGCGAGGGCGCCGGGCCGAACCGATACGCAATTTTCGTTTTCGCCGTCGCCGGGCTGGGACGAACTCATACCCGAACTCGACTGCCAACCTGGCGATCACGTCGTCACCAAAATGCAGATTGGCGCCTTTTACGGCACGGCGCTCGAACAGATTCTGCGCCGATGCGGGGCTACGCAAATTTTCCTTGCCGGCATTTCTACAAGCTGGGGCGTGGAAGCCACGGCGCGCACGGCCTACGATCACGGTTTCAATGTCGTGCTCGTGACCGATGCGATGACGGACCGCGATGCGGAGTGCCATCGCCACAGTTTGGACAAAGTTTTTCCGCGTATCGGCGAGACCGCGACCACCGACGAAATCCTACAAAGGCTGGAGTGACAAAGGTTTAACCGATCGCAAGCCGGAGCCTTTTGCGTGATGGCGCGTTTTCCCCGCGAGTCGAAAAGCGAGCGGAAATCGCATGAAAATCTGGACACGGACGATATTGGCGGGCGCGAGCGTACTGGCAGCCGTAGGGCCCGCGGCGGCGGGTGATGGCTATTACGTCGGCCTCGGCGCGGGGTGGGACAATCAGAACAAGGTCGATCTGACGGCACCTCTTGTGCCGGGAAGCGGTACCGTATCGGCGCATGATGGCGCCATCATCGCAGGCACGCTGGGCTACAAGATGCCCGAGATGCCCATCAGGCTCGAATTCGAGTCGGGTTATGACTGGCACAGCATCAATTCCGCGACGGGTAGCGGCGGCCTTACGGCCGATGCAAACGGCCACAGCAATATCGCGTCGGAACTTGTGAACGCTCTCTACGATTTTCCGGTGGCGCCCGGATGGAATCTCTATGGCGGCGCAGGCGTGGGTGCCGGCCATGTCTGGTTCGCGCCCAATCTTGCAAATTCCGGTGACACGATCTCCCATGTCGACCATTGGGGCTTCATGTGGCAGGCAATCGGCGGCGCCTCGCTGGAAATCGCACCCGATGTCGATCTCTTTGCAGACTATCGCTACCGCGACGCCGAGGCGCGTTCGACGACCCAGACTCCGCTCTTCGGGCCGGTAACGAATCGTCCGATCACGGAAAACGTCGTGATGGCAGGCCTGCGCTTCTACATGTTTCCGCCCATGAGCTCGGCGAACTGACACGAAAGGTCTTGCGAACCCGGCGCGCGCGGCAAAGGCTGTGTGCGCCGGTTCGTCGCTTGCAAGGCAGGCGAGTTGCCGCGGTTACGCCTCGCGTTGGGAGCGGGCGGCTTTCCCCTGATTCTGCAGCCACGCAGCCAGGGCTGCCGCGTTGTTGTGCTCTTCGTCATGCGCCGCATAGACCAGCGTAACCCGCCCTTTGCCGACGAGTCCCATCAATTGCGCAACCACGTCTCCGTTATTCGCCAGCTCTGCATGATATCGACGAACGAACTCGCGCCACCGAGTTGGATCATGGCCAAACCAGCGCCGCAAAGCGTCGCTCGGAGCGGCATCCCTGAGCCAGATCGTCAAGGATGCGTTCTCCTTCTTGAGACCGCGCGGCCACAATCGGTCGACGAGCAGGCGGGCGCCATCATCGGAACTTGCAGGTTCGTAAACTCGCTTGATGCGGATGTCGCGTTTGCGTGTGCTCATGGTGCCATCTCGCCTGGCGATTACGATTTGAACACGGCGCGATTTCTGTTGTCCTGCATCAGCATGGAAAAGCCGGATATCGTGTCGAGACCGAGACCGCGGGGAAATCCGGTCTCGGGATCGGCTTCGATCTTGCCGTAGGGCACGCCGGCGATTTTTTCCCATTTGCCCACGGGTTTCTTGACCTCCAGATTGACGACCGTAGCCTTCAGCACAAGCCTCACGATCGCCGGATGCGGGGGCGACGGTTTCGTCAGGCTGGGATGCCCCTCGATCAATCGCCAGCCATTGGCGAGGGCCCATCTCGTCAAATCGTCCTTGTCCATTGCCTGGTGTCCTTCTGCATTTGCTTGGCGCCCGATCGGCGCGAGCGGGTGTGTCGACATGTCATTCGTCGAGCGCAAGAGTCACAATCTGCGCTTCGGACAATTGTGCGCCGATCCGGCGAAATTGTTCGATCTCATCTTCGGAAAACGACTGCCGCAAAAGTACCGCCAGGCGGCTGACGGCTTCCTTCCCCATCGGATCGCGCGGACGTCCAAGCTCGCGGGACAGCGCGTCGGCGTAGCCGGAGATCAGCGCAGCATCCTTCGGCCGGCCCGCAACGCCCGCACGCAAAGCCAGGTGATCGAAGAACCAGAAAAGCATCCCCTTCTCGCGGAGCAGGGGCACAGCTTCCCTTGCCCGCGACAGCGCGTGTCCGGCATCGCCCTTCAACGTCAGCGCGGCAGCGACGAGTGCAAGAACATTGCCGAGAATATCCGCATGCGAGCTGCCCTGGAGCCGCGCGATCAGCGGTTCGCCAGCGGAAATCGCTTCGTCCAGATCGCCCATCTCGATCAGGGACTCAACAAGATTGGAAGACACGACGAGAGCAGAGCGTTCTGCGCCGACCACTTCGCACAGGCGTATGGCCCTTTCCGCGGCACTGCGCACCGTCGGCGAATGCAGCCGCGACTCTTCGAAAAACTTCACCATATGCGCCGCCGCGAGCGATTTCGGCCGTTTCGCGCTTTCGACCAATGGCAGCGCCTCGGCGATCGCGCTGCTGGCTTCCGCAATGTCCCCGATCATCAAGGATGCATGCGCATACGCTGCCAACGCGCTGCCGAGCTGAGCCGGATCGTCCAGCGAGCGGTAGAGCTCGACGGCACGTTGCAGTTCCAGATGGGCGGATTTCACGGCGGCGCTGTTGAAGAGCAACGCGCCCAATCCGCGCCGCAGCGGGGCTTCCAGGGCCGGCGGCGTATCGGGACGCAACAACGCGGCTGCCTGGCCGAGCCAGCGGCGTCCTTCGGCCCGCGCATTGAGATCGCGCCAAAGCGGCCAGGACTCGCCCGCCAGAGCAATGGCGCCATCAGGGCACCGATGCATCATCCAGTCGAGAGCGGCACGCAGATCGTCGAGCAGCGGGCCGTATCGGTCGCCAAAGGCGCGATCGCTCATGGTTTCCCAATCGCTTCCAGCGCGATGCAGCAAGCGCAGGACGTAGTCCGCATGCCGCTGCCGAACGCCATCGTCATCGGACGACGCCGCCAGTTTCTCCCGCATGAAGGCGCGCGTCGTCTCGAGAAGACGATAATTTTGCGCGTGAGACCCCGGAACAACGGCGATCATCGACTGATTGATCAGGCGCGCGACATGTCCGACAATTTCCGCTTGAGGCAAGTCGCTATCGGCCGCTACCTGTTCCGCCGCTGCCATGGAGAACAGGCCGGCGAAAACCGCGAGCCTGCGCAAAACCACCTGCTCCGCGGGCGCCAGCAATTCGTGGCTCCACTCCAGCGTCGCCGAAAGGGTGGAGTGGCGTGCCGGGCCCGTTCGCCGTGTCGCACTGAGCCAGCCGTTCGGCGATCCGCCGAGTTTCTCCTCCAGCGCTTTTAGTCCGAGCATCCCGGCCCAGCTTGCGACCATCTCGATGGCGAGCGGCAGGCCGTCCACCCGGCGACACAGGCGGGCAACGACGGCGATATTATCATCGTCGAGATGAAAATCCGGATCGAGCCCCCGCGACCGTTCAACGAACAGCCGGATGGCGGGAGCTTCGCGTATCGGACCCTCGCTAACCGGGTCGGGAAGTGTCAGCGCCGGAACTTCGAACACCTGCTCTCCCAGGCACGCCAGAGGTTCGCGGCTGGTGGCGATGATTTTGACTCCCGGCGCCGCGCCCAAGAGCGCTTCGCAGAGCTGCGCACTGGGCGCGACGAGATGCTCGCAATTGTCGAGGACAAGGAGGAGATTTCGCTGCGCCAATTGCCGGGCGAGAGCGTCGAATGGCTCTGCGCCGTCGCCGGCCTGGATGCCCAGCGCGGTGGCAACTGCGCCCGCCATCGACATGCCTTCGGTCAGCGAAGCCAGCTCCACGAGCCACACACCATCGCTGTATTGGCCCGCGCCCAGATGAGCGGCCTGGAGCGCAAGGCGTGTCTTTCCGACGCCTCCCGGGCCAACCAGCGTTACCAATGCATTCTGCCCGAGCAATTCGGAAAGGCTGCGAAGTTCGTTGTCCCTGCCCACCAGGCGAGACGGCGCTCCAAGCGTTCGCACGGCGAGATGATGCGGCAGATTGCCCGGCCGCTCTGCCTCCGCACGGCTCACCTGCTGCACGAAACTATAACCGAGGCCTTGCCGCGTGGCGATGAAGCCGTCGCCGAGAGCTTTTCGCAGGGCGGCGATGTGGACCTGGAGCGTATTGTCTCCGACGACCGCGCGGCCCCAGACGCGCAACATCAACTCGTCCTTCGACACAAGCGAGCCCGCGCGCTCGACCAATGTCATCAGCAGACGGTAGTCGGTGGAACCCAGAGGCACAGGGGCGCCTTCGGCGCGGAGTTGCCTGTTCTGGGGGTCGAGCGTGAACCGTCCGAAGCGATATGGCCGATCGCCCGTTTCCAACTGCAAACACCATCAGGAAAATTTCAGGTCCTGAATCAGGACATGCCGGGCTATTTCCGTCAAGTAAGGCAGAAGCCGGGCGAAGAACAGCCAAGGCCGTTTGGGGCAAGGCGTGTCGCATTTATCATATCGAGGAGACCAACCCGCAATGCGTTCAACACTCATGACGACCGTCGCCGTAACCGCGCTGCTCTGCGCCGCCGGCGGCGCCCAGGCCTTTGGGGAAAGAACCAAGGAAACCGCCGTCTATTCTTTTGCCGGCGGCAATGACGGCGGATTTCCACAAGGCGGCCTCGTCGCCAATTCCAAGGGAGAAATGTTCGGCGTCACCACCAGCGATGGCAGCGGCCACAATGGCGTCATTTTCAAGGTCGGCCGAAACCACGGTGCGTGGACGGAAGCCCCCCTATACACATTCACCGGCGGTGCCGATGGCGGCGTTCCGCAGGCCGGACTGGTGATCGACTCCTCGGGCAATCTCTACGGCACCACCTATCAGGGTGGCTCCGGCTATGGTGTGGTGTTCGAGCTCAGCCCCGGCAAGAAGAAGACCGGGGACTACAAGGTCCTGTGGACATTCTCCGGCGGCAATGACGGCGGCGCTCCTTCCGGCAAACTGTCGCTGGATTCAAACGGAAACCTCTACGGCACCGCAACGCAAGGCGGCACAGGTGTCGTCGGCACGGTGTTCGAACTGTCGCCATCGAAGAACGGCAAGGTGTGGAGCGAATCCGTACTTTACAACTTTACCGGCAACAATGACGGCGGCGAGCCCATGGGCAATGTGCTGCTCGGCAATGATGGCAATCTCTATGGGACGACCGCTGGCTACGGCCAGTACAATTACGGCGTTGTTTACAAGCTCACGCCAAGCAACGGCACATGGAGCCAGACCGTCCTGCACGCCTTCAAGGGCAGCACCGACGGCGAAGTGCCACGCGACGGCCTGATTCAGGATGGAAGCGGCACGCTTTACGGGACCACCGCCGGCTTCGACAATGCCTATGGCAACGTCTTCTCGCTTGCCACCGACGGCAGCAACTATGCCGTGCTTTACAACATCCCCGCCTGTCAAGGCTGTTTCACGGGCAACGGGCCCTGGCAGACGGTGACCACGGACGCGGCGGGCGCGCTCTACGGCACCACACTCGCGGATGGCGAAAACAACCTCGGCGAAGTGTTCAAACTGACGCCGGCACAAAACAATCAGTGGACTGCCACCGTGCTCTACACATTCCAGGGAGGTGCGCAGTCGCAATATGCCTACTCGACCGTCCTGATCGGCAAGCACGGCAAACTCTATGGGACAAGCCAGGGAAGCGCCGGCGAAAGCGGCTTCTTCCCAGGCAACATCTGGCAAATCAAACAGTAGTCCCGTTTTTGAACGACAAGGCCGGGAGAGAAATCTCTCCCGGCCTTTCGGCCCGGCGGGATTTCATGCGCTATCTCGCGCGTGCGGCGGGCGGCGCACCGAGCGTTTTCTCCAGCCAGGAGGCGAGAAGCATGAAGTAGGCCGGCGATTGCGGCATCTCGGTCGCGATCTTTGCCGGGCTGGCGTCATCCATTGCCTCGTGCGCCGTCTCGGTCATCAGGTGATTGGCTCGCGGCACTACCGCAAATTGCAAACGGGGATGGGTGGGCGCAAGTTCGCCAAGGCGCACCACCGTCGTCGCAACAGGAATCCAGGGATCCTCGCCGCCGAGAATGTAGAGAATCGGAATTCTTACCTTTGCCACGGCTGCAAAGGAATCGATGTCCATCTCACCGCGCCAGGAGGATTTCGACGGGTCTTTTGCGACGGAGTCCGGCTTGGGCAGATACATCTGACTGTACCAGGGCTGCGTCGCGATCCTGGCAAGAGCGCCAACGGCCGCATCGCGCGAATTTCGCCCCGAAAAATAGCCGTCCAGCTTGTATCTGGCGTCGAGCATGGCAGCGATGCCCGGCTGGCCAACGCCCAGGACATGAAGGCGATTCGACATCGCAAACTCCATCTGGAGTTCCGGCGATACAAGAGGAGCTGAAACCGCAACCGCAAATGCTGCGCGCGGATCATGCGACGCCGCCAGGGTCGCGAGCCAGCCTCCCTGGCTGATTCCCCAATAGCCTACGCGTGACGGATCGATCTCCGGGATGGCACGAATGGCGTTCGCACCGGCTACACCGTCATCGGAAAGGGTCTGATACGCCACGTCTGGCTTGCCCGTCGAAGTGCCTGATCCGCGCCGATCGAACAGCAGCACGGCGATGCCGATCTGCGGCAGGCCCTCGCTCAAGTGACGGTAGAGCAGCGTGCTGGCGAGAGGCTCAGAGGCGCCGTGATACACGACGACCGCTGGAACCGGATGGCCGCGCCGCGGAAGATAAAGCGTTCCGCGCAGGTTCGCGCCGTCATTGCTGAAAGAGACTGGGCGCGTCACGACGGTGGTAGTCCCCGCGGCATGCCACGCCGGGAATTGTGGCTCCGCGCGAAGGCCCGTGCCGGCGATAACGAGTGCAGCGACGAGAATTACGCCAAATTTGCCCATCACACTCTTTCTGATCCTTGCTGATTTGGCCCACCTCCCCGCTTATCTAACTCCGAAGAGCGCGGCCGCGTTCCGCCGCAGTCTTATTGCGAGAATTTGTCGGCGATTCGCGCCCTGCGCAATTTGTCCCGGTCGTCACACCGCCTGCACCGTCTACTCTATCTGCCTACTCTATCTGCGACCGCCGCCCGGTGCCACGGTGCGGCATACGCGCCGCGCGCTTTTCGGGATTTTTCGTTGCACCAGCGCCATGCGTTGCGCTTAATGCGTGCCGGCATTCGCCAACAGAGCAAAGAGAGGATTTCATGCGTATCAGTCACACGCTCGTTCGTGTCGCGCTGCTCGGCTCGACAATCGCAGCCGCTGCCCTGACGCAGGCCGCTGCAGGAAATGTTTCACGCGCCGACTGGGAACGTATCCGCGCAGCGACAGGACGTCTGACAGCGGCGCCAGTCGCCAATATCGCGTCCGCCTACACCGCCGCCGGCCGGCCGCGCTTCAACTATACTGTATTGCATGATTTTGCCGGACCGCCCGGTGACGGCGGCGGCTCCGGCGCCGAAGTCACGCTCGACAAGAGCGGCAATATCTATGGCACGACCGATTTCGGCGGCACCGCCAGTTCCGGTACGATCTTTAAACTCGCGGGTGGAACCGAGACGCTGCTTCACTCCTTCGGCGGCACCGGCGACGGCACCGAGCCTGATGGCGCGGTCACCATTCTGTCGAACGGAGACATGATCGGAACCACCGAAGAAGGCGGGACGACCGGCAACGGCATTATCTATGATCTCGCGGCGAATGGGACCTACACGGTGCTGCATACCTTCGCTCCGGACGAAGGCAACTCGTCCCGCGGGCGCCTGATCCAGGACAAAAGAGGCAATTTCTACGGTACCGCCCTGTTCGGCGGCACGCCCGGCTACGGCACAGTGTTCAAATTCAGCACCAAGGGCAAGCTGAGCATTCTGCATGCCTTCAACAACACCGACGGCGAATATCCGGAGCATGGCGTTGTCAGCGACAAGTCCGGCAATCTGTACGGCGTTACGGCCTTTGGCGGCACGGCTGGCGAAGGGTCGGTTTACGAAATCTCCAAGGATGGGACTTTCACCTCCCTCTACAGCTTCACCGGAGGCAGCGACGGCGGTTTCCTTTATGGTGGTCTGGCGATCGACAACGCGGGCAATTTGTATGGCAGCACCGTGGATGGCGGTGCGAACAGCGCCGGCACGGTTTTCAAATTGAGCCCTAGTGGAACTCTGATCACGCTCTACAACTTTACGGGCGGGGCTGATGGCGGTGGTCCGGAAGGCGACATGCTGTTGATGGGAAAGACTCTCTACAGCACGGCAACTACCGGGGGCGATCCAACCTGCCAGTGCGGCGGGATCTATCAGATGTCCCTCAAGGGCAAGGAAAAGCTGCTCCAGACTTTCACCGAGACAGGCGGCTATGGCTACTCGGCGGGGCTGACTGCGAGCAAAAAAACCTTCTATGGGACCACGGCCGGGGGCGGGACCAGCGGCTATGGCGTCGTGTTTGATCTGGCGAAGAAGTAGCCGAACAAACACGTACCAGCACGGGAGTCCGAGTGACAGAAGAAGCGATCCCATGAACGGGATTGGAACTTCTGTCGCTCTTCTCTCAGGTCCAGGAAATCCCGGCGCGGACGCATAAAATCCCGGTGCTGTACCGTCCCAATCTGCGCGGCAACGCCGGATTCTTTCAGCGCAGCCTGACGGCGGCGCACGAACAGGATGACACGAAGCCCGCGCCTCGCCGCAGGAATCGGGTTGTTTTTGCGGGCCGGCGGCACGATGTTCGTGCCATGACCACGCACTACACCATTTTCGAGACCGCACTCGGCCATGCTGGCCTCGCCTGGACCGCCGCCGGTATCGCGCGCTTTCAGCTGCCATCGGTCAATGCCGACGCGACGCGACGCCACCTGCTGCGCCGGACGCCGGGCGCGGAAGAAATGCCCGCGCCGCCGCATATCGCCGAAGCGGTCGCGGCGGTGGCGCGCTACTTTGCCGGCGAACGCATCGATTTCTCGGATCTGACGCTCGATCTGACCGGCCAGGACGATCTGTTCCTCGAGATCTACGCCGCCGCGCGCCGCATCGGGTACGGCGCAACGACGACCTATGGCGGATTGGCAAAGACCATTGGCCGTGCCGACTGGGAAGCGGCGCGCGAAGTCGGCCAGGCCATGGCGAAGAATCCCGTCGCGCTGATCATCCCCTGCCACCGCGTCCTGGCGGCTGGCGGCAAGATCGGCGGCTTCTCCGCACCCGGCGGCGCGGAGACGAAAGCGAAGATGCTGGAGCTGGAGGGCTCCATACAGCGACCGCCTCAAACCTCACTGGCACTTTAGATTCTTGCCCGTGAGAAAGCTTGCGATGCCGTAAAGGCGGAGCGATCCGCAGACCCGCCATCGGCATTTTCATCGGACTCGAATGGCGACACCCTGTTCATGGAAGAGACGCAACTTCCTTGATGCGTTCGGCTTCGTATTGCGCCTTCAATCCCGGTGCGCTCAGTCCTGATGCAAGCGAGTCGGCGTTGCCGATTGCCTCCGCCCTGCCGTCGGCATCGCCCAAAGCGGCAAGCGACGTTGCGCGGGCGAGATGAAGCAGCGCGGCATCGAGGGGGCGTTCGCCATTTGCGGCGATGATCGCAAGCGCCGTGTCGGCATGCACGAGAGCCGATGCCGGATCGCCGGCAACATTGGCGACGAGCGCATTGAGATAATGACCGCGCTCGGCATTGATCCAGTTGCCGCATTTTAGCCAGGTGGTGAGACTCGTTTCGGCGCAAAGACGCATCAGGGTGTTCTCGGCGGCTGCGCGCGCCGACTTCTCATAAAGCTCCCAGCCGAGATTATTGCTGGCACTCGCAATCGTCTGATCCAGGAGCGTCGATTGCCGAACATGCCAGACGAGATCCAGAGCGCTGCGATAAAGGGTCGCCGCTTCGCCGGCGCGCTTTGCGCCGACCAGAGCCCCGACCAGCATGAAACGCATATCCAGCAGGGCCACGTCGAAATCGCCGCCGACGGCATTGAGATATGAAAGCTCGAACCCTGCGGCTTCGATCGAATGGCCGGCAAGGATGGCGGTGACATACAGCCTTCCCCAGGCCCTCGCCGTTTCGGGGCCAGGTGTGCGGCTGCCGAGAACGCGCTTGCCCAATCTGAGCGCACGTTCCCAATCGCCCAAATGCTCGCCCATCGTATGCGTAGAAAGAAGCAGGAAGGAGGCAAGGACGTCGGGCGTTACGCCCTCTTCCGGCACGGCTTCGAGCTGACAGGCGAGACGCACGCTCTCTGTGTCATGGTAAGCCCAACCGGCATCGAGCAGTTCCGCCAACGCTCCCGATTCAACGCTGTGCACCATTCCGTCTCCTTGGGTCCCGCATTTGTAGACCACTCTCGCTGCCGCCCCTGGCGTGAACGGGCTTCACTCCGCCGATTGTTTGGTGAAAACCGCCAGTTGCGCGGCGAAGGCGCGTTGGTAGGCCGGACGCGCTTCGCCACGGGCGACATAGGCGGCGAGGTTGGGAAACGCGTCCAGCATGCCGGATATTTTCAGCCGCAGAAGCACCGACACCATCATGAGGTCGCCGGCGTTGAAGGCGCCGTCGAGCCATTCTGCGTCGCCGACCCGCGCCGCGAGCTGCGTCAGCCGTGCGCGCACGCGCTCCTCGACCAATGGCTTGCGTTCTTTGCTCCAGGGCCTGTCGGCCTCCACCAGCTTCGCGATCACCAGATCGAGGATCGGCGCCTCCACCGTGTTCACCGCGGCAAACATCCAGGCGATGGCGCGCGCCCGCGCTTTCGCATCGGCCGGCAACAGGCCCTCATGCCCCTCGGCGATATGCAGCACGATCGCGCCCGACTCGAAGAGCGCAAGATCGCCTTCCTCATAGGTGGGAATCTGTCCGAAGGGATTGAGCGCAAGATGGGCCGGCTCCTTCATCGCCGCGAACGAGACCAGGCGCACCTCATAGGGCTGGCCCACTTCCTCCAGCGCCCAGCGCACGCGCATGTCGCGCGCCAGCCCCTGGCCGCGATCGGGCGAGCGTTCAAAGGCGGTGATGATGGGGTTCATGGGAGGACTCCGGAAGAAAGATCGAGGCATTCGGCCTGCCCTCCCTTTCCACAGCGTGTCATCCCCGCGCAAGCGGGATGACACGTTGTGGTTGAAGGTTTGCAGAACCGTTGAGCGAACGCGTCGCGTGCTCGCTCGAACCCCGTCCTGTGTTCACCGCCAATCCGGCGGCATGAGCGGATGATCCGACGCTCGCGGCGGCGCGTCGGATGTCGTCCAGAACCATCCCGTATGGCCGTTGTCCACCTGCACGACGCGCACGCTTTTGGGATCGAGGCCGCCGGTCATCATTCGCATGTTCACGCCGAGGAGCGCCGGCGGATCGGAGGTCAGCAGCTCGATATGGGTGACGCAACCGCAGGTGCGGCAGCGGTGCGTTCCGATGTCGTGATCGAGCCAGGAATAGATTTCGGTCGCGCCGCGCGCCGGGACGACAAGCAGCTTGCCGGCATCCTCGCCGCGATAATAGGACCACAGCGCCGCTATGCGACGGCACAATGTGCAATTGCAATCGAGCACCCACTCGGGCGCCTCGGCAATCTCGAAGCGCACCGCGCCGCAATGGCAGGCCGTCCTGATCATGGATTGTCCTCGCGCGTGGTGACATGTGCATCGCAAGGATCACACTGTCACCTGGGCAGTGTCCATCGGGGCGGCACTCGTGGTTGCAATTCCGACGTTTGGTACCGCCCACAACAATTCGTCATGGCCGGGCGGCGCGTAGCGCAGTGTAGCGCGTCCCGGCCACCCATGAGCACAGAGGTGGTCATGGATGGCCGGTACGCCGGACAAATCGCGACCTCGGTGCAAATTCTCCGATGTGTGACGGCGATTTGCCGGCCGACCGGCCATGACGACGTTTGGGGATGCAAGGGTCGGCTCCAATCCAGCAGATCAATTCGTCATGGCCGGGCGGCCTGTACCACCGCGCCTGGCGCGGTGGGCAAAGCGTCCCGGCCACCCATGCGCACAGAGGTGGTCATGGATGGCCGGTACGCCGGACCAATCGCGACCTCGATGAGAGCTCTGCGCATGTGTCACGGCGATTTGCCGGCCGACCGGCCATGACGACGTTTGGGAATGCAAGGGTTCCAACAGCTCAACCCGTCACCGCGGCGGCGTCCATCGGGGCGGCACTCGTGGTTGCAATTCCGACGTTTGGTGCCGCCCACACCAATTCGTCATGGCCGGGCGGCCTGTACCACCGCGCCTGGCGCGGTGGGTAAGGCGCCCCGGCCACCCATGCGCACAGAGGCGGGTCATGGATAGCCGGCACGCCGGACAAATCGCGACCGCGATGCAAATTCTCCGCATATGTCACGGCGATTTGCCGGCCGGCCGGCCATGACGACGTTTGGGAATGCCGGGGTTCCAGCAACTCAAACCGCCGGCGGATCCGGAATCCATCCTCATTTCCGAAAATCACTATAGAATTATGCGCTTCGATGATGAGCATGGCTTCCGGAATTTCGCTTCCGTCAGCGCCGTCCGATGGACTCGTTTTTCTGTTGTCGTTTGAGGAGGTCGGTCTGAGAGCGCGCCTGATTACCCACTACATGGCGTTGGAAGAACGGCCCTGAAGCGATTACTTTCGGCTGTAGCGTGGTTCCCCTGCAAAATGCGGAGATACAGTTGGCTGAGACTATTCACGATATGCCTACGGGATCCGCGGCGGAGGCTAATGGCCCGATAGGCGCGGCCGCTGCCGCACCCTCGGTACCGACGTCTGCGCTACCGGGATGGGAAGTCGGGATAGCGCCATTCGGTCTTATTACGATGACCCTGTTCGCCATCGGCGTCGGCATCGTTACCGGAATCGGCGCTTATGCCTTCCGCGAGCTGATCGGCCTCGTCCATAACCTGTTCTTCTTGCGGCAGTTCTCATTTGCTTACGACAGCAGCGTCTTCACGCCGTTCAATCCATGGGGACCGTGGGTGATCGCCGTCCCGGCCGTCGGCGCTATTGCCGTCACCTTTATCGTCGCGCACTTCGCGCCCGAGGCCAAGGGCCATGGCGTGCCTGAGGTCATGGATGCGGTCTACTACAATGGCGGACGTATCCGCCCGATTGTCGCGGTTGCCAAATCGCTGGCCTCGGCGTTCGCAATCGGAAGTGGTGCAGGCGTCGGCCGCGAAGGGCCGATCATCCAGATCGGCGCAGCGCTCGGCTCGACCCTCGGACAACTCATCAGGATGCCGGCCGGGCAGCGCATTACATTGGTCGCCGCGGGCGCCGGGGCGGGCATTGCCGCGACATTCAACACGCCGATCGGCGGCGTCATGTTCGCCATCGAGCTGATGCTGCCCGAGGTCAGTGTCAACACCTTCCTTCCGGTCGCCGCTGCAACCGGAACAGCGACCTTCATCGGTCGCCTCGTCTTCGGCCCGCAGCCAGCGTTCAGTGTGCCGCCGATCGACGCACTGCCGCTTGCTCATCCGACGCTGGCGCTGGCGACGCTGTGCCTCTACGTGCTGCTCGGGGCAATCTGCGGTGTCGCCGGTGCTTTGTTCATCAAGACGCTGCATTTGGCGGAGGATGCGCTCGAGAAAGTGCCGGGCCGCTACACACGGCACGCCTTCGGCATGCTGCTGGTCGGCGGTGTCTTCTACGGACTGCACGAAAATTTCGGCCACTACTTTGTAGAGGGAGTCGGCTACTCAACAATTCAGGCGATCCTCAACGGCTGGAGCGCAACCGGCTGGGTATTGGTCCTTCTCTTCGTCTGCAAGCTGTTCGTGACCTCGACCAGCCTCGGCGCCGGCTCATCGGGCGGCATCTTCTCGCCATCGCTATTCATGGGGTCGACCTTGGGCGCAGCCTTCGCAACGTTTGCAGCGCTATTGCTACCAGGCCTCGGAATCGATGTCCCGGCGTTCGCGATGGTCGGCATGGGAGCAATGGTTGGCGGCGGTACCGGTGCGGCGATGACCGCCGTCACGATGATCTTCGAGATGACGCTCGACTACCACATCGTGCTGCCGATGATCCTGGCCGTCGCAGCGGGGCTCGGCGTGCGGCGGGCGCTGTCGCGCGAGAACATCTACACCGCCAAGCTCGTCGGCCGCGGCCATGCAATCCCCAAGGCGCTGCACGCCAACATGTTCCTTGTACGCGCGGCAAGGGACGTTATGGAGACACGGTTTCTGCTTGTCCCCGCCGAGACGCGTCTCGATGCTTTCCTACAGCGACCCGAGCATCGCGACGGCATGCGCCACGTGATAGTCACCAGCGGCGAAAAGATTACGGGCGCGGTGCGGATCAACACCGGGCTGCGCAGCACCGCCGCCGACCTTGGCGCCGGCATCACCTTCGGCGACGTGGCGAACCGGCGCTTCACCATCGTGCGAGAAAGCGACGTCGCGTTCGACGTGATCGTCCGGCTCTGGCGCAGGAATGGGGTGATGGCGCTGGTCGTACGCGAAGGCAATTCGCGCTTCCACGTGCCGCGCGCGGCCGACATCATAGGTGTCATCACCAAGGAGCACGTCGCCGACGCGGTGGCGGCCGGCATCCAGGCCTATCCGCGATGAGGCAGTCTCACCAGACTTGTATTTTCTCCTTCACACCGATCATGATGAGCCATCAATTGACGGGGTATGACGTCACGAACCCGCACAGCATCGCAATCTGCATCATGAACCAGGCTCAGGACCCATGAAATTGCTTGTGGCCGTGGCGATGGATTGATTCATTGATGGCGCCGGAGGTGCTTCGATGAGTGATCTGTTTTGGCTGTCACGAGCGCAGATGCGCCGGATCGAGCCGTATTTCCCCCCTGTCGCATGCCATCGCGCGGGTCGGTGACCGGCGTGTGATCTCCGGAATCATCTTCACCATCCACATCGGACTGCGCTGGCGTGATGTGCCGAAGGACTACGGGGTGCACAAGACTATCTACAACCGCTTCATCGCAGCAACCGTCATCTTCTGGATCAATCAATGGGTCATGAGCCTAGCCAGTGACAAGATTGCAAAATTTAGCAACTGAATCTTGATGCGACACGTCGGGCACCCACTGGAGCCTTTTCGTAGCCATGATCGCATAGTGCGAGTTACTGTAGGTAATACCCAAGAACAAAATGCCACCCAGGCCTACGAGAGCAGATCTCAGAATGAATGAACTCAGCAAATAAATTTTCATCCATCTCACTTTTTGAATAGATCGTTCAGAAATGCTCAAACCAGCCATTCCGAGGAATAGAGAAGTTAAAGTAGGCCCAAGTAAAAATTGAAATTTTCCTTCGTGCCCATTATAGGCCGGCAGGGCGAAGTGATGAAAATCAGATATAGCGGGCGTTTGTTCATAAGCTTCACACCCAGTGTGCATGCCTAGGTAAAGGCTTCCAAGCCACACAAAAATTCCGGTTAATACTACAAGAACTTTGGTCGGATATGGCATCGGCATAGACCGCACTCCTACGGCCCAACCCGGATATTGTCCGGCTGTCCACCCAATAAAGCGCCAGCAACATCGGATGTAGTGCCAAGTGATATACCATACGTGCAGCTAACGGGCTGTTGAAAAACGCCGACGATTAAGTGAGGGTAAGATTTGAACGGGGGGCTGTGACCGCGTTCCACCCGAAGTGGATACAGAGTACGAAAGCACCAATCGAGTGACAGCACCAACGTTCCCAACTGCTGAGTCTCAAAGGGATCGTTGTTCGTGTCATCGCATTCTCTCGCAGCGGTCAATCACGTTCAGTCGCGATCGCTTGACCATATCTGCCACCCGCTGAATTTTTCCGTACCTCTCAATATTTGGCGTCGCGAAACAGTGCGATCAGGCTTGGCATGTCCTGCGTGTGGATGTCGTGAATTTTCCAGGCGCCGCCCGCCTGGACGAGATCGAAGCGCACGGTCTGGCGCCAGATATCCTTCCCCGATCCGTCTTCGAGTTTCACTTCCACCGTCGCCGTTCCCGGCGCGCTGGAGAGCGTCCGCTCCGACACCACCTTGATGTGTTCCCAATCCTGACACTGGCAGACGGGATCGGAATCGAGCGCGCCCACTTCGCCGTGCGCCTTCACCTGGTCGCGATGCAGCAGCTCCAGCATCGGCGCGTCCGCGATCGCCTTCGCATCGGGGTAGTCGAAGGCGACCGGATGGCCATGCGGCACATAGGCGGCGTAGAGGCCTTTCACGAAGGCTTCGGCGCTTTCGCCAGCACCCGCATGGCCCGTGCCGAACGCCAGAGCGCAGGCCAGCGCGGCAACAGAGATCCCATTCTTCATGTTCGTCGAAGCCCGCCCGATCCAGATTCGTTGTGGCGCCAACATGTCGCGTTTCACGCGCCACGACAAATGCGGGTGGAAACAAGCACTCGTAAATTTTGTTCCCTAGTTTGGCCTGCGCTCCAGCAACCATCGAATCTTATCCCCGGTTTCGATAAGCATCCCGAGGGAGGCGAGCACGGCTATCTCCAGAACGAAATTTGGTGGAGTGCTCAAGAACCGCGAAAAATCCGGGAGTTGCTCCCCCGGCCGTCCACTCCGTATCAATGCCGCCTGCAGGTCTATTAGTTCCCGGTCCATGTGCCTGAAATAGAACCACAGGCCGATTTGAAAGGCGGCATATATGGCTGCCAAGAGCCAGAGCACCAAAGCAAACTTGCTGACCGGCTTCTTCATCGCTTGCTCCGCGGAATCGACATGCGATAATGCACCCATGCCAAAGCGCCCCCAAACCAAGAGTCCGCCGTCGGGCGCGGCGCCGTTATGCCATGGCCGTCGTGTCTCTGGCTTCGGCTATTGTCTGATGTCCGGCTCGACAAGTTTTGCCAGGTTCAATAGGGACTGCTGCCAGCCGAGGTAGCACGCCTCGGGCGGGATCGCATCCGGGATCCCGGCCTGGACAATGTCGATCTCCGTGCCGACCAGGACTTTCTTCAAGGTCACGGCCACCTCCATCTCCCCGGGCAGGCCGGGGTCGTCGAACGTGTCCGTATACCGCAGCCGCTCGCCGGGAATGAGATCGACATAGGTGCCGCCGAAGGCATGGCTGTGGCCGGTCGTGAAATTTCGGAACGACATTTTGAACGTGCCGCCGACCTTCGCCTCGAGCCGGTCAACGGTGCAGGCAAAGCCGTCAGGCGGCAGCCATTTCGCGAGCGCATCGGCCTCAAGGAACGCGCGGTAGATTTTCTCCGGGCTCGTCATCAGAACGCGGTGCAGGCGTATGGTATTGGGCATCTCTGCTACTCCCTAAATCAGTCCAAGGACGAACGAGCCCCGCCCGATCCGACAATTATCCGACAGTCGTGCCCGGCGAAACAGACCTGTGGTACCTTCCTCGAGGATGGAGGTGCCGCATGGAGATGGCGTATCGCGAACGCTGGCAAAGCGAGATTGCCACGCTGCAAAAAATCCTGTCCGGCTTCGACCTGGAAGAAGCATGCAAATGGGGCAAGCCCTGCTACATGCAGGACGGCACCAATGTCGTCCTCATCCAGGGCTTCAAGGAATATTGCGCGCTGCTCTTTTTCCAGGGTGTGCTGCTGAAAGACCCCAAGAAGCTGCTGGTGCAGCTTGGGCGGGTGCGGGTGGCGCGCGTGCTGAAATTCACCAGCGCGCAGGAGATTGCCGCGAAGGCGCCCACCATCAAGGCTTATGTTCGCGAGGCTATCGCCGCCGCCAAGGCCGGATTGAAGGTCGAGAAGAAGCCCGTCGAGATTCCCCTGCCCGCGGAGTTGGAGGCGGCGTTTCGCAAGGATGCCAAATTCAAGCGCGCCTTTGCGGCGCTGACGCCGGGACGGCAACGGGGATATCTCTATCACTTCACCGATGCGAAACAGTCTGCGACGCGGACGGCGCGAATCGAGAAGGCGAAGCCGGCGATCTTCGAAGGCCGCGGCTTCCTGGACCGGCGATAGATTGTGAACCACGATTTGGGAGGTGGCCATGGATGGCCAGTACGCCGGACAAATCGCAACCTCGATGAGAGCTCTGTGCGTGTGTCACGGCGATTTGCCGGCCGACCGGCCATGACGAAATTTCGGGATGCAAGTGTCGACGAACTTGGGGACGCCCCATCGATTGCAGAAAAATCTGGTGACATTTTCGACGCAAAAGCTCCGATTGCCACTTAACCGTCGCCGGATTCGGCCATCACAAACCACCCGTCATGGCCGGGCGGCCTGTACCACCGCGCCTGGCGCGGTGGGTAAGGCGTTCCGGCCACCCATGCGCACGGACGTGGTCAGGGATGGCCGGTACGCCGGACAAATCGCGATCTCGATGAGAGCTCGCCGCATCTGTCACGGCGATTTGCCGGCCGACCGGCCATGACGGACGGTTGGGGTGCAAGTGTCAGACTTGATGCACCAGCCCCGCGCGAACCCATATCAGCGGAATTCGACACCCAGGGTTCGCAGGACCTTGTTGACGATCTGAGCGCCATTCGAGATCACGGCCTGATCCGGGACCACCGACCCGCCCGGTGTGGCGAGCACGACCGCATCGGCGCGATAGTGATCTTCACCTTCAGGAACGGACACGGTGACGATCTCCGCTGTTTCAATGGCGATGTCCGACCACGGCGTGGCGCGTCCGCCGATGGTGAGAGCGGTTGTATCGGCGCGAATCGCGGTTCCGGACGGCGCCATGCGGGCCAGCCGCTTCGAAATGTCGTCGCGCATCCGGGCCATGCGCCGCCGATAGAGGGGGGTACACCCCGAGGTCAATCCGTCGGGCGACCTTGGGCTTAAGGCTTTCGACCTGCTGGCCATCGAAGACAATGCGTATACCCGTGTTCTCCGTCACCTCCATCTGGAAAGGAAAAGGGCAATGTCACAATGCGAAAATCCGGGACATGTTACCTGAAACGACGGCCCGTTTCGCGGGTTGGCGATTTCCGTATGGCGTCCCGAATTTCTCGGAATCGATTTTGAATTAGACGTCACTGCAGTTCAGACACGGGAATTGAACCAAGCGTCTCTGATTTGCTGCCATTTTTCGCAAGTTGGCAATTTCCGTATGGCGTCCCAGATTTGGCAAACGCTCCTCTCAGCTGAGTCTCAAAGGGGATCGTTGCTCGTGTCACCGCATTGCTGACCGCCCACTACGTCGCGACAAGTCCAAGCTCGATTCGTCTCTTTTTGGACAGACCTTGCGAAACGATGCCGTGCGAATGGCTGATGTAGGTCCGCAGTTCATCGTCGGACAGTCCAGGCCTCGCGAAATGCTGGATCCATTTCAGGCCGCGCGACGCAAGATACGGCGCCGGACGCAAGCCCGGCTGCGCCTTGAGCATCTCGTACGAAACCTCGCTGACCTTGAACGTGA
>DASXEA010000060.1:0-2293 GCA_036490345.1 Rhizomicrobium sp. | reverse complement strand
TACGGGGCGTCCCCCTTGCGGGTCGGGCTGTCGTGAACTCAGACGCTACGCGTCATCGCCATCCGGCTTCCATCCCTGACGCAAAAGCCATTCATCAGCAGACGCTTCTGCCGGGAGGACAATTAAATGGACGCGGAAGCGGCACAAGTTCGGGCATGCCCCATCGTTTCCATTTACCCGTGGTCGGATCGAGATACGGCGTGCCAACCGGCGCATCCTTCAGCTTCCTTACAATCCAGGACAGCGCAGCGGCTGGTGGTGCGACCTTCAACACGACTGACTCTGTTAATGTGAGCAACAATTCAGGATGGAATTTCCAGTAGCCGTTTATGGCTCAAACGTCACGGCCAAAATAGCGTCGCCTCCACATCAACAAGAACCGTCTTCATCGAAGCCTCCTCGATCGTCCCATCGGATGGCGCATCGACGACTATCGCAACGGCGACTGCGGCAACCTCAATTCCTTGTAAATGAACTCTTTCACCGCGTCTCCAGCGTGCGTGCAACCCGAAAGCCGAGAAAACTGACCCGAGCGCCGTTGGGACTCGCGGAACGGAAGGCGGACCGGACCGCGCCCGCCGGATTGCCATTCGCGGCGCTGCGAATTACACGATTGTCGCAGTAGCCGCGTGTCTCGGCCAGCCAGGGCGTGCCATCCGCCGGTGCTCCGGCGTAATTCTCGTGGCGGCAATCCTCTACCCACTCAAATAGGTTGCCGACCATCTCATACAATCCGAAATTGTTCGGAGGAAGGGAGCCCACCGGCGCCGTTTGTGCAAGATCCCACTTGCTGCCGCAGCCATTGCAGTTGGCCATCGGCTGTCCATTGAGCTTGATATCGTTGCCCCAAGGATAGGCCGTCGTTGTGCCTGCGCGCGTGGCATATTCGTATTCGGCCTCGGACAGCAGCCGATAAGTTTTGCCCGTCACCAGCGAGAGCCACGCTACGTATTGCTGTGCATCGTCCCAGTTCACGTTGATCAAAGGCTGCCGGCCGCGGCCCCAATTCTGATCATTCGGCCTATAGCCACTACAGCCTCCGCCGGCGACACACGCATCCCAATCGGCGAAGGTCGCTTCGTATTTCGACACCGCGAACGGCCGTGCAAAGGTCACCTCGTGTTGTGGAATTTCCAGGCTGTATAGCACCTCCTGGCTTTCCGTCGGCGGCGCTCCCATCGTGAACGACCCTTCTGGGACAACGAGCATTTCCGGGCAGTCCTGGGCGCATTCCTTGAACGAGTGGCCCGGCTTGAGCGACAGCTCTTTGGTTGTGCTTAATACATAGGGTCGAACGTTCGCTCGCGCATACGGCAGGATAACGGTCAGAAGGCGCCACTCGTCCGAGATCGTCGTCTGATTGATCCATCCGACGAGACCGAGAATTATTCCGACTAGCAGCGCAAACATCGAGGCAGCAACCAGGCGCCGAAGCCGCTGCGTACCGAGCATCGCTTTACGGCTCTGCACGAGGAAAGCCTCTGTTTCCGCAGTCGGCGCCGGCGCCCCGCCTGGACGAAACGTGAGCCACGCCTCTGCCTGATCAAGCACGGGCGGATGCAACAGCATTCCGCCTGGCCGTCCAGCTTCCACCCACCGGCGCGCGCTGTCGCCGAACTCGGTGTGCCGCCTGATCCACGCGATATCGGTTTGGAGTGCAGTAGCGAGCTTATCAACGCTCGTTTCGAATTGCGCGGGATCGTCGAAGAAAATGAAGTTGAGCCGCCGCAGCGCCTCCGGCACGGCTGTATCTTCGACGCGACGACATATGATCGGAGCGAAACGCTTGTTGAGCGATGCCGCGTACTCGACTTCCCTCAGTGCCTCACGAGACGCGACCGCGTCCGGAGAGAGCGCGAAGACGACCGTATCCGCGCGAGCAATCAACGCTTGGAGGCGCTTCCACCAATCCTCAAATGCGTAGATCTCCTCGCGGTCGATCAAAACCTCGAACCCGCGCGCCTTCAGCGCCACTTCGAGCCGATCCGCGAACGCCATGTCCTTGCGCGAATAGGAGATGAAGACCCGCGTCTTAGCGTCGGTCTCCATCTCAACGCCCGGCGCTGTGACGATATCTTGCACGGGAAGCCTGCCCTGCCTAGCGCCGCCTAGCCGAGCCTACAAAACTTGTGCCGCGAAGCAAATCCCGCCCGAGCAATTCGGCCGCATTTCAAAAGGGCCCAAGTATGGCTAGACTTCGCCCCTCAGTCTGGAGGACCGCGTGCCAAAGATTCCCAATCCAACCGATAAACACGTCGGCAGTCGCGTTCGCATGCGCCGCCTCATGCTCGAC
>DASXEA010000014.1:0-2044 GCA_036490345.1 Rhizomicrobium sp. | reverse complement strand
CCCGCGGGCAGCGCCATTCCCGAGCGCGACAGCGGGCTGATTTTCTTCTGCATGATCCAGTCGTCGGGAAGACTGCTCCAGGCGCCACAGTCGCCGTCAAGCTCGCCGCGCTCGATCGCAAGCCGGACCTGGGCACTGCCGGCGTAGCCACCGACCTGGCGGATGTCGAGACCGACCACCGACCGCAAAATGCGCTCGTTGATGTCTTCCGATGTGCCGACACCGTCGGTGCCGAAATGAACCGGGCCGTACGCTTTCAGCTGAGCGATCGTCTTCGGTCCAAGATTAGCCCGCACATAGCAGGCGGTGAGGTCCTCGCTGATGCTGCCGATCCAGGCATATTTGCGCAGATCCAACGTCGCCAGATTGGGCCGCAGCAGCGAAGCGCTCAGCAACCCGAAATTGAAGGTGTTGATGAACGTGCCGTCCTGCGGCGCCCTGTTGTCCAAATACAGGATCGAAGTCGCGCTCGACGCGCCCGGCATGTTGTCCACGAGCACAGTCGGCGTGCCGGGGATGTGCCGTCCGAGATAACGCGCCAACGCCCGGGCGTTGATGTCGAACCCGCCGCCCGCCGAGAAGCCGACGAGAATTGTGAGCGTCTTGCCCGCGTAAAAATCCTCCGCGGCCGCCTGCTGCGGGATCGCAAGGCAAGCGGCAAGCAGCGCCGCGAGGAGCATCACAAAGGGCACTAACAACACCCGTCTGGCAGTGGCATCGGCTCGCCGCCTGAGAGGAAGTGTCCTGCCACCTACCAAATGAACTGGCCTTCGCCAAGCGGAATGTCGCGCAGCGTGTTGGGCGCAAACAATTCGTCCAGCGATGGCATGCGCGGACACAGGCCCTGTTCGTAACCGAACCGGATGGCGGCTTCGATCGAAGAACGGTTCGGCTCGATCCCATAAGGGTACCAGTCTTCACCGAAGATTTCCTTTTCCTCCTCGATGAGCGGCTGCAGAAATGCGAGCGACACCTTTGAGGAGCCCGTTTCCTGCATCGTGCGGTAGCAATACTCCTTGGAGCCGCACAACGCCTTGTACATGCTCGAGGCAACCCATGGATGGCGGTCGAACACATCCTTCCTGATGACGACCAGATGCATGATCGGATAGATTCGCGTCTTCTTGAAATAAGCGATTTCGAGCTCCCGGTAGTTTGGAAACAGGCGCCGCACCTTTGGCGACCGGCGCCGGAAGCTCGCCGGATTGTTCCCAGTCACCAGAAAGTCGATCTCGCCGCGCTCCAACATGTCGCTCAGCTCGTGGCCCACTGGCGCCTGCTGGATGCGGATATTCGGCGGCAGCGAAACACCGGCCCGATCGGCACGACCCTGCACCCATTCGACGGCACTCGGCGGCACGCCGTATTCGTGCTCGAGCACGGCGCGGGCATGGACGGCGGCCGTCTGACTGTATTCGGGGACGCCGGCCCGGCGGCCGATCAAGTCCCTCGGCATTTCAATTCCCTTGTCGGCATTGATGAAGATATAGCCGTGGCGAAATACCCGGGATGGAAACACCGGAATGGCGACGAACGGACAATTCTCCCGGCTCGCCGCCATCAGATAGTTGGACATCGACATCTCCGAAATGTCGAACTCCTTGTATTGCAGCATGCGCCAGAAGATTTCCGCGGGCTGCATTGTCAGATAGGTGAGGTCTATGCCAGTCGGGCGGATAGCGCCCTCGCGCAGCGCCTGCATTCTGTCATAAGGCCCGGATGCAAATGTCAGCGCGATGTTCGGCACGCCTGGTCTCCCTTTGTTAGGGTTTCGATAATTCCACTCGACGACATCGCCGCCAAGCCATACGTCAATCGGGCCGCGATGCCGGGAATGACGTCCACGCGCGAGGAGACCTGGAAATGGGTTCGCGCCTGCCCGAAACCGGGCTGAGGTTACGGTTTCAATATGCCGTGGAAAAAAGCCGACAATTGGTAATTTCGGATTCCGAGATAGATGCCTGCCGCCGTGACGATGATTCCGACACCCACGAACGCCCACCAGAGTCGGCCGTTCCGACGACCGAAAAGGTCCGCGAGGCCG
>DASXEA010000002.1:0-45474 GCA_036490345.1 Rhizomicrobium sp. | reverse complement strand
CCGGTGATGGCCGCCAGGCCGTCGGTGGATGTCGTGCTGGTGCCGTAAAAATGGTCGCCCTGGTTGGCGTTGGTACCCGGCGCGATAAACGCAGCCGTTCCGATCTTGATCGAAGGGAGATAGGTGGGCGGCATCTGGCTGCGCGCCGGAACGATCCCCACGAGCGCGATACAACCCAAAGAAACAGCCGCAAAAACAGAAAGCGCCCAAAAAGCCGACCGGGAGACACGCATTCGCCGCCTCGCAAAATAAACGGGCCGTCACGGCAAACGTTACGCCGCAATCGGCTCCAGACGAATTCACGCTATGAGCGCACACAGACGCCGTCAACGTGACGAATGAAAAGAAAAATTCTCCGGCAATTCTTGACTGCACGATCGTTGGACAATTCGATTCAAATTTGAGAATTCAAGTCCTTGTACGGAACAGATTATTTTGAAGTTCGTTGCAAACGCATAAGTTCAACTTCAATTATGCAAACGAAGATGGCCGCATCTTGCATGTGCGCCGCGCTTGTTTGTAGAGTCTCGGGTGTTGGATTTTTGGCCTGAGGAGTTTGCCATGACGCGCATGATTCTTCTCACTGCAGCGGCGCTATTATTTTCGAGCCCCATTTTGGCCGCGACAACCTACACCTACGACACGCTCGGCCGCGTAGCGACCGCCACCTATACGAACGGCATGGTCATCACCTATAGCTACGACCCCGCCGGCAACCGCACACAGGTCGTGACGGCGCCTTAGAGCGTTAGAGGCGCTTGCCGGGCCACGCCTGGCGGATACGGCTTCGTCCGCCCGCGTGAAAGCGAAACAGCGATGCTCTTGCGTCTCGCACTCATCAGGCGCGTGATACAGCTGATCGAGAAGGAAGGCTTGCTGATGCGCGCCAGACGCGAAGGCGAAGGGCGGTTCCTGCCTGCTTCGCGCCCGCCTTTGTGCGCTTCCCGCCATCCGCCAAATCGCGATACCCGCCCGCGCCCATCGCACAATCGCATGACGGGAATCACGCAAGACCGACTGGACGAAGCATCACGTTTCCCGTCTTAAGTTAAGAAAAACCGCGTCTCTTGCTTTCGGCTGCATTTCGCGATCCTCTCCGGCAATTCATTCGGGGAACGTGATATGACGACCATTAATGGCACTGCGGGCGATGACAATCTTACCGGTACCTCGGGAGACGATTTTTTCAATGTCTATCAAGGCGGTAACGACACTGTCTCCGGCCTCGCAGGTAACGATACCGTCAATTTCGCGGCCGCCTTCACCGCCGCCGACACGGTCAATGGCGGAGCGGGTAGCGACACCATCGAACTGAAGGGCGATTATTCGGCCGGCCTGGTGCTCGGCGCCACCACCATGACGAGCGTGGAACAGATCAAGCTGGCGGACGGTTTCAGCTACAACATCACGGAAAACAACGCGAACGTCGCCGCCGGCGCCTCGCTCACCATCAACGCGCAAGGCCTGACTGCGGGCAATACGCTCACTTTCGACGGTTCCGCCGAGACCGACGGCACCATCCGCGTGGTGGGCGGCGCGGGTGACGATCACGTCAACATGGGCGCGGCGCTGACCGCCGCCGACCGCATCGACGGCACCAGTGGCAACGACACCATCACGGTTTCCGGCGACTATTCCTTCGGCTTCACCAACGCGACGTTGCGCGACATCGACACTTTCGTGCTGGGCGGCGGCCACAACTATCATTTTGTAACGAACGATACGAACGTGGCGGCCGGCGCCACCATGACGGTGGATGCGAGTGCGGAAGGCGCCGCCGACACGCTCATCTTCAGCGGCACGCATGAGACGGACGGTTCATTCCTCTTCAAGGGCGGCGCGGGCCTCACCGAGATCACCGGCGGCTCGAAAAGCGACACGATCAGCATGGGCGCCAACCTGGCCGCCACGGATCGCCTGAACGGCAACGGCAGCGCCGACACCCTGCAGCTCGCCGGCAACTACAATCTGGTGATGCAGCACGCCACGCTCACCAGCATCGAGAATGTCCAGCTGGCTGGAGGCTTCGATTACAACCTCACCACCGGCGGCGGCATCCTCACCGGCGCGCTGATGACGGTGGACGCGACGCAGCTCGGCACCGGCGACGGCCTCACCTTCGACGCGCACAAGGAAACCGCCGGTCGCGTCACCATCAACGCGGGCGCGGGCGCCGCCACGCTGATCGGTGGCACCGGCAACGACATCTTCAATTTCGACACCGTGACGCAGACCACCTTCGGCGCGTCGTCGCTGGTGGACGGCCAGGCGGGCGCGGACAAGATCGTGCTCGACGGCGATTACACCGGCGCGCATGCCATCACCCTGACCGGCACGCAGGTGCAGAACGTCGAGACCATGGCGCTCGACGCGGGCCATGACTACAACCTCACCATCTCCGCCAGCACCGTGAAGGGCGGCGCGTCCATGACGGTGGACGCCTCCGCGCTCGCCGCCGCCAACGTGCTCACTTTCAATGGCGCATCCGCCGCCAGCACTGCCGCGCTCGACGTCATCGGCGGCGCGGGCAACGACAACATCACCGGCGGCTTGGGCGCGGACACGATCGACCTCAGCAAGGCGGGCGACGACACGGCTTCGGGCGGCGCGGGCAACGACACCTTCGTGCTGGCCGGTGCGCTTTCCGCCGGCGACACCATCGACGGCGGCGCGGGCAGCGACGTGGTGTTCCTCAACAGCCGCTACAGCACCACCTTCTCGGCCAACAATTTCGCCAATGTCGAAACCATCCGCCTGGGCGCGGGCCACACCTACGCGCTGACCAGCGTGGACGCCAACGTCGCCGCCGGACAGACGCTGACGGTGGACGCCAGCGCGCTCGGCGCCAGCGACACCGACAGCTTCAATGGCGCGGCCGAAACCGATGGCACGTTCCATTTCACCGGCGGCGCGGGCAACGACACCTTTACCTCCGGCGCGCTCGGCGCGGTGTTCGACTTCAGCGAAGGCGGCAACGACAAGGGCACCGGCGGCGCCACGGGCGGTAGCACCTTCATCATGGGCGCCACGCTGAACAGCAGCGACACGCTCAACGGCGGCACCGGCCTGGGCATCGTGCAGCTCGCAGGCGACTACACCGGCGCCAACGCGCTCACCGCCACCACCAACCTCACCCATATCAAGGAATTCGATCTCGCCGCCGGGAACAGCTACGTCCTCACACTCTCTTCCGCGACTGTAACGGGCGTGACGGCCCTGACGGTGGACGCGAGCGCGCTGGCCGCGGCGAACAGCGCCACCTTCAACGGCTCCGCCGCCACCACCACCCCGATGACCTTGATCGGCGGCGCGGGCAACGACGTGCTGACGAGCGGCGGCGGCGCCACCACCTTCGATCTCTCCCATGGCGGCGACGACACGGCCACGGGCGGTGCGGGCAACGACACCTTCGCCATGGCCAATGCGCTCACCGCGACCGACACGCTGGCGGGCGGCGCGGGCAACGACACCGTCACCCTCTCCGGCCGTTACAGCCTGACCTTGGGCACGACCACTTTCTCCAGCATCGAGACGCTCAAGGCGGCGGCCGGCGCGAACTATGTGCTGACCACCGTTGACGCCAACGTCGCCTCCGGCGCGTCACTTGCGGTGGATGCCAGCGCGCTCGGCTCCGCCAACACGTTCAGTTTCAACGGCGCGGCGGAGACGGACGGTTCGTTTCATTTCACCGGCGGCGCGGGCAATGACACGCTAACGGCAGGCACGCTCGGCGCCAGCTTCGACCTGTCGGAAGGCGGCACGGACCGCGCGACGGGTGGATCCACTGGCGTCAGCACCTTCAATATGGGCGGAACGCTCGATGCCACCGACACCATCAATGGTGGCGCGGACGGCCATGGCGCCATCACCCTGAACGGCGACTACTCCGCCGGCCTGACGTTCGGCGCCACCACCGTCACCAATGCGAACCAGTTCAACCTGGGCGCGGGGCACGCCTACAACCTCACCTTCAACGCAGGCACCTTCACGGGCGAATCCGCCGTCACCATCGACGCCAGCGCGCTTTCGAGTTCGAACGCACTCACCTTGAACGCCTCGGCGGCCGGCGCGGGAACCGCCCTCACCTTTGCGCTGGGCAGCGCGCTTGCGGGCGCCGACCAGATCAAGGGTGGCGCGGGCAGCGACGTGATCACCCTCTCCGGCACGACCAACGCCACGCTGACCTCGACCAGCCTCACCAGTGTCGAGACGATGCGCCTGGCGGCCGGCGGCAGCTATACGCTCACCACGGCGGACGCGAACGTCGCCGCGGGCCAGACGCTGACGGTGGACGCGACCGCGCTCACCACGGCCAACACGCTGGCCTTCAACGGCGCGGCCGAAACCGACGGCGGCTTCGCCTTCCTCTTCGGCGCGGGACTCAGCGCGACCGACAGCCTGAATGGCGGTACCAGCAGCACCTCGACGCTCACTCTCAACGGCGATTATTCCGCTGGTCTCACCTTTGGCGCCTCCACAGTCACCAATGTGGACCAGTTCATCCTGGGCGCGGGGCATGCCTACAACCTTACCTTCAATGCCGGGAATTTCACGGGCGAATCCGCCGTCACCATCGACGCCAGCGCGCTTTCGAGTTCGAATGCACTGACGTTGAATGCCGCCGCGGCCAGCGCCTCCACCGCGATCACCTTTGCGCTGGGCAGCGCGCTTGCGGGCGCCGACCAGATCAAGGGCGGCGCGGGCAGCGACGTGATCACCCTCTCCGGCACGACCAACGCAACGCTGACCGCGGCCAGCCTTACCAGCGTCGAGACGATGCGCCTCGCGGCCGGCGGCAGCTATACGCTCGCCACGGCGGATGCGAACGTCGCCGCGGGGCACACGCTCACCGTGGACGCGACCGCGCTCACCACCGCCAACACGCTATCCTTCAATGGTGCGGCGGAAACCGATGGCGGCTTCGCCTTCCGCTTCACTGGTGGGCTCAACGCGACCGACAGCCTGAATGGCGGCACCGGCAACACGTCCACCCTCGACCTCAACGGCGATTACTCCGCCGGGCTCACGCTCAACGGCTCGCACATCGCCAACATCCCCCACATCACTGTCGAGGCCGGGCACAATTACAATCTCACCTGGACGGGCGCCGCGCCCACATCCACCTTCACGGTGGATGGCAGCGCGCTCGGCGCGTCCAACACGCTGGCGCTCAACTTCTCCGCCGCCACCGGCATCACCGCGGCCACCTTCATCGGCGGCGCGGGCAATGACACGCTGACGGGCGGCAACGGCCCCACCGCGTTCAATCTCACCCAGGGCGGCAACGACACGGCCACTGGCGGAAGCGGCGCCGACACCTTCGCGCTGGGCACCACCTTCACCAACGCCGATACGCTGAGCGGCGGCGCGGGCAACGACACCGTCTCGCTCTCGGGCCCCTACAGCCTCACCTTCGGCGCGGCCGCGCTCACCAGCATCGAGGCGCTGCAGCTGGCCGCCGGCGCCAACTACACGCTGGCCACCGTGGACGCCAACGTGGCCGCCGGCGCCACGCTTGCCATCGACGCGAGCGCTTTGGGCGCGGGCAACGTGCTCACCTTCGACGGATCGGCTGAAACCGACGGCAGCTTCGCCATCACCGGCGGCGCGGGCAATGACAGCGTCACCGGCGGCGCCGGAGCCGACACCTTCGACATGAGCAAGGGCGGCAACGACACCGTCCACGCAGGCGACGGCAACGACACCATCTCTTTCGGCAGCGCGCTCACCAGCGCGGACACCATCGATGGCGGCGCCGGCAGCGACACCGTCGCGCTCTCCGGCACCAACAGCATCACGCTTGCCGCCACGACCCTCACCAGCGTCGAAGCACTGCGCCTGGCGGCAGGCGGCAGCTACACGCTCACCACGGTGGACGCGAATGTCGCCGCGGGCCAGACGCTGACGGTGGACGCGACCGCGCTCGCCGCCGCGAACACGCTGGCCTTCAATGGTGCGGCCGAAACCGACGGCAGCTTCGCCTTCCGCTTCGGCGCGGGGCTGAATGCAACCGACACCCTCAATGGCGGTGCCAGCGGCGCCTCGACGCTCGACCTAAACGGCGATTATTCGGCCGGCCTCACGCTCAGCGGCTCGCATATCACCAACATCCCGCGCATCTCCGTGGAAGCCGGCCACAATTACAACCTCACCTGGACGGGTGCGGCGCCCGCCACCTTCACGGTGGACGGCAGCGCGCTCGGCGCATCCAACACGCTGGCGTTCAATATTTCTGGCGCCACCGGCATCACCGCCGCCACCTTGATCGGCGGCGCGGGCAACGACACGCTGACCGGGGGCAGCGCGCCCACCAATTTCGATCTCAGTCATGGCGGCAACGACACGGCGACTGGCGGAAGCGGCGGCGACACCTTCACCATGGGCGCGGCGCTCACCGCCAGCGACGTGCTGAACGGCGGCGCGGGCAACGACGTGGTTGTGCTCAACGGCGACTACGGCACCACGCTCAAAACCGGCTTCAATATGAACAATTTCGCCGGCATCGAAACGCTGCTCCTGACGGCGGGCCACAGCTACTCGATCGTCGACGCCCACGACAACTTCACGACCGCCTTCACCGTCGACGGCAGCACGCTGGGCACCGGCGACAGCCTGAATTTCGTCAGCGACTCCAGCGCTGGAATCTTCGATCTGATCGGTGGAGCCGGCAACGACAATCTGACGCTCGGCGAATCCGGGACCATCGACCTCACCCTGGGTGGCGAAGACACCGCCACGGCCGCCGCCGGCCAGACGATCTTCATGGGCAGCACACTCGACGCCGGCGACAAGCTCAACGGCGGCGGCTTCGCCAACGTCGACCTCAATGGCGACTACACCGGCGCGAACGCCATCACGCTGACCAGCGCGAACCTGATCGATATGGGCAACATGGTGCTGGAGGACGGGCACAGCTACGATATCACCTATACGAGCGCCGCGGCGCCCGGCCCCGCCTTCGTCCTCGATGCGAGCGCGCTTTCCGCGGCCCAGACGCTGACGGCCAGTTTCGCCAACGTGACCGCGGCGACGATGATCACGGGCGGCGCGGGCAACGACGTCATCACCGGCTCGCACGATGTCGACGTCGACCTCACCAATGGCGGCAACGACACGGTCGCCGGCGCCGGCACGGTGTATATGGGCACCACGTTCGACGGCAACGACGCGCTCACCAACGTCACCATGCTCGTGCTCGACGGCACCTATAGCGGCGCGCACGCTCTCAACATCACCTCGGCCGCGAACCTGTCGACGGCTGAGCTCGTGCTCCAGGGCGACTTCAATTACAACATCACCGTCGCCTCCGCGCAGATCGTCTCCACCCTCACCAGCGACGGCAACGGGAGCGTCACCTTCGACGGCTCGGCCGAGACGACCAACGGCTACACCGTCCACGCGGACAGCGACAGCAGCGCGACCCTCACCGGCGGCGGCGGCAACGATCTCCTCGAGTCCTCCGACACCGACACCGTGGTGCTGCACGGCGGCGGCGGCGACGACATGCTTTCTTCGGTCATCAACGGCACCAGCTCCGGGAACGACGTGTTCGACGGCGGCGCGGGCAACGATACGCTCACCCTCATCGCGACGGGCAACACGCTGGGCACGACAATGAGCGCGCATTCGATGACCAGCATCGAGAACCTCGACGTCTTCAACGACATCACCCTGAACGACGCGAACCTCGCCGCCGGCCAGACGATGAACGTCACGGTGGGCGGCACCAACGCCCGGTTCCTCGCCGGTACGGAGACCGACGGACATTTCAACATCACCTACAACGTCACGGGCACCCAGGGCCAGATCGATGCCGGCGCGCTGTCCGACACCATCACCATGACCGGCACGGACGGCGGCACGTTCATCGCGGGCGATGGCGGCGCCGACACGATCACGCTCAGCACGGAGCACGACTTCTTCATAGGGTTCGGCTTCGTGTCGGATTCCACAGGCGTGAATTACGACACGGTCAACAACATGAATTTCCACACCGGCGACGAATTTTACTATGACACCGGCAGCTCGTCGAACGCCATCACCGCCATCAACACGGCGATCACGCATGGTGCGTTGTCCACCGCCACTTTCGATACGGATCTGACCGCCGACCTGGCCAGCGGTTTGAGCGCCCATCACGCGGTGCTGTTCACACCCGATTCCGGAACCCTGGCCGGACAGACCTTCATCATCATCGATGTGAACGGTCAGACGGGCTATCAATCGGGCCAGGATTTCGTGGTCGACATCACCGGCTACAGCGGCACGCTCAGCAAGGTCAATTTCGACTTCAACTGACGGAAGGTCACGTTCACCGGCATCAGAGAGACGAGGGTGGCGGAAATCCCGGTCAGACCGCGCACGCGATCTCAAGGCTGAGTTCGCCGGTCGCCTCGTCCTTCACCATAGTTATGTCGCGATGTTCGAGGGTCTTCGCTTCGTCGGGACGCAGTCCCGTGTTGGAAAGAACGAGCATCATGTCGTGAAGCTGTTGCGCGTCTCATTTGCGCGGTCGCGAGGCGGCGAGCGCGCATATTCGCGCATCGCATTGTAGAGCTTCGTGTATTCCTCGGATTGAACCACGCCCAATGCTCGACCTTCTTCTGCTTCTTGTAAGGCGATTTGAGGTTGGGGACGCCTTTCAGCCATCCCTTGCGCTCGCAGGTCTTGAGGATCATCCGCAAGGTGATGATCTCGTTCTCGATGGTGCTGCGGGAAGGGGTCTTGAATGCCTCGTCCGCTTTGCGCGGTTCGCCCCGGCTTTCAGCGGTGCCGCCACGGCGGACATGCTGCTTCGCGCGCGATCCGGTATTCCCACACGAGATCGGCATCGATTTGGGGGATGGTGTGTTTGCCGAAGAAGGGCTTTAGATGATTGTCGATATGGCATTCGTGTTCTTTCACCCAACGCGCGCTGCGCTCGCCCTGGGTGCTTGCCTTGTATTCGTCCATGAATATGTCGGCCGCCGAATTGAACGGCTTGCCGGTCGGGCCTAACAGGCCTGCGCGCCCTTGCCGCGCAATTCGAGATACCAACCCTCCGCGACCTCTTCCGCATGGGGAGGCTGTCCGTCTTGGTGCTGCGGCGGTGGTTCTTGCCTTGGTAGTAGGACGAGCAATGCCAGCTCTCACCCTCACCGCGCCGGTAGAGGTGAACCTTTCCGCCCAAAATCGAATGCGTCGGCACAAGCCTCTTCACCACCGGGAAAGGGAAACGAGAGCAAGCCGTTCCGGCCCGATGTGTCAGTTTGTGTAAGGCTTGTGCAAGTGCATCAGAAGAACAAAAGGGGTCAACGTTTCCGTTGACCCCTTGTTTTTATTGGCATTTGGTTGCGGGAACAGGATTTGAACCTGTGACCTTCAGGTTATGAGCCTGACGAGCTACCGGGCTGCTCCACCACGCGTCCTTGAAATATCTAACGAATTTCGACCACCAATCCGGTTCGCTAATTTTGTGTGCTAGAAAATGTGCTAAAATCGACGAACTTCCTATCTATACGTCTATGAATGGAACCTATCAAGGAAATAATGCCTTCCTAGGGGGAAAAGGAAAGGCCGGTTCTCAGCAACCGGCCTTTCAAAAGCCTAGAACAGGCACGGTTGGCGCGCCTTGTCCTGCCGCTGTTTCCACGCGGGTGCTCTTGCCGCTTGGTCAAGCCACGCCTTGGCGTATGCAACCGGCCCCGCCTTCTTCCTCGACAATACCGCGTGGCAAGAAGTGCGAGCGGTAGCCCGTTTCCGTGATCGGCAGCACCTGCCAGTCGGGCGCTATCAGTTGGATTTCGAGATGTGCCGTGGCGTCCATTCCCCGCCAGTCCGGCTCGTAGGAGACGGAAACGGTAATCCCCTGCCAGTCGAACTGCTCCACCGTCTTCGCGCACCTCTTGGCTGCCGGACGCTTTTTCACGGCGCGGGCCTTCGCCTTGCGTGCGGGAATTTTGGAACCTGCTGCTTTGCGTTTCGTGCTCATGTCTACCTCGGGCTTGGGTTAAGCGCAGCGCTGCGCTGAACCTCTGCCCGTCGGCGAGACCGGGGGTAGCAAGGGGAAGGGCGAAGGCCGTGAGGGGGCCCGTCCTGCACAAGCTGTAGGCGCGGAAGGATGGGGAGACGCGGCCTGAGCCGCATGCAATGCGGTTCACCCTTCCGCGCGCGTGGGGCAGCGCCCCTAGCTTCTTGCGTCAGGGACGGAAGCCCGAAGGGCGGAGACGAAGGCTCCGCGCGCGACAGCCCGGCACCTACGGTGCGCCGTCAAGGCCTAGCCATTTGAACCAAGTCGCGCAGATTGTAACTACTTGGATACAAATACAAATACCCCGCCGTTTCGAACTGTACTCGGCGATATGCGAACTCGTCTTTGGAATCAGCCTTTCGAAAGAAATGCTGCCGCCCTTTTGTTCCCGTAAGCCGCGAATGAGCAATCCTGCAAGGTTACTTTCAGGCAATATTATGGATACACTTCTGGCCATCACGCCCGGGCTTTCCAAAGCTTGGGCCAGCGAACATGCAGCATAGTGCGTCTTTTATCCGACAACGTTTTTAGAGGGATGTAGTCATGCGTGAAAGCGACCGGGCGCTTTTCGATGCACCCAGCGGCGATGAATTCGATTTCAATCCGAGCGATCTCGGAAGCGATCAAGGTAGCGGGAACGCACAAATCGCACTCACGCGGCAAGAAGCACTCTGGAGCAGCGAGTTTTTTCGCGCCGGGGAAATTAGCGTCTTCGATCTGCCGACAAGCGGCATGACGCCGCCAGGACCATTCGCGCTCCACATGTCAAACGATTTCGGAAACGGTAGCCCCCTTTCCGCGACAGCAAGCACCGGCGACCCTCCTTCAACCCTATCGACGGGAACCTGGATCTGGGCCAACCCTCAGGGCAGCATCGTAACGTCCGGCACAATTCAATCCGCGACCGACAGCGTTCCCTATCGCTTCATGGCAGATCAGAGCGGGAATTATGCGTTCGCGCTCCTCAGCAGTTCGTCTTTGGACGGCCAGTTCAAGGTATACGACAGCAGCGGCAACGCAATTACCGGTCTTGTCGATGTCAGCGGCACGGGTGGGGCGGAAAGTGCAAGCCTCAATCTCACGGCACAACACTGGTATTACATCGATATCGCCGGATATAGCACGACGACCGGCGGGTACACGCTCGACATCAGTGGGCCGAGCTTTCCAACGAGTTCGATAAATGTGTCCGCGCCGAACTATACCGGCTCGATCAGCGCTGCCATCGATTACGGCGGAGACATGGACTATTTCACCGTCATGGCCCCGAACGGAACAAACTCGCTGAACCTTTCCGTCACGCCGGCGTCCGGGCTCGACACCTACGTAGAACTCTATGACAGCAGTGGTCATTTGCTCAAAGGGTTCAACACAGTCGGTGTTGGTGGCACGGATACTCTGAGCAATTTCTCAGTAACTGGCGGCGCAACCTACTATGTAGGCGTGTCGAGCATATCGAGCATGGAGACGGGTGCATACACAATCAACGCCGACTTCAACCCAGACCAAATATCCAAGCCGAATTTGACGGCATCGCTGACAAGCAATCCGCCGAGCCAGCTCTCGCCCGGCAACAGCTTCAATATCGGCTACTCTCTGCACAACACCACATCGACGAGCGCCGGTCAGTTCCTCGCAACCTTCTACATATCGCCGGACTCTACCTTCGGTGATTCCAATGACCTTGCACTGGCGACGATTTCCGAAGGCGGTCTCGCGGGCAATGCGTCGATATCCGACATAGAGACTCTGATCCTTCCCTCTACGGCTGGCAGTGGCACATGGTACATCGCGTTGGTTGCGGATAAGGGCGGCGGCTTTCCGAACGGTGAGGTCGATGAGACGAACGAGACCGACAACATCAGCAATATTTACAGCTTCAACGTTACCGCCTCGCCTGCTATCGTCACATTGTCCGGCGTGGTCACTGATACGAACGAAGGTAGCGGCCAGCCGTTGGTCTTCGACGTAAATCTCGACCGGCTCACGACCCAAGACGTGACGGTCACCTATCAAGTCGGCGGCACGGCAAGCAGCAGCGATTATCAGCCATTGACTGGGTCGGTCACGATAACGGCGGGCAGCTCCTTCGCCGCCATCAGCGTCTATGCGATTGCCGATGGGATACCCGACGACAACGAAACGGTGACGATAACGCTGACCGGTGTTTCGACCGGCTCGATACTCGGCAGCAGCGTATCCGCAACGGGCACGATTCACGACGGCACGGCAGGCAGTTCCGACGACTTCGCCGACTCCCCGACGGATACGACGGCACCCATCGGCGTCCTCCCTTCAAATGGTTCGTTGACGGGATTCATCGGTCCCGCTGACGCGGACGACACTTATGGCGACAAGGACCTTTTTCAGGTCACGCTTCAGCAGGGGCACACCTACGATATCGAGATGAAAAGCACGTCCGTGAACGGACATTCGCTTCCTCTTGACATCTTCACGGTCCGCGACGGCGGCAACTTCAGCCACATCGACAGCACCAGCGCGATCAGCAGCGATACCACGGTGGCTTTTACGGCCGACGAAAGCGGCACGTATTACGTGCTCGCCGGAACAGGTGGGGCGGCAACCGACCAGGGCGGGTACACGATCTCGGTCGCGGACATTACGCCCCCACCCAGCACGGCCGATGACTTCCCCAACTATCCGGGGGGCGTGGCCTCAAATCCCATCGAGGCGATCGCGATGGGTGGCTCGCGCACGGGTTCTATCGAATCTGAAGGCGACAAGGATGTTTTCACGGTTTCGGTGAAAGCGGGGCACACCTATCAATTTTCCTTGTCCGGCGAGTCTTTTTTGGGCTCGAACGGCACGCTCGAAAGCACTTATCTGACCGTTCGCGATGGCGACGACTTCGATATAGTTCTCACCCAAGGTGGAAACGGCTCACTCACGACGCTGAGCTACGCCGCCGATAGTGACGAAACGCTCTATTTGCGAGTCGGGGCGGGCGGAAATCAAACCGGAATAGGCGGATATGAGGTCGGTGTTTCTGACTCAGGTCCGACTCCCGCTCCCACCGCTCCACCAACACAGACGAGCGATCCCGTAGCCGATGCTACGTCTTACGCTCAGTATATGGTGTCGGGCCTTTTCAAAAATACAGCGAAGTTTCTATTCGATGACAGCATCTGGGATACGTTCGCCGCACTCATGTTCAAACTGAACAATGATATAGGTGCGGTTAATTTCGCAGATAGCGTGAAAAAACTGGGCATTCTTGACGTTCTCGGTGTGGGCCTGAACGTAGCCGAAGCAGTCGATGCAGCGCCAAGCGGAGAGAAAGTGCGGGCTGCCTATGTGGCGTTTGTCGATGGCTGCGCGGATGCACTCGTCACGGGACTAGCTACGTTTGGCGGGGAGGTTGCGGGTGGCTTTACATCGGGAGTGGCCGGAAGCTTCGTTCCGGTCGCAGGTACTTTTGCCGCCGGCCTGTTTGGAGTTGCTTTTGGCGGTTTCGTTGCAGGCGAGACGGCGCACGCGATTTATGAAGCCACGGTACATGATTGGGTTATTTCAGAAGCGGAAAAAGCTTTCGACTATATTTCGGGATCATCGAATGTCTCACCCAACGGCATTAGTTTGTTGGACACAACATCGCCCCCAACTGTAGTGCCTCTCGACGATGCGCAAATAGTGCGGTTTGACCAAGATTGGTATCTCTCAACTTACGCCGACGCCGCCGCAGCAGTCGCGAACGGCACCGCCGGTAGCGCCTACGCCTATTTCCTGACCGTCGGCATTGACAAGGGCGAGCAGCCGAACGCCGTTCAAAGCCTCACGCGCGCCGATCTTGCAGTATCGATAATCAACAACGATCCAAATGCACTCGGAAACTCGGCTCTGACGACGCAGCCTCTTGGCAGTTATGCCGGCGATGGCATTTCCCCTTTCGAACAAGCCGTCGCGGATGGGATCAATGCCGGCCGGCCCGTCGCGCTCTCGCTGGATGCTACGTTGTCCGCCCTCGCCTCCCGCAAGGCCACCGACCTCGTTGCGAACTTCGCCACAAGCGCCCCGAACAACGCTCATGGCCACACGGACGCGACCTGGGCCGCCCAATGGTCGAACGGCAATGCCCTTTCGCAGCAGTTCAACGCGGCCTTTAGCGCGGCGTTTGGCTCGGACAATCCCGATAGCCACTACCAGATGTTCGTCACCGCCTCGCCCTATGCCGACGCCTCCCACGTACTGAAAGCGCTCGAAACCCAAAACGGCGCGAGCGGCGCGTTTGGGGATTCCGATTACGACACGATCGGCGTCGGAGAGTATGGTGGCCTCTGGGTTGTCATCGTCGGCACCCACACCGCCGGTTACGCAATTCAGGCGTCCGGAGCGGACGGCCTGGACGCCCTGACCGAATATGGCGGCCCGGATAGCGATAAGCTCTACGCCGGAACACGGGCCGCCCACCTCTACGGCATGGCCGGGAACGATATCCTCTACGGCGGCCCCGGGAACGACGTGTTCGATGGAGGTGATGGAGCGGACACGGTCAGCTATGCTGGCGCCAATGCGGGCATCTTCGCCGAACTAGACTCTGATAGCGAACAAAATACCGGGGGCGGACAAGGCAGCGACACGCTCATCTCCATCGAGAACCTCATCGGCTCGTCTTACGACGATTTTCTCGACGGCAACTCCTCCAACAACACCCTGACCGGCGGTTCCGGAAACGATACGCTTTCTATTTGGCAAGGTGGGAACGATACGGCCAGCGGTGGCGCGGGCGACGACTCTTTTTCCGTTGGCGCCGCGCTGAACGCGGCGGACAGACTCGACGGCGATTCCGGAAACGACGTGCTCTCGCTTCAGGGCGATTACAGTCACGGGGTGAGGTTCAACGCCACGACGATCACCAATATCGAGGTGATCACGTTCAATCCCGGCTATAGCTACAAGATCGTACTCAATGACGGCAATGTCGCCGCCGGGCAAAATCTGGAGGTCAACGGATATTATCTGGGAACCGGCGATGTCTTGAACTTCTCCGGAGCGGCGGAGACCGATGGCAATTTCACCATCTTCGGCGGCGCAGCGAACGATATCCTGACGGGTGGGGCCAAAGGCGACTATTTCGATCTCTCGCAAGGCGGGGACGACCGTGCGGCCGGCGGCGGTGGGAATGATACCTTCTATCTTGCGGGGGCGCTCACGTCTCTTGATCGCATCGACGGAGGGACGGGAACCAACACCGTCTCCCTGAATGGAGACTATTCGTCTGGCGTGACCCTCGGCACGAAGACGCTGACCAATATCGAAGACATCTATCTCACGCCGGGTCACACCTACAGGCTGACCAGCAGCGATGCGACCGTGGCGGCCGGCAGCAATTTGACTGTCGACGGCTCATATCTGGGCGCAACGGACGCCATGACTTTCAACGGCTCCCGGGAGACGGATGGTCACTTCACATTCGATGGCGGCATGGGGAACAACAATCTGACCGGTGGCGCCGGGAGCGACAAATTTGTGATGCAGCCCGACGGCTTTGATAAAATCCAGGGCGGCGGCGGAAACGATCAAATTTGGTTTGGAGCTGGTCTCACCTCCGGCGACCAAATTGACGGAGGCTTGGGCAGCGACACCCTCACCCTGAACGGCGATTACTCCGCAGGCGTCAGCTTCAACAGCCATACACTGCTGAATATCGAGGCAATCGGACTGGTCGGTGGCTTCAGCTACAAATTCGTCAGCGCGGACGCCACTGTTGCGGGCGGTCAGGTGCTGGTCATAGACGCGTCCAATCTTGGTTCGAGCAACTCCTTCACGTTCAACGGCAGCAAGGAGACCGACGGGCGCTTTATCCTTATCGGCGGCGCGGGACACGACAATCTCGAAGGAGGCGCTGGGAACGATCACCTTACCGGCGGCCTCGGTGCAGACACTCTGACCGGGGGCGGTGGCCGCAACACCTTCATATATCAAAGCGCGGCGGAATCGACCGGGGTGAGCTTCGATACGATCAGGGACTTCGATACGCTCTCTGACAGGATCGATCTTTCCGTCTCGGTGATTGGCATCAATTCTACTGTCACGAGCGGCGCATTGAATCGTAGCGGCTTCGACAGCGAGCTATCATCGGTCATTGGCGCCGCACAACTCGCGGCCGGACACGCCGTTCTTTACACACCCTCATCAGGCAGCCTGTCTGGTCATACGTTTCTGATCGTTGATGCGAACGGAGCGGCAGGTTATCAAGCGGGAAGCGACTTCGTATTCGACATTACCGGCGCGGGTCATCTCGCTGGCCTGGTAGCCGCGGATTTCATTTGACAGAGGCGCTATCATTAAACCGCGGATTGCGCATGTAGCGCAGGAGATTCGAATAACGCGCGGTATTTTAAGCGACTCCGGATTGATGACGGTGATGTCATTCTTGAAAGTCTAGAAATTGGTGGCGATTTCGCGCCGATTGCGCTTGCCAAAAAACAAGGCAAGAGAGCGCACATTATGCAGCTATGGCCGGTTTTGGGAATCTTGTTTGAGAAGTCCAAATAATTAATCAATGTCCTTCCTTCGGGTCGAACGTGATTTTGGGCCCGATCCTCGCTTTGCGTCTTTGACGGCAGATCGCATCTTTGCCAATCGATCCGCCGCTGGGTGTTTTCGATGCTTGGCGTCATCGCGTTGCAATTTTCTCTATGCGCGCACGAAGGCGCCGGGGATTTCGTTGCGCAGTGCGATCATCGCCTTGAGCGAGATTACATCGACGAAGGTATAGCGCGGCCCGTAAAGCAGTCCCGTTATGAGTGTGAGCGTGAAAGCGGTGTTCTGCCCTGGTTCGCTCAGCCCGACATTACTTGCTCCCGCGATAATGTTCATGGTCGGCTCAAGCGTGCTGTGCCGGAAAAATATCCCTTTCGGGCTAGCGTGAACGTTGTAGCTCGCCATCTTGTAATAGGATCGCATTTGCGCCCGATCCGCGGCAGCTTCCAAGTCCGGGAAAATCGGCTTCTTTCGTTTCAAATGATGCGCCGCCCAGCCATACGTCGATGCGAATTCTTTGCCATAAAGGTCGATAGCCTTGGCATAGCCGTTCAGAATTCTTGCTCTCTCACGTTTTGCGTAGGGCGGACGACCTAGCGGAACCTGGGATCGTTCGTATTCGTCCATCGCGCTTTTGGCTTCCACCACTTCATGAGCCACGTAGCGATTTGCGATGTCCTCGCCGTGGTCAGCCAAGAGCGTTGCTACGACGCCGATTTCGTAGAGCGTCCGCCAGCGTGCCATGGCCCCATCGGCGAGCCCATTTTCGAGAAGCGTCACGATTTCGCCTGCGACCTGACAGGAGCGGGCATGTAGACGAAAGAGAACTCCCCATAGCTGCGGCTGCTTGTGGGTTTTCAGGCGCTTGTATCGCTTGAGCCTGGTATCCCCCGCTTCGCGCGCGAGGGTAAGCAGCATGCGCAACAGATCGAGCGCCCTGCCCCATCGTACCTCCAGATTGTAGCGGAAGACGGTCATCGTATCGTCTTCCCACTGTGCCTGTGCGGGCCATCTTTTCTTGAGCGTAGCAAGCACATTCTTCGCGCCTTGATCGGCAGTGTCCTTCAGAACTTTAGGCAAATCGTTCGCGATGAATGCGCTCGCCTTGCGAAGGGCGTCGTCCAGGTCCTCGTCTTTCAAGCTGATCGCAATATTTGGTGACGGTGTATCCCTACCATCGTCCCAAACGAACGGCTCCGTACTGCCGCTCAAGAAGTGTTCGAGCAGCTTGGGCGCGATGGTTTTAGCATCGTCCACCCCAGCTTCCCTGATTTTTTCCGCGACCTTCTTTTCGAGAAATCGGCGTGGGAGTTCTTTCGTCGCTTCATGGATGCGTTTCGTAACCCTGTCCATTCAGGGCCTCGCGAGGATAAGCGCGGTCATTGTGCTGCCGCTTCCTTTTCGGAGCGCCGCACCCGCTCACCCACATATTTGGCGAAAGGCGCAATATCCATATCGATGCTCGCTTTATCTAACGCAGCCAAATAAGCAGATCGATCTTCTACGCGAATGATCGTCCACGGATACCCTCCTGATGCCAGCATCGCATTCATCAGAAAGCGCGCTATGCGGCCGTTGCCATCCGGATAAGGATGGATAAATCCGAACATCCAGTGCCCCAGGACGGCGCGAACGGATGCTTCCGGCTCATTCTCAAGAAGGTCGAACAATGCGGGCATCGCGTCACGTACCGCTTCCCATCGCGGCGGCACATAGCGCGACGTGCGCAAATAAACCGCATCGTTGCGATAACCGGCCAAAGCGGTAGCAGGAAGTAAGCCTGCCGCGATGCAAGGCTGAAATAGCTCGCGATACCAGTCGCGATGCATTGCGCGTGCGACTTTTCCGGCGTTTGCACCGCCGATGATTTCTGAAACGCTGGCTTTCACCAATTGGAAGGCTTGCCAATATCCTCTGGCGGCCAATGCGTCGCGATTTTGGCGGTCGGCTTCGTGGTGCTGAGGATCCCAAGCGCCGGAGCGCACGCGCTCGATGAGTGCCGGCGTGACTCGGTATCCTTCGATGGAGAGCGAGTGGTACGCATCGCTTTGATAGATGCCGTCGATAAAACTGAGATAAGCTTTTTTGTTTTTGGGTAATCCAGGCGATTTTGGAAATACGTCGATGACGGTTTCTCGCATCGATCTCCACATCGCATCGATGCGGCCGACGATGGGCGGCGTCGTTCTATCCAGCACCCCAAAGGTCTGTTCGGCACTGAACGGATCGGTTTCCTTGACCACGTAGTCAGCGGCCTTCATGGTTGAGACGATCTCGTCCGCTACATCGATACGCCCTATGCGTCGAAACGCTCCGGCGAGCCGCCCCGCGATGACCGAATGTCCCCCGGCCAATAGGCGCGTCAGCACGTCCGAGGAATCGCGAATGCCTGCCAGCACGACTTGCGTTTCGATAGGGCAGCGAGCGAAGAATGCTTCGGGTATTCTCACCAAAGCGGCAGCGGGAGAAAAGAGCCGCAATCCTTCACGTTCCACCAAATCCGCAGTTGGCGGCATCTGAGGCTGCTTAAGATCGTAAATCGATGTACCGAATAGAAGGTTGATATTGTTGTTGGTGCCCCTGGGACTGTAGATGATGGCCTGAGCGGGAATGACGGTGTTTTCCGCGTGCAGAAAAATGGATTGTTCCGGCGATAGATGCCAATCCTCGCCAAATCGATCGTTGCAATAGCGGGCGCAGAACTCCCAGAAAGAAGCGTACCACGGGGTACTGTCACCCTCTGAGGCACTTGGGCTGGAGGAGATCACCCACCCCTTCATAACTTCTCGAAGGAAGCCAAGTTTGAGAAGGCGCTCGCGATGCACGCGCGATAGCTCGCTGGATCGGAATACACGTCGCCCGTCGTGCTGTAATTCTTGGAGCACGGTCAGGGAGGCAGCAAGTTTCTCGTTCGGAGTGGCCATATCAGTACAAGTGTTTTCAGTATTACCAGTACGAGTATATATTGGATTACAGCTACAAGTCAATAGTGCATTACATATGCAAGTGAATTATGCGAATTCGCCTTTCGCTACCCGAAATATCTTATCGATACTGCTCCCCATAACGAATTTCTTTATCTCCGCACATCACGCGGAGATTAAGGCCTTCAATCTCCGCATTTGGAAGGCCGTGCTGGTCGCGGCGCGGTGGTACGTCGCGCCGCGACCAGCTTAGGCCGGACATCGCATCCTTCGTTTCCAAAGGCTGCCAGGAGCCTCGCGCCAGCGAGGCGGGACGCGCCGGATTGCTGCCGGTCGGCGGACAAGGTCCGCGCGAAGCGGCGCACCCGCAGGAACGGCTTTAGCCGCGGGACCGAGTGCGACCGACCGGCCATCGCCCAAGATCGGGAACGCCGCCGATAAGAATTTCCTTATCGCAATGACGCTGCCCGATCAGAAAAAGCTTATGGCCGGTCTCGGGTGGCCTGAACCTGAGCCGGAGGGTTCGCGGGAACGTGGTGGTCCTGCTTCGCCGCTAGGCGAAATGCGGAGGTCCAAGGGGGCGGCCATTCCCCCTTGTTCGGCGTAGCTCGGCAGAGCGAAGCCGGATGCCAGGCCCATTCGCCCGATGTGTGGCGGGTACACCAATAGGGCGAACAAAATCGCCGCAATTCAACCAAGAATAGATCAAATAAGTGCCACATTGCGACGCAATGTATAAGTGCACACATAGCGGTTCACATAGCGGTTGAGCTACTTAGTTCTTGATTTGAGAAGGCGATTACTTGCGGAGGATTTGGGCCTGGCTATTTTCCATCTCCGGCTAAAAATGATCTCCCGCGCGCTCGGTCGAGCGGCGAGAGTGGGCGGAGCTACCCGGCGCTCGGTCGTCGCGGCGGCTGCCTACCGGTCGGGGGAAAAGCTCTACGACAGCTCGCAAGGAAAGTGGTTCGAGTTCGACAAACCGGACGTGGTGTTCAAGGAGATACTCGCCCCTGCCGGTTCGCCGGCATGGGTCTTTGACCGGCAGACCTTGTGGAACATGGTCGAGCGAGCGGAGAAGCGCAAAGACGCCCAGCTCGCCCGTGAAGCCGAAATAACCCTGCCACGCGAACTGACACGCGACCAGCAGATCGCGCTGGTCCGCTCTTTCGTCCACACCCAGTTCGTGAGCAAGGGGATGGTGGCGGACTTTGCCATCCACGTCCCTACAGCGGCCGATGGTGAGGCCCAGCCGCACGCGCATGTCCTGCTTACGACGCGGCGGCTCGATTCCAATTCTGAGAACGGCTTCTCGCCGCTCAAAGAGCGCGGCTGGAATGAGCGCCCCGAGGTGGCCCAGGTGGCGGCGGAGGCCCGCAAGCGCTTCAACGACACCGGGCTGCCGCACCACAGGGAAGCGCTCGTCATGGCCGAGCGCTTACGCAACGTGAATGTCTGGCGCAAGGGCTGGCAGGACTATGCCAACCGCGCGCTGGCGGAGGCGGGCTCGGCGGCGCGGATCGATCACCGCACCTTGGAGGCCCAAGGCATCAAGCGCCCACCACAGCCGAGCCTTGGCCTCGCCCGCCATATCGAGAAAGCCTACGAATATCTCAAGGACCGGCTCACCCAATGGGTGGCCGTGAGGAAGCGCGCGGCACTTTACGCCGAAGCCGAGCACTACAAGCGCCGTGACCCGGTGAAGCTGGCCGAGTTCGTGCTGCGCCTCACCGACATGGTGGAGAGCTTCGCGGCGGAATTTAAACGACCACACGATATTGCGGAGGTTTCCCATGAGCGGTGACGATTTCAACCAGGTGTTCGGCGCAAGGCCGCAAGCAGGCCGTTCCTTCGCGACGCGGGTTGGCGGCGCGGAGGCGCCGGCGGCAACCGTCGAGCCCAAAGACGAGATCGCCGGCTCCGGTGCTTACAAGCCTTACGGCTTCCTGCCGACCGGCACGATCAACGAATCTTGCGAGGTGGTGCACTGGGTTGAGGGAACGGAGATCCCGGAAGGGATCGAGTTTCCGTATCGGCTGGTGCTGCAAGTCGCCTTCGTCGGCGACGAGCAACTCAAAATCTTCTTGCCCGACTGCATCGTGGTCATCGACGGAAAGCATCTGCGCGATTTACGCAAGAAGCTCGCGCGTCGCCAATGCACCTTTATCCAGCAATACAGCGCGCGCGTCTGGCCCAACGCCAAACCTCAAGGCGAGGCGATTGTCGAGAAGATTGAAGTTCTGAGACCAAATTCAGAGTGATAGCGCTCCAACTCCGCGAGGACCTCCTTTTGAACAATTCTTGAGCCCTCAGCAGCCTTCTCCATTGAAATTGACCACGCTATTTTGCGATACTCTCGCATTCATCCATTATTCAACCGAGTCAGTTCAGCGAACTCTTCAGTTATTCAACAAAAAGCTATTAGGAGAAATTCACATGGCGAACGGACATAAATATTTCGGCTCAATACGCCTCTTGCCAAAAGCGTATCCTCTTCTATCTGCGTCCGTGCTGACAGTCATGTCGCTCGCTCTCGCGATAGCGATAAAAGGATGGGCCAACCACTGGAATTTTGCAAACGTCAAAGATTACACCGATATATCGCTCAATACCTTTCTTGGGGTTGCCATAGTTGAGTTCGTGTATGTGCTTTATCAATTGTATTTCCTTGAAGACAAAATCGCCAGCTTCGAGAACGCGGTAAGTGCGCTGAAGCAGGAGGATGCAGCATTGTTTCAGGGCATCTCAAGTCATATTGACGCCAAAGCTCTACTGATCCGGAAGATGGCGATTAGAAATCACGATCAACACAACGTTACGCATAAATTCTTGAAGGTATTCCACTATCATGGAATGCCTGCGCATGACGCAGTACGGGAGGCAATAGTCAGTCTCGCTCGAAATTTTTCCGTTGAGGACGACGCCATTTCCTTCGATAGCGAGTTTCTGTCGCGGGAGATGTATCAGAACTTTTGGAGAGCTCTAATAGCGGCTCAGATTCAACGAAGGCACGTCGGAGCCCCAGATCTCGTTGTTCGCATTACCCACTCCGCATCCGTGAAGTTGTGGAAGTCTCCACAATTCGAGATGCTCTATATATTACAGAAGAAATTCCTTGAGGAACACGGTTTGATTTATCGCGTCCTATTGCGTGGACAGAACAGCGCTGATCATGTGACGGACTATGCGGCAGTAATTGAAAGGATGACTGACGAAGGCATCAAGGCGTACTACCTCGACGTCGGAAAATCTATTGGGGAGCCGATGCAAGATTACATCTTAGCGTCGTTTGGCGACCAACATTATGCTATTATTTGGAGAGCGGACTTAGATGTGCACGGACATTTCGGCAGTATAAAAGGCTCAGAGATCAAAATCGGGTTATCGCGCTGCATGGAGTACTGGACCGGGTGGGAAGGCGTCATGGTACTTCTTGATAAGAAGAAAAAGAAGCCCGATCCGCATCTGACGGGATTTCTCGCGCTAACCCCTGACGATGACGATTTCAAGATTATGAAGGAGCTACCTTGATCGCTGATCACAGATGTCGATCCGCCTCGACCCGAGGACGTTGATGTAGTCCCGAAAACCACCATCATCTACATATCCGTATGATTTGTGCGCATAGTAGCCAGTGATATGATTGTTCTCGACCGTTACATTGATGCCCTCTGTGGAATCAGCGAATTGTTTGACCGCCAATGGATTTTCGTCTGCGAGCTTTTGAAGAGCCGCCTTGAATTTTTTGGCCTCTGCTATGCAATTGGCGTGACGAGCATTTTGGGCGGCTTGATGTTGCGCAATCGCCTTTACGCTAGCGATGGTAGGATCGATTGACTCAATTCCAGACATAATCACTCTCCAAGTAAGTTAAACAGTATACGGATGATTCTAACTGACCTCATTATCGCGGTGTGTGACAGTTGCGTTAAGATTGCAGCGGCACGAGTCATCTATGTATCTGTAAAATATCAGAACAGTATTTTGGCAAGGCGGCAAAGGCGTGGGCGGCGGCATCGGACTGGCGAGGGACGGGGAGGCAGATGGCCACCGGCACGTCGCGGATGGGTTTAGGGCGCTGTGTGCGGTTGCGTTTGATGAAGCGATAGATGCCGCCCACGACCAGCAGCGCCGTCGCCAGCCAGAAGAGCCAAGCGGCGACGATTTGGATGTTCGGCTGATTTGCAGCGGCAAGCGGCGCGCCCGGCCCGTTCCCGGCAGCGACAGGCGATCCCGATTGATTGCCAACACCGAGTGCGACGCAGGCCAGCACGAACCAGATGATCATTCCTGCGATGACGCGCGGCGCTTGCTGCGTAACGAACGTTCGGCCAGCGGTCGGCGCTTCACCGCTCATCGCCTGCCATTCGCGCTTACGCTCGTTGTAGGCTTCGAGGCGCTCGCGAGCCTTCGCCGATGCCATCAGTGCGAAGATGGCGGCTACGGCAATGATCGGCGAGGTTTCGCCCTGCCACGCCGAGTAACAGAGATAGATCGCCGCCACGAGAAAGACGAAGGCGCTGAACAGATTGCCGAACAGGTAGATGTGAATGCCGGGCCGCTTCATTGGCGAAACAGCGCGTAGGTCGCGTTGCCCCTGCTGTGGTTGAAGGTCTTGCCTGCCTGAAACCATACGGCGCTCACCATGCCGCCGTTGGCGGGGCCACCGGTGCGCAACATGCTACCGAAAGAGCCCGGCTCGATGATGTAGTCCATGGTTTCGCTAAAGCCGCGCGATTCGCTGTCGCCGCTGTTTCGCCCGACATTGCGGCCGTAATTCTCGCCGCCACCGCGATTGATGCCCCTACCGCTGCTCGAACTGACGTTACCCTTCTGGTCTACCGACGTGCTCCAATTCGCGCTTGATCCCCAGGTTGAACTCTCGCCTTCGTTCAGGCCCATGGAGCGACTAAACGACTGGCCTTCGTTATAGTTGCCCCGGCGCTGCAAGGCGCGGCCGATAGTGTCGGACGCCCAGCGGTTCGTTTCCGGATCGGCATTGTTGTGGAAGATTTTGGTGACGAAGTTGGCAAGCAGCATATCGGCTTTATGCTTGGCGTTATCGCCGCCCATCTTGGCGTAATAAGTCGGCAGGGATTGGGTAAGATAGACGGTGCAGGCGCGCGACGAGCGGCAGGCCGACTGGTAATCGGTGTCGAACGAGTTGACAAAATACTGGCTTTCGTCGGCCCAGAGGAACACTGGGCGCTCGCGGTGGCGCGGCTCCAGCGCGTTGCGGGCGAGCACGGCGCGCTGCCACATATATTTGAAAAGCTGCTGGGCGATAATGCCGTCCTCGTTCCAGGTCAGTGCCGACATATCCATGACGATGATCGCGCCATGGAAGGTCAGTTCCGGCACCAGCGTTGTCTCGCCGCAGAAGGCGCGATTGAGCCGCCCGCGATTGAAGCGATCGAGCGCGGTCGATAGCGAGATGGCAATATTGCTGCGCGTCTTGGGATCGAGCTGGCTGTATTCGTCGTGCCAGTAGCCCGCCGTCTTGTCGAAATCATCGGCGCTAAGCGGGCGCTGGGGATTACGCCGCGCCGCAGCCAAGGTCTGGAACATAAAAGATGCGCTTTGCCATTCGCCGTCGCGCAACTGCTGCTGGCTGATCGGCGCCGAGGCGACGAAGCGGATGATGTCCGGGATGCGCACGGTGCCGGTCGCGGCGTAGAGAATGGGAATGGTGTTGCGCAAAAGCTGGCGCATGGCGTCTTCCCAGAACGCCTCGCCGGACCTGCCGGCGTGGGGGCTGGATAGCCGCGCGGCTTCCAAGATACGCATCAGGCATTCGACGACGCTGCCGGTGCCGTCGGTGCCCTGCCGCGCCAACTCATAGGCGATGAAATTAAATCCGCCGCCGCCGCGCTCGCCAAACAGGATGAGCGAATTGGCGCGGCCATGGGCGCGTGCGTAATCGCACCAGCGCTCGACTTCATCCGGCTTGGCGCAAAGAACCAGGCCGCCCATCCCGGCCCTGAGATAGGCCCCGGCCAGCGCCTGGCCTGAGCCCGAGGTCTTGCCGCCGCCAATGCCGCCAAACACATGCACGCCTTGAACGGCGTCCCTCAGAGTGAATTTGTCGGTGGGCGAGATTTGCAGAAGCGGCGTGTCGAGATCGCTGACGAACGACATGAAATAACGCCCCCGACTTCAATGGCGCGAGGGTAAGTGGAGACAACCGCGACGACAATACAGATCTACTCAATACCGTTAGTTGTCGCATTTATGCAGCATAGATTGTCCCGTATGCTTGGCGGTTTTGGTTAATGACTGGACGCTGACCGAACGCGCTCTACAGTTTGTACCATTAATGAAGCCGGGGACGGCATGGGCGACGATAGCGAGCGCGGGGCCAAACGCCCCGGCCTGGCGCAATTCCTATTCGATGAATTGCGCTCGGCCTTCCAGGACATCAGGCAAAAGCTGGTCGAGGAAGGCTGGTTCGGGCGCGTCGTATCCGCCGCGCCCGTCGTTGAAATGGACCAGACGCACGTACACGGCGATCTCTATGGCGACGACCACCAGCCGCTACGCGACAGCCACACGTCACCCGAACATCGTCCGTCATTCGAGGAGCTGTGGGGCGCGCGAGCGCGAACCGCTGACCCACCGGAAATACCAAAACAACCGGACGGTCACGATTTCGACCGATAGGAGCATATGATGAGCATCGACCATTATTCCAACAACACACCGGCCGTTCGCCGGGGCGGCTTCATCCAAACATTCGGCCTCGATGTACGTGTGGCGGTTCTCGCCGTCATCATCGATTTTCTTGCCTTCGGCGGCGATATCGTCAGCTTCGGGATGCTGTATGTAGTTGAGCTTGGCGCGGGCATCGTGCTTGCCTTTATCACCTACAAAATCCAGCGCGCATGGTACGGCGACGATCACGACTCCGCACTGATCAAAGCGCTGGTCATCGGCTTGCTCACCGCCATCCCGGTGCCGATCACCGGCATCGTGGCGGGGCCTGGCGGCCTTCTCGGCCTGATCCATCTCTTTCGCCGCAAGTGACAGGGGATCACTGCTGCCACCTGCGCCACAGGCGACGTGCGAAAGCGGTCTCTTCCCGACCAACGGCCTGCTGATAGATGGCGGTCGTCTCCAGCTTGGCGTGGCCCAGCCATTTCTGCGTCGTCGCCATGGGCACGTTATCTTCGGCATTGGCGACGCCGAAACCGTGACGCAACCCCTTGGGCATGGCATGCGCGCCTTCGATCCCCGCCAGATCCATCACGCGCTTGACCCGCCGCCAAGCCGTCTGCCTGCACCAGCTCCAAATGCGCGCATCGGCGGGCAGGTTCTCCGCCGCGCGACAGAGCGCCCTCATCACGTCAGGCGATACAGGAACGGCGCGCAACACGGCGCGGCGGCGTTTCAGCGTGCGGAAGACCACGCGGCCCGTTTCCGCGTCGAGTTGGGCAGGTGTAAGTGCCAGCGCTTCGCTCAGGCGGCAGCCGGTATAGACGAGCAGCGAGCAGAACAGGCAGGTCGCGCCGTCGGCACGGCGGGCGGCGGCCAGGAAACGCGGCAACTCGCTGGCACAGAGATATTTACGGCCGCCATCCGCGTCGAGCAGGGTCATCGCGTCAGCTGAGTGCATCGGCGAACCTCTGGGCGGGCTGCAACAGTATGGGGAATAGTGTTGCAAGACCGACCTAGCGTGAAAGGCGCGGAAACGCGGCCGCAATACAGATTCCAGGATTCTGCCGTTTTGTGATTTCCGTGAAAGGGAAACATGTTCTCAGCCTTGGTGGAAAGTCACCGCGAGCGCAACAGAATTCCCCATAGTGTTACAAAATCCTTGCCTTTTTCTTGGCGAGGAAAGCGACATGGCCAATCAATACGAAGCGCATCTGACTACCGGCGAAAAGTACAATGTAACGACCGACGATCATCATGACGACCACACAGACGACCGCTTCAAGAACCTTTTGCTCGGGATCATCCAGAGCAGCGCGGGCGGCGTGATCAGCGGCACGGTGATGCATTTCGTGTTCAAGGGCCGCAAGTAACCGCCCGATGCACATTATCTTTACGAAGGCGCGGCCGAGGCTCGCCGCCATATCGGTGTTCGTCCTGTGCGCCAGCGTCGCGACTGCGCAGGACAGCGCACCAACACGCGCCAACAAGATGGCTTACGACGCGGCGATGAAATGCTTCGTGGCCGACGGAATCGTTTCGGGGGACTATGACAAGGCGGGCAACGCGGCGAAGGCTTCGGAGTTCGAGGCTAAGGCGCGCACTTCCTTCGATGCCGCATTGAAGCTGGGCCAGACGCTCGGCTATTCCAACGAGCACATCCACGAGGATTTCGGGCTGGTACAAGCGCGCGAGTTGGCAAGAATGATGACTGACGGCACCTATTTCCGAAACGCAGCAACCACCTGCAAAGCGCTGGGCATGATGTAGCCGCTAGCCCTTCGCCATGCTCTGGTCCACCGCCTGAGACGCCGGACGGAAAGAAACGCCGTGGCCTTCGGCTTTCTGATCGGCGGTGACGACTCCCGCCTTGCGAAGCGCGGCGATGGCGTCGGGCGCGAGCTGAGCGGCGGACGTATCCTGCCCACCCGCTGACAATACAGACAGGCGATCCCCCGCTTCCTTGTCGTTGCCTGCGGAGGGAAGCTTGCTTCCCAGGTCGCTCTCTGCCTGCTTAAGCGCTCGCATCGTCGGCCGGAAATCCGGGCTCTTGTCCGCGCCATGCGCGCCCGCGTCTTTCAACTGTTCGATCGACAGGCGGGTAGCGCGCAAAGTACCCTCCGGCGTGTTTTCGGCCTGCGCCTTCTCAATCAAGCGCTGACGTTCCGCCTCGCGGCTGCGATAGGTGTCCTCGTCCTCCGTCGATGTGAATTTGAGGTAGGGGTCGAAGATGCGGCGGTGATAGTAATCATCCATGAACGACGCGGTGGTGGCGCGTGCCGCTTCGCTCGATTGAGCCAGCGCTATCACCTGTGCCGTCGCCGCAGCTTGCGCGGAAGACATGGCCGCGCCCAAACCAGACGTATAGGTGCGAGTATCTGCTACGGCAGACACCACAGCGGCACGAAGGGCGGTAACACTCGTCACGCCTCCGGCCAATTGGTCACGTAAAGCATTGAGCCGCGATAATCCGGCTTCGCCTTGTCCGATGGCTTGCGGATCGGAATGCAGCGGATCGACGTCACGCAACGCACGCAATTGCGTTTCTAACTCAGCACGCGCAGCCTCAATCTGGTTGACCAATTCCGGGCGAATTGCTTCATCCGGTGCTTGCTTTGGTGTGATTTCATTCGCGCCAGGCGAGCTAACGTCACCTCTCTCGACCGCGCGTCGAAAACTGGGATCACCCGTTACAGATATTGTTGGACCACTACTGAGCAGCGATGAAAAATCGCCTTTAGAGGTTTCTCGCGTTGCGTCGGCACCGCGCTCACTTTGCATCGGGGAAAGTATCGGAACTGTGTTCTCAGAAGATGAAATAAATCTCTCACGTCAAATTCATTGCACTGAGTATATCGCAAAAACACCCTCGCGGACAGCGGTTTCTGACATCGCTATCGTCTTGAGAATGGTTGTTTATCAGCTGGTTGCGACCTTAAGACGAAGCCGCCCTTTCCCGAAGCCAATTCTCCGCCATCCATTTTTGATAAGAATGGGAATCTGGGTCTTCCAGCACTTCCCGCATCAACTTCTCGCCGTGAGGTGAAAGTGTTCCGCCCATAGTTGATCCGATGAGTCGCTTCAACTCGGGAATGTATTTTGGCTCGGCCGACATTGTTTTGAGGGCAAGTTCAATCTTGGCGTCGATAACGCCCATCCTGTTTGCATCCTCAACTAGCGTTTCTCCACGATCTCGGTCTGATTTTTCCTCACCGCTCAGTAGAAGCTCACCCAAACGAAATGCCGCGACGCCACTACCTGCGTTCATGGCGAGCTCATATAGACGAATAGCGCTCGCGTAATTTTTCGGCAGACCATATCTGCCATGTTCATTCGCCATTGCCATCCCTAAGAAACTCTGAGGGGAGTTGGATTCCGACGATTTCCTCATGAGCGCAAGAGCATATGAATCGTCTTTAGCCAGAACCTCTCCGTCGTGAGCTTCAGCAAAGCACATCATCGCTTCTGGATCGCCGAGATCACTCGCGCGTTTAAAATAAGAAGTAGACCGAGGAATGTTCGGGGTAAACTCGCCAAACTCTCCCGTGTCTTTCATTCCGAGCAAAAATAGGGCGTCCACATTTCCCTGATCCGCACATTGTTCCAGAGCTGGTCGGCCATATTTGCTGAGCAATTCGTCCAGCGAGGCTATCAGCCGACCATTCCTCACGTGCCTCTGGCGCACGACTTTCATCGCTATGCCCAATTCTGCTTCGCGCCAATTTGTCTTCGGCTCTTGGATCGTGATTCGACTATCGCTACTCGGAGCCTCACTCACATTTTTTTCAGCGATTCGGCGGGGCTCCAAAGGCAAAAACAGATTGTGCGTACGTTCGCGCCCTATTTTCCTTCTTGCGACATACCGCTGCGACCAGCGTATGATCGACAGAAAGGCGGCCACGCCGCTGGCGATGCTGGCTAAGACGGTCCAAGCACTCCAATACTCTCCTCTAAGCATCTTTGTCTCGCGATAATAAGCATCTGTATTTCAACGATAGCGCTAAATTGAAATGTCACGCAATCGTAACACTCCGCAGCGAGGAAAATGATACTATTGAGTGAAGGAGTTATATTCATGAAACATTTTACTGATGCTGAAGAAAAATGCCTAAGCGATGCTTTGGCGCTCGTTAAAGACACGGCGGAAAAATATGCGTTGAGAAGACCTTTTGACGCTTATACGACTGATCAGTCAGTGGCTGGCGATGTCCTGATAGGTGATATCGCGCACGACAGATATGTCGCGTGCACCGCTTCATCCAAAAAGCCGTTGTTGCACGGGCACTGAACAAATTTGAATTGCGAAGCGGGGCGGCCTTGCGACCGCCCCTTCGTGCGCTACCGGCTCCAGACGAGGGCGTGGCTGCCGTCGGTCCTGCCGATGAGGCGGCAAAAGATCGCTTCCGGGAAACTCGGATCGTCGAGCTTGATGGAGAGATAGGGCTTGTCCGCCTCGCTCACCTTGGACCAGCAGGCGCCGATTTCGACGCCCGAGGCATACACGCGATAGTCGGGTGCGTTCTCGACCGTCTTCCTGTTGGGCTTGATCGTCGCTTTGGCCTTGATGGCAAGCGTTGCGATGGTGCCGTTGAAGCTGTCACCTTCTTGGGTGAATGTTCCGATGGTCGTCATATAAGTCTCCTTGCGGTTTTGAAGCCGCCCCTTTCGGCCTCGTCAAGCGCACCAAAGGAGCCGCCGGCACGGCCGGATCACCGCAGGGGAACGGGAATTTTGCAAGCGCAGCGGTCGCGAGGAATGCCATGGCAGGGGATAATTCTCGTTGAACCGGACGGGCAAGGCTCCAGGTTGCGCGACAAACGAGGCCAGCCAGGGCGCGGCTCAGCGCAAGGGCCAGACTTCGGCCAGAGGCACTATCCGAGCAGGCAGAGGCGAAACTACCTCGCTACACTGATCATCCAAACGGCATCACCGGGCAGCGGTCGGGAGCGTCCTAGACGTTTCACAGCGTCATCTGCGGCCAGGGCTTAGTCGTAGCGCCTCCGGTCGGCTTGGGCGGCAAGTGCAAGCACTCCTCCTCTGACGTTGCGGTCGCAAGCGATGCAGCCGCCTTCTTGCGGCGCGTGTCCTCCGCGCATGGCCGCGATGGTCGCCGCCTAAAACGAAGGAGGACTTATGAGACCGCTGAAATTCCCGATTCGCCAATTGACGTTTTTGTTCATGGCGCTGGCCCAACTAATCGCTGCCATTGCGCAGCTCGTCAACGCACTGCGGCCGTCGCCTTAACAAAAGGGTTCATCGAAGCCCATCCCATCGGGCGGCGGGACCCTGCCGACGGCCCACTCATAATCCCGTCATCTGGCATGTAGCCTCGAATCGGCCAGTCTTGGCCACCTATTTCAACCGCAAATGGGCTATAACGTTCGCGGTGAGGAGAAGTGGAATGGATAACATCAAGGGTCTGATCCCCGAAATCTACTACGACATGATCGCACGGGTAGCAGCTGGTGTGCCACTTGTAGCGATCATCGTTTCTCCGCATCTGGACCAAATGGACAAGCTATCCAACAGCGCTTCATTCGTGCTGTTAGTTGGGCTGGGTTACATCGCCGGTCATGTTCTCACGACGATCAGCGTTGGTGTTAATCTGATTCTATGGAATCCGCTGTTCATTTGCCGCGGCCAGCGTTGGGCAAGTCTCAAATATGGCTTCAAATCCAATGCGACTCTTCCGACATTCGATGTCGTTTATCAACGTATCGATTGGGCGGCAAAGAGAGATGCAAGCGCGGGCGCCATTCTGAAGAAAATGGAAGCTGGTGCGGCGCTATCGGATAACCTACTCTCTGCTTGGTTAGTAATTCTCGTTTATCACTGGCTGGGCGGCACGATAGGCTGGGCGATGAATTTCGGATGGTGGAATTTACCTGTCACGATAGCCGTCACCTTCGCGCTTGTCGTTTCTGTTTATGCAAGAAGAAGCGCGTTCATCGTCCGGCAAGATCGCATTCTGCACCAGCTCGACGATCCCGTCGCTACCGCGGGGGTTCCAAAATGACCATGGCAACTTCGATAACGCTTCTGAGATTGTTGGCAGCCGCGGTTATACTGCTTTGCATTTATCCCCATTCCGAAATCGGCTATCGCGTCGCTGCGGTAATTTTTATTGGCGCCATTGTTTCAGATATACTCGACGGGGTCGTTGCCAGAGCTTTCAATCAAGTGACAACGCTTGGGGCCAAGTTGGACCCTTTGGTCGATAAAATTCTGATTTACTCTGCGTTATTTAGCCTGATGCAGATCGGTGCAATCGCGCCGATTATCGTATTCCCGATGTTCTTTAGGGACATGATCGTTGACGGTCTACGAAATAAAGCTGCACAAGCGCTGACTGTTCTCGGTGCAAATGTTTGGGGTAAAATCAAATTTAGCTTTCAATCGCTATCGATCCTTTGCAGCCTTGGGTATTGCATCTCCGGCAACCAAATCATTCTTGGTTGCGCAAATACAGCGCTACTGGTTGCGCTTATAGCAAGCGTGCCCGGCATAATAGTTATTGCTTCAGCATTTCGTGGAACGCCACCACGCAATGTGAGTGATGGTAGCTCGCCACTGGCCAAACTGCCCTTAACAACTAGATTTTTCTAACCTAGCGGACCTCAGAGGTAACGCGACGATGGATAGACGCGCCGAAATCGGAAGAGTGGTGAGTGCGCTTGAGAACCTGCTGCGTGGAGAAGTGGACGATTGCGCAAGAGCAATAAGGAACAGTAATCTCGACCGCGCGAAGGGAGATTTCCGACGTTGAGGACAAACTGAAGCAGGCGATTTCGGCGCTTAGCAGAATCCGCAATTCTAGCTGAATCGAGCCGCGCTAATATTCGTGGGCCAGCATGATGGTCAGGACGCGCGTGGTTTGCGCCGGATCGGCCGGATCGTTGGAGCCGTAGCAGAGCGTCGTGTCGTAATAGTCGATTTTCCAAAAGACTTTCTCCTCGCCGACGGTGACGCAACCGAAGTCGTGCTCGCCATAAGGATCGTTGTCGATAGTGAAAGTATTGAAGCTGCGGACGGCGGCGAGCGCGGCGGCCACGAACTCAGGCCCGATCGCCACTGCTTCAGCGGTAAGCAATTTCTCGCCGCCAATCAGCGTCGTGCGGAATGCATCGTTGAGATCGCGAATTTTCTTCGTGCGGGCGGAAGTCATAGCTCGTCCTTTTTCGGCACTGAGTCCGCGCCAATCGCGGCCTCGATGCCCGCCCCAGGCCGAAGCGAATAAGCGCCACCGTCACAGGCTGACGAAGTCACCCGCAGGGCGCGGAGCTGCACGGAGCAACGCGAAGGAAGCGAGCGGCCTTGACGGCGGCGCGCGCTTCGGCAGGTCGGCGGCAAAGAGAGAGGCTGGGGAAATGGCGCGGCAGCCGAAAAGGACTAAGGGCTAAGGCGCACTGCGACGAAGTTCGCGCATCAAATGCGGTCGAGCAGACGCGGCGGTGAGAGATTTTCCGTTGAAGAATTCGTGGGCAAGCCACGGGCGATGCGCTCGGCAAGCGGCGCTTACGCTACGACTCGGCAAGCGTGTCGTTGGGAGCACGCGAGGGCTCCCCGAGAGGACGGAAAACTGAAACTCGACCGGCGCTACTCGACGCGCGCTTCCGATACGGCTTTCTTGTCGGCGCGCTTCTTCGGCTTGCGCTTGTTGATATTGGAAGCGTCCAGCGTGTTCTTGAGATGAGCGGCGTAGAACTTTTGGATCATCTCGACGCTGGTGCGGCAGTTCTTCGCGACCTGATAGATGTCGGCGCCGTCCATGAGGCGTAGGCAGATATAGGTGTGGCGCAGGCTGTAAGCGGTGCGACGGTTGCCGTCGCGGTCGTATTTGAGACCGGCACGGTCAAGCACGCCGTTGAATATCCGCTTGTGCTCTCCGGGAAATAGCACGTCGGTTGGTTGCGGCAACCATGGTGCTTTCGGCGGCAGTGCAGCGGCTGCGGCGCGCGCCTTCTTCGAGCGCGGCGCGCGGCCTTGCGGCTCCCATTTGGGACGATTGAGCAGACGCTGATAGACCTTAACAGCACCCGGCATGCTCTTGCAGAAACCGACGCCGCGCTTGCCGCGCACTTCGATTTCGAGAATGAGTTGGCCGCTATCCTCGTCCTTGACCATCTTCACGTCGCGATGCTGCAAATTCAGCGCTTCGTCGGGACGCAAACCCGTATTGCCGAGCAACAGGATGTAGTCATGCACCTGCTCGGCGTCCCAGCGGAAGCGCTCCTGGCCGGGATTGCGGGCATAGTCGCCAGAGGTCTTGTAGAGCTTCTTGTATTCCTCAAGCGTGAACCACGGACGGTGAACGATCTTGCCCTGGGTTTTGTAGGGCGGCGACAGGTCCGGCAGATGCTCAAGCCAGTTGTGGCGAATGGCGGTTTTGAGCGCCATGCGCAACGTGACGACTTCGTCGTGAAGCGTGCTGCGTGAGGGCGGCTTGGCCTTCCTGATCTCCCCGGGCTCGCGGCCCTTATAGGTCTTGTCCGCGTCTTCAAGCTCGCGCTTCTTGAGCGCCGCTCTATCGGCAGCACCTTCGGCGCGCTTCTTGTTCATCTCGACGCGCCACAGCCGATACTCCTGCACCGTGCCGGCGTTGATCTCGGAAAGCCCCTTGTCGCCGAAGTAAGGCAAGAGGTGCAGATCGAGCCGCAGCTTATGGCCCTTGACCCATAGCGGGCTGCGTTGGTGCTCGGTGATGACTTCGTATTCCTTGACGAATTGCGCAGCAGCCTCGCGGAAGGTCTTTTCGCTTTTCTTCGGCGTCGCCGCGAGCAACCCTGCACGCCACTTGCCGCGCAATTCGAGATACCAGTCCTCTGCGAACTCCTCAGCTTGGGGAAGGTTGTCGCGCTTGGTGCTGGTGCGGAACTGCTGGCCGTTGACCGACGCCGAGCACTGCCAGAAAGGGCTGTTCTCGCGCTTATAGACCTGAATCTTGCCGCCAAGAATTTCGTGCGAAGGCATGTGACCTCCCTCGCTAGCACACGACTAACACACTAGCCGCTTCCACTAAGCGGCTGCCAAACCAGCGTTTCCGACCATCCGGGCTGGAGGGAGGAAGCTGCGCTAATTTGTGCTAGCTGTGTGTTAGAGTATTTTGAGAACAGAACGGGGTCAAGTGAAACTTGACCCCGTTGTTTTTATTGATGTTTTGGTTGCGGGAACAGGATTTGAACCTGTGACCTTCAGGTTATGAGCCTGACGAGCTACCGGGCTGCTCCATCCCGCGTCATGGGCCTTGTGGGGCTGGTACCGTCACGAAGGGTGGCGGGGTATAAGACATCCTTGCGGGTCTGTCCACCCCGGATAAGGGGCTGAATCAGCGCGATTTTCTGGCCTGTCGTCGACGGGGTTCCGCGGCCATTGCGCTTTCGGCGACATAGGCGGCCAGGTGCTTGGCCAGATGGTCGTGCAACAGGCGGATACGGCGCTGGCCGCGCAGGTCTTCATGCATCGCGAGCCAGATCTCCAGGCGGAAGGCGGTCTGGCCGGGCAGGACCGGGACGAGGTTGCGGTCGCGCCGGGCGATGGCGATCTGGCAGCCGCCGATACCGAAGCCGGCGCGCAACGCGGCAAGTTGGGCAAGGTCGCTGTCGCAGCGCAGGGCGAACATCTCGCGCGTCACAAGCGATGCCGCGCCGCCGAGCGCACGCACCGTGGTCTCGTCGCGATCGAAACCGATCAGGCTGTGGCGGCGCAAATCGGCGAGCGTCTCCGGCGTGCCAGCCGCGCGCAGATAGCGGCGATGGGCGAAAAAGCCGATGCCGACTTCGCCGATGCGTTTGGCGATCAATGCCGATTGCCGCGGACGGATCATGCGCACAGCGATGTCGGCCTCGCGGCGCAGCAAATCTTCGTTGCGATCGGTCAATGCAAGCTCGATGGCGATGCGCGGATTGGCCCGGCGGAATTCCGCCAGCATCGCGGGCAGCACTTCCGCGCCCATGAACTGGCTGGCGGTAAGGCGCACCGTGCCCTCCGCGCTTTCCGCTTCGCCGGATGCGGCGCGCCCAAGGGCCGCGGCCGCTGTCTCCATTTCGCCTGCATGGCGCATCAGGGCCTCGCCGGTACGCGTGAGGATCAAGCCGCGCGGCGAGCGGGTGAAAAGCTTGGCGGCGAGCGAGGTTTCCAGCGATGCGATATGACGGCCGAGCGTCGGCTGCGCCAGACCCAGATGGCGTGCGGCGGCGGAGAGGCTGCCGCGCCGGGCCACCTCCAGGAAGCTGCGATAGAAATCCCAGTTGGGCTCTGCCATGCGAAAATGTATAGCAGCTATCCGTTGCTAGACAATTCCGTTTGGCGGCCGGCCGGCCTATCCTCGCCTTGGATAAACACACAGAGGGGCGCAACATGTTCATCGGGCATTACGGACCGGCTTTCGGAGCCAAGTCGATTTTCCGGCGCGTGCCGCTGTGGGTCTACTTCCTGGCGGTGCAGTGGCTGGATGTCGTGTGGTCGCTGCTGGTGCTGGGTGGCGTCGAGCATCTGGAGATCAAGCCCGGCTACATGCAGGCGAGCTCATTGGTGCTCTACGACATGCCGTACACGCATGGTCTGGCGGGCGCGGCGATCCTCTCGGTGCTGCTGGGCGCCATCGTGGCGCTGTTCATTCCGGGGCAGCGCTGGGCCGCGTTCGGGTGGGTGGCACTGGCTGCGTTTTCGCACTGGCTGCTCGACCTTGTCGTCCACGCGCCGGATCTATGGGTCTATGACAATGTGAAAGTGGGTCTCGGCCTGTGGCGCTGGCTGTGGATCAGCCTGCCCTTGGAGCTGATCCTGATGGTGGGCGGCGCATGGCTCTATCGGCGCAACGTTCCGGCGCGGACGCCGCGCGGCGATGTATGGCTGTGGCTCTTCGTGGCCGTGATGGCAGGACTGGAACTCTACAACACGTTCGGCCCCCAGCCCGCCTCCCCCGCCATGGCGGCCCAGATGGCGCTGCTCGGCTACGGCGTGCTGATGGTGCTGGCGGGGCTTGTGGATATGACGCGCACGAAAGCGTGAGGCGGCAAAACAACAGGTGCATCCCGGGGTTTAAATCCCGGGTAGGCAGAGCGAGGGGACCTGCGCTATCGTGCCTGGGAGAGGCGCATTCGTTCCAAAAACAAAAGGCAGCGTTGAGGCATGGCGCCCCATTTGCTTGCGGTGAAATCCGCGGTTCCCCCCTATACCATCGATCAATCCATGGCCGCGGCGCATGCCCGCACGCTGTTCGCCGGGCGGCGCGATATCGACCGGATGATGCCCATCTTCATCAATACGGGGATCGACCGGCGCTATTCCTGCGTGCCGATCGAATGGTACCTGGAGCCGCATGGCTGGAAGGACCGCACCGAACTGTTCGTGACGAACGCGGTGAACCTACTGGAAGAGGTGGCGAACAAGCTGCTGGCGGAAGCGGGCCTCGACAAGACCGATATCGACGCCATCGTGGTCGCCTCCACCACCGGCATCGCCACGCCCAGCCTCGACGCGCTCATCGTGGAGCGCATGCAACTCAGGCGGGATATCAAGCGGTTGCCGATCTTTGGCCTGGGCTGCGCCGGCGGCGTGATTGGGCTTAGCCGCGCGGCCGACATGGCGCGCGCCATGCCGGGCAGCCGGGTGATGTATCTGGTGGTGGAGCTGTGCGCCCTCACCTTCCGCAAAGACGACCTCACCAAGAGCAATGTGGTGGCGGCGGCGTTGTTCGGAGATGGGGCGGCCGGCGCGATCCTGTCGACGGACGGCGCGGGCCCGAGCTTCGGCGCCAGTGGCGAGCACACCTGGTCCAACTCGCTCGACATCATGGGATGGGACGTTCAGGACGACGGATTGAAGGCGATCTTCAGCCAATCCATCCCGTCTCTCGTCAACAAGGAATTCAAGACGGTCCTCAACGCCTTCCTGCAGAAGAACGACATCAAGCTTTCCGATATCGAGCGTTTCGCCTGCCACCCCGGCGGCGCGAAAGTACTGGATGCGCTGGAGGAAGCGTTTGAGATGCAGCCTGGCGCGCTGGTGGAAAGCCGCGAGACCTTGCGCGATTACGGCAACATGTCCGCCGTCACCGCCATGGTGGTGCTGGAGCGCATGAAGCTGCGCGACAATCCGAAACGCACCTTGATGAGCGCGCTCGGTCCCGGTTTCTCGACCGCTTTCCTGATGCTGAATCCCGAATGACCACGACGCTCTGGGCTTACGTCATCATCGCGCTGGTCGCGGTCCAGCGGCTGGCGGAGGTGGCCTATGCCGAGCGCAACACGCGCGCATTGCTTGCGCGGGGCGCGGTGGAAGTGGGCCGCGCGCATTATCCTTTGATCGTGGCGCTGCATGCGGGCTGGCTGGTGGCGATCCTTTTGCTGCTGCCCAAGCCCACGCCGATCAATCTGATCGCGCTTGGCGTGTTCATCGTGCTGCAGGCCCTGCGCGTCTGGGTTCTGGCGACGCTCGGGCCCTATTGGACGACGCGGATCATCACCTTGCCCGGCGCGCCCCTGGTTCGCAGCGGGCCGTTTCGCTTCATCCGCCATCCCAATTACACCGTGGTCGTCTGCGAGATCGCGGTCTTGCCGCTGGTGTTCGGGGAAATTACAGTGGCGATTGTGTTTTCGATCCTGAATGCCATCATCCTTTTCTGGCGAATCCGGCAGGAGAATGCGGCACTCGCCGCGCGGAGAGCCGCCGCCTGAAACCGGAGTGCCAGCCGGCATGTCGAGTACGGCCAAAACGCCGAGTACGGCCAGCACATGGATCGGCTATGTCGCCATGTGCGTCGGCATGTTCATGGCGATCCTGGACATCCAGGTGGTGGCGAGCTCGCTGGCCGTCGTCCAGAAGGCGCTGGCCATCCCGGCGGACCGCATCTCCTGGATCCAGACCGGCTATCTGATGGCCGAAGTGATCGCCATCCCGCTCACCGGGATGCTGACGCGCGCGCTGTCGCTGCGCTGGCTCTTTGTTATCGCCATCGCGGGCTTCACGCTTTCAAGCCTGGGCTGCGCCTTCTCGACATCCGGCGATCCGCTCATCGCCATCCGCGTGGTGCAGGGTTTCTTCGGCGGCATGCTGATCCCGGCGGTATTCACCTCCGTCTTCACCATCCTGCCGCGCAAGCACGAGATATTGGCGACGACCATGGCCGGCGTGTTCGCCATGGTGGCGCCGACCATCGGGCCCTATGTCGGCGGCTGGCTGACGCAGCATTATTCCTGGCACTGGATATTCCTGATCAATATCGCGCCGGGGATATTGGTGGCGCTGACCGTCGCCATCTTCATCCGCACCGGCAAGTCGGATCTGTCGCTGCTCAAAAAGATCGACTACGGCACCGTGCTCCTCGCCGCCATCTTCCTCGGCACGCTCGAGCTGCTGCTGAAGAAAGCGCCCGAATATCATTGGACCGGGAATTTCGTGTACGCATTGGGCGCGATCTGCGCGGTGACCGGCACGCTCACAATCTATTTCTGCCTCACGCGGCCGCGGCCTTTCGTCGATCTGCGACGCTTCCGGCGTGGGCCGTTCGCGGTGGGTTGCGTCCTGAGTTTCATCCTGGGCATGGGGCTTTATGGCTCGACCTATGTGGGCGCCGTGCTACTGGGGCCCATTCGCGGACATGCGCCGCTGGAGATCGGCGCCATCATGATGGTGGCCGGCATCGCGCAGCTCATCGCAGCGCCGCTGGCAGCCCTCGCGGAGAGTCGCGTCGATGGCCGCGCGATGGTGGGGCTGGGCTACGGCCTCTTCGCCATCGGGTTGTTCCTGAATGCAGGGCTGGCGACGGCGGGCAGCACTTACGTCGCCGATTACAACGCGTTCTTCTGGCCGCAGATTCTGCGCGGCGTGGCCATCATGCTGTGCATCCTGCCGACCACGCGGCTCGCCATGGAGGGCTGGAAGCCTGAGGATGCGGCGGATGCCAGCGGGCTCTTCAACCTGATGCGCAATCTGGGTGGCGCCATCGGCATCGCGGTGATCGACACCATCCTGCAGCAGCGCACGCCACAGATCGCCACCAGCCTCGCCAACCGCCTGCAGCACGGCGACCCGTTGGCTGCGGCCATCGTGGGTCTGCCCACGGAAGCCTTCCATGGCCAGAACATGGGAACCGTCGACGCCGCCACCCGCGCCGCCATCGAGCCGATGATCCGCAACGCCGCCGCCATCCAGAGCTTCAACGAAGCCTGGATGGTGCTCGGCGTGTTGTTCGTGCTGGCGCTGCTCGCCGTGCCCTTCATTCGCGCCGCGGACGTGGCCCCGCCGAAGGTGATTTGAGTGGTCGCGTAGCGCTCACACTCGCGTAACGCGCACATTCGTGCGCAAGTTCGCTCACTCCCTCAGCCATCAACCCACTATCGTCATGGCCGGGCTTGTCCCGGCCACCCATAAACACGGTCTTTGCAGAATAAGATAATGACGGTCATCGCTCTTACTTTTCCCACTGCGGGTATGGGTGGCTGGGACAAGCCCGGCCATGACGATGGGGGGAGAGCGAGTGAACTAGAGCGGCTGCGCGAGAAGCGAAGGAGCGTGCGCGCGAAACTAACGCATCCGCGCCCACCGGCGACTGATTCTCGATACCCGATCAGAAGAAGGGGTCTTACCCCGTCTTGCCCTTGTGCGGCTTGCGGACGAGTTCCGGCATGGCGAAGGGGACGGCGGCGGATTTGCCTTTGCCCTTGTCGTCGGATTTCGGCTTCTTTTTCTCTTTGTTTTTGCGCTGTTCGCGATTGGCCATGGCGAAGTTCCCCAAGGAGCAGGTGATTCGTGTAACGAAGAATAAACCCGGAACCTTTAATGAAACAGAGGCTTAAGCGGAGATGGGTTTGCAAACTCGCCCCGGTAGGCTAGACACATGGCTGCGCAGAATCGCGCAAGGGGCACTACGCCCGTTACAAGGATACCGGCATGCGGCATCTTCTCGGACGGGTCGCTTTCTCTGTGTGCGCACTGGCGCTCTTCCTACAACCCGCTTCCGCCGCTTCGGTTCCCCATCACAAGCATTCTTCCGCGTCTGCGCGCGCGCGCACGTCGTCCCGCACAGCCTCGCGCCGCAATCCCGCGCGTCACGGTCACGGCACGACGGTCCGCCTGGCTGGCATTCCGGTCCCCTTGGCCCGCCCCGGCCAACTTGGCGATGCGCCGCGCGCCATCGATCTCGCCGTTCAGCTTCGCCCGTCGCTCGATGCGGACGACACCACGGCCGACGACCAGGACGCTGCCGCCACCGACCAGACCGCGGCCCTCCCGCTCGACCAGAACCAGCCCCCGCCCGATCTCTCCGGCGACGATGCCCCGCGCATCGAGGTGGCGGACCGCTCCTACAATTGCGTGGCCTATATCCGCGAGCGTACCGGCTTCGTGGTCCAGGGCGACGCGCATTTGTGGTGGGACCACGCCGAAGGCCTCTACGACCGCGCCGGCACGCCGGAGCCGGACGCCGTGATGGTGTTCGCGGCCACCCGCTCCATGAAGCGCGGCCATGTCGCGCTGGTGACGAAGGTCGTCTCCGACCGCGAGATCATCGTCGACCACGCCAACTGGATGCGCGACGGCAAGCTCTATCTCAACATGCCGGTGATGGACGTCAGCCCCAACAACGACTGGACGCTTGTGCGCGTCTGGAACGCCCGTGACCACCAGTGGGGCGCCCGCGCCTATCCGATCAGGGGCTTCGTTTCCGCCAGGCAGCCCCTCGCCTCCTAGTCACATCTTCCGGCTGTCATAAGCCCAATGCAGCAGCGCCTGACGCTGCCGCGGCCGGCAATGCGCATCGCCCGGTTCGCAATGTTTCCTGAGCTGCGCGATGTGGCGCGTCATCTGCTTCCAGCGGGCGATCTGGCGCGCGTCATCCTCGTGGCGGCGGCCCCGGTAATAGCGGCAATACCATTGGAACCAGCCGCGCGGATCGTCTTCATGGATCCAGCCCTTCTTGCGCCAATAACACAGCGGCTTCGACGCATCGACGCCGAAATAATTGAGGGCGGGGTCTTTCTTCTTCGGCGACAACTTCGCGCGCGCGAACCAGCTCGAAGGAAATTCGCGCCGGCAATCGGTCATGTATTTCCCGCCGAAAATGCCGAGTTCCAGCATCTCCTTCGGCGTCAGCTCCGGCGCGAACCCAGCTGCAAAATTCCGCCCCGCGGGCGCGGTGAGCTTGTAGCGGTAGCCGCGCTGCATCGTGTCGTGGACAGTGACGGTTTTCATGGCGGTGTCGGTACGAAGGCGGGGCTATGGCGGATCACTCAAGAGAATAGCGCGTTCCAGAACCATGCTCCGCATCGGAACAGCAGGCTGGGCGATCCGGCGGGAACATGCGGCGCAGTTCCCGGGCGATGGCTCGCATCTGACCCGCTACGCCGCCCGGCTGAATGCGGTGGAGATCAACTCCTCCTTCTACCGCCCACACCGCCCCGCCACCTACGCCAAGTGGGCTCGCGAGACGCCGAAGGATTTCGCTTTCTCCGTGAAGATGCCCAAAGCGATCACCCACGAGGCGCGGCTCAAAGGCACGGACGATACTCTCCACCGTTTCCTGGACGAATGCGGCGCACTCGGCAGCAAGCTCGGTTGCATCCTGATCCAGCTTCCACCGAGCCTGAAGTTCGAGCGCGGCATCGCCGAAACCTTCTTCGCCGACCTGCGCGCGAGCTACTCCGGCAACGCCGCCTGCGAACCGCGCCACGCGAGCTGGTTCACGCCGGATGCGGACGCCCTGCTCATACGCTTCCACATCGCTCGCGTCGTAGCCGATCCGGCTATCGCCAAAACGGCCGCACCTACCGGAGGTTTCCAATATTGGCGCCTGCACGGCAGCCCGCGCATCTACTATTCGAATTATGAAAACGATTTCCTGCGCGGATTAGCGCAACAACTCACGGGCCGGGATGCCTGGTGCATCTTCGACAACACCGCGCTGGGCTTCGCCACGGCGAACGCGCTGGAGCTCACCAGCGCAATGACATGCAGGAGAAACCCGCATCGAGCTTCGCCACTTCGTCCACCGGCAGAGGACGGACGTTGAAGCCGTTCTTCTCGAGAAGCTTGATGGTACCCGGATAGCAATCGCCGACGAAGATCACATCGTTGATGCGCAACGAATTGGCCGCGGCTTCTTCGCCGGCGGGCGGGGTCAGGATCTTGAACCCCGCGAAGATGCTGCCCGGGATCATCTGTTCCATGGCGAGCACCGTGTCTTCGCTCAGGAGCGATGAAGCGGTCTTGAGGTGCAGGACGCCTTGGGGGGCCTCGACGATGCGGGATTCGCGGCCGAGCGTGGAGAGGTGGGCTGCCAGCGCTTCGGCGCCGATGCGGGTGGTGCGTTTGGAGAGGCCGATGAAGACAGTGTGGGGCGTGACCAGGATGTCGCCGCCGTCGGCGTGCTCATGGTCTTCCAGCTCGAGGACCGTATCGAAATGGCGGTGCAGCACACGGCGCATGTCCTCGCGCTCGCCGACGCGGCTGGGCGCGCCGGGGCGCATGAGGATGGCGCCTTGCGGGAATGTGAGGGCGGGGTCTTCGACGAAAACGGAATCGGGGAAGGCTTCGAGCGGCGGCAGCAGGTCCACCGTGACACCGGCCTCGCGCAGGGCGGCGATATAGGCGCGGTGCTGCGCGAGAACGCCTTCGTAAGTGGGCGTGTTGGCGGGGTTGTCGCGCAAGCCGTCGACCACGCTGCGGCCGGGTTCGCGCGCGATGGCGTGGGTGAAATCGAAAACGCGCATGGGGACCTTCAGGCGGTTGACGGCCGCGCGGAGCGGCCGAGGGGCATCGCGGCGAGATCGCGGATCGCGATCGTGTTGAGCGGGAATTCCAGCAGGACATGCAGCAGGCTGACAAGTAACAGCACGGTGATGCCGATGGTGTAGTTGTAGAAGCAGAGGCCCGTAGAGGCCGCGCTCAGCACCACCACGCCGATCAGGCGGCGGCGCGGGATGTTCGCCCAGCGGGTCACATCCGCTTTGATGAACCAGTTGAGGTAGTGATAGGTGTAGACGAAGGACAGCAGCCCCGTGATGCGGCCGGCGAACTGCAGATCCGGCACGCCGAACAGCCGGCCCAGCGACGGCGCGATGTCGCCGAAGAAGTCCTGGCCCAGTTTGGCGAAGACCGGAATGACGGTGGCGGCGGAAGGCGGAGCAATCGGAATCGCGGCGATGGCCGCGAGATAGGCGCCGATCAGCGCGAATTGGATGGGGCTGCGCGAGCGCAGGGCGCCGAGCGTCATGAAGGCCAGGGTGAAGATCGAGACGTGGATCAGCGTGGGCAGCAGGATGCCGACGATTCGGAACGGTGCGCCCGCCATCACCATCAGGATCGTCGCGGTCGCCGCCACCACACCCAGCATCAGCGAACGGCGGAGCGACAGGCCGAGGGCGGCAAGGCCAGCGGCGAGGAAGCAGCACCATAAGAGCACGCCCGACCAATAGGGATGGGCGATGAACATGCCGCCCAGCGCCGCCGCGGCCAGCACGATCGCGAAGATGCGCGTCGGCATGAAATAGGAGCGGTCGTGCAGCCAGGAGATCTCGGTGAAGTAATGCGCCGGGCCCAGCACGATGTAGGAAAGAAGCAGCAGCTCGAACGGCAGCACATAGGCCATCGCGAGCGAGACCAGCAGCAGGCCCAAATGGATGAGATCGGCGCGGCGCATGGTGCCTGTGATGAGCTATCCCGAGCGCCGAGAATAGCCGCAAACTGGGAAGCCGACGCCCGGATTCGTATCAGAGATCGGCGAGAGGCGCAGGCCTGGATACGGATATGGGCTCGGAACCGGGCGCGCCCATTTCCCAGATCGCGTTGATGAACGCGCCCTTGGCGCGGGGCAGCGTCACCATGACGAGCCCGCTGGACAGGCCGACGATCACCGGCAGGCTCAACCACAGCGGCGCCGCGATAACGCTTCCGAACATCAGCACCGTCGCGACCGTGGCGTGGCCGACGACCATGACCGTGAGCCAGGCGGGCCCGTCATCGGCGCGGATGTGGCCGAGCGGCTCGCCGCAGGAGGCGCAGGACTCGACGGGCTTCAGATAGGCGCGGAACAGCTTGCCCTCGCCGCAATGGGGGCAACGGCCCATGAGGCCGCGCACGATGGCTTGCCGGAGCGGATTTTCGTGACGGTAGATCATGGAGGACATGTAGTGCGCGGCGAGGCGGGGAACGAGGGCCGGCGTCGCCGCGTGGCGATTTGGCGCAAAACAAAAGCCCCGCACGATTTCTCGTACGGGGCTTCCGCGTATTTTGTGCTGGCGGGGTTATTGAAGCGTCCTTGGTAGGACTGGCAGCGACCGACTCTCCCGCGGCTTGAGCCGCAGTACCATGGGCGCTGGGGGCTTTGACGGCCGAGTTCGGAATGGGATCGGGTAGAATTCCCCCGCTAGGACCACCAGTCCAACGAAG
>DASXEA010000081.1:0-78789 GCA_036490345.1 Rhizomicrobium sp. | reverse complement strand
CGGCAACGACGCGTTCGCGAAGATCATTCGAAAGAGGTCCTGCCATCAGATGCCAGCCTCCTAACCAGCCAGCATCTTGAATCAGACTCGCTCAATCCTGGGAATCCCATATCGATTCAACCAAGACGTGAAACGCTCTAGACGCCGATTCAATTGTCGCCGGATTTCCCGCAAACCATGGCCGCGACTTTGGTATAGTCGGTCTTGCCCGTTCCGAGCACGGGTACGCTCTCGACATGAACGATCCGGCGCGGAATGGCGAGTTCCGGCACACCGTGATTGCTGATCCAGCCGGCGAAATCCGTCCGCTGTGCGTCGGGGCAGGTCGTGACCAGCACGATCTGCTCACCCCGGCGCTCGTCGGGCGCGACAACGGCCGCGTGGCTGTGCTCGGGCCAGAGTGCCGAGGCGCAGCTTTCCACGACGGAGAGCGACACGGTTTCGCCGCCGATCTTGGCAAAGCGTTTCAGCCGTCCGCGAATGGCGATGAAGCCGTCATCGTCGATGCTCACCACATCGCCAGTGTCGTACCAGCCGTCCTGGGGCGGCACGATCGTGCCGGGGCGATCCGGCTTGATATAGCCCAGCATGATGTTGGGTCCGCGCACGACGAAACGCCCCGCATGCGGAATGCCTTCGACCGGTTCCAGGCGGCTTTCCATGCCGGGCATCAACCGGCCGACGGTGCCAGGGCGGTTCGCGCCTACCTGGTTGGCCGCGATGACGGGGGCGGCTTCCGTCACGCCATAGCCTTCGAGCAGGTCCAGACTGTATTTGCGGCGCACCAGCGCGCGCGTCTCGTCGCGCAACCGCTCGGCACCACACACTGCGAGGCGCAGCGAGTTCAAATCGCCCTGTTCGCCCGCGCGGGCATATTGCGAGATGAACGTGTCGGTGGAGAGCAGGATCGTGGCGCCCGTATCGCGGATGCGGCGCACGATTTCGCGCGGCTGCAGCGGGGTCGGGTGAAACACGGCCTTGATGCCCAGGAGCAGCGGCATCAGCGCCCCCACCGTCAGCCCGAAGCAGTGAAAGGTCGGCAGCGGATTGAACAGCACGTCTTCCGGAAAGAGCCGGATATGCGACTTCACCTGCTCGACATTGGTCAGAAGATTGAGATGCGAAAGGACGACTCCCTTGGGTTCGCCTTCGGTGCCCGATGTGAAGAGAATGACGGCGGGAGAATCGTGCGGCACATGCCGCGCTACCAGCCGGGGCATGACATGACCGAGGCCCGCGGCGATCTTGTCGCGAAGCGACAGTTTCGCGCGCACATCTTCGAGATAGATGATCTCGGTGCCGTCGCCGAGCGCCTCGATCAGGCTTTCGAAATGCCCGAGTTCGACAAAGCGGTGCGCGGTGACGATCCGGCGCACTTTCGCCATCCGCAACGCAGCCTTGATTGCCGCGGCGCCGGCGGTGAAGTTCAGCATCGTCGGAATGCGCCCGTAAGCGGAGACCGCAAAGAACGCGATCAGCGCTCCGGCGCCCGTGGGTAACAGGATGCCGATCGCATCGCCGACATGGGTCCCGCGCCGCAAGGCACTCCCCAGCGCAAGCGCGGCGCGCACCAGTTCGTCATAGGTGAAAGCCCGTTCGTCGCCATCCACCAGCGCCACATGCTTGCCGCCATGGGCTGCCCTTGCCGCCACAAGGGCAGAGAAAACGGACCTCCGGGCCCGCGCCGGGTCGAAGGGAACGACTTCCTCGCCATGCGAGGCGGTGACTGCGTTCGGGCTCAACAGCTGGTCTCCCCGGTGGCCACGACGCGCGGAATCCGGCGCATGGCCTGTTCCTGTTGCGCGAGACTAACCCAAGGTTCCGGCGCTTGAAATCCGAAGGGTGATTTTCCCGGAACCACCCTATATGTAGGCTCCATGGCCATTGTTTTCGACCAGGCAACGCAGGACCGGCGCGCCCTTCGGCATCCCGAGAAGGCCGGCAGGCCGGAAAGCCCGCTGCTTCGCAAGCCCGAATGGATTCGCGTCAAGGCGCCCGGCGGCCGCGAATTCGAAGAGACGCGCGGCATTGTCCGGCAATATGGCCTGCATACGGTCTGCGAAGAGGCGGGCTGTCCCAATATCGGCGAATGCTGGACCAATCGCCACGCCACCATGATGATCATGGGCGACACCTGCACGCGGGCCTGCGCCTTCTGCAATGTGAAGACCGGCCTGCCGGCGCCGCTCGATGCGGACGAGCCCGCACGCGTCGGCGAGGCCGTGGCGCGGCTCGGCCTGGCCCATGTGGTGATCACCTCCGTCGACCGCGACGATCTCGCCGATGGCGGGGCAGGGCATTTCGGCGCCGTCATCCGCGCCATTCGCGCCGCCACGCCGTCCACCACCATCGAAATCCTGACGCCCGATTTCCTGCGCAAGCCCGGCGCCGTCGAGACGGTGATGCGGGACCCTCCCGACGTCTTCAACCACAATCTCGAAACGGTGCCGCGGCTCTATCTGAACATCCGGCCCGGCGCGCGCTACTACGCCTCGCTGCGGCTATTGGAGCAGGCGAAGGCGTTGTCGCCGGCCGTGTTCACGAAATCGGGGCTCATGGTCGGGCTCGGCGAAAGCCGTGAAGAGATCATGCAGGTGATGGACGATCTGCGTGCGGCACACGTCGATTTCCTGACGATCGGACAATACCTCCAGCCCACGCGCAAACACGCGGCGGTCGCGCGCTTCTGGACACCGGACGAGTTCGCAGGGCTGGAACAGATCGCTCGCGCCAAGGGCTTTGCGATGGTATCGGCCAGCCCGCTGACACGCTCATCCTATCACGCCGACGCGGATTTCGCCCAGCTCAAAGCCGCGCGCGGATCCCAGGCGCCGGGGTGAGAGACCGCCTTGCCGTCGCATTCCGAATCCCGTGTTCTTCCGTATACGGCAGATCTCATGTACGCGATCGTGGCCGATGTGGAGCGCTATCCGCAATTCGTGCCGTGGTGTACCGGCACGCGCATTCTGCGGCGTGAACCTGCCGGTTCCGGCGAAGTGATCTGGGCGGAGATGCGCATCGGCTACAAGGCCTTGCGCGAACGCTATACGAGCCGCGCCGAACTCGATCCCATTGACCATCGCATCGATGTGACTCAGACCGAGGGGCCGTTTCGCAGGCTCGAAAACCATTGGCATTTCACGCCGCTCGAACAGGGCTGCCGGGTCGATTTCTCGCTGGTCTTCGAATTCCGCAACCGCATTCTGGGGCAGGTCGCGGCCGCCGTGCTGGGCCCTGTCATGAGTCGCATGACCCACGCTTTCGAACACCGGGCAAAACACCTTTCAGAAAAGGCGCTGAAGAAGCTCTAGCGCGGCCTGGACGCTCTGCAGCCGGATTTCGCTGCGGCCGATATCGCCGAATCGATGCGCCTCGTGAAGGATCGAGCGGCCCTCGCGCGACGCGGCGATGTGCACGAGACCTATAGGTTTCAGGGGCGTGCCACCGCCCGGGCCGGCGACGCCCGTGACCGCAACCGCCATATGGGCATGCGAATGCGCCACCGCACCTTCCGCCATGCTGCGCGCCACGGCTTCCGATACGGCACCCTGATCGGCGATGAGATCACCCGACACGCCCAGCAGGTCCGATTTGGCGCGGTTGGAGTAGGTGACGAATCCGCGCTCGAACGCATCCGACGAGCCTGGGATTTCCGTCAGCAGCGCAGCGATCAATCCGCCGGTGCAGCTCTCGGCGGTGGCGATGCGAAGCCGCTGCGCGCGCGCTTCGGTCAGGATCGTTTCGGCCAGATTCAAAAGCACTTGCGCGAACATCTTCAGATCGCCCCCAGGCGGGCCAGGAGCAGCACGGCGAGACCTGCGGCCAGTCCCGCCACGACATCGTCGGCCATGATGCCGAGACCGCCCGGCAGCCGCTCCGCCGCCGAGATCGGCCATGGCTTGGTGATGTCGAGAAGGCGGAACAGCACAAAGGCGATTCCATAGCCGGGGAGGGTGTGGACGAAGGCACAGGCGATCCATTGCCCGGCAAGCTCGTCGATGACGCAATCCGACGGATCATCCATGCCGCGCGCGCGCGCATAGACACCGGACGCCCACCATCCCAGCACCGTCGCCAGCGCAGCACCGATGGGAAGCGACAGCGGGCCGCCAAACCGGGCGAGCGGCCATGCCAGCAGCAGCGCTGCGATACTGGCAATCGTCCCCGGCGCGGGCTTCAGGCGCCCCAACCCCGCCAGCGTCGCAATGGTCGCCGAAAGACTCACCGCGGCACGAAGCGCACGGTCGCCACAGCCTGTGCCGCCAGCCCCTCGCGCCGGCCGGTAAAGCCCATCCCCTCGGTGGTCGTTGCTTTCACGCTCACGCGGCCGATCTCGAGGCCAAGAATGGCAGCGATACGCGCGCGCATGGCCTCGCGATGCAGCCCGATCTTGGGCCGTTCGCAGAGCAGCGTCACATCGCAATGCGCAATGCTGCCACCCGCAGCGGCGACAAGACCTGCCGCATGGGCGAGGAATTGCGACGAATCCGCACCGCGCCAGCGTTCATCCGCGGGCGGAAAATGCACGCCGATATCGCCGGCACCGATTGTGCCAAGGATGGCGTCGGTCAGCGCATGCAGCCCGGCATCGGCGTCCGAATGGCCTTCGAGTCCGCAATCATGCGGGATGCGCACGCCGCACAGCCAGACATGATCGCCCGCCGTGAAGCGATGCGCATCGAAACCCTGGCCGGTGCGGAATTCGGCCGCATTGCCGAGAAGCTTTTCCGCCAGCGCGAAATCATCCGCGGTCGTCACTTTCATGTTCGTTTCCTCGCCCGGCACGGCGGTGACCGCAAGTCCCGCGAGTTCGGCGATCGCCATGTCATCGGTCACCGCACGTTCTGCGAACCGGCGATGCGCCTGCAGCAGGGCGTCGAAGCGAAACCCCTGGGGCGTCTGGGCGCGCAACAGGCCCTCGCGCGGCACGGTTTTCCAACTCCCGCCATCCTGCGTCTTGAGCGTATCGATGACCGGCAGGAGCGGCACCGCCGCGACGGCGCCACTCCCGAGTGCCTCCACCACGCGGCCAATAAGCGCCGCTGAGACCAGCGGGCGCGCCGCGTCGTGGATGAGCACAAAGTCCGGCTGGTGCGCTGCCAGGGCCTCCAGGCCGTTCCTGACCGAGTCCTGGCGCGTGGCGCCGCCCGTCACGAAAGGCGCGCATGTGAGGCCCGCAAGGGCGTTTCCGGCGGCTTTCTCCTGGTCGGGTCCGATCACGACCTGAATCTTCCCAATATCAGGGAGATGGGCGAAACAGTTCACGCTCCGTCGCAGCATCGGAACGCCGCCCAGAGCCTGGTATTGCTTGGGCAGCCCTCCGCCGGCCCGTTCCCCGCGGCCGGCCGCAACGATCAGCACGGCGATGCTCGGCATGATTCGATCAGTCTTTCGAAGGCGCGGCTGTTCTGGCGACGCCTGTCCGCAGGGTCAAGCACCCGAACTTACGGGATCGACCTTTTGCACCGCACACATTGCCCATAGAATAGCCAGACAGCGCGTTTGATGCTTTCTTGGGCATGACATGAACATCCCGGCCAATGACGATCTTGCCCACGATCTCTCCACCCAGGTCGTGACGGCGCTTCCCATGCCGGTGCTGATTGTGGCCGGGGAGGAGGAGATCCTTTTTGCCAATCCTGCGGCGGAGCAGTTCTTCGCCATGGGCGCCCAGGCATTGAGACGCCATCGGATGGGCGAACTGGTCCCTGCCGGCAGTCCGCTGCTGCAATCCATCCGCCAGGCGTGCGAGCGCCAGGCCTCGGTGGGCGAGCGCGACCTCGACCTCTCCATCCCGCGTCACGGGGCGCGCATCGCCGATGTCACCGTGACGCCGCTGCCGGGCGCGGCCAACGCCGTGCTGATCACGCTGCACGATCGCGGCGTGGCGCACCGGCTCGACCGGCAATTGCTCCATCGCGGGGCAGTGCGCTCGCTGAACGGCATGTCGCAAGTCCTCGCCCATGAGATCAAGAATCCGCTGGCCGGCATTCGCGGCGCCGCCCAGCTGCTCGAAGAAAATCTGGACGATGCCGACCGCGAACTGACCCGGCTCATCTGCGTCGAATCCGATCGCATCAGCGGCCTGATCGACCGCATGGAGAATCTCGGCGCCTCGCACGCGTTGCCCTTGGCGCCCGTCAACATCCACGAAGTGCTCGATCGCGTCTGCAAGGTGGCGAAGGCGGGCTTCGCGCGGCACATCGCCATCGCCAACATCTACGATCCCTCGCTGCCGCCCGTCGCCGGCGATCGCGACCAGCTGATCCAGGTCTTTCTCAATCTCGTGCGCAATGCGAGCGACGCGGCCCCCGCCGAAGGCGGCGAGGTGGCAATCGCCACCGCCTTTCGCCCTGGCATGCGGGTCGGCGCAACGGCGTCCGGCGCGCGGCTCAGCCTGCCGCTGGAGGTGACGGTGCGCGACAATGGCAGCGGCATCCCGTCCGATCTGTTGCCGCACATCTTCGATCCCTTCGTCACCACGAAACTGCGCGGCGCAGGCCTCGGCCTGCCGCTGGTCGCCAAGATCGTTGCCGATCATGGCGGCGTGATCGAATGCGAATCCGCCCCGCGCCGCACCCTCTTTCGGGTTCTGCTTCCGATGGCGCAGGACGAAGGGGGCTGACATGCCAGCCGGAACGATCCTGATCGCCGACGACGATGCCGCCATCCGCACCGTGCTCAACCAGGCACTCGGCCGCGCCGGTTACGACGTGCGCACCACCGGGACGGCCGCCGGATTGTGGCGCTGGGTGGCGGCGGGCGAGGGCGATCTCGTCATCACCGATGTCGTCCTGCCGGACGAGAGCGGCTTCGATCTCATTCCCCGTATCAAGCGCATCCGTCCCGATCTGCCCATCGTGGTGATGAGCGCCCAGAACACCATCCTGACAGCGATCACCGCGGCCGAGCGCGGCGCCTTCGAATATCTCCCCAAGCCCTTCGATCTGAAGGAGCTGACCGCCATCGCCCAGCGCGCGCTGGCACGTTCGCCTTCGACCACCACGCCCGCCGCGCGCGCCGATCATCAGGGCGAGAGATTGCCGCTGATCGGCCGTTCGCCCGCGATGCAGGACATCTATCGTGTGATCGCGCGGCTGACGCGCACCGACCTCACCGTGATGATCACCGGCGAATCCGGCACGGGAAAGGAACTCGTCGCCCGCGCCTTGCACGATTACGGCCGCCGCAAGCACGGCCCCTTCGTCGCGGTGAACATGGCGGCCATTCCGCGCGAATTGATCGAAAGCGAATTGTTCGGCCATGAGCGCGGCGCCTTTACCGGCGCCACCCATCGCGGCGCCGGCCGCTTCGAACAGGCCGAAGGCGGCACGCTGTTCCTCGACGAGATCGGCGACATGCCACTCGAGGCGCAAACGCGCTTGCTGCGCGTGCTGCAGCAGGGCGAATACACCACCGTCGGCGGCCGCGCGCCGATCCGAACCGATGTGCGCATCGTCGCCGCCACCAATCGCGATCTGCGCCAGCTCATCCAGCAGGGCCTGTTCCGCGAGGATCTGTTTTATCGCCTCAATGTCGTGCCGATGCGCCTGCCGCCTCTGCGCGAGCGCAGCGAGGACATTCCGGATCTCGTGCGCCATTTCCTGCACGCCATCGAGGGCGAGCCACCCAAGCAGATCGAACCCGACGCGCTGGATCTGCTGAAACAGCAGCGCTGGCCGGGCAATGTGCGCGAACTCGAAAATCTCGTGCGCCGCTTCGCCGTGCTGCATGCCGGCGATTCCATTTCGGCGGCAGCCGTGGCCGAGGAGCTGCACGATTCGTCACGCGGCGCGGGTGACATCGATGCACCGCTAGACGCGACACTGGGCGATGCCGTGCACCGCCATCTCACCGCCTATTTCGACGCGCAGGGCGGCAAACTGCCGCCGCCCGGCCTCTATGACCGCATTCTGGAGGAGGTCGAGCGGCCGCTGCTGTCGCTCTGCCTCGCCGCCACTGGCGGCAATCAGATCCGCGCTGCCCAGCTTCTCGGCCTCAACCGCAACACGCTGCGGAAGAAAATCCGCGATCTGGGGCTGGAGATCGCAAGAGGGTTGCGGGTGGAGTAGGGCGCGTTACCAGCACCTCATGAGATTGCCGCGCGCGTTGCCGCTTCCATCGGGCGATCGCGCCTCCTGTCACCGCATTGCGTGCCCGACCTTGCGGTGTCGCCAAATTTTACACTTGACGGGCCCGTTGAAAGCGAGGGCCGCCAAAATCAAGGTGTTACATTGTGGCACACAAATTGCTTGGCTTACCCCGTTTAGGTTCTGCGCCAGCCTGGACGCTGAGCGCGGCGTTTTCGGAGGCAGACAATGAAGCTTTTGACGGCTTGTCTCGCAACAGCCATCCTGCTGGTCGGCGCCCCGGCTGCCTATGCCAATCTCGTGACAAATGGCAGCTTCGAAGACACGAACAATTTCGACGGGTGCAGCAATCCGAACGGCTGCTCGGACAATACGATGGTGCTTTCGCCCGGAAACACCCAGATGACCGGGTGGACGGTGACCACCAACCAGCTCGCCTGGATCGGTCCGCTAAACCCCTTCGGTCTCACGGCCCCTGACGGCAACTACTTCCTCGACCTCACATCCTATGGCGACAGCGGCACGTATGGCGGCATTTCCCAGATGATTTCGACGGTTGCCGGGCAAAGCTACGAGCTCACTTTCGACCTCGGAGGATCGACGACCTATGGCGCTTCGGATTCGCTGACGGCCTGTGCCGGCGGCACCTGCAGCGTGTTTTCGATTACCGCAACCGGAACCAATGACTGGCTTGCCGAGCGTTTGAGCTTTACGGGAACCGGCGGCTTGATGACGATTTCGCTCGTGGGCCTGAGTGGCGAAAATTACATCGGCCTCGACGACGTTGCGGTGACGTCCGTGCCCGAGCCGGGCTCGCTGGCGTTGCTCGGCGCGGGACTGCTCGGTCTTGGCGCCGTGCGCCGGCGCCGCAAGACGAGGACCGCCTAGGGGAATATCGACCTTCCAAAGAGCAAGGACATCGTGGCAATGAAAACGCTGGCCGAATGGAAACGCATCGTCGCGATGGCGGCGCCGGTCCTGCTGATGGCGTCAACCGCTTCGGCTTCGATGATTGCCTCGCAATCGTTCGAAAACCCGGTCCTGAATACGCCGGGGATCATGTACGGTCCTGACGAATATGCTTACAATACAAATGAATCGGGGCCGGTTGTTATTCCCGATTTCGCGTTCAACGGGTTTTCCGGGATCATATCGAACGGAAGCCTGGGCGTGTTCAACAATGCTCCCGATGGCAATCAGGCCGCGTTCCTGCAGTCCTATCAGGGCGTCGGAAGCGACATCCCCAGTGGAGCCTGTCGGGCCTGACGGCAGGAAACGTCTACGTCCTGTCCTTCATGGCGGCCGGATCGCTGATCGTTCCCACGCAATCCTTCAACGTGTCAGCGTTCGGCGCCCAACTGATCGACCTCACACCCACAAGCACCTATCACACCTACACGCTGGAATTCACGCCGGGCACCTCCTCGGGCATCATCGATTTCAGCACGGCGGCCCTGTGTTCAAACTGCGCAACCGCGATCGACGAGCTTTCCGTCTCGACGGTTCCCGAACCCGGCACGCTCGCGGTTCTGGGGGCAGGGTTGCTCGGTCTTGGCGCAATTCGCCGCCGTCGCAAGGCCCCTTCCGTCACGCAACGCTGACGCATTGCGCGCCACCTTCCCCACGCGTACCGCGCGGGGCAGGAAGACGACGGAATTCCTCCTCCCCCGTTCGCGAAGCGAATGGGCGGAGGTGGATCGCACGGACTGCAGTCCGTGCGAGACGGAGGGGGCAGTGTTGCCGGCGAAAGGCCCCTTCCGTCACGCAACGCTGACGCATTGCGCGCCACCTTCCCCATTCGCTCACGCGAACGGGGCAGGAAGAAATGCGATGTCGCATTGGTGCGCCTCCTCCCCCGTCCACGAAGTGGATGGCGGGAGGTGGATCGCGCGGACATCAGTCCGCGCGAGACGGAGGGGGAAGCTTTGCCGGCGGAAGGCCCCTTCCGTCACGCAACGCTGACGCATTGCGCGCCACCTTCCCCACGCGTGCCGCGCGGGGAAGGAAGAGAAGCTATTGCGCGTTCGTGCGCCTCCTCCCCCGCCGCCAGGTGGGGGAGGTGGATCGCGCGGACATCCGTCCGTGCGAGACGGTGGGGGCACGATGCCGGCGCAAGGCCCCTTCCGTCACGCAACGCTTTCGCATTGCGCGCCACCTTCCCCACGCGTACCGCGCGGGGCAGGAAGAGAAGCTATTGCGCGTTCGTGCGCCTGCCGGGACCTTTTCGGGCTAAGCTCCGCCGAGGCAAGGAGACTGAAATGACCAATGCAGCGACTATGAAGCCCCACGCTTATGTAATCGCAGTCCATGATCTGGCGGGGTCGGTAGCGTATTTCTCAGATGTTCTGGGGTTCACCAAAGAATGGCAGGACGAAGACCGGTGGCAAGCGCTGGTCCGCGATGAGGTTCGGTTGATGCTCGGGCGCTGCCCTGACGCTCTGCCGCCAGCTGAACTTGGGGACCACAATTATTTTGCCTTCATCACGACCGACAATATCGATCAACTGCATCAGGTCTTTACCGAAAAGGGAGCCATCATCCGATCGGCTCCACAAGATAAGCCTTGGGGCTGGAGAGAAATGGCAATTGCCACACCGGAAGGCCATCGCATGATGTTTGCGCAGTGGATCGGATGACAAGCTCTTACGTGATTTCGCGTCCACGCCCTAATCGGCGTGCCCTGCTCCTGGATGACCCTGTCCAAATGAATTGTTATGTAGAATTACTCATGTAGTCGGAGGGAGAGGCAGATGAGGGGACATATTTTGTGCCGATTGGCGTTCACTGCCGTTGGAGTGGCTGCTTCATTGACGGCCGCGCGCGCAGAGGTCCAGGTTTCATCGAAGCCGACAGCAAACATGAGCTGCGCCGCTGGCATCTGCGCGCCCACCGCGACGAAGGCGGTATTGAACATCGGTGACCTCGAAAACCTGTTGGCCTCAGGCAACATCGAAGTGGCGACGACCGGATCAGGCGGCGTACAAGCGCGCGACATCACCATTGCGGGTGCGGTTTCCTGGTCGAACGCGAGTTCGCTCACCCTCGACGCCTACAGGTCCATCATCGTCAACAAACCAGTTCTGGATGCGGGAAACGGGGGCGTCAGCCTGGTCACCAATGACGGCGGCAGCGGCGGATTGCTATCGTTCCGCGACAAAGGCAGCCTTTCCTTCGGAAGCTCCGCGAACAGCTTGAACATCAACGGCAGTGCCTACACCCTGTCGAGTTCGGTCAAGGCATTGGCTGCCGACATTGCCGGGAATCCTTCCGGCAGCTACGCGCTGTCGACCAACTACGATGCCGCAGCGGATGGGGTATACAGTGCTTCGCCCATCGCAACGAATTTCCAGGGCACTTTCAACGGCCTCGGCAACACGATTTCGCACCTTGCAATTCACGGCAAGGTAAAGGGACAATATCTGGGCCTCTTCACGGAAGTCGAAAGCACAGGCACCGTCGGCTCCGTCCGTTTCGAGGATGCTGTGATCAAGGCTGCACCAAGTTCGGTTTCCGCCGTCGTGGCAGGCGTCAACTATGGAACAGTCTTTAATGCTTTCGCGCACGGCAAGATCGGCGGCGGGGCGGGAGAAGACACGGGCGTATTCGGCGGCGTCGTTGGATACAACGCGGGAACGATCAAACAATCGGGCGCTTCGGTTGCCATCGTTGCCAGTGGGCAGGGGCGCTTGGGGTTCGCCATCGTGGGCGGATTGGTGGCGAGTAATGAGGGCACGGTCGAGCAGTCCTTCGCGGTCGGTCCGGTGGCAGCATCGACGGGCAGGGGCCTCGTAATTGGAGGACTAGTAGGCATCAATGATATCGGCGTTATCGACAATTGTTATGCGACCGGTGCCACGAGCGGGGGTGGGCCAGGCAACGTCGCTGTCGGCGGGATTGTCGGAGAAAACGCCCTTACCATCGAAAGCTCCTACTCCGAGGGCGCACCAACGGGCGGAGCTGAAAGCGTGGTCGGCGGCTCGATAGGTTATGATCTGAGTGCCACGCATGGGGGAGTACTGTCCGCTCTCTACTGGGACACCACAACCAGTGACATTACGAACCTGAGCCAGGGTGCGGGCAACATCGCCAACGATCCCGGCATCGCCGGCAAGACGACGGCGCGGTTGCAGGCGAGACTGCCGGCGGGGTTCGATCCGTCGATCTGGGCGGAGAATCCCGGCATCAATGGCGGGCTGCCCTATCTCATCGCCAATCCGCCGCAGTAGCGGATCCGGCCGCAGCATTTCCAGGTCGACACTTCAATCTTGACGATCCTTGCCGTGTCGTCCTGTTGCAGGAATCACGCCTGGCGGGATTTTCGAGAGCTCCCGTCAATGTCTGCAAAATTGGCGATTTTGACGGCGCCCTCCGGAAACTTTGCAACGATATCAAGTTCTCCGCCCATGGCTTCGATGAAGCGGCGCAGGTTGCTGACATACATGTCGGCGCGTTTCTCCATCTTGGCGATGGATGCCTGCCCCACCTGCAATGTTTCGCCGAGGGTCTCCTGTGTAAGAAGCCGTGCCTGGCGCAGTTCCCCCAGCGTCATCTCTTTGCGAAACGACGCCGTTTTTTTCTCGGCGTTCGCCCGCTGCTCGGGCGTCATCCTGTTTCGCAATGCTTCAAACGGACGGTGACCAGTCATGGCAGCAATCCTTCCTTTCTCAATTGTTCCAGATGTTCGTCATAGAGACGATCCGCCACTGGCGTGAACGTCGCGTAGAAGCGGTCGTTACCCGTCTTGTCTCCGCCGAGAAGCAAAATCGCCATGCGACGCGGATCGAAGGCATAGAAAACACGAATGGGTTTTCCGCTGCTTTGAACCCGGAGTTCCCGCATGTGGCTATGCCGCGATCCCGCGATGCCGGATGAATGGGGAAAGCCGAGACGTACATCGCGCGCCTCCAGCAGCCCGACATAGGCGGCGACGTCTTCCTGTTCGCCAATGGTGAGTGTTTCCCACCAAGCGCCGAACGTGTCGGAGTATTCGACGATACATGCCACCAACGGAATATTCCAGTGATGGCATATCTGGTCAAGGCCGGTGCGACAGGAAAATGGTCAGGCCATGACATTCTTGCCACAGGCTGTGGCTTCGCTACACTGGCGGGAATCGTCCTGAGTGTCCGCCCTTAGCGTGGCGGCAGAACCGACGGGCCCTGATGGCAATGACGGAAGTGGCCGCGCCGCACGCGCGGACTGGCCTGTGGCAGCTGATGCGCGCGGTGTCGCGGCCTTCGCGGCTGGCGGCCGGCGTGGGGCTCCTGGCGGCCGTCTCGGGCGTGTTGACCTATGCCACGGTCACCGGCCTCGTGCCCTACCGGCCGACCTCCACGACCCTGATCGTTCTTCTGCTGATCAATCTGATCCTGGTGCTCACTTTGGGCGCCCTGATCGCCTGGCGGCTGTCGCGGCTGTGGGTCGACCGGCGGACGGGGATCGCGGGCGCGCGCCTGCATGTGCGCCTCGTGATGCTGTTCAGCGCCATCGCCGTGGTGCCGGCGATCCTGGTGGGGGTGTTCGCGGCGGTGACGCTCGATCTCGGCATCGAGGCGTGGTTTTCAGGCCATGTGAAGGCAGCACTCGGCAGCGCCGTGAATGTCGCCGAGCGTTACGAGCAGGATCACGAGCGCACCATCGTGGCCGATGCCTATGAAATCGCCAACGGCATCGAGCACGATCCCGAACTGTTCGATACCGGCAATCATGTGCGCGCCGATGTGCTTTTCACCAAGCTCGCGATCCTGACCAAGGACCGCGATCTGCAGGCGGCCTATATCCTCGATTCGCATGGCCGCATGCTGGGAAGCACCAAGCAGCGTTTCCTGCCGGATCTGGCACCACCCAAGCCCAACGAGATCGCGCAGGCCTCGCATGGCACGATCGTGATCGATGCCAATTCCAATGTCGGCGTGGTGCGCGCGCTGATACGCCTGCAGGCGCTGAACGACGCCTATCTGCTCGTGGTGCGCACCGTCGATCCGCGCGTGCTCGCCTACTATCAGCACACCGTCAACGCGGTGTCGGAATACAAGCGGCTGGAGGCCAACCGCTCGGAAGTGCAGCTTGTCTTCGCGGCACTCTATGGCGCGGTGTCGCTGCTCATCCTTCTGGCGGCAATCTGGCTGGGGCTTTGGGCGGCGAATTCGCTGGTCAAGCCCGTGTCGCGGCTCATCACGGCGGCCGAACGTGTGTCGGGCGGCGATCTGACGGCGCGGGTGGAAGTGGCGCGCGGCGATGACGAAATGGGCACGCTGGGCCGCGCCTTCAATCGCATGACCGCCGAACTCGAGATGCAGCGCAGCAACCTGATTCACGCCAACCAGGAACTCGACGAACGCCGCCGCTTCACCGAAGCGGTGCTGGCAGGCGTCAGCGCCGGCGTGGTGGGCCTCGATGGTGACGGCCATGTGAAAATCGTCAACCGCGCCGCGGCACGCCTCCTCAACGCGACGCCGGAGGAACTGGAAGGGCGGCACTACGCCGAAGCGGTGCCCGAGCTTTCCGGCCTCATTCGCCGCGCGCTGTATGAGCCGGTGGCGCGCGCGAGCGGCGAGGTGACGGTGAAGCGCGGCGCCACGGTGCGTACGCTGAGCGTGCAGGTGGCGAGCGAGGAGGGCGCGGGCGAAGTGGGTCTGATTGCCAGTTTCGACGACATCACCGATCTCGTCTCCGCCCAGCGCACCGCCGCCTGGGCCGATGTGGCGCGGCGCATTGCGCATGAGATCAAGAACCCGCTGACGCCGATCCAGCTCTCGGCCGAGCGGCTCCGGCGCAAATATGGCCGGGAGATCACCACCGATCCCGAAATCTTCACCCAGTGTACCGACACGATCATCCGCCAGGTCGGCGATATCGGGCGCATGGTCGACGAATTCTCCTCCTTCGCCCGCATGCCGGCGCCGCAGATGCGCCGCGAGAATGCGCAGGAAATCCTGCACCAGGCGGTGTTCCTGCAGCAGGTGGGCCATCCCGAGATCGTGTTCGAGACGAAGGCGCCGCCAGATACGGTGGCCTTCGAATGCGACGGGCGGCTGGTGTCGCAGGCGCTGATCAATGTGCTCAAGAATGCCTGCGAGGCGATCGGCGCGCGCGAAGCCGCCGGCGACGACGAGCCGGGGCGCATTCACACGACGATTGACGCCGGTGGGGGCCGCGTGACCTTCCGCATCGCCGACAATGGAATCGGCCTGCCGCACGAACAGCGCCACAGGCTGACCGAGCCCTATGTGACGACGCGGGTGAAGGGCACGGGTCTTGGTCTGGCCATCGTGCGCAAGATCGTCGAGGACCATGGCGGAGAGATAACGCTCTCCGACCGCGACAGCGAAGAACGGGGAGCGGAAGTGCGCCTGAGCTTCCCCCTGAAACAGAAAACGGCGCGAGATATCGAACTGGACAGTCCTGATGAGCAAGAACGGATCGCCGATCGCGTCTGAAATCCTCGTGGTCGACGACGAGGAAGACATTCGCGAACTGATCGCGGGCATCCTGCGCGACGAAGGCTTCGAAACGCGCACCGCCGGCGACAGCGACAGCGCGCTCGCCGCCATTCGCCAGCGCCGGCCGCAACTCGTGGTCCTCGATATCTGGCTGCAGGGCAGCAAGCTCGACGGAATCCAGGTGCTGGATGCGATCAAGCGCGATCACGGAGCGCTGCCGGTGGTGATGATCAGCGGCCATGGCACGATCGAAACCGCCGTCGCCTCCATCAAGAAGGGCGCCTATGATTTCATCGAAAAGCCGTTCAAGGCCGACCGGTTGATCCATGTCGTCGGCCGCGCGCTCGAAGCAGCACGTCTGAAGCGCGAAGTGCAGGAATTGCGCCTCAAGGTGGGCGACGACACCGAACTCGTCGGGGTGTCGTCGGCGACCTCGCAGCTGCGCCAGATGATCGAGAAAATCGCACCAACCGGCAGTCGCGTGCTCGTCCATGGGCCTGCAGGCGCCGGCAAGGAACTGGCGGCGCGCTTGATCCACGCCCGCTCGCGCAGAGTGGGCAACGCGTTCGTCGCCATCAATTGCGCCACGATGGAGCCGGAGCGCATCGAATCGGAACTGTTCGGCGAGGAGGGAGCGGATGGGCCGCGCAAGATCGGCCTGCTCGAACTCGCGCATAACGGCACGCTCTATCTCGACGAAGTCTCCGACATGCCGCTCGAGACGCAGGGCAAGGTGCTGCGCGTGCTGGTCGATCAGACTTTCCTGCGCGTCGGCGGCACGACACGGGTGCAGGTAGACGCGCGCATCGTGTCGTCGACCACGCGCGATCTGCGTGCCGAAATCGCCATCGGCCAGTTCCGCGAAGACCTCTATCACCGGCTGAACGTCGTGCCGCTGCGCATTCCCGCACTCTCCGAGCGGCGCGACGACATTCCGCTGCTGGTGGCGCATTTCATGAAGCGGCTGTCGGCCACATCGGGTCTGGCGATCCGCGACGTCGGCGAAGACGCCATGGCGGTGCTGCAGGCGCATAACTGGCCGGGCAATGTGCGCCAGCTGCGCAACATCGTCGAACGGCTGCTGATCCTGGCGAGCGACGACGCCGCCGGCGCGATCTCGGCCGACCTTCTGCCGTCGGATCTCGGCGGCGGTACGGCCTGGGCCAATGGCGGCTCGGGCGATCTGGTGATTTCCCTGCCGCTTCGGGAGGCGCGCGAGATTTTCGAGCGCGAATACCTCGTGGCGCAGATCAACCGCTTCGGCGGCAACATTTCGCGCACCGCCGCCTTTATCGGCATGGAGCGGTCGGCGCTGCATCGCAAGCTGAAATCGCTGGGCGTCGGTTCGAACGACCGCGAACAGGCGTTCAACGCCTGACATGACGGGCACAACCCACTGCACGCAACCGCGCTGGCCGCTTCGCGCGCCGGGCGGGCGCGTGGCCTATGTCAACGGCCGCTATCTTCGCCACGATCGGGCGGGCGTGCATATCGAGGATCGCGGGCTGCAATTCGCCGACGCCGTCTACGAAGTGTTCGGCATCGCGCGCGGCCTCATTCTCGACGAGGTCGAGCATTTCGACCGGCTCGAACGTTCGCTCGGCGAAATCGCGATGGCGATGCCGATCCCGCGCGCGGCGCTGTCGCTTGTGCTGCGCGAACTCCTGCGGCGCAACCGGCTGGAACACGGGCTCGTCTATCTGCAGGTCACGCGCGGCACCGTGCGGCGCGATCACGCCATTCCCGCCGACGCACCGCGCCCGACCCTGATCCTGACGGCCCGCAGCCTCGACCCGGCACGGAACGTCAGGCGCCGCGACGAGGGGATCGCGGTGGTGACGATGGAAGACCAGCGCTGGGCGCGTTGCGACATCAAATCGACCTCGCTTCTGCCGAATGTGCTCGCGAAGAGCGCGGCGCGGGCGGAAGCAGCCTTCGAAGCGTGGCTGATCGATCGCGACGGGCGAATCACCGAAGGATCGTCGACCACCGCCTGGATCGTCGACGAGGAGGGCAGGCTGATCACCCGCGATCTGAGCCCGGCTGTGCTGCCCGGCGTCACGCGCCGTGTCATCGCGGCCCTGGCCGGCGAATCACAGATCGCGATCGTGGAACGGAGTTTCACGCGCGACGAAGCGCTCGCGGCGCGAGAAGCCTTCGTGACGGCGGCGACTCTGGGCGCCATGGGCGTCGTGTCGATCGATGGCGTGACCATCGGCGACGGCACACCGGGTCCGCTGACGCGACGTATCCACGAGCTTTATGCCGATGCGGCGGGCGCTTCGGCCCAAACAGGGAACAATTCTCTTTCGCGACCGCAGCAAGTGCCTTTATGCTGCGACATGCCCGGCGAGGGGCCGGGGGCGGAACAAGAAGAAACAGAGAAGTCGGGTTCATGACCGAAAAACAACAAAACCTGCAGGACACGTTTCTCAACGCCGTGCGCAAGAGCAAAGCGCCGGTGACGATCTTCCTGGTCAATGGCGTAAAGCTTCAGGGAAACATCACCTGGTTCGACAATTTCTGCGTTCTCCTGCGCCGCGATGGCCAGGCGCAGCTCGTCTACAAGCACGCGATTTCGACCGTGATGCCGATGGGGCCGATCCAGCTCTACGAGGCCGAGACGGCCGGCATGGAAACCGCCTGACCGCGCGCAAACGCCCAGCCGATTCGCAGGCCGGCGGGACGACCGCAATCGTCCTGCATGTCGAGCCGCGGCGGCGCAGCGCCGACGCCACGAACCGTGACGCGGAAGCGCGGCTGGCGGAAGCCGTGGGCCTGACCGCGGCCATCGGCCTGAAAATCGTGGCCGAGCATGTCGTCCCCCTCGCGGCACCAAGGCCCGCGACGCTGATCGGCACCGGCAAGGTCGAGGAAATCGCCGCGGAAGTGCGCGCGCTCGAACCGCAGGTCATCGTCGTCAACGCGCTGCTGAGCCCGGTGCAGCAGCGCAATCTCGAAAAGGCCTGGAGCACCAAGGTGCTCGACCGCACCGCGCTCATCCTCGAAATCTTCGGCGAACGGGCGCAGACCAAAGAGGGCCGGCTGCAGGTCGAGCTCGCGCATCTCACCTGGCAGAAAAGCCGGCTGGTGCGCAGCTGGACCCATCTCGAACGCCAGCGCGGCGGCTTCGGCTTTCTCGGCGGCCCCGGCGAAACCCAGATCGAAACCGACCGCCGCCTGATCGGCGAGCGCATCATCCGCATCAAGAAGGATCTCGAAGAGGTCCGCCGCACCCGCGGCCTGCATCGTCGCGCCCGCAAGCGCGTGCCGTATCCGGTCGTGGCGCTGGTGGGTTACACCAATGCCGGCAAATCGACGCTGTTCAACGCGCTGACGCGCTCCGCCGTCGAGGCGCGCGACATGCTGTTCGCGACACTCGATCCCACCATGCGGGCCCTGAAACTCCCCAGCGGCCGTCCTGTGGTTCTCTCCGACACGGTGGGCTTCATCGCCGACCTCCCGGTCGAGCTGATCGCGGCGTTCCGCGCCACGCTCGAGGAAGTGCTCGAGGCCAACATCGTCGTCCATGTTCGCGATTCCGCCCATGACGAGAGCGACGCCCAGAAAGCCGACGTGCTGCGCGTCCTGTCCGAACTCGGCATCGATCCGGCCGGCGAGCGGCCGGTGCTGGAGGTGTTGAACAAGATCGACCTGCTCGACGCCGAAGTCCGCCGGTCGTTGTTGGCCGGAAATCGCCACGAGGGCGAGCCGGTGGCGATCTCGGCCCTGTCCGGCGCGGGCATGGCGGCCTTTCTGGCCCGTCTGGACACGCTGCTGGGCAAGGGACAGGAGACGCTCAAACTCGCGCTCGCGGCCACCGACGGCGCCGGCATCGCCTGGGCCTATGCCCATGGCCGGGTTGCGAGCCGGCGGGACCGCGGCGAGCGGGTCCATCTCACGGTGAACATCGATCCCGGCGACCGCGACCGCTTCGAACGCCGCTTCGGTGACGGGATCGCGGCCGGCAAGCCCGCGCGCCGCGCGTCCTGACCACACCGTCCCTGTCGGAGACGCCGCTTTCCCTGCTCCGGACTTCGCGGTCCAAAATAGCGTAAGAATTTCAATCACTTATATAAGCAGGGGAGGGGATTTTTTGCTTTTTCCCTGCTTTTTTCCCTGCAGCAGGGAAAAACCGGGAGACGATCCACCAAACGTTCTGCGGACTCTCACCACCCCCCAATCTCACCATGGCCGGGCTTGACCCGGCCATGGTGAGAGATATACCAATACGGTCTATTCTTCAAGCACTTTGCTCAGACAATTTCGCGGCTTGCCAGAGCGCCTCCATCTCCTCGAGCGACGCGTCTGCGGGCGTACGGCCGGTCTTGGCCAGGCCCGTTTCGATCGCGCCAAAGCGGCGGATGAATTTGGCGTTGGTCGAGCGCAACGCGGCTTCGGGATCCACACCCAGATGGCGCGCCAGATTGGCGGCCGCAAACAGCAGATCGCCGACTTCGTCTTCGAGTTTTTCGGGGTTCGCGCCGGCATCGCGCGCTGCCACAATCTCCTGCGCCTCCTCGGCAATCTTCTCGACCACCTTGGCAGCAGAATCCCAGTCAAATCCGACGCTTGCGGCGCGCTTTTGAAGTTTCAGCGCGCGGAGCAGGGCAGGCAGCGCCGGCGGAACATCGGACAACACGCCGCCGGGCCTGGCAGCCCGCTCGCGCGCCTTGTGTTTTTCCCACGCCTCGGTCTGCCGCGCCGCGGATTCGACGCCTGAGTGACCGGCGAAAACATGCGGATGCCGACGCTCCATCTTGTCGATGATGGCAGCGACAACATCGCCGAAGTCGAACAGGCCAAGCTCCTCGGCCATGCGGGCATGAAAGACCACCTGGAACATCAGGTCGCCCAGCTCGTCCTTCAGCGCCGGCCAGTTCTGTTCCTCGATCGCGCCCGCGACTTCGTAAGCTTCTTCAATGGTATAGGGTGCGATGCTGGCAAAATCCTGCTCCCGATCCCAGGGGCAACCCCCATTCGGATTGCGCAAAGCGCGCATGATACCGAGAAGGTTCGAAATCGCGCGGCTGGATGAATCCGGAGAATCGTCGATCATGCCGCATAAAAGAGTGACGGTCAGCCCTTCGCAAGCGGCTGGTAGGCTGGCGTGGCCTTGCCTCAGCGCGGGCCGTTCACACGAGACCATTCAAAGCGTGAGCCTGAACACCGTGCCTTGGCCATGGGCGCCACCGGCAATTGTCTCACCATAAAGAGCGCCGTTGATGGCGAGCAATTTGGCGGACGGCGCTGCGCCGTCGGCGCAATTCGTCTGACTGCAAAATTTGTAGATGGCTGCCATTTTTCCCGTATCGGGATCGACCGAGTACACCTCACCCCGATCGGTCGTCCCGTTGCCAACGGTTGCCCCGTAAAACTTCTTCCCCACACGGATCAGGCCGGGGAGGAAAATAGTCTGATTGTTGGTCGGAAAACTCTTGAATGACGAAACCACGGATTCGGCATTTGTGGACCGGTTCAGTGAAAAGACGGCCCCATAGCCGCGTTTGCCGCAGGCCGTCGTGATACCATATAGAACATTTCCCCGGTTCAGCAGGGTGGTGTCCGGCCCACAACCGCCGATGTCATTTTTTGAAAAGGAATGGAGCACCTTTTCGGTACCGCTCGACGGATTAATGCCGAACGCGACGCCATATCCGGTTCCGCCTTCTAGTGTCGTGCCGTACAGCGTACCCTTCACCGCAACGATGCCGGCACTCGGGTATTTCCCATCCACACAATCGGTCTGGCCGCAAAATGTGTAGACGAGCTTTTCCTTCTGGCCGGACAGATCGAACGCAAAGATTGTGCCGGTATAGCTTTGCCAGTTCAGAGCGCCGTACAAGACACCCTTGACGTTGACCATTGCAGTTTGGGATCCGAATCCGTCTCCGACATTGCCGAAGGAGTGAAGGATATTTTCCACGCCAGTCGAAGGATCGAGCGAAAAGAGTATGCCGCCGCCGGGGAGTGCCTCGTTAGTGTATTCGCCGCCGGTTAGAGTTGTACCATACAGCAACCCATTAAGCTCGAGGACACCCGCCATGGGCTGAATCCCGTCGATTTTGTTCGGGTCGCTGCCAAAGGCATAGACGGTGGCTTCGCTGCCATCTGGAAGCAGCTTGAAGACCACACCGCCGGCTCCTTGGCTGACTCCTCCATTCGCTGTAACGCCATAGATGTTTCCCCCAGCGCCGGCGGTCAATCCTCCGATAGGATTGGACCCATCGGCACACCCGGTTTGTCCGCAAAAAGAATAGAGCACGGTTTCTACCGGGACTGCGGCCGCGGGTGACATCTGATCAGCAAGGCCCAATGCGAGAGCAATCGACGCGTATGCAAAGCGTTTCATCCGGCTTTCTCAACCCTTTGGAGCGGGAGGACAGTGCCGCAAGCCCCTTGCAACTCCGTAAAGCGAAAGACGTGATTTGACGGCAAATCTGTGACGCGCAGAACGCGCATCGCCAGGGCATGGTCGATACGATCTGGCGCGCTCTGCAAGAGCGGGAATGCCCCGCCACCCCCTCACCCTGACCCTCTCCCCCACATGCGTGGGGGAGAGGGAAATGACGCGGCCCGCGTGGGTGGGGAAGGGAGATATGCGACAGGTTCGGCAAAGCGTCACGACAAAGTTGCCTCAAATTCCCTCTCCCCCATCTTCTGGGGGAGAGGGTCAGGGTGAGGGGGCCGTGGTTACGAAACGAAGACGCGCAGAACGCGCCTCGAAAAGGCCGCAGCGCAGCCATGCGCGAAGGCTTCGCCGCGAACGGACCAACGCCGAGCGGGCGCTATGGTGGTGTGTCCGCAATCGAACGCTCGATGGCTTCAAATTCCGGCGGCAATATCCGGTTGGCCCGTACATCGCGGACTTTGCATGTCTGGACGCGAAGCTGATCGTCGAACTCGACGGCAGCGGGCATGACGCGCAACGCGCCTACGACGCGAAACGGGATGCATTTCTGCGGGCAGAGGGCTTTCGTGTTCTGCGGATTCCTAATCACGACGTGATCGCGCATCGCCAGGGCGCGGTCGATACGATCTGGCGCGCTTTGCAAGAGCGAGAATGCCCCACCACCCCCTCACCCTGACCCTCTCCCCCACATGCGTGTGGGAGAGGGAAATGATTTTGCGCAGTGTGTCGTTGGCCCTCTCCCCTCAAGTGCGTGGGGGAGAGGGTGGGGTGAGGGGGCGGTGGCGCGAAGGCTCAGGCTTTTGCGTCGTCGGCCTGGGCGGCCTTCCAGGCTTGCTGCACGAAGGCGAAGATTTCCGGATTGAGGGGCAATTTCGGCGCGGCGGCGGGATCGGCCATCGCGTCTTTCCAGACCTCCCTGGCCTTCGCGGCCAACGCCGCATTGCCCTGGCTAAAAAGGTTCACCTGCGCCATCCAGCGCCGCGCGAGGCTCTTGGCGGCCGGCGAATTGGGATCGCCTTTCGCCACAAGGTCGCGCGCTTCGGCCATCAGGCCGTCCCAGCCTTGCGCGGTGCCGTCGGCTTCATGGGCGCGGGCGCCGAGGTCGCTGCGCTCGGTTTCGCTGAAATGCTTCTCGATGAGGGGATCGAAGATCGCCTTCAATTCCTCGGTCTTTTCCTGGGTCGTCATCGTCGTCTCCTTGGTCAGCTGGATGAGATCGTCGAGGGAGAGGGCCTTGCCCGCCTTGAGCTTGCCACGCGCCGCGCGCACGAGACGCAGCGCATGGCCGATGCGTTTGCTCTCCTGCGCCAGCATCTGCTCCTGGGCGGCGAGCAGCTCGGCCATAGCCGGCTGATCGCGCGACAGAAGCTCGGCGATGCGCGACAGCGGCAGGCCGAGACGTTTCAGCGCCAGAATGCGATGCAGCGCCGCGATTTCGCTAGCGCCATAGGCGCGCCAGCCGGTTGCGGAGCGTAACGGCTTCAGCAACCCGCGTGCCTCGTAAAGACGCAGCGCCTTGGGGCTCACGCCCAGGCGCTTCGCGGCTTCCGCCGGGCTCAGATGCTGATCACGCAGGCTCATAAGGGCAGGGCTCCCGATCGACCCGCCACTCTCTGGGCCTTGCCCCAAGGGCCGGGTCAAGGGGGCCGGGCGCAGATTTTTCGCAAACCTTTTTGTGCGTGCAGGTTCGGCGCGATCGGGCGCGCCCTGAATCCTATCGACGCGTGGCAATCACCCCGCCGCTCTCGCCACAGGCGCGTGGGCGAGGGAAATGACTCTCCGCAGTGTGTCGTTGGCCCTCTCCCCCATCTTCTGGGGGAGAGGGTGGGGTGAGGGGGCAGTGGTTCGGCGCAATTCTTCGAAGGTACGCATGAGAAGCAGCGTGCCTTCGTCACACCGACAGAGACACAGGGTTCGTCACTGCGTCTTCGCGTTCCTCGCTCGCCGATAGCGCACGGCTCAATGCCTTGCCGCACACGATCAGGAACAGCAGCACGGCGGCGAAAATCGCGGCATGCATGGCCCAGAAGGCGGTGATGGGCATGTGATCGGCGAGGGCGCCCAGCCAGCCGGTGAGGAAATTGCCGCCCGCAAGGGCGAGATAATAGGCGCCCAGCACGGTCGTTGCGATGGACCGGGGTGCGTCGCGCGAAACCATGGTGAGGATCACCGTGTCGATCCACGGAATGGAGAAATCCACGCACAGGAAGAACAGGATTTCCGGCGCGAGCGGAGCCTTGCCCGGCCCCGCAAGCGATGCGCCCAGGGCGAGCACCAGAAAGCCCAGCATCGCCAGCGCGAAGCCGATCGCTACGCGCCGCAGATCGGTGGCATTGCCGCCGCGGCTCGTTCGCCACGCCCAGATGCGCACCGCGAACGCAGTGCCCACGATCGTCAGACTGCCGTCCAGCGTGGTGAACCATGTGACCGGCACGAGGAAGCCCAGCACATGGCGTTCCACATGCGCATCGGCCCACACGGGAAAAACGTTGAACGCCTGATCATAGACGCCGAGGAACACACCATCGAGCGCCATCATCAACAGCAGGATGACGACTACGCGCCGATCGGCGCGGCGCAGTCTGGGGCGAGGGGCGTCGGCACGCGGTCGCCTCGTGTCGGCCGGCATATGGCGCAAGCCTGCCAGATAGCAGAGCGTTCCGAGACCGATGCCAAGCGCCATCGCCGCGAGACCAAGGCTCCAGCCGAATTTTTCGGCGAGCGTGCCGGCGATCAGCGGCGTGGTCATCGACCCCACATTGAGCGCGATGAGATAGAGACCGAAGGCGCGGGTTCGCCGATCATCATCCGGCGCGTAGAGTCGCCCCAGCTGCCCGATCAGGCTGGTCTTGAGAAGGCCCGTGCCCAGCACCATGAGGGCCAGCGCGATGAGAAACGTGCGTTCGCCGATCAAAAGCAGATGGGCGGCGGTTAAAGTGAGGAGGGCCGCGATCACGGCGCGGCGCTGGCCGATCCAGCGATCCGCGAGAAAGCCGCCCACAATCGGCATGGCGTAGATCAGGCCGGTCGCCAGCCCGAAAGTCTGCGAGGCGAGCGCCAGCGGGCTCAGCCGACCGAAGACGCTTTCCAGCAGTGCGCGATAGGCGCCGAACCCCAGCACGTGCTCCACATGGCCGGGCTTCAGCAGATCCTGCGTCATGTAGAGCGTCAGAATCATCTGCAGGCCGAAATAGCCGAAGGCCCAGCCTGTTTCGGTGCCCAGAATGAATGCCAGACCTCTGGGATGGCCGAAGAACGCGCGATCGCCCAGCGGCGCTACAATGCGCGCCTCTGCTGCGGCTGCCGATGCCTCTGCCGTCACGTCCCGAGTCCCTTGAACCCGCGGACCTTCGAGGATCGAATGCGAGAGGGCAACACAGGATTTCCCCCGGAAAATCGGCATTCGACGGTGCGCCGGATTCAACGTTTATGGCGATATTATACTTGACGTAGGAAACAGATTTCCATAGGTTTGGCTCCAGAACGGAGATACGCCATGCCTAAAGCCCTTCCGAAGCGCTTTACCGACGCAACCGCTGCCCGCGAGCATCTTGAAGCCTTGCTCTGGCCCAATGGCCCGGCTTGCCCGCATTGCACGTCCGTAAACGACGCCACGAAGCTCAAGGGCAAGTCCACGCGTCCGGGCGTCTATTGGTGCAATGCCTGCCAGAAGCCGTTCTCTGTGACTGTCGGAAGCGTCTATGAGCGCTCCAAGGTTCCCCTGAATACGTGGCTGTACGCAACGCACCTGCTCTGTTCGTCCAAGAAAGGCATTTCCTCGCAGCAACTGGCCCGCATGCTTGGCGTGACGGTCAAAACCGCGTGGTTCATGTCGCACCGTATCCGCGAGGCCATGGGACCGGTTGCCGGTGCTGGACCGCTTGGTGGCGAAGGCGTGATCGTTGAAGCGGACGACGCGGAAGTTGGCCGCTCTAACAAGACTCGTCCCCGCCCGCGCTCCAAGAACCTCAAATTCGTGTCCCTCATCGAACGTGGGGGCCGCGTCCGCTCCCGCAAGCTTACGGGTGCCAAGGGCCAGATCGGCCATGAAATCCGCGCGGCGCTTTATGCCAACGTGGACCGCGCCTCTACCCTTCACACGGACGGAGGCTCGCCTCTCAAAACCGCGTGGCCCATCGTCCGTCATTCGTCCGTGGACCATAACAAGAAATTCGTGGGCGTTGATGCCGACGCCAATCCGGTTCACACGAACAGCGCGGAAGGCTTCTTTTCGATCTTCAAGCGCGGCCTGGTCGGCACCTATCAGCACATGAGCGACCAGCATTTGCAGCGCTATTTGAACGAGTTCGATTTCCGCATGAGTTATCGCGTGAAGCTTGGCTATTCGGACGACATGCGCACCGATGTTGCTCTGCAAGGTATCGTCGGAAAGCGTCTGATGTACCGAAGGCCTGACGAGGCCTAAGACGATACGCCAGCGAGCAGCGGCATTCATTCGTTGGCGTCGCCGCAACGGCTTTCCGGTAGGGAACCGCACGCGGCCACCATGGAAGCGATGGTTTAAGCCGCCGGAGCCTTCTTAGCGGCTCGCGGTTTTCTGTGACTCGCCTTAGCCTTGCGCACTTTCATTTCGGCGTGGGGCTTTGGCGGGGTCTTCAGCATCCGCAATGTAACTTGATCTTCGTAAGGTAGGTTCTTATCGGCCATTGTGTGGCATCCGGCTCATAAGTGGGCGCAATGCAGCGAATGGGACGAGATCGGCCACTTGCTGTAATAGAGCAGAATCTGATGGTTCTAGTTCGCGGTCGAATACAGCGTACTTTGTCATGCTGCGATCAATAGCGGCAGGAGCATCAGAAAAGGCCACAAATTTTGAAGCGATTGAAACGTGGTGCGGCGATACAGCATCAATAAGCGTTGTTCTTTCGTCTTTTCGAATGACGAAATCGAAGTTGTACGATTTCCCACTTTTCCCACGAATGGCTATCTCGCGGCCTAAACTAGAGGGTGGCACAAGTTCGGTTAGAACATCAAAAATGCGCTGTTCAAGCGCAATCTCTGTCGCTGTGGAAATGTGCTCAATCGTCTCTATGGCAGCCGCCGATGACGTGTTTGCAACAGCGATGAGTGCCGACCCTAACCAACCTGCACTTTGGACTGTCACAGTGTAGGCATTGGTCACGAACGGAACGCCGAATCGCAGTGCATTCCGTTCCATAATTTTTTTATAAGCACGCTCATCCCGACCGTGCGCCCATGCCTCGCGCACGGCACCACCACCGTCATGCACTCGATAGCCGATACCGAATCGCGTCACAAAAACATGAACAGGATCAAATGACGGATAGACGCAATGGGTCTTTACGCGAAACCCGTCAGGGGTTTCCGTGCAGCCCTCAAACGCTTTTAGCGCATCGCGAATGTCGTCACATGCCGTCACTGCTCACCACCATACAAAGGATCCAACAGGCTAGGCTTTGACGGAGCCTCAAAATCGTACTGCTCGGCAGTTAGGGTAATATTTGCGCGTAGCGCAAGTTGGGGGAGCACATGGGACACTTTGCGCACTTGGGGCGGAAGGGGGCGCCGAATCGGTAGCCCCCAAGGGGCACCCTGTAAAATCGCCGCGCGGTTGTCGGTCCACGCATGTTCGTGGGAGCCAGCCACAAACGGGGGTAGCCCCAATTCGGCAGCGGACGGTGGGTTCGCTTTCACGATTTCCGGCGGCGCAATGTCAAATCGCCAAATTGAACTGCCACCCCAGATGATTGAAACGCTTGGGTATCCAATCCATCTTTTGACGATCTTGAAGCGCACATGGGCGCTGATAACGCCCGACTCGTCCGCAATATCCCAGTGCGCCTGAACCTCGCCGTCGTGATCCGAATCGATCCAATCCGGCGGTCCGCCACGGAGCGTCTTGGCGCGGACGAGAAAAACGTCCACCGCTGCGACATCAGCTTGTCCGAACTGCCTGGCCATCCCGGCCACAGATTGGTTCCGACGGGCCGGCACGTCAAACGGTAACAGACCAGAACGGGTGGCAACCCGAAAACACCTACGTCAAGTATAATATCGCCACGTTTATTCGTATAATCTATATTATGGGAAATTATCCCTTGCGGTCGGGCTGGGCCGGCGTGCAGGATGCGGCATGGTTGCACCGCTTAAGTGTTTCATCGCCGGCAATTCGTTCGGCAGCTATTGCGTTCCTGCGGCCTCGAAGCGGCGCCCGGCGGCGCGCGCCATTCTGCGTGGCGAAGTCTGGGAGCCAGAAACGATCGCGTTTCTGACCCAACATTGCGGCGCGGGCGATATCGTTCATGCCGGCACCTATTTCGGCGATTTCCTTCCTGCGCTGTCACGGGCGCTGGCGACCGGTGCACACATCTGGGCGTTCGAGCCGTCGCTCACCAATTTTCGCTGCGCCGAAATCACGCTGAAGCTGAACGGCATCTCCAATGTGGTGCTGACGCATGCGGGCCTCGGTGCGTGCCATGCGCCCGCGCGACTGCGCGTCGGCGAAGACGGCCGTCACGATGCCGGCGGCGGGAGCACCATCGTGGCCGACGACATCGCCGGCTTCGAGCATGAGGACACGCAACTCGTCACCGTCGACGAAACGGTGCCGGCCAGCCGGGCCATTGCCGTGCTGCAGCTCGACGTCGAGGGCTATGAACAGGAAGCGCTGGAGGGTGCGCTTGAGACGATCCGGCGGTGCCGGCCTGTTCTGGTGCTGGAAAAGCCGCCGCGCGATCCAGGCTGGTTCGAAAGCCGGGTGCTGTCGCTCGGCTACCGGCAAACCGGGACGCTGCACGTCAATCAGATCTACGAGATCCAGAAATGACGGCTCAGCCGATCGGAAGCTCGATCCGCATCCCGTCATAGGCCGGTTCGACGCCGGGCGGCAGCTCGCGTTTGAGCGTCTCGTAGTCGAGATCGATGTGAAGATTGGTTAGCACGGCATGTGGCGCCCTCACCCGCGCGATCCATTCGAGTGCGGTCGCGACATTGGCGTGGCTCGGATGGGGCATGTAACGGAGCGCATCGACGATCCAGCACTCCAAACCTTCAAGCGTGGCAAAAGCCTCGTCGGATAACCCGTTGACATCGCTCGAATATGCGATGGGCCCGAAACGCAGTCCGAGGGACTCGATGCGGCCATGGGTCTGGGCAAATGGCAGGACCGGAATGGCGCCGCCGCGGCCCTCGATGGTGAAGGTCCGATAGGGTTCGGGCAGAACATGGCTCACCAGGATCGGCGGATAGGCGCTGTCTTTGGGCGTCGCGAAGCAATAGCCGAAGCGCTTTTCGACGCCCGCAAGCGTCTTGTGGTCGCTGTAAACATCGACCCGCCGCTCCATCACATGGGTGACCTGGCGCAGATCGTCGATGCCGTGGAGCTGGTCGGCATGGTCGTGGGTGAGGATGACGGCGTCGAGCCACGCGGCATGGGCATCGAGCAGCTGGGCGCGCATGTCCGGCGAGGTGTCGACCAGGATCGTGGTGGTGCCCTGCGCGCCGTGGCGCTCGACCAGGGCCGAGCAGCGACGGCGGTTGTTCTTCGGGTTGAGGGGGTCGCAGGCGCCCCATTCACCCCTGCCCCCCGGTCCGCCGATGCGCGGCACGCCGCCAGACGAACCGCAGCCGAGGATGGTCACCACGAGACGATCGGTCATGCGGCGTCCGGACGTTTCGCGCGCGTGAACAGCCGGAAGAAATTCTCCGTTGTGGTCTCGGCCAGCTCGTCTGCGGACACGCCCTTCAGATCGGCGACGCAGGCTGCCGTTTGGGCAACGAAGGCCGGTTCGTTGCGCTTGCCGCGATGGGGCATGGGCGCGAGATAGGGCGAGTCGGTCTCGACCAGCAGCCGCTCCAGCGGAACCGTGCGGATCACGTCGCGCAACGCGTCGGATTTCTTGAAGGTCACGATGCCCGACGCCGAAATGAAAAAGCCGAGAGCGAGCGCTTCGCGTGCGAGGCGCTCCGTGCCGGTGAAACAATGGATGAGGCCGGTGAAGGCGCCCTGCGCCATTTCTTCACGCAGGATGGCGATCGTGTCGTCTTCGGCATCGCGGGTGTGCACGATGAGCGGCAGCCCGCATTCGCGCGCCGCTGCGATGTGGAATCGGAAATTCGTCTGTTGCTGCGCGCGCGGACTGTGTTCGTAATAATAGTCGAGGCCGGTCTCGCCGATGCCGACCACTTTTGGATTTCGCGCGCGCTCCAGCAACGGCCCGGCATCGCCGAGCGGCTCCGTCTCCGCTTCGTGCGGATGGATTCCCACCGAACACCAGACATCCTCAAAGCGCGCCGCCACGGCCGCCACGCCCTCGAAGGCGGAGAGCTTCGTGCCGATCGTCACACAGGTGCCGACGCCGGCTGTGCGGGCACGCGCCAGCACCTCGGGAATCTCCGCGGCGAAATCGGGAAAGTCGAGATGGCAATGGCTGTCGACGAGCATACCGGGTGCTAACGCATCACATTACAAAGGATCGCGCCGTGCCAATGCCGACACGGCGCGCGCGGCCGAGACAATCGTCTGGCGCGGTTCCAGATGCAATGCGGCGGTACGCCCGAAACTGGCAGCCAGACGGGTCCACAATTCGGCCTGGCGATGAAGGGTCGCGTCCCCCGCCCGCGCGCGGGCGAGAATGCGGGCGGCCAGGATGTCGCCCAGATAGGCGCCGAAGGATTCCGGCCCCTGGTCGAGCCGCGCGATGCGCTCGGCGAGCGCGAAGGTTGCGGCGAAATCCGGCTGCCGCGCCTGTTCCACCAGACGTTCCGCATCGGCGGCGAGCTTCAGCCCGTCGCCATGAATGAGACGCAGCGCAGCCCCGATCGAACCGCCGGACAGGAGCGCGACACGGGCGCGGTCCTCCGGCGACAAAGCCGGCGCGCGCGTCTCCAGTTCTGCCGCAAGCGCCGGATCGGCAAGCGGCCGCAGCGCCAGGGTCTGGCAGCGCGAGCGGATGGTCGGCATCAGCCGTGACGGCGCATCGGCCAGCAGGATCAGCATGGCGCGGGATGGCGGCTCTTCGAGAATCTTGAGCAGCGCATTGGCCGCCTGGTCGTTCATGTCGTCGGCGGTATCGACAATGGCGACACGCCAGCCGCCCGCGCCCGACGACAGGCCGAAGAAACCCGAAAGGCGTCGCACTTCGTCGACGCCAAGCACCGTCATCAGCTTGCCCCTGTCGTCGAGGCCGCGCTTGAGCACCATGAGACCCGGATGCGCGCCGGCCTTGATCTGCAGCGACACAGGATCGTTGGCCGCGACGAAGAGATCCTCGGGGCCTTCCCCGGTCGCGCCAAAGCGCAGGAGATAGCGCGCCAGACGATAGGCCAGCGTTGCCTTGCCGATGCCGGGCGGACCACCCAGGAGCCAGCCATGCGGCGGGCGTCCGCGGCGGATGGCGCGTGCCGCACGCGCCAGCGCTTCGCCCTGGCCGACCAGATCATGCGTCTCGCGCGGATGCGCCACACCGGCGATACGGTCGGTTTCGACAGATGGTTCGTCGCGGGTGCGTTTGGCCATTCAACGCACTCGAACAGCGTCTCCCTCGCCCCCGCAGCGCGGAGGAGAGGGTCGGGGTGAGGAGGCCTCGCCGCGGCGCAAAAGGTGCAGGCGGTGGGCATGCGCGTTTTGCATCACGGCCCCCTCACCCTGGCCCTCTCCCCCAGAACGCTGGTGGAGAGGGAAAACCGCTCGGCAACCATTTTCCAGATATCCGCGGCCACAGCATCGATCGGCTGGGTGGCGTCGATCAGCACGCAGCGCTCAGGTTCGCGTTCCGCGAGCGCGCGGAAGGCCATGCGCATGCGAGCGTGAAAATCATCGTCGAAACGCTCGAATCGCGCGTTCGACGCATGGCGTGCCCGGGCGCGCGCGAGTCCGGTCTCGACCGGGAGATCGAGCACCAGCGTCAGATCCGGGCGGAACTCCGTCGTTGCCGCTCTGTCGATGGCCGCGATCGACGCCGCATCGAGGCCACGTCCCGCGCCCTGATAGACAAAGGTGGAATCCGTGAAGCGGTCGCACAGCACCCATTGGCCGCGCGCCAGCGCCGGCCGGATGGTCCGTGCGAGATGATCGGTGCGTGCGGCAAACATGAGAAGCGTTTCCGTCAGCGCATCCCAGCGTCCTGGTTCGCCTTCCACCACAAGCTTCCGGACATCTTCCGCGCCAGGCGAGCCGCCGGGTTCGCGGGTCGTGACCACTTCGATGCCGTTTGCAGACAGCGCCGCTGCAAGGCGCTTTGTCTGCGTGGACTTGCCCGTGCCCTCCCCGCCTTCGAAGGTGATGAAGCGCGGGGCTGGATTCATGAGGTCGGACGGCCGAACAACAGCGCGCGCAGGCCCGTGAAGATGCGCCCGACAATGCCGGCGCCCGGGACGGCATTCGCGGCATAGACGGGGATTTCCGCACCCGGATAGTCGGGCGCGGTGATCTTGAGCACGCCGACCTGCTGCCCTTTGGCAATGGGCGCCGGAACCGGCCCGTCATAGACCAGCGTCACCTTCATTCCCGGTCGGGATTCGACCTGCAGCGTGACGTCGAGGGGGGCTGCCACTTTCAGCGGCACAGTGTCGACGGCACCCTGCCAGACCTCCGCCTGCCCCACCACATCATCCTGCTTGAAGAGACGGTATTGGCGGAACTCGCGGAAGGCGATGCCCATCATGCGCGCCGCTTCGTCGCCGCGCAGCTGCACGCCGTGCCAGTCCTGGGCCGCGGGCGTCATCTTGTCGAGCTGCGGATAGCGCAACCCATTCAGCACGAGGATCAGCCGGTGTCCGTTCTGGACTGCGGACACGGTGATGCCGTAGCCCGCCGCATCCGTGTGGCCGGTCTTCAAGCCATCCGTACCCGGAAATTTGTCGAGAACGGAATCGCGATTCTGCTGGGTGATGCTGCGCCCGTTGCCCACATCCTGGGTGAAACTGCGCTCGGAGAAGTAGTGGTAATATTGCGGATAATCGTAGATCAGATGCCGGGCAAGCTTTGCCAGGTCGAGGACCGACATCATCTGCCCCGGAGGATCGGGCAAACCGTCGGGATTGACGAAATGCGACTGGGCGAGGCCCAGCTGTTTGGCCCGTGCGTTCATCATGTCGGCAAAGGCTTCCACCGAGCCGCCCAGCGATTCCGCGACGACGACACACATGTCGTTGGCCGATGCGATGATGATGCCGCGGATCAGCGTCTCGACCGGAATGCGCGATCCGATCATCGCAAAGCCTTTCGAGCCCTGCGTGCTCCAGGCGCGCTGCGAGACCGGGAACGTGTCGGTCAGCTTGACCCGCCCGTCCTTCAGACGCTGAAACAGCAGTTCGAGCGTCATCAGCTTGCTCATCGACGCGGGCGGTGATGCTGTTTCGGCGTCCTTCGCCCACAGGACCTGTCCGGTGGCGCCGTCCATGACGACGGCGTGCTCGGCCGCGGTTTCGATCGCGGCACTGGCGGCCGTGGCACAAAGCGAGGCAGCGAGGGCCGCCAACAAAAGACAAAGACGGCGCAGACGACGCATATGCGCAAACCTCCACGAGAACGATGTTATCGGTCGACGACGATCCGCGCGTCGTCGCTGCCCAATCCTGTCAGCCGGGCCAGCGCCGCGTCGGCAGCGCCGACATCGTCGAACGGACCGATGCGCACCCTATAAAGCCGATGATTTCCTCTGTCGATTGGAGAAATGGTCAGGCCGCCGGCCGCGGCATATTTGGCCCGCTGCCGTTCGGCATTCTGGCGCTGCAGGAAGGCACCCGCCTGCACATAGAGATGCGTGACGGCGGGAACTGCAACCTCGGTCACCTTGCCTGTCGGCTGCGTGCCGAGCACTGCCTCGGTCGGTGGCGGCGGAAGGCTCGAGGTCTTTGCCGGTGGCGGCGGTAACTCTGTGATGGCGGTCGCACCCGGCGAGGGCTCGTCGGCTGCCGGCGGTGCTTCTGCGGCGGCGTCGGGCGGTGGTGCTTCGTTAGCCGGCGCGGCGGCGGGCTGGGCCGATTCCGCGGGGGGCGCCTCATAGGGATGTAGCGGTGTCGCCTCAGTCGGCGCAGGCGTGCTGTCGACCGGATTGAGCGCCGCGGTCTGGATAGTGGTGGTGGGAGCGGCCGCGATCAGCGGCGGCGCTTCTACACCTCCCGGTAGATCGGCCCGCGACAGATAGGTGACGCGGACCTTGGCCGTGCCCTTCGCATAGAATCCCAGAAGCTGGGCGGCATGCGCTGATACGTCGATGATTCGACCCTTTGCAAAGGGACCCCGATCGTTGACGCGCACGATGAGCGAAGCGCCGTTCTCGAGATTGGTAATGCGCACATTGACGGGCATGGGCAGCGTGCGATGGGCCGCGGTCAAGCCGTTCGCATCGAACACTTCGCCATTGGCGGTGCGGTGGCCGTGAAAGGTCGGCCCGTACCACGAGGCAAGGCCCGTCTCATCGTAGTCGAGCTGTTCGCGCGGATAATACCACGTCCCGTTTTCCTGATAGGGCTCGCCGATCTTGTAGATGCCGACACTCGCCGGAAGACTCACTGTCGGAGTGGTTTCCGGTGGCTGGGTCGTGCAGGCGGCGGCCAAACCGACCGGCAGCGCGACCGCAAGCGCCCATCGCAGCATCATGTCCGAATCGCCCTCCTGAGCCCGGAAGGATACGGAACGGGAGCGAGCCGCTCAAATGCCCTCCCCGATGGCTGGGATCGGGAGCCTGACGCTAACAAGAGTTGGATCCGGCAGCACGTTTCCGCGAAGCAGAGCGGAAGCCGCAAACCACCGGCATACGTACGAAGAATGCCGTGCGTGGATCAGAACTTTATTTTTTCGGTCGTCACCGATTTGCCCTCCCCGCGCGTAGTCAGGAAATCGAGGCGGGCCAGCACCTACGCGGAGACTACTATGCGAGGGATTATTACGGCGGTTGCCGGAATTGCGATGATGGCGGCGGCGGGCGCCGCATCGGCACAGCAGTCGAGTCCTGTCGGAGTCCATCCGGCCGGTACGCTGAAGCCGAACCAGACCCAGGGCTATGGCGCCGGCAGCGTCCTGACACTGACATACACACAGAACTACGCCTGCGTCGATCAGCCGATGTCGAATCTGAATTTCAACCGCTTGCCGGCGGAATCGGATCACACGGAAACGGCGTTGCCAATCTGTCAGGCGGGCACCGACCCCACGATCAATCCACCCGGAATGGTCGGCAAGGCGTCCACGACGACGGATCCGCTCTATGTGCTCATTCCGATGTTCTCGAGCAACAACGACACCAACCCCGATGATGCCATTTCCTGCACGGAGGTGCTGAGAGGCACGCATTGCGGCCCCGAGCTCGGCGCGGCGCTGATAAAGCTGTTTGGCACGATACCGGAGAGCTTCAAGAAAAAGCCGCTGGTGTTTACCCAGTGTCCTGACGGCGGACCGGCCGGTACCTGCACCATGCATGCGACAAAAGTCGACCTCGCTCCCGTTCTGGCGGCCCTCGGCCTTGGCAACAACCCGCCGACCTCAAACTTCTTTGTCCCGCTGCCCAATCACAGCCATCTGCTGGTCGACAGCCAGATCAATCAGTCCGCGGAATGGTGGCAGGTCCTCCCGGTGCTGGTGTTGAACGCCAATGATTGGCCTTCGCAGGACGGCACGAGTGGCATCACCTCGGTCGCGGCCCTGCAAGCCGCTGAGAACGCTGGCCAGGCCGTAGAGGCGCCGTCAAACTTCTTCCTCTATTTCGGATCGAAGGTGGCGAAAAAAGACATGAGCATGAATATGAACATGGGGCGGTAATCCTCAAACGTCCTGAACGAAACCGGGCCGCCCCGCAGCGGCCCGGTTTTTCTTTGACCTCCCCACCAATGCTGGATTCGGCATGGCTGTCGTCACCTGGGTGGCCCGCAGACGCGGGCCATGACAAGTCTTGTAAATCCGGCAACGCGAAATGGCGGAAGGTGCCGGACAAACTCTTGCGCCCATTCTCATCATAATTGTCATGGCCCGCGTCTGCGGGCCACCCAGGTGAAACAAACCAAGAGATTCGATTTTCACCCGACGCACGCTTGTCGCCCCGGTGGCCCAATTCCGCAGGCCACGACCTGTCCAATGCGTTGCATCTCTCGGACACGTAGCGCTAGATTTGTTTGCATCCGAGATCCGGCGTCGACAGGCTCGGGATCGGATTGCCGTCGATATCGGTGGTGATGTTGTACGACGTGATGTCCATGCCGATGCCCTGCACGAAGGGCGCACCTGCAAGCGCATAATCCGTGTTGGTTCCGATCCAGGAATTTACAACGGAAAAGCCGGCAAGCGTCGAGGGATCACCGGGCGCATAGCCAAAGCCCCCGCTGCCCGACACCTGCAGCCCGTGCGAGTGCGTGTCGTTGCCGGTGGCCGTGTGCCACGTCGCCAGTTGCGTATAGGTGGTGGTGTTTACGGCGGCATAACCGGACACGGGACGACCCACGTCAAACCAGCCATTGTAGTCGCTCGCGGGCACGGGCGTGGCGGAACCCGTCGTCCGCATGAAGCCTACGGTGCCTGTCTGCGGCGCCATCTGCACGCACAGATTGTTGTACATGGCGCAGCCGGTCAGTGTCGCATCATTGCCCTCGAATTCGAAGAAATCCGAGCCCGGTATCAGGCTGAAGCCGATGGCCGTATTGTTCAGATACAGGTTGTTCCGGCTGAAATTGTCGAAGGCATGGTTCGCCATGTCCTGTACGTAGTTGAACGCGATCGTGTGGCCGCCATTGTATGCGGTGTTCGTATTGACGCCGCCGCCGTCCGAATAGTTCGTCGCCCATACGCCGCTGCCGTGGCCGGTGTTCAGTTTCGAGCGCGCGTTCACGTCGTTATAGCCGCGATTGAACAGCACCGTGGCATTGGTGTTGTTGCTCCACAGCTCGACGATGCTATTGCCGCAGATATTGGTTCCCAGATTGTACTGAACGACGGCACCGTCGGTATAGGCAAGCTCCAGCGCATTGTTCTGCGCATCCTGGCCGTAATTGCCGGCAAACAGGCTGGCGGTGAGCTTCACCGTCTGGCTGTGGCCATAGACGACGATGGCGTCCTGTCCGAGCCCCTGGCCCCCTGCACCCTGCGCACCGCTGAAGCCCGCGTGACAGCCAACGATCTGCACGCCCGCGCCGCTGGTGGCCGCTGCATTCAGATTGTAGGCGAGCGCATTGTTCCGCGCGAAATAGGCTCCGATTCCGCAGACGACAAGATTGCCGCCGGCGGCAACCGTGCCGTTCGTGAGTTGCACGACGACCGTCGCGTCTGCGCTGATCACCTGCCCGAGATTTGGATTGGCCTCCGTGACAGTGTCGACGAACCACGCATAGGTGATGTTGCTGTCATAGGCGAAAACGCCCGCGGTGCCGGCGACGGGCGCCGAAATGTAATTCTGAATCGCCGTGATTTTCGCGGCCAGACTGGCGCCCGAAACATAGAGAAGCCGGCTGCCGCTCGTCCCGTATGGAGCATATCCGATATCGTACAGATCGACCGTTTGGGTGAAACCGCTCATCTGCCAGATGCGGGCGTCACCGGAATAGGTGGTCCAGCTCGCACGGGCAGTCTCGCCGCTGAAGACCGGTGTGCCGAAATCGTCGCCATAGGGCACGATGTGGAACGGCGCGCCCGGAGCACCCGACACACCAAGGTTTATGGTGCCTTTGAAGTAGGTCCCGCGCTTGATGCCGAGGACCTTGCCCGGCATCGAGCCGGTGATCGCGGCGTTCACCTGCGCGATCGTCGTGAAGGGATTATAGAACGTGCCGGCACCGCTCGAACCCGGATTGTTCGGATCGAAGAAAAAATTCGGGCTCTTGTTGAGACCCGCGGCGAACACGCCAGCGCCGAACAATGTGTTCGTCAGATGCCTGGGCATTGGCGAGATCGCCTGAAGCGCCTTGATGATCGCGTCGTATTGGCTCGTCATGAGGGTGTCTGCCTTGAAAAAGGGGGTTTCGGATCGCCAGCCAGGGGCGAACCTATCATGGGCCGTACACCCGCACACCCGCGAGGCCGCGCATGGCAGGCACACCACATTCTCTTGCATCGTGGCACGCTCTCAAGTACCTGCCTTTCCTTCACGGATGGGTGGTCGAGTGGTTTAAGGCACCGGTCTTGAAAGCTGCTGGGGGGCGACCCGCTGCGGCGCGGATTGGTGAAAATGGGGTTTGGTTAGAATCGCTTAGCGGAAGGTCCGAGAGTCGCTAGAAAACACGCTATGCGTGCCGTCTAGCACATCTCTAGCCGCGCCGCTGAAATGGTATGGAAGAGTGTCCGAGTGGTTTAAGGAACTGGTCTTGAAAACCAGCGACGGGGCAACCCGTCCGTGGGTTCGAATCCCACCTCTTCCGCCACCATGCCGGTGTGATAAGCCTACGCCATGTTACACAAACGCGACCTTACCGGCATCGTTGCGATCGACCGGTTGAAATACGAATGGGAGCTGCAACGCGAGCCGCAATGGTGCACTGCCGATGGTTGGCGAGGAATGACGGTTTCGTTGCGGCGGGTCGATTCCCAGCGAGAAGCGGTATTGGAATTTCCTATGCCGAAGCGTCCATTGAACGGCTCGCCACATCGTCAACGCCCGCAGCTCAACGACGCTATCGCTGCCAATGGTGTCCGTGCGGCTCTTGCAGCGGGTTGGGAACCAGAGTCGCGGGGCAAACCGATGCTCTTCGCAGTTGATGCGAATGGCTGTTGAGGCAGCACCCAACGCCCGAAGGCGCAGGGTGCTGGCAGCGTCAGGCATAGGGAGAAGGCACCTCGCCCCGCTGCTGGCCCCGATGTTCGTAACGAGGGTCGGTGGCCTTAACCTCGGCGCGGACTGACGTCCGGAAGGCCCGCGCAAGCTCTAACCTACGTGAAGCGGTCTTCGTCCTCCCGGCGTGGGTCGCACATGCGCTGGCGCATCACGTCCTCGGAGAAATATGGGCGACGGCACTTGAGGCAGTGATGCCACCTGACCTTGCGAACGATGCGCGGTGGCGTGTGGTCAGCATCGACAACAGGCTCACGCCGCTTCCCGCCGTCATACTGCCAAGCGTCAGGCTCGATGATCCCGATCGCCGTAGCCTGCCCGCGCGGTCGGACGAGCGGTGGCGGCGGTCCGGCCTGCTCGCGCCAAAGCGGTCACGGCTCAACTTGCCTTCCGTGACAACGTGAGCGGTAGGTCCAGTTCGACCCGGTCGTGCATAACCTTCGGCATGATGCGTCCGCGCTCGCCGCGTTCGAGGCGGACCAGGCCGTAGCCTTCCATCGTCCGCAGCGTGCGTGACAGATTGGACTTTGCCTTGCCGGTGATCCGCGCCAGCTCGTCGAGCGAGCCGGGCGCCTTCTCGGCGATGACACGCAGCAGTTCGCGATTGCCGGCCGACAAGACCTTGGCGAAAGACTCCGTCGAGGTGAACCAGACCTTCGGCTCGCTTGGCGCGACGCGCCGCTCGCCCCGAGCTACGGCCATGGTGCGCGCCTTCATCTCCGCGTAGCTGGCGATGCCGACTTTCAAAGTGGTCATGGGATCACTCCTCTCTCGCGCAACACCGCGTCCACCGCCGTCCAAAAATCCGCGAGCAAGGTCGCAGCGTCGCTGTACTCGTAAGCCCTGGTCGTCCGTTGGTGCCCCGGCTTAGTTGGGGTATGCCGATGGTCCTGCGGCTCGCCGCGCTTCTGCTTCGCGACTGGATGGGCATTGTCGAAGCCGGCCAGCCGCTCGCCGTCCGGGCCATGCAGCGTGAGCGAGTAGTCGATACCGTGCGGCTTCTCCGGCGACACCGGCACGCGCGTCACGACAAACCGGACCCAGTGCCCACCCTCCGGGTCCACCACGAGAACCTGCCCGTCGAGGTCGAGCAGCACATCGAGGGTCGGGTCGCGCGGCTCCGTCACGACTTTCTGTTATCACACTGAAGCAACATAATCAAGGGAGGGCTTTGGGCGGCTGTAGGACGGGTGGCTGGCGCTCGGAGCACTGATGTCTTCGAGCTTTCGGCTAGAGGCGCCAGCAGGGGGTGTCGGGATGGAGTCCAAATATCCAAATTGACCCAACCCCATAGGCCGGACCGACGGTCGGCCTTTAACCTTGCCGTCCGAATTGATGCCGTCCTTCCCGCGTCATGCTAAAAAAATCTCCTTGCCGAAAGAGGGCGAAGCGCCGACACCGGAGCAACCGCCAAACGGCGCTTCACCGGCCACATTTGTGGGGATGAACCGAGCTTGGGGACGACCGCCGCTGTGCCGTGGCACTACACAACTCTCGTTGATTTCGTCGATCACTGGCAAACTCTGATCGCTGGGCTGATCGCGTTGATCGCTGCGGTCATCACCGTCGTCGTTACGCTGAATGTCGAGCGACGAAATGTCAATCTCGCGTCGATTATGCGTGCGCAGCTTGCTGTGCGTCACATCGCTCGCCGTGAAATCAATCGAAGCGCTCACCATGCTTGCAATTTTATTGGCAAACCACCGCACGAAATCGGTGCTGCACTTCAGTTCCTCTCCAAGAACTAAATCGACGTCGCGCTCTGTAGCGTGGGTCAGCGTAAGAATCTGGTCCATTAGCCCCCTTTGGCACCGGATTGCTCGGGGAGATCTATTCCGGCAATCAAGTCTCTTCCCTTTTGGGTAAGTTCAAAAAGGCCGCGTTTCGCCACTCCGAGCGTCACGCATTCGGCTAGTAGCATCGCCTTCATCACACCGCGATCCGGATGCATGAGGCCTCGTTCAAGCGGAATTCCGGTTCCGTAGAACACCGGTCCAGCAATCTCGTCGTATGCTCGCAAATATGCTTTGCACCGGGGGCTGTCGAATGGTGGGGAGGTTTTGTCGTTCTCAATCCACCAAGACTCCTCTGCGCCATTAGGGTTTGGCGTTTCGCTCTGTTTCTTATTGGTCGATGCCGGCTTGCCGTCGAGAAAGAGGCACAGACTGTCCAAAAGAGTCCTCGCTTCTCGGAACGTCGCTTTCTTGAACGTCGGCGGCACTGCAATCCTCCACTATGTCAATAAGCTGCACTTCCTTATACGGGTTGGCCGGTCGGAGGGCTATGGCGTAGACATAGTGCTCATCATCGTCGGTCGTGGGCCGCCAGCCTATGCTACGACACGCTTGATTGTCTGGTAACGTCCTGCGGAACGACACCATCCATTGGCACCAGTTGCTTCCGGGCTGGAGTGATCAGATAGTCCCGTACTTCCCGGCTCGCTGGTAGAACCATATATCCGGTCGTCAGATCGCCAAGAAGCAATGACGCCTCACGCGGGCGCAACCGCCAGTGCAGCGCAATCAACCCACATATCGCCGAATCCAGCTTGTCTTGGTCCGCCTTCAGTGGGCACGCTGCTCTTTGGGCGGTGCGGCACCATTCCGCAAGCTCGTCGCATCCCAACGAATGGGCATCTCGCGCGGCGGCTTCTGCCACATGGCCCCAGTCAGCAACGAGAAAGGTCTTCTTGCGGCTAGGGTTGTAGCGGGGTCCTTTCAGCCGCCCGAAGAACCGCGCGTCCAGTGACGCCAGCGCAAGCGCAGGAAACACCTCGATCACGAAGAGGCCGTTGTCGGCTATCCGAGCCAGCTCCGGATTCTCCTTGGCTCCGAGCGCCGTCAGGAAGCGCCAAATCGGGGAGGCATCACAGAACATGCCCAGTCTTCCTCGATTGGAGGGCTGAACCCCGCCGCCAAGCCAGCCAATGAGGGAAGCGGCCGCGCGCTCTACGGGCCGCATGCTGGTTAAATTTGGAACCACCGTCGGCTGGTCCAGTGCAATCAGAGTGACCCCGTTCCGGGAACGATGATTCTGGATGAAGGACAACGCCTGGCTGAACGAGACCAACTGTGGAGAGTGGAACAGCGTCTGATGGCCGTCTTCGATGCCGACGGCGCATATTGCTCCGAGAACTTTTGGGTTATCCGTCCACGCAGAGTCAAAGCCGATGTAAATGTCCATGGGCGCCATTCGTCCCGTGACGTTTCCGAGCGCACGCCTGACCGGATTATAGCACTATGGCGCAGACATAGCGCTCACCATCGTCGCTCGCGGCCCGCCAAACCAGGCGGATTGGTCTGCAAGGTCTACACTCCCGCCCGCTTCGGCAGAAGGCGGTCGATGCGGGGGGCCAACGTTTCGGGCCGGTCGAGGGGGGCGAATCGGCCCACCACATTGCCTTCGGCATCGACCAGGAATTTGGTGAAATTCCACTTGATCGCCTGCGTGCCGAGCAGGCCTTTCGCATGCGATTTCAGATAGACGTAGAGCGGGTGGGCACCGGCTCCGTTGACCTCGACCTTGGCGAACATCGGGAAGCTCACATCATAGGTCAGGGAGCAGAAATTCGCGATCGCCTCTTCGTCGCCGGGTTCCTGGTGGCCAAACTGATCGCAGGGAAAGCCCAGAACGGCTAATCCCCGGTCCTTCCTCTCACGATAAAGTTGTTCGAGCCCCTCATATTGCGGCGTGAATCCGCATTTGCTGGCGACGTTCACGATCAGCAGGACGCTGCCCGCATAGACCGCCAGACGCTGCGTCTCACCGGCGATCGTTTTCACCTCAAGATCGTAGAGACCGCTCATGCCCGCTCCCTGCCGGATTCGCGCGCCCCAGGCTCCGGCCCGCGATTGTACAGTCTGGCGCAGTCGGCCGGCCCTGTCATGTCCGATCAAGCTCCCAAACCAGCGCCGTGGGCAAACCCAAAAATGCCATCTCCGCGGCTTCGCGAAACTGCGGATGACGCGACAACAGTTGGTCACCGGGTTCGACAACCGGCTCATGGCAGCTGCGCACATGCAAGCCGGACGCTGCGAAAGCGCGCAGATATTCGCTGTGCAGATGAGCGTAGCTGGGCAGGAGCGTGACCGTCTTGTCCGGCGCTGTGTAGGACGCCTGATGGCCGAGAAGCTTTTGCACCGGGTGCTGATCGGAAACGATCACCCGCCCGCCCGGGCGAACAACCCGCGCCAATTCCGCGATAGCGGGAGCCACGGTGGGCTGATGCTCCATGGCGAGCGCGCAGAGCACGGCGTCGAAGGTCCCGTCGCCCCAGGGCAGCCGCTCCAGCGACGCCACGCGAAGGTTTGCTTCCGGCACTTTCGCTCTCGCCACCGCGAGCATTTCCGCACTGGCGTCAAACCCTGAAAGTTCGTGCCCGAGATCGCGCAGAACGACAAGATGACGTCCGGTACCGCATGCCGCATCGAGAACGTGCCCGCGGGGAAGTGCGCGAAGCAGGGCATGCACGGTCGGCGTTTCGTGCTCGAAACCGTCATTTCCCTCCGCGTCCACCTCGTCATAGGTCGGGGCCCAGCCTGAATACCCCTCCCCGATTCGCACTTCGAGCGCTTCGGCCTGCCCCGCCCGCCTATTCTTGTCCATCTGCGCCAGGATGCGCGCCAAATCACCGGTGAGCCGGTGGATCCGGGAGTCCGGCGCCGAAAGGTAGTGGCGGCGCATTGCCAGCCCCACGGTTGCGAGCAGCGTTTCCCCCAAAGTCACATGGCGCAGGACCGCAGCCATCAACCCGTCTTCGTCTCATTCGCGCTGATGATCGATTGGCGCAGCTGCTCTGCAATGTCGCCCATGCCGCCCGGCGTGTGCGGCATGAGAATGACCTTGCTGCCGGATGACACGCCGATCTCCTTCATCGTGTCGAAATACTGCGTCATCAGCACGAGCTTGAGCACGTCGGGCGCGGAAACGCCACCGATCTGATCGGTGAAGGCTGCGATCGACTCCCGCAATCCGTCGACAATCGCGCGGCGCTGCTTGGCGATACCTTCGCCCTGCAGCCGCTTGGATTCGGCCTCGGCCTCTGCATTCTTGACCATCAGGATCTTGTTGGCCTCGCCCTTTGCCGCGGCGGCCACCTGCAGGCGCTGCTGCGTCTGGATCTCGTTCATGGCCGCCTTGACGTTGTCGGCGGGATTGACATCGGTGACGAGCGCGTTGGGAATTTCGAAGCCGTAGATTTTCATGGAGGCGTCGAGTTCGGTTTTGACCGAGGTGCCCACCTCGTCCTTTTTCTCGAACACTTCGTCGAGATTCATCTTCGGCACTTTCGCGCGGACGACATCGAGCACGTAGGACTTGATCTGATCGACGTGGTTCTGAAGTTTGTAATAGGAATCGGCTTCCTGACCCTCGACCACGCGATATTGCACGGCGACGAACAGTTTCACGAACACGTTGTCCAGCGTCTTGGTTTCCACTTCGACCGGAAGCTGCTGCACCCTGAGCGAGACGCGCTGCGCGACATTGTCGATGAACGGTATCTTGATGTTCAGACCCGGCTTGGCGGTGCGCACATAGCGGCCGAAACGCTCGATGATGGCCCGGCTCTGCTGCTCGACCGTGAACAGGGTTGCAAACAGTCCGATCAACGCGAAAAAGGCGAAGATGATCCAGACAATGATGGACGCAAAAGACGCCGAACCCGACATGGCCGTTCCCCAGAATCAGTTGCGGTTTGCCCTACGGTAGTCCGTAGGCCTGCCTCTTCTCAATCGTGCATGGGGCTCCGGCTCTTGTTTCGATCTGCCATCGAACCCTACTCTTTGGCTGGTGCTCAGCGTGATTCGTCAGGAACAGTCTGTGCGCGGTCTGCAATCCGCCGTCGTCGTTTTCGCGATCATGCTCGAGAATCTTGGCGGCTGTGCCGGCCTGGAGCCGGATGATCCTGGCGTTGTGCCGGTGCCGCAAAATCTCTGTGCGGTTGCGCCGTCAGCCTCTTCCGAAACGATGCCAAACGACGCAGCAGCGAGCAGCTGGAATCCACCGCTGACCTTTAGTGACGGCACTGCCGCTTATGGACGGGGCGACTATCAGCTTGCCGTTGCCGCGTGGCGGCCCCTTGCTGCCAAGGGCGACGCCAAAGCCGAAAACGGTCTCGGTGTTCTCTACGAATATGGACGCGGTATTCCACAGGATCCCGTCCAGGCATCGCACTGGCTCCGCAGGGCCGTTTCCCATGGAAGCGCCCAGGCGGGAGACAACCTCGGCTGGATGTATGAGCGCGGGTTTGGCGTCCAGGCGGACAAGGTCTGCGCCTATATGTGGTACAGCGAGGCCGCGGCCGCTGCCCAGGATGACGACGCCGGCAAGATGCCACAAGGCAATCTGGCCCGGCTCGGGCCGACCCTGAAGCCGGACGAAATCACGCGCGCCAGGGCCATCGCCGACGATTGCCGAAAATCCAATTTCCAGGCCTGCAGTTGATCCCAAACGCTTTGACCGGAATGCCGGTAACACCGGGACGCTCCTGGACGTATAAGCAACGAGATGATGGGCGCGGGCAGAACCGGCGTCAGTCACCCACGGCCATGCGGGAATGGATTGCAGATGGTCTCCGACGAAACAGCCGCCAGTCCGGAGCGCGAACCATTGCGATCCGACACGACAGGCCGGGCGCTCATCAGGTTTCTGACGTTTGGGGCGAACAGCAGTCCCGGCGGTCCTGTCACATCCTTCTATCGCCACCGTCTTCCCGTACGTCTGACGCATTGGTTCAACGCCATCGTCATCACCATCATGCTGATGAGCGGGCTGCAGATCTTCAACGCGCATCCCGCGCTCTATCTCGGCAAATCGTCCGACTTCGCGCACCCGCTTCTGTCGCTGCAGGCCATGCAGGACAAGGACGGCCAGCTGCGCGGCATCACGCAGCTGGGACCATGGTATTTCGATACGACAGGCGTGCTGGGCGTCTCCGATGCAAGTGGCACGCTCGCAACACGAGGCTTCCCGGCCTGGGCCACCCTGCCTGGCCCGCAATGGCTGGCGATGGGACGGCTTTGGCATCTCTTCTTCGCATGGTTCTTCGTGCTGAACGGATTGATCTTCGCACTTTATGCGTGGCGGTCCGGCCATTTGCGGCGCGATCTTCTTCCAAAGCGCGCCGATATTGCCCATCTCGGACAGGAGATCGCCGACCACGCAAGATTGCGTTTTCCCAAGGGCGAGGCGGCGAAACGCTACAACGCTCTCCAGAAGCTCACCTATTTCGTGGTGGTCTTCGTGCTGGGGCCGCTGGCCGTGCTGACAGGCCTGACGATGTCGCCCACGCTCGACAGCGCGCTGCATCCGCTTCTGTGGATCTTTGGGGGACGACAGACCGCACGGACGATCCATTTCCTCTGCGCGTTCTCGTTCCTCGCCTTCTTTGTGATCCACATCGTCATGGTCGTTCTCTCCGGCACATGGAACAACCTCCGCTCCATGATCACCGGCCGTTTCTTCCTCGAGCCCGAGACGGGAGACCGCCCGCATGGATAGGGATCGCCGCCGCTTTCTGACAGGCGCCGCACTGAGTGCGGGCGCCTTCACACTCGCCGGCTGCGATGGGCTGTCGCGCACGTCGTGGTGGCCGAGGGTTCTTGCCGGCGCTGAAGCCGTCACCAAACGCGCGCAACGGCTCGTTGCCGGATCCTGGTCGCTGGCGCCGGAATACACCAAGGCCGACATCGCGCCGGAATTCCGCGCCAATGGCACGCTCGATCCGGGAACGCCGGCCTATGCGCAGATGGCGGCCAACGGATTCCGCAACTGGCGCATTCCGGTTGGCGGCCTGGTGGAAACGCCGCTTGATCTCAGCCTCGCAGATCTGCGCGCCATGCCGCCGCGGACCCAGATCACGCGTCACGATTGCGTCGAAGGCTGGAGCTGCATCGGGGAATGGACCGGGACGCCATTGCGGCTGCTGTTGGCGGAAGCGCGACCGAAGCCGAACGCGAACTACGTCGTCTTCTATTGCGCCGATCCCATGTCCACCGATCAGGACGGAAATTCGACGTTCTATTACGAGAGCCTCGATCTCGTCGAAGCGTCACATCCGCAAACCCTGCTGGCTTACAAACTCAACGGCGAAGATCTGCCGGTCGCACATGGAGCACCGGTGCGGCTGCGCTGCGAGCGCCAGCTCGGCTACAAACACGCCAAATATGTCCAGCGTCTCGAACTGGTGGAAAATTTCGATCACATCAATGGCGGCAAGGGCGGCTATTGGGAGGATCTGGGCTATAGTTGGTGGGGCGGAATCTAGCCCGCGCTTTGTCTTTGCATTGATAGCGTGTGATTGGCGATCGGCAGGTCGCGCAGGCGCATTCCCGTCGCTGCAAAAATGGCGTTTGTCACGGCGGGTGCAACCGGCGGCGTACCTGGCTCGCCGCCGCCACCGAGCGGCGCGTCGCTCTCGATCAGATGAATCTCGATATCGGGCACGTCGGCGAGACGCACCACGGGATAGTCCGGAAAACTCGATTGCATCACGGCGCCCTTGTCGATCGTGATTTCGCCAAACAGCGCGGCGCTCAGCCCGAACAGGATGGCGCCTTCGATCTGGGCGCGCAGGCCGTCGGGATTGACCGCCATGCCGGCATCGACAACGGATACGACGCGATCGACCTTGAGGCGCCCGTCCGTGCCGATCGTCACTTCGGCCACATGGCACACGATCGTTTTGAAGCATTCGACGATCGCCACCCCCCTGCCCCGCCCCGCCGGCAAGGGGTTGTGCCAGCCTGCCTTGTCGGCCGCGAGCGCGAGCACGGCGGCATGTCGTGGCTTCTGCGCGAGCAGCTTCAGGCGATAGGCCATAGGATCGGCACCTGCGAGATGCGCGAGTTCGTCGATGAAAGACTCAATGAAAAAGCCGTGCCACGACGATTCGACGCTGCGCCAAGGACCGGTGGGCACATGCGTTTTGACTTTCGCAACATCGATCGCCTGATTGGGAATGTCGTAGAGGATATGCGCCTCGGGATTGGCGCTGTCGTCGGTCGTGTATTCGTTGACCCAGGCAGATGGCGATCCGTCGTGATCGAGCGTCGCCATGAAGCGGCTCATGACGTTGGGCCGGTAGTAATCGTGCTGCATGTCCTGTTCACGGGTGAAAATGAGTTTCACCGGCTTTCCGGGCACGGCCATGGCCGTGCGAACGGCATAGTCGAGAAAGTTGAAACTGCCGGGCAGTCTTCGGCCGAACCCGCCGCCCATGGGCATCAGGTGGAATGCGACCTTGTCGAGCGGCAGCCCCGCCGTCTTGGCGCATTGCACACGCGAACCCAGCCCGTCCTGGGTGCCCGACCAGACTTCCAGCTTTCCGTCCACAAAATGCGCGGTCGCGTTCATGGGCTCCATCGTGGCATGCGCCAGATAGGGCACCTGGTACGCGGATTCGATCAGCCTCCCGCCAGCCAGCGCGTCCCGCCCGGATCCCGTCTTCACATCGGATTTCAGTTCACCGTTCAACGCCGCGAGACGCCGGCCCGCTATGTTCGACGACGCGACACCGCCATGGCCGCCATCCCCGAATACGGGATCAAGTGCGGCGACAGCGTCACGCGCCCGCCAAAAGCGATCGGCAACCACGACGATGGCGTCGTCGAGCCGGATGACCTTCTCGACGCCGCGCCGCGACTCGGCGGCGTGCGTATCGACGGAGACAAGCTTGCCGCCGAACACCGGCGCAATGCGGATCGCTGCGTAAAGCATGCCCGGCCGCTGCACGTCGATACCGTAAATCGTTGTGCCGTTGACCTTGGAGGGAATGTCGAAGCGCGCAACCGGCTTCCCGACGATCGTGTATTGCGATCGCGGCTTGAGTTTGGGATGCGAGGACAGATCGAGGGCTGACGCTTCGCGCGCAAGTTCGCCGTAACGGAAGCTCTGCCCGCTTTCCGGATGAATGACGCGGCTATTCCGGGTGATGCACAGGCGTTGGGGCACGGTCCAGCGCGTAGCAGCCGCCTTGACCAGCATCTCGCGCGCCGCAGCAGCGGCGATGCGGATCCCATACACACCCGTTGCGCGGATCGCCGATGACCCGCCCGTCACCTGCAGGTCCATGAATTCGGCGATGGTGCGAAACGAATTGGCGACCGTGCCGCGCAGAAAGGCAGGGATATTCTCCGGATAGATATCGTAACCGCTCAGGATGAAACCCTCGCCCAACGCGCCGTTTGCAAACAACGGATCCGGCGGCGCTGTTTCGGAGCGGACCTTGGTCCAGTCGGCATCCAGCTCTTCCGCGGCCATCTGCGGCAAGGACGTGAAGATGCCGGTGCCCATATCGCAGTGAGGGATTACTACTGTGAGCGTGTCGTCATCGGCGATCTTGATCCAGTTCGCGACGAAGCGCTCTCCCGGGCGGGAGGCGAGACGGTTTGCATGTTCCAGCCTTCCGCTTGGCCAGAGCGCGTAACCAACGACGAGTGCGCCGGTCGCGCTCAGACCGCCAAGCAGCACCATGCGGCGCGGCGCCATCGCCTAGCTCTTTTCGGCAGCGAGTTGCTGCACTGCGGCGCAAATGCGCGGATAGGTGCCGCAACGGCAGATATTCGTCACCGCCTTCCGCAGCTCGGCATCGCTTGGGGCAGGGTTCCTGGCAAGCAGCGCACTGACGGCCATGACCATCCCCGACTGGCAATAGCCGCATTGCGGCACCTGATGAGCGATCCATGCCTGCTGGACAGGCGTCGTTCCCTCGGCGCTCAGACCTTCAATCGTAACGATGCGCGCGCCGGCAACGGTAGCCACTTCCGTCACGCAGCTTCTGCGTGCCTCGCCGTCGATGTGCACCGTGCAGGCGCCACAGGCCGCAATCCCGCAACCGAATTTCGTGCCGGTCAGCCCAAGCTCGTCGCGGAGCACCCAAAGCAGTGGTGCATCCGGTTCTACGTCGAGTTCGTGGACTTTTCCATTGACGTTGAGGACGACGCCCATCGAATCCCCCGCCCGAATTCGTGCATTCATACCATAGCGGAGGGCAGACTGGCACCGCCGGTGGGTTCACCACAAAGCTGCCACAATGGGAACAGCCGCATGGGCGCGAATTGCCGGACGGGCCCAGCCCAAGAAGCCCCCTTGCGTTAAATCTTTGTTAGTCCGAACGCCGCGGGAAGCGCCGGCAAAGCGCCAGATGCTTGAAAATCCTGCACTAGTTTGAACCCCTGCCGCTTTGGCCAGCCGGTGAGGAAAATTGCGCATACCGTTTCACAAGGTTGTGACGCTTATATCCCTTTCAAGATGAGTTGAATCGCCGCTTAACGATGGCCATCTCAACGCCTGAGTCACCATGGCGCTTGAGGAAGTGGGCTCTCGTGGCAACGAGAGTCCCTTGCTCTGGGAGGGAGCGATGCGCGCACTCACTGCAGCTGGCCTGAGGAGCCCGGCGGCGATCGCCGTCGGTGTCGCCGTCACCATTCTGTTCGGGGTTTTCGCCCTGTACAGCCTGCCCATTCAGCTTTTTCCCGACATCGATCGCCCACAGCTCGGTATCGAGACCGACTGGCGTGCCGAGACGCCGCGCGAAGTCGAATCCCAGCTGATCGAACCTGAGGAAGAAGTGCTTCAGGGCATTCCGGGCCTCCAGGAAATGGACAGCTATGCCAATTCGGGTGGCGGTTATGTGGCGCTGACCTTCGCGCTCGGCACCGACATGAAAAGCACGCTGGTCGATGTGATCGGGCGGCTCAATCGCCTTCCGCCACTGCCGGCCGACGCGCAGAAGCCCTTTGTGCAGCTGGCGAGCACGCAGAACGCCAATGCAACACTTCTCTTCGTGTTCATGCAGAAGCTTCCGGGCAACTCGCGCGACGTGAACTCTTACGAGCGCTTCCTCAAGAACACGATCATCCCCGATCTCGAAACCATCCCTGGCGTCGGCAGCGCACAGATCAACTCGCGCGGCGGCAGCGAGGAAATCGACATCGTCTTCGATACCCTGCGTGCCGCAGAGCTTGGCATCCAGATTCCGAAGATGGCCCAGCAGATCAGCGGCGCCGAAGACGTCTCCGGCGGCACGATCGATGTCGGCCGACGCCAGTACGGAATCGAATATCGCGGCCGCTACTCGGTCAGCGCTCTCAAGAATCTCGTTCTCGAATGGCGCGACGGCAAGCCGGTGCACCTCGGTGACATTGCCGACGTGCATGTGGGCCGCAGCAAATCGAGTGGCTTTTCCTATCAGAACGGTAATCCCGCGCTCGGGGTCAACATCTTCCGTTCCGACGGGGCCAATGTGCTGGCGACCGTCAACGCCGTGAAGGCGGAGCTCGTCAAGCTCAATGCAGGCGTAGCGAAGGAACAGGGCGTAAAGCTCGTCTACTCCTTCGATCCCTCGCATTTCATCAACCAGGCCATGGGCATGGTCACATCCGATCTGCTGATCGGTATCCTGCTCGCTGTGGGCGTGCTGTGGTTCTTCATGCGCGAATGGCGCGGCACACTGATCATCTCGTCGGCCATCCCGATCTGTCTGTGCGCGACCGTGCTTCTGCTCAACATCTTCGGTCGCACGCTGAACGTTGTTTCCCTGGCGGGCCTGGCCTTCGCGACGGGCATGGTCCTCGACGCGGCTATCGTGGCCTTTGAAAACATTCTTCGCTTGCGCGAACGAGGCATGCCCGCCGCCGAGGCGGCCCAGAAGGGCACGGACCAGGTCTGGGGTGCGCTTCTCGCTTCCACGGCCACCAATGTCGCCATCTTCGTGCCGGTGATCTTCCTCAAGGACGTGGAGGGTCAGCTTTTTGCCGACCTGTCGTTGACCATCGCGTTCGCGGTGTTCGTGTCGCTGATCGTCGCGATCACCGTGGTCCCCATGGCCTCGATGCTCTTCCTCAAGACCCGGCCGAAGGTCACCGAACTTGCCTCGCTGTGGCGCCGGATCACCGACTTTGTGATGAACATCACCGATACGCCGCGCAAGCGCCAGCTCTGGATCGCGGGGTTGATCGTGGGTTCGCTCGCCGGTACGTGGCTGCTCGTGCCGAGCCTGCAGTACCTCCCGCAGGTCAAACGCGCGGCGATCGACGGCTTCATCCAGATTCCCTCGAGCGCGACCGTTGATTTCGTCGACAAGAACATCGCCAAACCGATCATGGCGCGGCTGAACCCCTATCTGACCGGCCAAAAGCAACCCAAGCTGCTCAACTACTATGTGCAGATGGACGGGCCCGGCTTCATGGACATGGCCGTCCGCGTGCCAAACGATGAAGACTTTCCGAAGATCGAAAAGATCGTGCGCAACGACGTCCTCCGCGACCTTCCGGATGCGCAGGCGTTCGCACAGATGGGAAGTCTGTTCGGTGGCTTCGATGCTGGTGGCGGTATCTCGATCAACATCCAGTCGAACAATCCCGAGGCTATGCGGGCCGCAGCACAGAAAGGCTTCGCGCTGCTCACGCAGAAATTCCCCGACGCAGTTCTCAACACCAACCCGTCGCTCGACTTCGACCAGCCGCAGCTTAAGCTCGTTCCCGACGACCGTTCGATCGCGGAAGTGGGATGGACGCGCCCCGATGTCGGCGAGATCTCTCAGGCGCTTGGCGAGGGAGGGCTCTATGTCGGGCAGCGCTACGACGGCGAGGAGCAGCTTTTCCTTATTCTAAAATCACGCCCTTTGAGTTCGCCCAGCGCGGTGAATGCGGCTCCGATTGCCACACCGAATGGTGGGGTCGTCTCCTTCGGCCACCTCGTCGACATGCAGCATACGCTGGCGCCGAGCGGTATCTACCGCCTCGACCGTCGACGTACCTTCGCTCTCAATTTCCAGCCGCCCCGAACCATGGCCCTGCAAGACGCCATGACGATTATCAAGCGCGATGTCGAGCCACAGATTCGCAAGTTGCTGCCCGCCGACGGAAGCGTGACCTACGGCGCGGCCGTCAACCATCTGGATAACGCGCTGTGGAACATGGGCAAGAACTTTGCGCTCGCTGTGTTGATCCTGTTTCTGATCATGGCGGCGTTGTTCAAATCGGTATGGGACGCCGCCATAGCGACGATTGCCCTCCCCCTTGGCATGGTGGGCGGAATGGCCGCCCTGCGCATCCTCGAGCTGTTTGTGTTCCAGCCGCTCGATCTGCTCACGATGATCGGCTTCATCATCGTGTTGGGGCTGGTCGTCAACAATACCATTTTGCTGGTCGCCCGAACGCGTCAGGCAGAAGAAGAAGGCATGTCGCGAGTCGATGCCGTGCGCTCAAGCCTCGAGACACGCTTGCGACCCATTTTCTCGAGCACGTTGACGGCCATCTTCGGCATGCTGCCGCTCGTGCTCGTTCCGGGCCCTGGCGCCGAAATCTATCGCGGTCTTGGGGCGGTCATCGTCGGCGGGATTCTCGTCAGCCATGTCTTCACACTGGTTTTGATGCCCGCCATGCTGAGACTTGGCGAAGCTCCCCGCGCGCGGCGCGAGGCACCCATGACACCTGCGAGGCAAGCAGCATGATTGGTCGCGTCCCCGTCTTTGTGCTTGTCGCAAGCATCTGGATCTGTGCGGAGGCTTCGGCCTTCGCTCAGCAGAAACCGGATGCGCCATCGGTGGGCGTCACCGCCGCACGCATTGTGCGCATGGCGCCAAAATCGGTGCTGCCGGGAACGGTCGTGTCCCGAAACGATTCGCAACTGGCCTCCGAAGTCGAAGGGCGCATATCCTGGGTGGCGGAAGTCGGCACCGAGGTGCCCGCGGGTGGCGTCATCGCGCGCATCGACAATCATTTGGCGTCCCTGCAGCTGGCTTCGGACAGGGCGAATGCGGCGAGACTGTCGGCGCAGCTGCGATTTGACCGCGATCAGGCTCAGCGCATGGACAGCCTGTTCAGCCAGAATGCCATCGCGAAGAGTACCCGCGATCAAACGGTTTCGACCCGCGATATGGACTCGGCAGCGGTAGCGGCGGCCGATGCCGCCCTCAAGAAAAGCCAGTATGAATTCGAACACAGCGACATCCGGGCGCCGTTTCCGGGCCGGGTTGTTGCGCGCCTCATCAACGCAGGCGAATACGCAACGGCAGGCAAGCCGGTCGTACGCCTGGTCGATACAGGCTCGACAGAAATCAGCGTGCAAACTCCCATCGATGTTGCGGGCTATCTTCACGAAAAACTCCCCGTGATGGTCGAGATCGAGGGCCGGCGCATTACCGCGACCGTGCGGGCGATCGTGCCGGTGGGCGATATCGCCAGCCGGACCATCGAAGTGCGGCTCACCCTGCCGGCGGGTACGGGCTTTGTTGGCGATGCGGCCAAGGTCTATTTGCCATCTTCGGCGCCCCGAAACGTTCTCGCGGTGCCGCGCGACGCCCTCGTGCTGCGCGAGGACAACACGTATCTTTTCAAGGTGGATCCCAAGGGCACCGCGCAACGGGTCGCCGTCGAAACCGGCTCGGAAGACGGAACCCTGGTCGAGGTCCGCGGGCCGATCGTGGCCGGCGACCGGGTGATCGTGCGCGGCGCGGAACGGCTCGAAACGGGACAAAAGGTCCGGCCGATTCTGGCTTCCTGACCATAGCCTTTCGCCTTGCCCGGATGGCGTCAGCAGCTATGCTGGGCGCAGAACGTAGTGCCGTGCCCGACATGCGCGCGGTGCGGGCGGATATTCCGCGCGGATTCAAGCGGGGAGCGGGCCAATTCGAACATTGCCGAGCGCGCTCTGGCAGGGCATCATCCTCATAGCCGTTCCCGCGCTCGCCCTTGTGGGGCTTCAGTTCTATAGTGCCTCAAGCCTCGATCCGCAGTTGCGGCAAGGCGCGCACCTGATCGCCCGCACTCTTCAGGCCATCGATTCGGCCAGAGCAGTAGACCTGGCCGTCAGCGAAGCCGAGCGCGACCAATTCGGCTTTTTTATTACCGGTAACCCTTCCTATGTCGCGCAATACCAGGGCGCGACCCGCCAGGCGCTGGCGAGAATTTCAAGCCTGCACAAGCTTTGGAGCGATAACACCGAACAGGTGCGGCGGATCGCGCTCCTCAGTTCGGCCGTGGAAGTGAAATTTGCCGAACTGCAGCTTGGCATCGATGCGCGCCAGAAACTCGGATTCACCGCTGCACACCGGAGCGTAGAGGAGAATCTGCGGCCGGACACACGGCACGTGATTACCGGAATCATCGAAACCGTCATCACGAATGAGAACCATCTTCTGGCTGATCAGGAATCCCGGCTGCTGACCGTCCAGGCGGCGGCTGAGCGCACGGATCGCATCGCGATCGTTCTGACCCTTTCGCTTATGCTGCTCGGCGCCGTGCTCCTTCGACGGGCGCTGGCCCACGATGCGCATTCGCTCGCGCGCTTGCGTGAAAGCGAGGAGCGATTTCGCCTCCTGATCTCTGGGGTCAGGGACTACGCGATTTTCATGCTCGACCCACAAGGCTATGTTGCGAGCTGGAATGAGGGCGCCCAGAGGATCAAGGGCTACACACCGGCAGAAGCCATCGGCCTTCATGTTTCGCAATTTTATTCGCCGGAGGAAGGCGAGGCACGAGCCAGTGCACAGCACACCTTGGAAAAGGCCGCGCAGGACGGAAGCATAGAAGTCGAGGGATGGCGGCGTCGCAAAGATGGTTCGCGCTTCTATGCCAATGTGGCGGTTACGGCGCTGCGGTCGGAAGACGGTTCGCTTCGCGGATTCGCCAAGGTCACGCGCGATGTCACAGAGCGGCGGCGCCAGCAATCTGCGATAGAAGAAAGTCGCGCCGCCCTCGCGCAGGCCCAAAAGATGGAGGCCATGGGCCAACTGACCGGTGGACTGGCCCACGACTTCAACAATTTCCTCAGTGTAATCATCGGGGCGATCGACCTGGTTCTGCGTCGGGGAGGACCTGTCGAAACCGAAAAGACGACGCAATTGCTGGACACGGCAAAGGAAGCCGCCCTTCAGGGCGCAAGTCTCGTCCGGCGCCTTCTGGCTTTTGCGCGCAGGCAGAGCCTGGAGCCGAAACCAGTGAACGTGAACGAGCTCGCCGCCAACGTATCGCGGATGCTGCGCAGCACGCTCGGAAGCGACATCAGGCTGGAAACAATACCAGAACCCGACATCTGGCTGACGCTGGTCGACCCGAACCAGCTCGAGACGGCGCTGCTCAATCTTTGTCTCAATGCGAGGGACGCGATGCCCAACGGCGGAAAGCTCGCGATCGAGACACACAATGTGGAACTGAACGAACCATCCGGGACTCTGGAACTCGCACCGGGGCAGTATGTTTTGTTGAGCGTGGGAGATGATGGCGAAGGCATGACTGTGGAAACGTTGGCGCGCGCCTTCGAACCCTTCTACACGACCAAGCCCGCCGGCAAGGGAACGGGGCTTGGCCTCAGCCAGGTACACGGATTTGTCAGGCAATCGGGCGGAAACGTCCGCCTCGAAAGCGCCGTCGGGAACGGGACGACTGTCAAGGTCTACCTGCCGCGCTTCAGCGCCGAGCCGGAGCCCGGGATGGCTGACGGCCCGTGATCCGGCTGTTGTTCTCTTTCAGTGCCGCTTGTCCAGCGATAGAGTTCCCAAAACATGTCATGGCCCGCAAGTTTACTCTCCGACCGCGCGCTCGCGCGGATCGGGGTGCGGGCCATGACATGATTGGGCAGCAATTGTTGCTTTCGAACCCCTATATCGCCAGACGCCCCGCCGCTTCGCGCAGCCTGGAGGCTGCTGCAGCAGACGCAGCACGACGTTCTTTTTGCTCGTCGATCACATCCTCAGGCGCCCGTGCGATAAAGTCGGCATTGTCGAGTTTGGCATCTATCTTTGCGATTTCTGCTTCGGCGCGCTGCAGTTCCTTTTCAAGCCGCACGCGCTCCCTGGCGAGATCGATGACATCGCCAAGGGGCAATGCAGCAACGACTTCGCCAACCACGAATTGTGCCGATCCATGCGGAATCCCTTCGGCCTCTTCGGCGTATGAGAGGCGCGCAAGAGTGAGAACGGTATCGTAGTTCCGTTCGAGCCGATCCAGCGTCTCTTTACTCGCACCTTTCAGAATGAGCGGAATTTTTGCTGCAGCCGGTACATTCATTTCCGAACGCACGGACCGGACCCCGGACACAAGATCGATGATCCAGTTGATCTCTCCTGTCGCATCCACCGAAGAGTCTGCGCTGGGGGTCGGCCAGGGTGCGACAATCAGCATTTCGCCACGCCCCTCTTCGTTTGCCGTGCGCGCCCAGAGCTCTTCCGTAATGAACGGCATGAAAGGGTGCAGCAGTTTCAGGATCGCGTCGCGCACCCATGCTGCAGTGGCGCGCGATTCCGCCTTGGCTGCGTCGTCGCTTCCGTTGAGCAGGGGTTTGATCAATTCGAGATACCAGTCGCAAAACACCGACCAGACGAATTGATAGAGACCCTGCGCCGCATCGTTGAATCGCAGTTCTTCAAGTGCCAGCGTCACTGCCGTTGCTGCCGCTGCCGTTTGTGCGACGATCCACCGGTTGACGGATATTTTGACCAAGTCCGGGTCGAAATCCTTTCGGGTCACGCATTCGTTCATCTCGCAGAACCGCGCGGCATTCCACAGTTTGGTCGAGAAATTCCGATTGGCTTCGACGCGCGCAGGGCCAATGCGCATGTCACGGCCCTGCCCGGCCGCCAACGCGACCGTGAAGCGAAGAGCATCTGCGCCAAACTCATCAATCAGAACCAGTGGGTCTATGACGTTACCTTTGGTCTTCGACATCTTCTGGCCCTTCTCGTCCAGAACGCGCGTGTGAATGAAAACTTTGTGGAACGGCACCTCGTTCATGAAGTGCAAGCCCATCATCATCATCCGGGCAACCCAGAAAAAGATAATGTCGAAGCCGGTAATCAGCACGCTGGTCGGATAGAAGCGCGACAGTTCGGGCGTCTTGTCCGGCCAGCCCAGCGTGGAGAACGGCCATAACGCCGAGGAGAACCAGGTATCGAGCACATCCGGGTCGCGTGTCAGCGCAACACGGGATCCCGTCTTTTCCTGCGCCTCGGCCTGAGCTTCCTCTTCATTCTCCGCCACATAAGCCGCGCCGCCTTCGTCGTACCATACGGGCAGCTGATGGCCCCACCAGAGCTGACGCGAAATGCACCACGGATGAATATTGCGTAGCCAGTTGAAATAGACGCTCGCCCATTGCGGGGGAACGATGGCCGTTCGCCCATCCTCCACAGCCGCGAGCGCCCTTTCAGCAAGAGGTCTCACATCGAAGTACCACTGTTCCGTGAGGTAGGGCTCCAGAACAACGGTCTTGGTCTTCTCGTCATGAGGCACGGCGTGAACGATGGGTTCGACGCGTTCCAATAGTTCCAGGGCTTCGAGATCGGCGAGTATCCGCTTGCGCGCCTCAAATCGATCGAGACTGCGATAGGTGGGCGGTGCGACGTCGTTAAGTCTGCCATCGCGGGTGAGGATATTGATCAGCGGCAGTGCGTGCCGCCGCCCAACCTCGAAATCGTTGAAGTCGTGCGCAGGCGTGATTTTGACGGCGCCGGTACCCTTTTCCGGATCGGCATGCTCGTCGGCAATCACGGGGATGAGACGATTGGCGAGGGGAAGCCGCAGATATTTGCCGACAAGATCGCGATAGCGCAAATCGTCAGGATGGACCGCGACCGCCGCATCGCCCAGCATTGTCTCCGGCCTGCTCGTGGCGACCGTGACGAACCGCCCCATTTGACCGTCGACCGGATATTTGATGTGCCAGAGATGGCCTTTGACCTCGATGTTCTCCACTTCGAGATCCGACACCGCGGTCTGAAGCCGCGGATCCCAGTTGACCAGCCTCTTGTCCTTGTAGATCAGCCCCTCGCGATAGAGCTGGACGAAAACCTTCAAGACGGCCCGCGACAGGCCTTCGTCCATGGTGAAGCGTTCGCGCGACCAGTCGCAGGAGGCACCGAGCCTGCGAAGCTGCTCCACGATCGCGCCGCCGAATTCCTCCTTCCACTTCCAGACTTCCTCAAGGAAGCGCTCGCGACCCATGGCGACCCGGCTCTGCTGGCGTTCCGCCAGCGCCCGTTCCACGACGAGCTGGGTCGAAATGCCCGCATGATCGGTGCCGGGCTGCCAGAGCACGTCCTTGCCCCGCATGCGTTCGAACCGCGCAAGCACATCCTGCAGGGTATTGTTGAGCGCATGACCGATGTGAAGCCGGCCCGTCACATTGGGCGGCGGAATCATGATGCAGAAAGGCGGCGCGCCGGGTCGTCGACCCGCGCGAAAGGCTCCAGACGCCTCCCATTCCTGGTAGATCCGACTCTCAACGTCCTGAGGGCTGAATGTCTTGTCGAGCATCAAGGAACTCCCGCGCGGCTGGGACCTGAGAAAGCGTCCGCGGCGCGGGTCGTCAAGTGGCGAGGGGACGACAATGGGTCGCCCCGCCGAATTTCTGCTTCAGTTCCGGACTAGCGGCTGCGCGGTTTCGCAGCGCGGGCGACTTCGTTGCGAACCGCTTCTTCGAGCATTGGCGGGAAGTGTTCGTCGAGCCATTCGCTGATCGCGGGCTTCATGCGGTCGACGATGCCTTCTGCGTTATCGGCCAGCCATTGCCGGAGGACCGGCTCGAACGCCTCACGCACGGCGCGCTCGAAAACGGCTTCGAGGGGAAGGCCACCGACCGGAGCAACCGGTGCCGCGGGCGCCGCAGGTTCGTGATCGGCTTCGCTGCCAATCCCGGAAAACGCATCGCTCAGCGCCTTGCGGGTTTTATCGGAAAAAATCCCTTCGCTGGGATGCACAGGTGCGTCGGCCTCACTGGTCACGGCACACTCCTCAATGGGTTCGAAGACTACGTCATCGGCAGGCTTGGGTGCAGGCGGTGGTGCCGGCTCAGCCGCAGGCTGCGGCGGCGGCGTGGTTACAGGTGGTGGTGCCGGCTCCTCGTGAGCGTCATGCACTTCCTCCGTCAATTCCAGCACCTCGGCCTCTGGTGGCGGAGTTGGCTCAGCAGGCACCGGCGCCTGTGGTGGATCGCTCGAATCCTCGGAAATGATTTTGCGGATGGAGGCGAGAATCTCTTCCATGGTCGGCTCATGGGAACTCGAAGGACTTACCATGCTTGCAGCTCCCACCGCGCGTCCGGATGTCTAATGAACCGTAAAACAGTTGCACGGACAAGGAAAGATGAAGTTAACGCCACGCTCCGATGGCCAGCTCGCTTGCAGGAAATTGTCACTTTCCAAATCCGAACCAGCGTGCGGCGTTATCGTTGTAGTTTTCCGCGGGATCATAGATTTGCACGCGAAGATTGAGCTTTTTCGCGGTCAGCCATCCCATCGATCCGAGGAGTTCATAGGCTGCGATATGGGCGTCGTGGAGCGCTGAGGCGAGCCCGATGCGCGCGCTCGACAATTCCTGCTGCGCATTCAAAACGTCCAGCACGGTACGGGAGCCGACCTGTTGCTCCTGTTTCACGCCCTGGAAAGCCACTTCGTCGGCGCGAACCTCTGCCTTGTCGGCCTCGATGGATGCGGTGGCTGCGGTGTAGGCCTGCCAGGCCGTTCGCGTCGAGGCGTTCGTCTGTCGCTGGGCGTCGACAATCCCGAGTTCCGCCTGGGCCCGCTGGTCCTTTGCCTGTCGGACACCCGATTCGTCTGCGCCACCCTGGTAGATGGGAACCGTGATCTGGCCAATGACCGAGGCCAAATGTTGGGTTCCTGTCCCCTGTTGCGAATCCAGAGAGCCCTGCGACAGCTGGTACTGCGCATTCACCGAGATCTGCGGCAGCAAAGCGCCAAGGGCATCCTGGACCGCATAGTCGGCCGCCTTCCAGTTTTCCCTGGCGCCGACGATCGCGGGGCTGTCATGGGTGGCGATCTCCACGGCCTGCTCCTCGCTGATCGGAAGCTTGGGCATGGCAGGATCGGTCTCCAGGGTTTCGGGTGGCCTTCCGATCACATGCTCGAAATTGGATCGGCTGACATTGAGCTGTCCTTGCGCGTTTACGAGATCGGCTTCCGCGCCGGCGAGGCGTGCCTGCGCCTGCGCAACGTCGGTCCGCGTGAGCTCGCCCACGCCGAATTGGTCCTTTGTGGCCTGGAGCTGCTTCTGAAGAGCGGCAACCGTCTCCTTGCGCAACTGAAATATGGTCTCGTCGCGCACGACATCCAAATAGGTCGTACTCGCATCCAGCAGAACCCCGATCTCGGTCTGTTGGAGCTGGGCCACGCCCGCACGCACGATGGCCTTCGCCTTGCTGACTTCAGCCTCTGTCCGGCCGCCGCGGTAGATATTTTGCGCCAGTGTTATATCGGCCTCGATCGGATGGCTGTCGAGCAGTGTGAGACGGGGCTGGAGCTGCGCAGAAAGCGATTCATAGCCGTAGCTTCCATTGAGGTTGATAGTGGGCCGCCAACCGGCATGGGCCTGAGCCACGCCCTCGTCGTTGCCGCGCTGCGCCGCGCGCTGCGAGTCCAGTTCGGGATTTGTTTCGTACGCAAGGCCGAGGGCGTCGTTCAGCGATAGGGTGGCCGCACTGGCGGTTCCCGACGCCAGCAAGGCCATAGCAAGGCAAGTACCGCAGCGAATTCGACCCTTCACGATGTACCCCGTCTCACGGATAATCCGGCGCCTCCAATTTGAGCGATTCAGAACACGAATCCAACAGGTTGGCGGAACCCGGCGAGAACCGGCGCAGTCGCATCGAAGAGCATTCGCCTTCCAGTTTTCCCCTGCTGCCTGAGATAGATCACACCCTGACCTTCGGCGCCGCGCCGGCGGATCGCGACCAGCCTGCCCTCCTCCGCGAGCTGGGCCAAAAGCCGCTCGGGTTCGACTTCGAGGCCGCCCTCGACGACGATCACGTCATAGGGACCCATGGCACTATGGCCGTCGGAAACCGCTCCTTGCACCACGGTCGCGTTCCGCACACCCGTCAACCGGTCGGAGGCGATTCGCACAAGCTCTGCATCCTGCTCCGTCCCGATGACCTGTCTCGCCAGCCTTGCGAGGACTGCGGTCGAGTACCCCGTGCCACAGCCTACGTCCAAAACCTTGTCACCAGGTTGCACGTCGGCTGCCTGGAGGAGCTTGGCAAAGATCGCCGGCGTCAGAAGCCACCGGCCGGGCGCCATTTCCAGCGGCGCATCGGCGTAGGCGATGGACCGTTTCGCCCCTGGCACAAACTGCTCCCTTGCGATGTCGCGAAGAGCATCAAGAAGGCGCGATTCGGTGACGCCACCGGCAAGGACTTGTGAGGCGACCATGGCAAGCCGCTGGATTTCGTAGTTCGGCATCAAGACTCGAAATGCTTTGTTGGCGAGTGGTGGGGCTTATACGTGGCGCTCGGCCCGGTGACAACGATGCGTGTGGCCCTCCCGTCCCGATTGCCACGTTGCGCAATCTGCTGTACGCCCGGGTCGGCTTGGCCACGTGGCGGAGTGGTGACGCAGCGGTCTGCAAAACCGCGTACCCCGGTTCAATTCCGGGCGTGGCCTCCAAGCTTTCGTATTGCGAATCCCAGCACCGCAAAGGATTGAGTAACCGGTTAACGTATTGTTAACCTTAGCGTGGCACCATTGCATTGTCTTCCCTTGAAGACACCCCACCATTACCCAACGCCTTGGGGCCGGGCCAATCACCCGGCCCTTCTTTCTTTTGGGTGTAGCCATCCGTCAGCGAATGCGCTAACACGCCCTTCGTGTTCCCCGGTAGCTCAGTCGGTAGAGCAAGCGGCTGTTAACCGCTGGGTCGCTGGTTCGAGTCCGGCCCGGGGAGCCAATATCTCAGACATTTATCGAGAATTCGGCGGTGCCCCATCGCACCCCCACTTGCATGAGCCCGCAGGCACGCCGCCAAGGGTGCAGTCCGAAACGGCCGCCGACAGGCTCCCCAAAACGATCAGGCCGCAAAGGTTCTCACGGCCACGCGGCGGCAAGATTCGCGGCATTAACCGAGCCCAGCCCCGTGGCAAAATCCCAACCCGTCGCAGTTGAATAGGATGCATTGTACGAGGACGAGGAGGTCGAAAGCACTCCGTTGGCCCCGGACGGCAAATAGCAGTTGTTGCTGCCGACACAATTCACATCCATGTCTCCCGCGGTTGTGTCGTAGAAGACGCAAGAGGCGTTGACCTTGTTGCCATTCGACGAATTGCAACCGGCGTTGCCGTTCGCGCCGTATTCGAGGCCTGCCAGATAGTAATAGACGGGATTGGGATTCCCCTGGGGGGCTCCGATGTACTGGTCAACCAGGGACTGAATCGCTGCCAGAATGGGTGCAGAAAACGACGTTCCGCCGCCACCGCTCCAACCGCTCGGTGCGCCGGAGCACGGGTGCCCGCCATTGTAGGGATCGGAAAAGCACACAATGAAGTAGTGGCTCCACAACCCGTTTGCGGCAAACAGCGACACGTCAGGGAGGTCGCGTGTCCCATCGCCGGGGATCCCTGCCACATTGGATTGCCATGAAGGTTTCGCGTAACCCGCGCAACTCCCGCTCACCACTCCATAGGTCGACGGCGTTCCTGTGGCACACGCGCTCGGGCCTCCGCTGCCGGATGCCGTCGTGAGAAAGTATTTCTCCCCCTGCGCGCTATTGCAGAATCCGCTGCTCCCATAGGTCAGCGCAGAACCGCTGTTGTAGGCTGCGGACAGCGTACTCGCGCAGGAATTGTTCCAGGGAATTTCGGGAATGTAGGATTTTGCGGAGCCGTAGACCGACGAGTTGGTCGTGTTCCAATAGGTCGCGTTCTGGCGAGCATACGTGTCGCCAAAATCGGTGCCTCCTACCGCGACATTGAATGGCGTCGACGCCATCGCGTTGACCCCGATGCCATGCGTCGCAGCCATCGCATCCGCGTCGCAGCCCGCAGCACCTTCGTCGCCGGATGACACGAAAATGGACACGCCCTCCGTGATCGCCTGCTGGTAGGCCGCATAGTAGGTGGCGTTGGCCGCGGCGCCATCATAAGCCTCGCACTCGCCATAGCTGATGCTGATCACGCCTGGAGGCGGAGCCGAATTGATGAGGCTCTCCAGAGCGACCAGGCCGCCAAAGGTCGGATAGTCGTCCGGGCACGACGCGAGCACAATCGCAGCTCCAGGCGCGGCCGCGGTTGCATATTCCGCATCCAGGGTGGCTTCTTCATCGTTTCCGCCGATGCCGGGATCGCCGCAATTGGGATGGACCTGGGAGAAGCTTCCGGTGTTGAAGGATGACAGGCCAAAGGTCGTGCGGAACGTGGACCAATCGGCAGCAGAATAAACGTCGCTGTCCTCGATCACCGCAATCGTCTGCCCCTGCCCCGCGAATCCGGCATTGAAGAGGGGCTTGAGATTATAAATCGTCGCGAGATCGGCGGGGACAACGGCGTAACATGAGCCCTTGCACCCTCCGAACGTATATTTGGCCCGAGGCATGAAATTGGTATGCGGCCAGAAATCGCTCAGCGATGAAATTCCCCCGATTGCCGGCGCGAGAGCCACGGGAATTTGCGGGTTGCTGATATTCGCCAGATGGCGCTGCCCCTTCACGTCAAGGTAGTGAATTTCGCTGTGAAAGGTATCGCGGACCTGGCCTGCCGTGCCCGAAAAATCAACCAGCATGTGCCCCGGCATCACGCGGGTTACCTGGAAGCCGTGCAGCGCGAGCCAGCCCGTAATTTTTTGAATGTCGCTGTCCTCCACTCCGAATCGCGCGCCGAATTGTTGGGGAGTAATCCAATGGCGATAGTCGGGTGACGTTCGATCCGAGAGGCGGGTTATAAAGCGTTGCAGTGCCTGGTCAGCCGAGGCGGAGCGCTTCAGTTGCAGCAGAATATGGTTGAGACGAAGCGTCTCGGGAACGGCGCCGCGATCATTGCGTGGTCGCGCCTCGGGCCGAACATTGCCAACGAGTTCGACGCGGTGTGCATCATCGATCGCGGCCACAATCTGCGGTGCGCGGACGGCATTGTTCGCCGCTGCACCCGTCTCGGCTCCGGCGAAAAGCACCATGGCCGCCAGCACGCCACCCCGCAAAGAACGCATGTCGCCCCCTATTCCCTGGCTCAGCGGCCGAGAAATGAATGGGCAGAAGCATACCGATCCGGTCTTGCGGTACCGTTACATTAAGGCGTGGCATTTGAATGATCGATGGAGGGGCTGGCTGCATAGAAAAGCAAAACGGCGCCCAAAGGCGCCGTTCGCTTAGTTGATATGGGCAAAAACTTAGGCTTGAGGAGTAGCAGCTTTGCGCCGCCGGCGGCCAGCGACCATCCCGCCAAAACCAAGCAGGCCTACGCCAAGCAGCCCCAAGGAAGCAGGCTCCGGAACCATAATTGGATTGCAGCCCTGGGATGTACAAAAAGGATCTTCCGAATTCCCACTGCCGGTGACCAGCAATTGCCCCTGATTGCAGGCGCTCTTGTCCATATTCGCACAGGTCAGCCATGCCACATCTAGGTCTGACCCAAACGCGCCATGTTCCACATCAAAAACAAGCGTAGCAGCCAAGGACTGCACGGCAGTGGAATCCGATGTCAAGGTCAAGGTCTCGCCCGGCACACCGGAGTATTCCACTGTCCAAATCGCAAGCTGCACAGCAGAAGAAAGATTAGGATTAGTTGCCCCAAGATTAACATTTCCATATTCGGCGAGCGCGCCAAGCTCTCCGACAGTTTGCACACTTAACTGCGTACCAACGTTCGCTACCCCCCCCGTCCAAAAATTGCTCATGCCGCCGCCGACATTGGCAAAATTTGTCACTGCAAAGGAATAGGTCGTCGATCCTGGCGAACCCGACCACGGTCCCTGAAGATCGTGCGTAACGTCGATACACCAAATCTGTGCCACTGGTGTTGCGGAGTTGTTGTAGAGATTGATCTGGCCAGATCCATAGTACCCGTTGTTGCAGCCCGCTATCCCGGTGCACGAGATGGTCACATTGACGTCATAGGCAACCTGAAAGTTCGTGTACTGGATATCGGCGTAAGCGCTCGGCGCTGCCGCGAACATCGCGGTACCGAGAGCGGCCGCAGCCATAAGTGTGGAAATTCGAAGAACGCCCATCTCAACTATCCCCCTGGAATGATTCCCTAGCAGTTAAAACCAAAATCTTTTCCCATTCGAACGCATTTGCGCATTCGTACACATGTCGTGCACTTCCGATCAGGCTACAGGCTTGCGCTTGCGTCGCCGACCAAACCAGCCGGCTGCAACAAGGCCGCTGCCGAGAAGGCCCAAAGACGCGGGCTCCGGCATGGCGATGTCCACACCGAAAAGCGTAGCACCAACATCGGGGTCTCCCGACAATCCCAAATCCGCGATCGTAAATGTGCTGTTACCGGTCAAGGTTACGTCGAACTTGACGATTTCCTCCTGCAGACCGGCGATAAGACCGGTGCTGATGGAATTGCCTGTGACGCTGCAGTTCTGAAGACACGTTGCCGAACCGGCGAGCCAGCTCATTGACACGCCATCCCCGATCCCGGCGTAGATCGAGCCGCCGACGTCCAGCGAAATCTCGTACGTTCCGGCGCCGAACGTCGCATTGGTTGTCAGAGCGCCGTACTGATTGGTAGATCCAGCCATGTCGACATAGAGATTCATGTTGTTGTTGAAATCGAAATTTCCACCGCCGATCAGATCCACCGAACCTGCCGAAACATTGAAATTCTGGAAGCCGGTGTAATCTATGGCATAAACGCCGCCATTCTCCAGGTTGAAGTTGTTTTGGGAAAGCGACGTGGCCAATGCCGGCGTCGCGGCCAACAGCGCCACCGATGCAATCACAATCCATCGACAGGTCATAACGCGCTCCCGTTACCCACGCGGGTCAGGCCCCGATGCCTGATTGATTTACCGCGCACGCGGCGCCTGATACGCGGCGCCTACCCAACCAAGCAATTGTAATGCCAATTGCTAATCGCCTGATTTTGCTGGATTCTGACTGGACACACCCCTTCAAATGTAAAGATTGGCGACAGTCGAAACGCGGACGCGCCGCCGGTCCGCAATCGCGTCAGGCTGATTTCACCTTTCGTCGCGCCCGCCACGCCCCCATCGCAAGGAGACCTGCCCCCAGCAGGCCGAGGCTCGCCGGCTCGGGAATTAGCGAGATGTCATCGAGGGCGAAATCATTTCCATCCGGGTCGCCGTTGAGATCGTAGATCGCCAAGGTCAGATTGCCCGTCCCGGAGGCGGTAAAGATATCCTGAAAGTTCACCCAATTCGTCGAGCTATCCAGTTGCAGCGTTCCGAGCACGGTATTGCCGATCTTGAACTCCAGATCCGCTGGATTGGTCGCGTAAATCGAAGCTGCCCACGCCGAAAAATCATATTTCTGGCCTGCAACGAGCGAGACCGTCTCACTCCAGACGGCGATCGACGAATCACCGCCGCCATTCACCACCATTTCCCATTGCCCCGAATGTGGCGTCACCGACTCCCAGAGACTGTGGCAGTGGTTCGCGTTCGTCACGATCGCATACGTGCCGGCAGGATAGCAGGCGCCATTGTTGGTATTGCCGTCGGATTCGTAGGTGTACCCGCTGACAAACCCCGTATTTCCGCCTTCGAAACCGCCATTGGTGACGAGATCCGCATGCGCCGGCACTGCCAAAAACATGGCGGCGGCTGCCGCTAAAGCCAACTGAACCTTCATCTGACTGCTCCGTAGTCCGCGACGAAAATCGTGGCGAGCTCTCGCGAGCCCGGATCTACACGCCCCTCGCAATTCCTATGCCAAAATTAACCACCCGGATTTGCTGGGATTCCAAGGTTCTAAGCAGACAAACTGTAAAAATATGCGACAGTCGTTCGCTAAATGGCGCTGGTCTCATGACGAGCGGCTCAGGTACACCAGCATAGGGGCCGCGAAACCTTCGGCGGCGTATGCAGCGAGCTTACGCGCCCGGCTTCGCCAAACGGCATAGTGTAAACATTTTCGACAAACACAGTTTCAGGCCGCCCAGGCGCCACAGCGCAAATCCAGGTCATCGGCAAGGTGCAGGGTCGACCCAACCATTTCCTTTTGAACCGCCCGGCGTGAAAAGTAACGGGATTGTTCGCCACCAGAACCTCGCGGATCCTCGGTTGATCAGGCGTCCCGATGGCGTCCACCCCGCAAAGATTGCGTGATCCGACTATTAAACAATAACCGAAATGGCGCACATAAAATTTGGATCTCGAATTGTCTTACGCAGGCGCCATTTGTATAGAGCGACACGCTCGTGACTAAAGAACTACAAGCGATCCGCTTGAGCGACCCGAAATGAGCGGCGCGCCAAATTTGATCTGAACCGGCAGGGGGCGCTGGTCGACCGAATCGGCTTGGCTCGAATCGCTATTGCGTCCAAATTTCCAGTTTCCGTGCGGAGCTGCACGGGTGCCGATAATTCCATCGAACGTATTTGGGAAACTCCGCCATGGCAAAAGGGCACTTCTCGGAACCGCCTGCAACGCGAATCTGCGTTCTTGGCTTGGGATATGTAGGCCTGCCCGTCGCGGCCGCCCTTGCAAGCCGCGGCTTTGAGGTAATCGGCGTGGACGTGTCTCAGGCGGTTGTGGACGTCATCAATGCGGGCAAAGCACACATTGTCGAACCAGACCTCGACATGTTGGTCCAGGCGTCGGTTTCTGCCGGAAGGCTAAAGGCTGTGGGGGAGCCGGAACCTGCAGATGCTTTTATAATCGCTGTTCCGACACCCTTCACCCACGATCACAAACCAGACATGTCCTATGTCCGCAGCGCGGTCACAGCAATTGCCCCGTTGTTGCGCAAGGGAAACCTCGTGGTACTGGAATCTACATCGCCCATCGGGACGACGGAAGACATAGCTTCTTGGATCGCGGACGTGCGGCGCGATCTGATATTGCCCAGCGATCAGGGTGATGGTGGCGAGATTTTCATAGCACATTGCCCTGAACGCGTGCTTCCCGGGCGCGTATTGCGCGAGCTGATTGACAACGACAGGATAATCGGAGGGCTCACAACGCAATGTGCGGAAAATGCCGCCGAGCTTTATCATTCATTTGTCAGGGGCGGCATCCATTTGACGACGGCGCGCACCGCCGAACTCGCCAAACTTGCGGAGAATGCCTATCGCGACGTCAACATCGCGTTTGCCAACGAATTGTCCGTCGTCTGTGATCAACTCTCGATCAATGTCTGGGAGATGATCGAGCTCGCGAACAAGCATCCCCGCGTCAACATTCTCAGCCCTGGCGCAGGGGTCGGCGGCCACTGCATCGCCGTTGATCCATGGTTTATCATCGCGGCGGCACCGGAAATCACACAGGTGATGCGCGCCGCGCGGACAGTGAACGACGCAAAGCCCCGCTTCGTGGTTGAAAAGGTCATGGCTGCCGCATCTCGTTTTCGTCAACCCGTGATAGCCTGTCTGGGTTTGACCTATAAGGCAGACGTGGACGATCTTCGCGAAAGCCCCGCTCTTCAGATTGTCGAGATGCTGGCAGAGGCACAAGTAGGCGATCTGCTAGTAGTCGAACCCAACCTGAAGCAGTTGCCACAGAGTTTGCGTGATGCCTCGCGGGTTGCACCATCCGAGCTGAGAGCGGCCGTAACAGCTGCCGACATAGTACTTCTCCTGGTCGATCATAGACAATTCAAGCGCATTGACCGTGAACTTCTCAATCTGAAAATTGCCATAGATACACGCGGTATCTGGCGGTGAATTGGGATCGATTCCGGCGGTACACGCCCTGGCAAAACCTTTGCCAATGAAGTTGGAGGCGTGAGATGTCGACTCCCAAGCGCATTCTCGTAGTGGCCGGCACGCGGCCGGAAGCCATCAAAATGGCGCCTGTAGTGCATGCGCTTCGGACAAAGGATAGCGGCTTTGAGGTGTGTCTTTGTTCGACCGGTCAGCACCGGGAAATGCTCCAACAGGCCTTCTCGGATTTTGACCTGACGCCGGATTGCGAACTCGGCGTCATGTTGAAAAGCCAGACACTGGCAGGCCTGAGCAGTCGCCTTTTTCAGGCAATGGACGATTTGCTCGCGCGCGAGTGTCCGGACGCCGTGCTGGTCCAAGGCGATACGACATCTGTTCAGGTTGCGGCATTGTGCGCCTTTTACAGGCATATGCCGGTAGGGCACGTCGAGGCCGGCCTTCGAAGTCACGATATGAGACTGCCGTTTCCCGAAGAGTTAAACCGAAGGGTTGCGGCACTGGCTACAACGTGGCATTTCGCTCCAACCGAGCTCGCACGCCATAATTTGGAAGCAGAAGGAATTCCCGCCGACTCCGTTTTTGTCACAGGCAACACTGTCGTGGACGCGCTGCTTGATATGCGTGAGCGCGTGCGCAAGTCTCCTCCCTCTTTGTCGCAACAGGTGGAAGTGGCGATCGCGAGAAATTCTCCAATTGTTCTCGTCACAGGTCATCGGCGGGAAAGCTTTGGCCGCGGATTTGAAAACATTTGCGCTGCCTTGGCGTCCCTTGCCGGCTCTCATCCGGACATCACATTCATATACCCGGTTCACCTCAATCCGTCCGTATACCAATTCGTTCACAAGCGGCTGGGTGAGATCAAAAACATCCTGCTTGAAGAGCCAATCCCGTACAGGGCGTTCGTGCGGCTCATGGAAGCCAGCCGGATAATTCTGACGGACTCCGGCGGCATCCAGGAGGAAGGACCCTCTCTCGGAAAACCCGTGTTAATCATGCGCGACGTTACTGAGAGGCCAGAAGGAATTGAAGCCGGAGTCAATCGGATTGTTGGGACATCCCGCGATTCGATCGTGGCAGGAGTGGAAGAACTCCTGTCCGATGATCGGGCATATGCCCGTATGAGCGCGGCTCGCAATCCCTATGGTGACGGAACGGCATCACATCAAATCGCTTCGATTTTGCGAAGCAAACTGGACGGGATTGCTCTATAGCGTCCAGCGACCCGACTTGCTGACGAGGATTCCCAGCCTTCAAAAGATTTTGGCGTCTGATCTGCGCGATGGCGCCATAATTCGATCGTAGACCGTTGCGTAGATATTTGTCAGTTGATCCCAAGTACGTTCGGCCGCAACATATTTCCGGCCCTTTTCAGCGACTGCTGCGCGCTCTTCTGGATGATCGAGCAGACGGTTAAGGCACTTCGCCAAGGCCTGTACATCATCGGCCGGATACAAGAACCCGGTGACACCGTGCTCGATCAATTCACAATGGCCACCGACGTCCGAGGCCAGAACGGGCCTGGAATGAGCCATGGCCTCGAGTGGCTTTAGGGGCGTCACCAGTTCGGTCAGGCGCATGCGTTTGCGGGGAAAAGCCAAGATATCGATAATGTGATAAAAGCGAAAAACCTCGCTGTGATGCACTCTGGAAACAAAGCGCACGCAGCTGTTCACCTGCAAGTCAAGGCACAGTTGCTTCAGGCGAGCCTCCTCAGGTCCACCCCCAACCAACAAGACAACAAAATCGGCCCGAGATTTTTGTAGCTGTCTTGCAGCCACGAGCAACTGATCCAACCCCTCATAAGCATAGAACGAGCCGACAAAACCAATGACTATCTGGTCATCGATTTTCAGCTGGTTGCGCAGCCTTTGGCTGTCACCAGGCAGCGACTCTGGGACCGCAAGCGAAAGATCGACCATGTTGGGGACCACGGTTACTTTGCTGGGCGATACGCCGCGGGCGACGATTTCCTGACGTAGCGGTTCGCAGATGGGCGCAACACTGTCGCTACGGCGCATGGCCCAAGTATCAACGGCGCGAGAAAGGCGATAGCGCCATCCCCCTTTCGACGCCGTGCCATGATCGATGGCGGCATCTTCCCAAAGGGCCCGCACTTCATAGACAATGGGCACCCCCATCCGACGACAGACGGACAGTGCGGGCAAGACGTTCAGCACGGGCGAATGCGCATGAACCACGTCCGGCTTCTGGCTCCGGATGATCCCTGCCAATCGTCGTCTCGTGGCGACCATTTCAAGAAGCTCACGTACCACAGGCAAGCGCGCCTTTGTGGCAGGCGTGCGAAAAAACTCATAGCCATCGAATATTTCGCAACTTCGTCCGGTTTCAGGATGCCGCGGAGTAGTCAAATGGATCGTTTCCCAACCACGCGCGCGTTGACTCCGGATGATTCCAAGCGAGCGCGTCACGTAACCGCTTTGGAGCGGCAGCGAATGGTCGAATATATGAAGAATGCGCATTGCGCTTCCTTGTTCGCTCGGAAACTCTCTCGACGCAGGCTGCGATTCTGATTTTCTGCGGCAAAACTGAGGTACGTCCTGGTGACTCTTGGCATTCTTCAGTGGATTCTACAGGTGTTTGATAGCAAATTTGGTTGCTGCAATCGAATATCAACCGGCGGACAGAGATTGCGAAGATTTCCGGCCAGTGCGAGTAGTCCAATTTGAGGTTCGGTCCGGCCTTAGCCTGCTCGCGTCCTGGGTGCCCGATGTCGCGTTGGAGACCTCAGTTCAAGGGAATTGATGACAGAACCAGTTCCGATGCCCAGTGAAAGCCCCGGCGGTCACATGCTTCGGGGATCAGCCTGGATGGTGGGTTTGCGCTGGGCAATCCGCCTGACCGGCGTCGTCAGTACCATCATCCTCGCCCGCCTGCTGACTCCCGCAGATTTTGGCGTGGTCGCAATTGCAATGATCGTGGTCGGCCTGCTTGAGATGCTAAGCCAGACCGGCCAGGCCCTCGCGATCATTCGGCACCAGAGCCCCACGCGCGAGCACTACGATTCGGCATGGACGGTGTCGGTATTGTTTGGGTTTGGCGTCGCGTTGGCGATCGTGGCGGTGGCGCCGCTCACCCGAATCTATTTCCACGAGCCCCGCTCGATCGTAGTGATGCAATGTCTGGCCCTCCGCGCGGCATTGGGCGGGCTGGAAAATATCGGTACGGTCGATTTCCGACGGGATCTGCAATTTGGACGTGTGTTCAGCTACAATTTTTACGCCAAACTTTTTTCCTTCTGCATCACCATCACGCTCGCGATCATTGTGCGGAATTATTGGGCGCTTGTCGCCGGCATAGTGGGAGGGCAGTTCGCCAGAACGGTTCTCAGCTATGTGATGCACCCCTATCGCCCGCGCCTGTCCTTTCGGGAGGTTTCGGGCATCTGGTCGTTCTCGATCTGGACCTTCCTGCGCTCTATCGGAACCTATCTTGGCAGTCAGGTCGATCATATTGCCGTCGGCGGCATCGCGGGTGCGGCGTCGTTGGGCCGCTACTCCGTGGCGACCGACATCGCCTCCAGTCCCTCTTCCGAAATCAACGACCCGATGATTGCCGTGCTCTATCCGGTGATGTCGCGGCTGCAGAATGACCCCGCACAGCTGCGCGTGCTCTATCTCCGCGCCCTTGGGTGGTCAGCCGTCATTTGCGCCTCGACAAGCGTCGGCGTGGCGCTGGTGGCCCCGGAGTTTGTCCATCTTGTGCTGGGCCCCAGATGGATCGATGTAGTACCTCTGATGGGTTGGCTCGCGCTGGCGGCCGGCGTCTCCGGTCTGAGCAGCGGCGCCTACACTCTTTTGGACGCCATCGGTCTTCCACACATTGGCGCACGGATGCAGTGGGTTCGCGTCATCCTATTGTCAGCAGGCGTTTTTCCGGTTGCCTATTTGACTCACAGCTTGGTCGCAATCGCGGCAACCCAGTTTGTTGCGACCGCAATATTTATTCCAAGCCTGTTTCTGGAGGTTGGGAGCCGCGTAAGGGTATCACCGCGCGACTATATATTCGCCCTCTGGAGGCCCATCGTGGCCGCAGGCACTATGGCGATCGTCGTAACCTGCGCCAATCACATCTTGCCGCTTGCCGGCAACCTCAAGCTCGCTGCCGATGTCGCAATTGGGGCGCTCACGTTTTCCGGCGCGATCCTGGGCCTGTGGCTGGCAAGCGGCCGCCCGCCCTCGCCGGAAAAAGACTTGATCTCTCTGAGATGGTCCCTGCGGACGCTACCGAACGGCGTTGCCTTGTGAGGACCGCGCCGCCGACTCCCTGCCTCCGCCAACGACCGGCATCGCTGGTCGTGGCTCGATCGCCGCCGGACGACCGACCATCTCTGTGAGCGGAAGCAGCAGCGCCACGCAAATCACGAAAAGATCATAATATGCCATGCTAAGGGCAGCGGCAGCCACGCAAAACACCAGAAGACTGGCCTGAATCGCCACCGCAAGATCGGCAATCCATAGTTGGTCTGGTATCGCGCGAGCGCGGGAGGCAAGGCTTGAGCAGCGAAGGAATGCCAAAGCCAAAAGGATCAGGTAAAGCGCTAAGCCGATGAATCCCTGTTCACCAAGGACCTGGAAGTAGATGCTATGGGCGGCGTGTGCTGTCTCGTCGGGAAAATAGGCATGAAACAACGTTGGCAGCTGCGGCCCGTAAAAGCCTGCGCCAAAAGGAAAATGATCGACGGCATAGTCCCAAGCCACCTTCCATGCCACTAGGCGCCCTTGAAAGGAAGCGTCCTGGCTCGCGCTTCCAATTGTTTGTATACGGAGGTCATACATTTCCGGCATGAACGCGAAGCCGAAAATAACAAGCGTGGTCGCGAAACCCAGGTAGAGCAAGCGTCGGCGCGTGCGCAATAGAGCAAAGATGCCCAGCGCGGCCAGACCGATAAACGCGCCTCGCGAGTAGCTTCCGAGAATGGCGATGATGGTGAGGACCATGCCGGCAAGCAGGCCGCGCGAAATCCACTTGTTCAAGCTCTGAGCTCGCAAAAAATACGCAAGCGGCAAGCTCATGAGGAGCGCCACAGCGAGCTGATTGTTGTCTGCGATAATGGTGTCTGCTGGACCTTGCACGTGAAATCGACCAGCGGTAGCAAGCGTAAACAGACCTCCTTTGATGCCAAAATAAAAAAGAGACGCGACGATCACCCACAAGAGCGCGTGAATTCGCACCCTACTGTTCGCAGTGATCGATATGATCAGCCCGAGGACGAAAGATTTCCATGTGATATCCCAGTAAGGCCATGACCAAGTACGGTCGAATGCGAAGAAACCGTTGAAGGTGACCCAAGCGAGAAAAGCAGCGATAATGAGAAAAATGATGTCGTTTCTGGGTCGCTTGCGCTCCTGCGACAAAAGCAAAGCACTCACGGTGACGAGTGCTATGCCAAAATTAATTGGCAAGGATTGCACAAACCCATACGCTTCCTGATGTGGATTTTGAAGAGAAAACCACGTCCACACGAGCACGCCAGCAAAGGGAAAAGGCAAAGTGATACAGAGCGCAGCGAGAATTCCGATCAAAAGAGCTGTATTTCGCACAGTTATGCATTTCTCACGTGAGGGTACCTCGGAATGACGGTCGCGGCGCTCCACATTTGCATGCAGCAATTCTAACGATTTGTCCGATTCACTGGTCAGTCTGGCTTATTGGCAACACAGAATACAGCTTTTCAACCATTCCAAAACCGATACCGGCCACGAGTCGTGCTGGAGAAATCAACGCTCGAGTCTCGGCTCCTTCCGGAACATGTCCCAAATCTGCTTGCCGCATTCCGTTTTCCCTGTCCGCTTATTGAGCTAATTGTACACTCACGCTATCCTTGGCAAAATAAAATGACAATGCTTCGGCGGCGTTTTTGGCGTGTTGTTCGCAAGGTGAGTGCATCATCACGGGACAGACGCGGAGCCTTTAATGTACTCCACAGTGAATACAGAATTTAGCAGGGCATCCGCCCCGCGTTCCGCGGATTGTGTTCCCACACTGATTGTGGTCGTCGACACGGAGGAAGAGTTCGATTGGTCGGCCCCCTTCGATCACCACGCCGATGCCGTTACAAACATCGCGATGCAGCCTCTCGCCCAAGAGATCATGGATCGCCATGGCGTTGTGCCCACGTATGTGGTCGACTACCCCGTCGCGAATAGCATGATCGCAGCCCAAATTCTTGCCCCGATTGCGGACCGCGGCGGATGCGAAATCGGGGCACATCTGCATCCTTTGGTCAATCCGCCCCATGAGAACGTGGTCGATGAGTTCCATTCGTTTCCGGGGAATCTACCTCCGGAACTCGAGTTCGAAAAACTCGCGCTTCTTCAAGACCGAATAGTGAGCGAACTCGGAGCCAAGCCAACGATCTACAAGGCGGGGCGATATGGAATCGGCCCTTCCACGTTCGCGACGCTCGTTAGGCTTGGGTTCCGCATCGACGTCAGCGTGGTTCCACATACAGATTTCTCGAGCGTTCACGGACCCGATTTTACCAGTTTTCCCACGGGACCCTTTAGACCAAGTCCCGAACTGCTGGCGCTTCCGCTTTCAGTGCATTTTGTCGGTGCCCTTTCGCAGGCGGGGCGAACAATCCATCCGATCGTCACGTCTAAACTCGGCCGACACGCTCGTGTGGGAACGGTATTGTCGCGGCTAGGAATTTTAGAGCGATTGCGGCTATCGCCCGAAGGCCACAGCCTTGCCGATATGAAGCGCCAGACCCTTGTCGCCCTGGCTCGCGGCGAACGCTACTTCATGATGACTTATCACAGTTCGTCGCTTCTGCCCGGCGCGAATCCCTATGTTCGAAGCGAACATGATCGACAGAAGTTTCTTGGCACAATTGATGGCTACTTCGCATTTTTTCGCCGAGATTGCGAAGGCCGTACAAGAAGCGTGAGTGCATTCGCTGAAAGTGCTAGCTTCGATGCCGACGCGCCTTCCAGTGTCCGCAACAGCCCAAATGGCTCGACAATCACCCGATAACACACGACGTCCCTCTACTCATCCACGCTTGTACAATTTCCAGTTGCCCTTGGGCGGATGCGATAAGGGAATTTTGCTTAGCGGCGGACAGAATTGCCTGGATATAAGAAATTAGTCGGGTTCACCCTTCGAATCCTGTGTTGCGAAGTGAGCAAACATAGAATAGACGATGGATGATACCAAACTCGAGAGCTATTTTACAGCCTACGCTGATTACGTTTGAACCGCGATCGAAACGAGATACCTGATCGTGTGATGACTGGGATGCAAGCCTTCATTGCCAAGCGGGCGCATCACCTATTCGGAGCGCATGGCAAGTTGCCCTGAATGGGGGGCCCGCGGTGCAATTGACCCGATGAAAATCCTCCTTGTTTCCTGGTATTTTCCGCCGGCAAATGATGTGGCGGCGTTGCGAACCGGCGCACTTGCCCAGTTTCTACATGATCGCGGTCACGCTGTGCGCGTTTTGACCGCGGCACGGCCACATTCCGACAAGTCGCTTAACGTGCCGATCCCGCAAGAGTTCGTGACATGTACACACTATATTGACGCTGACCGCCCCTTTCTCAGAAATCCCCGCGTTGATTCTGAAAAAAAAACAGGTGGGCGAGCGACGATGCCGGACATTTCAGATCGAAATGCGTTACAGAAAATTCGAAACCGCCTCTCCAATGCATACACAAATTTGGCGCACATTCCCGATCGACAGGTCGGCTGGTTTCCATACGCCGTAGCCGCCGGCCGACGCATCATTCAGCAGCACGGCTGCACCCTGATCTACGCCAGTGGGCCTCCCTTTACCTGCCACCTGGTAGCGAAGTCTCTCGCGCAACGTTTCAATCTTCCCTGGGTGGCCGAATATCGGGATGCGTGGTGCCATTATCTCTACGAAAAGCGGCCTGCATGGCGGCAAAAGATTGACCACATCTTGGAGTTGTCTACGGCGCGCACCGCTGCAGGGATAGTCGCGTTGACCGACCCTTGGGCGAAACATTTTGCAGACAGGTTTCGCAAACCAACAATTGCCATATATAACGGGATCGACCCGGCGAGCGCTCTTGATATCGAAAGAGCTAGCGTAGCCCTCGACCCGGTCGTCATTGCCTGTCTGGGAAGTTTGTACGGCGGCGTGCGCGATCCGTCCGTCCTGTATAGAGCAGTTCGACAGTCCGGTCTGTCTCCATCCGACGTTCGAATACGATATTATGGACCTTCCAGCGGTGAAGTAGTCCCTCTCGCAAGAAAATTTGGAGTTTGCGAGTACGTTGATGTTATGGAAAAGGTTTCACACCATGAGTCATTGACGATTCAGCGGCAAAGTGACATTCTTCTTTTGCTTCAATCGCCGGAAGATCCGCGCAACGTTCCCGCGAAGCTATTCGAGTACCTTGGATCACGCAGACCGATTCTTGGGCTTGGTTTAGACCACGGAGAACCAGCAAAGCTGATTCGCGAGCGTTCAGCGGGCATCTACATAACGGACACTGAAGCCCTTGCCACTCAGCTGAAAACGTGGGTCCGGGAAAAGAGATTTTCTGGCGCAATTGCCGACATTGCGGGAAGCGCGCAAAGCGGCCTCAATCGAATGCAGCAATTGGAAAAGCTGGTTGCATTTCTCCGGACTTTTCATGATAAATAATTTTGGAACGACCATTTTTTGCGCGAATACCATCTTGTATTTCGTCTATATACGTCATGCTTCAAGTCGACAATGTGCAATCCTTAGAAAATACTGCATGAATCCAAATTGGTCGCGGACGTGATAAGAAAACCTGTGCCCGATTTAAATGATGGGCTGACGCCACCATGATTTTTTGTCTAAGTCCAGTTCTTTGCGGCGCAATGATCTCGCTGTCACAGTTTACGCATATCTCGTCTTGAGTGTAGGTGCCCCAAGAATTTCCGGACCTTTCCATCAGCCATGCTGCAATCGAATTCGTACCAACGCTCGTGCGACCAACAAAGGAACGCTCAATCATTCGCGTTTCACGGAACAACCGCTCAAGGCGCGTTTCGTCAAACACATAAATCTGCATCCGCGCAAAGGTCGGCGGCAAATGGTGATGCTGCAAATATAAGTCAGCAAGTTTGCTTTCGCATCAGGCAGTCAAATTCTTGAACTGCGCCGTTGCGCCGCGAAACCTCGACTAGACTCAGTGTCTGTCCGGTGACTTTGGGAAACGCGAGAGTCGTTTAGCTGGGGCGACTTGCAAGGCAGGAATCTGTTGTGATTCCTTATGAGGCACCGATTCGTTTTGGAGGTGCCGATGTGGACGGCCGAAAATCGACCCCGTTACAACCGCGACAAGCTGCGTTATCCGAGCGATCTGACCGACGAAGAATGGGCGCTTGTCGAACCGCTCATTGCGCCAGGCAAGCGTGGCGGCGGCAAGCGGACCGTTGTCATGCGCAATGTGGTCGATGGGGTGATGTACGTTCTGAGCACGGGTTGTCAGTGGCGGGCGATCCCCAAAGATCTTCCGCCACGCAGCACACTGTTCGATTACCTTGATCTGTGGAGTTGGGATGGCACGCTGGAG
>DASXEA010000053.1:0-3041 GCA_036490345.1 Rhizomicrobium sp. | reverse complement strand
GCATGTCGGGCGCATCTCGCATCCGTCTCTGCAGCCCAATGGCGCGCTGCCGGTTGCGCCGTCGGCGATCGCCCCGGCCGGACAGGCCTGGACGCTCGACGGCATGAAGCCTTACGTCACGCCGCGCGCGCTGGAGACGGCGGAAATTCCCGGTATCGTCGAGCAGTACCGGCAGGGCGCGGCCAATGCCAAGGCAGCGGGTTTCGACGGCGTCGAGGTGCACGCCGCGCACGGCTATCTGCTCGATCAGTTTTTGCGCGATAAGACCAATCGGCGCGGCGACCGCTATGGCGGCAGCGCGGCGAACCGCGCCCGGCTTGTCGTCGAAGTGATGGAAGCGGTGGCCGGAGAATGGGGCGGCGAACGTGTCGGCGTGCATCTGTCGCCGACCAATCTAGCGTTCAACGATATTTCGGACAGCGATCCGGCCAACACGTTTACGACGGCCGTGCGTGCGCTCGACGGCCTCGGGCTGGGTTACCTGCATCTGGTCGAGCCGGGCCCGGCTGAGCCGGCCCCCTCCCTACCCTCCCCCGCAAGCGGGGGAGGGATCGGTGGGGGGCGGCTCGATGCAAAATACTTTCGCCCGCTATGGCACAGCGCGCTGGTCGCCAACAAGGCCTACGACCTCGCACGCGCCAATGGCGTCCTGCAGAGCGGCGACGCCGATCTCGTCTCGTTCGCGACATTGTTCATCGCCAATCCGGATCTGCCGGAACGGCTGCACCGCGGCGGTCCTTTCAATACCGGTGAGCGCAAGACCTTTTATGGCGGCAGCGCTGCCGGTTACACCGATTATCCGGCACTCGGAGGCTAAGGCGTCCATCACAGGGTGACGAGAATTGCCGATAAAAACATCAGACAGTAATTGGGAACTGAAAACAATTGCCATTGCCGATATCATGCTAGCCCGCTTGATCTATGCTAAAGTATATTCAGAATTGAGAATGTAGGTGGGGGTCGTCATGACGCATTCGTCTTCGACGGGCGGACGCCGCGCGTTAATTACCGGCGCGTCCAGCGGCCTTGGGAAGGCCTTTGCCGAGCGGCTCGCTCGCGATGGTTACGATCTGATCCTGGTTGCTCGTCGCCTGCCACGTCTTCAAGACCTGGCTCAACAACTGCACAAGGAGCACGGCGTGCAAGTTGAGACGATGAGCGCCGATCTTAACGACGCTGCAGCGCTTACCGAAGTCGAGAATGCCCTACTCAAAAGCGAAGACATTTCGTTGGTCATCAACTGTGCCGGTTTCGCCGGCTATTATCCATTTGCAACAGTGCAGCCCGCAATCATAGACGAATTGATCGGGGTGCATATTCGTGCCGTGACTCGCACAGCGCGCGCCGCCCTGCCGGGAATGATAAGGCGTCGCCAAGGCGGCATTATCAACATTTCGGGGCTTCTTGCATTTGCTGCCAATCTGCCGCCAACGCCGCTGCCGCCTCGCGCGGTCTATGCTGGAGCCAAAGCTTATTTGCTGGCGTTCACTCAGACCCTTGCGGGAGAAACGAGGGGAACGGGGGTACGGGTCCAGGTCTGCATTCCGGGCCGTATTGAAACGGATTTTCACGCCATTCAGGGGATCGATACCAGCAAGCAACCTCCCGCGATGAGCGCTCAGGACGTCGTTATGGCCTCATTGGCGGCTCTCGCGCGCGACGAGACCGTCTGCGTTCCTGGCCTTGCCGATCCAGCACTTCTGGATGCGCTGAACAACGCGCAGCTCACGGTGTTCCGAACTGCAGCAATGCAATCGACCTGCGCCGAACGGTATCGATCGGCGCTCGGGTGAATCGCGCCACCTTTAGAGGTTTTATTTGCCGCTCGGATTATTGGACCTTGAGGCCCAGCGTTTTTATCAACTGGCCCCACTTCTTATAGTCCACTTCAATTATTCCACGCATCTCACTCGGCGTGCTGGGATCAGCCTCCAGACCCGCGGTCGACAGGACCTTTTGCACGTCCGGCATCGCCAAAACCTTGGCGATTTCACCATTAAGCTTGGCGACACGATCATCCGGCGTGCCGCGCGGCGCGAACATCGCGAGCCAAGACACGGCGGTGAAACCCGGAACACCGGCTTCCAGCAGCGTCGGAATGTTCGGCATGGAGCGCGCGCGGACCGGGTCGGCCAGGCCCAAGGCGACAAGCTGGTGGTTTGCGATCATCGGCAAGACCGAACCGGAATCGGTGAAGCCCAAAGGAACCACTCCGGAAGCGATTGCCACCGCGGCCGGCGCGCCGCCGCGATAAGGCACTGGCTGCAACGTGATGCCGAGCGCACGCTGGAGCAATTCGCCGGCAAGATAGGACGACGAGCCGATCGCTGCGGTGCCGTAGCTCAAAGGCTTCGCTTTCGCGGCTGCAACGAGATCGGGGATGGATGCGATTCCCGCCTTGGGATTGGCCGTCAGGATGAGCGGGCTGCTCACCAGCCTGCCGATCGGCACGAGGTCGGTGAGCGGATCGTAATTGACGCGCGACAGATGAACATTCACCGTAACCGGGCTATCCGAGAGAACCACAAGGGTATGGCCATCCGGCGCGCTTCGCATCAGTTCGTCGATACCGATGGCGGCATTCGCGCCCGGTTTGTTCTCCACGATAACGCCCTGTCCGATAATGTCCTGCAGGTGCTTTGCGATAACGCGCCCGGTCAGGTCGATGCTGCCGCCGGCCGCATCGGGCACGATGATGCGGATCGTCCTGTTGGGAAATGTCTCCGCGTGCGCCGGCAGGACGACGGCGATGATCGCCAGCAAGGCGACCATCCACCCCTTCATGTGAAGGATGCTCATCTTGAAATATTCTCCTTCGACGTTCGATCGGATTCGCGCTCGGACTTGAAAACCCGCCCGGGCGCTGTCAGTCACATCCCGGCAACCGCCTTATCGTAATCGGACAGATCGATGTACTTGTCCGGCGCGGGCGGTTTGCCGCCCCACTGTCCTTCGATCTCGGCGCGCAGTTTCAGAACATTCTTGAAACCTGCCATATCGAACTTGCCATCCTTGGCGAAGCCTTCGGCTGGATCGGTGAC
>DASXEA010000072.1:0-110321 GCA_036490345.1 Rhizomicrobium sp. | reverse complement strand
ATTCGGCGACACTGTGCCGATGTCCGAAACAGACATTTCCTATTTCGGGCGCACAAATCACCGAAACACCCATACGCGCTTCGGCATCAAGCAGGCCGATCGTCTGAGCCACATGTATGTCATCGGAAAAACCGGGGTAGGGAAGTCGACCCTGCTCGAAACGCTGGCACTCCAGGATCTCGCGGCCGGCCGCGGTTTCGCTCTGGTCGATCCTCACGGGGACCTGGTGGAGCACATCGCGGCCGTTGCCCCGGAAGACGATGAAGAACGCGTCGTCTATCTCAACGCCGCAGACCCCGCCCAGCCCTATGGATACAATCCGCTCAGGCGCGTACGCGACGACAAGATACCGCTCGCGGTCTCCGGGTTGCTTGAGACGCTGGAAAAGCTTTGGCCGGACGCCTGGGGCGTGAGGATGGAGCATGTGCTGCGCAATACGCTGTATGCACTCCTTGAGCGCGACGAGTCACGCCTGCCGGACATCCTTCGGCTATACGTGGATGAGAACTATCGTAAGGCGGTAGTTCGAGACATTCGCAACGAGACGGTTAGGCGGTTCTGGACAAGCGAATTCGCAAATTACCCCGCACGGCTGCGAGCCGACGCGTGCGCTCCGATACAAAACAAACTGGGCGCGCTGCTCTCTGATCCGACACTTTACCGAATCCTGGTCGAGCCAGCTATCGACCTTCATTTCCGTCAGATCATGGACCAAGGTCGCGTTCTGCTGGTGAACGTTTCGAAGGGTCGGCTTGGGGAGGACAGCGCCCTACTTCTTGGCGGCCTCATCGTCTCGACCATCGGTCTGGCAGCCTTCAGTCGCGCAGAAGCCGAGCCGGACGGGCGCCGGCCCTTCTTCCTCTATCTCGACGAATTCCACAACTTCACGACTCTCATGCTCGCGAACATGATGAGCGAACTGCGAAAATATGGGGTTGGGCTGGTGCTGGCACACCAATATCTACATCAGCTCGATCCCGATATCCGTCATGCGGTGTTCGGCAATGCCGGCACGCTGGTTTCGTTTCGCGTGGGGCCTGAGGATGCGTTTCTGCTGACGCAGGAGTTTCAGCCGAAGTTCGACATACAGGATCTGCTCAATCTGGCGAACCAAAATATCTGTTTGAAGCTCATGATAGACGGGACTCCAAGCACTCCGTTCAGTTCACGAACGATCACGGATGGGCATCACGACCGCAAAGTGACTCTGGACAGTAAGGCCAAGATGGGTGCCGATCTACGAAAATGATCCGTGCGCTAACCAAAATGAGGAATTTCGCAATTAGGTATAAGCGTGCTTCGGCTTGTTCTGAACGGCAGAAGGAACGTTCTTCAATTGGTCAATGAAATTGGCCCACCACGTCATCATCTTCACGCGTTCATCCCAATGCTCCCCGCGCGCGTAGGCGCGCCGTACGTTATTGCTCTCGACATGGGCCAATTGCCGCTCTATGGCGTCCGAGCTCCAAAGACCGGCCTCATTCAGAAGCGTTGAAGCCGTAGCGCGGAAGCCATGGGCCGTTGCCTCGTCCTGCGCGTATCCAAGGCGCCGAAGCGCGGCATTGAGCGTGCTCTCTGACATTGGTTGGCGAATGGTTCGCACACCGGGAAGGACGAGCGTTCCGCTGCCCGTGATCGGATGAAGGGATTCGAGGATGGCGATGGCTTGTGGGGCAAGCGGGACGAGGTGCTCGCGCCGCATCTTCGTTCTGGCTGCCGGGATCGTCCATAGTGCTTCCGACAGTCTGAACTCGGTCCATTCGGCCGCGCGCAATTCACCTGGACGCGGGAACAGGAGTGCCATGAGCTTGAGCGCAGCTCTGGTCGTAGGCTGCCCCGTGAACCCGTCGATCGCGCGCAGGAGCGCCCCGAAAGCTTTGGCGTCGGTAACTGCCGCTCTCGGCTTCGCCGTAGGGGTCGTGAGTGCACCTTGAAGAGGAGCGGTAGGATCTGCATCGGCGCGTGCGGTAGCAATCGCGTACCGGCATACCGCTCCGATTGTGGACCGCAGGCGGCGTGCTGAGTCGTATCTCCCGCGAGCCTCGACCTTCTGCAAAACGCCGAGCACTTCGACGGGGCGAATCTCGCGCACCGGGAGCGGCCCAAGCACCGGACGCGCAAAATCGAGAAGCCATTCGACTTTGGTGAGCGTCGCATCGCTGCGACCTTCGCGCTTAAGCTTCTCGACGTATTCCTTCGCGACGGACTCGAACGTATCGGCCGCCGCGACGGTGACCAGTCGTGCAATGTGTTGGGTGTGCGAAGGATCACGACCCTCTCTAAGGAGCGCTTTCGCTTTCTCGCGTTCAGCTCGCGCGCCCAGCAGTGACGTGTCAGGATATCGTCCAATCGCTAGAAGTTTTTGCTTCCCGTGAAATCGATACGCGAGGCGCCACAACTTCGATCCGTTCGGGAAGAGCCACAACTGGAGACCGCCCATGTCCGACAGCTTCTTAAGCTTCGGCGGGGCTTTCGCGGATCGGCAAGCGACGTCGGTAAGAGGCATTCGAACTTATACAACGAGAAATATTCCATACCAACATCCGACCCGTATCGATACCAACACCGTACCAACAAATTTCAGGCGTGCTGGTGTTCAGCTATGTTCCTAGATGTTCAGAATATCGCTGTAATATCAGCGTATTAGATCTATTTTGGTGGGAATTTATTTTGGTTGGAAAGGGGTCACTGGTGCCGGAGGTGAGAATCGAACTCACGACCTACCCCTTACCAAGGGGTTGCGCTACCACTACGCTACTCCGGCGCACCAGATGGGCGCGTGCTATAGCCGATGGGTAACAGGAGGGAAAGAGTGACGAAACCGTCACCCCCTGGGCGGCAGGCCAGGCTCGCGGCGGCCCTGAGGGACAATCTGAAACGCCGAAAGGCCCACTCCCGCACGAAATCGAGCGCGGTCTCCGGTACGAAGCCTGAGGAAGCCCATGAAAGCCAGAGCCGGCCCGAAAGGGGCGGCAATGCGCCGGAAGGCGACTGAACGCTATTCGCGCGCCATAAGCCGCGCTACAAGGCCTGTTCTGCCTCATCCCTTCCATCACATCAGCTGAAAGAGAGCCATGGATCGCATTCGTATTCGGGGTGGCACGCGACTGAAGGGAGAGATTGCCATCAGTGGAGCGAAAAATGCCGCCCTGCCGCTCATGGCGGCCTCAATCCTCACGGCCGAGCGGCTGATTTTGACCAATGTGCCGGCGCTCGCCGACATCGCCTTCATGGCCGAGTTGCTGCGAAGTTTCGGGGTGAAAACAGCCGGGGAGGGGGGCAGGCTCGAACTCTGCGCCTCACCGATCACCAACACCACCGCCGAATACGACCTGGTGCGCAAAATGCGCGCCAGTTTCTTCGTGCTCGGTCCCCTGCTGGCCCGCTGCGGCCACGCGAAGGTTTCGCTGCCGGGCGGCTGCGCTATCGGGGCGCGTCCGGTCGATTTGCATCTCATGGCTTTGCGGGCGCTCGGCGCGCAGATCGAACTTGCCGATGGCTATGTCATCGCCGAGGCGCCGTCCGGTCTTTCGGGCGGGATCATCGAATTCCCCGCCGTGTCGGTCGGTGCAACCGAGAATGCCCTGATGGCCGCGACTCTGGCCAAGGGCCGGACCGAGCTTGTCAACGCCGCGCGCGAACCCGAAATCATCGATCTGGGGCGATGTCTTGAGGCGATGGGTGCCTGCATAACAGGGCTCGGCAGCTCCGCCATCGTCATCGAGGGGGTCAATGCGCTGCATGCTGCCGAGCATCGTGTATTGCCCGACCGGATCGAGACCGGAACCTACGCCTTTGCGGCCGCGATTGCAGGCGGCGAAATTGTCCTCACCGAAACCGATCCGGATCTGATCGGCGCCGTATTGCCGGTGCTCGAATCGATCGGAACCGAAGTGGCACGGACCAATCGCGGATTTGTCGTGCGCCGCAACGGCACCCGTCCGCTTGCAGCCGACATCACAACGGCGCCGTATCCCGGTTTTCCGACGGATTTGCAGGCGCAATTCATGGCCCTGATGACGACAGCGAACGGTGAAGCCAGGATTCGCGAAACCATATTCGAAAATCGCTTCATGCATGTGCCCGAGCTTTCGCGTCTCGGGGCGGATATCCGCATTGAAGGCGATACCGCGATCGTCGCGGGCGTCGAACGGCTTCGGGGAGCGCCCGTCATGGCGACGGACCTGCGCGCCAGCGTGGGTCTCGTGCTGGCTGGTCTTGCGGCGGAAGGCGAGACCATCGTCAATCGCGTTTATCATCTTGATCGAGGCTTCGAGCGGATAGAGGCGAAACTATCGGGAGTCGGCGCCGAAATTGTAAGGGAGGCGGGATGATCGGCCCGATTGTCACACTTGCGGCGACAGATGCCGACGATCTCGAAACCATCTCGGCGCGACTGCAGGATGCGGTAGCGCGGGTCGCCGACTTTGCGTGGCTGCCCAAGACGCAGCGATTTGCGGGGCTTTTCAATCGCTACAGGTGGGAGGAGGATGGAAGGGCTCCTGGCTCTCGTGTGCGCTCCGGATTGCATTTCGACAACGTGCTTTCCGCCAGGGCATCGGAGATCGATCGCACGAATCCCGAAGCCGTTGTTTCGCTCCTCGCCATCCGCTTTCAGCCCAGGGGACCTGTCGATCCGGCAGGAACGATCGAGCTCCTGTTTGCGGGAGGCGCGACGTTGCGCCTTGAGGTCGAATGCATTTCCGCGGAGCTGACCGATCTGGCGGGAGAATGGCCGGCGCGTGCGCGCCCCGCGCACCAGATCGACGAGACATAGGATGGTGCGCAGGCTCGACAGCCGCGCGCCAGACTTCGCCATTCAGTTCGGGCATCTGCTCGCACCGCGCGGCGAAGGAGGAGACGTCGCGACAACGGTCCGATCCATCATCGCAAGCGTGCGCGCGCGCGGCGACGATGCGCTGATCGAACTCTCGCAACGGTTCGATGCGGCGCCCGCTTCGCTCGACACCCTCAAGGTAAGGCCGGAGGAAATCGCTGCCGCCGAGTCGCAGTGCTCAGCCGGCGCGCTCGAGGCGCTGGAAGCCGCGGCGGCGCGAATTGCCGCCTATCACCAGCGGCAGATTCCACGCGACGAACTGTTTACCGATGCCGACGGCGTGCAGCTCGGCTGGCGTTGGACGGCGCTGGACAGTGTGGGTGTGTATGTGCCCGGTGGCACCGCGTCCTATCCGAGTTCGGTGCTGATGAATGCGCTGCCGGCGCGCATAGCCGGCGTTCGTCGAATTGTCATGGCCACACCCCTGGCCAGCCCCCTCATTCTAGCCGCCGCGAAACGCGCAGGGGTCCACGAAGTCTATCGCGTCGGGGGCGCTCAGGCGATTGCGGCGCTGGCGTTCGGAACGGCCAGGATCGCGGCCGTCGACAAGATCGTAGGTCCCGGCAATGCCTACGTCGCGGCCGCCAAACGCGAAGTTTTCGGACAGGTCGGAATCGACGCGATCGCTGGCCCCTCGGAGCTGTGCATTATTGCTGATGGCAACAATCGCCCGGACTGGGTCGCTGCAGATCTTCTCAGCCAGGCCGAACACGACACGCTGTCGCAATGCGTCCTTCTCACGGACGATGCGGATTTCGCAGACGCTGTGATCGATGCGGTGGAAAGCCTGTTGCCGCTTCTGCCGCGTCGGACCATCACAGCGAGAAGCTGGTGCGATCATGGTGCGATCATTGTGACGACGACGCTTGCGGAGGCTGTCGAACTCGTCAATCGCCTTGCGCCCGAGCATCTCGAACTGGCCGTTGCGGCTCCGGAAGCGCTTCTGGCGGATGTGAGGCACGCCGGCGCAATTTTCCTCGGGCGGCTGACCCCTGAAGCCATGGGCGACTATATCGGTGGCCCCAATCACGTGCTTCCGACAAATCGGACAGCGCGCTTTTCCTCGGGGCTGTCAGTGCTGGAGTTTCTGAAAAGGACGTCGTTGCTTTCGTTCGATTCGAAGAGCCTCGCAAAGCTCGGACCTTCGGCTATGGAGTTGGCCAAGGCCGAAGGCCTCGATGGTCATGCCTGCTCGATTGCGGCACGTCTGAGTGGCTTGCCATGACGGACAAATCGTCCTTCCGGATCGTCAGCCTGCATCTCGATCAAAAGAGTCTGGTGCGGCGGACGCGCGAAGTGGAGCAAGAGCGCGAAATCGCAATCTACGATCTGCTCGAAGAGAACCATTTCGTGCCGCGCGGATCTGCGGGCGGCCCTTATCGGCTGGTTCTCGCGGTGCAGGAAGGGCGCCTGGTCTTCGATATACAACTCGAAAGCGGCGAACCCCACGGCCACATCGTTTTGTCGCTCAGTCCCCTGCGCCGGGTGATCAAGGATTATTTTCTGATCTGCGACAGCTATTTCAAAGCCATCCGCCAGGCGCCGCCCTCCCAGATCGAGGCGCTCGACATGGGCCGGCGCGGTCTGCACGATGAAGGCTCGGCCCTTTTGCAGGAGCGGCTTAGCGGCAAAATCGACGTGGATACGGATACCGCCAGGCGCCTGTTCACTCTCATCTGCGTGTTGCACCTGAGGGGGTGAGCCATGAGGGGGCCAAATGGCGAAGAGCTTCCCGGCGCTGTCCTGTTTGCCTGTACGCAAAACGCCGTGCGCAGCCCCATGGCCGCGGCCCTGATGCGCCATCTCTATGGCCGCTTCGTCTTCATCGATTCCGTAGGGGCCAGGGCGGGAGAAATCGACCACTTCGCGATAGAGGTGATGGATGAAATCGGCATTGAACTCGCGCGACACAAGCCCAAGCGCTTTGAAGACCTCGAGGACAGCTCTTTCGACCTGATCATCTCCCTTTCGCCGGAAGCGCACCACAAGGCCATGGAAATGACGCGAACGGCGGCCGTCGATGTCGAATATTGGCCAACATTCGATCCGACCGCCGTGGAGGGTTCGCGCGACCAGCGTCTGGAAGCCTACCGCGCCGTGCGGGACGAGCTGGAAGCGCATATCGAGCGGCGGTTTGCAGTCACCCGGAGAGATGCCTGACTGCCTTGCTTTTCCGGGGTTTCAGTGCATTCTCCCGGCCGTCAGGCGCAACACCAGAGGATTGATGGCCAAGGAAGAACTGCTGGAATTTCCCGGAACGGTCAGCGAACTTTTGCCCAACGCAACGTTTCGCGTGAAGCTTGAGAATGGACATGAGATTATTGCCCACACGGCCGGTAAGATGCGCAAGAATCGCATCCGGGTATTGACGGGCGACAAGGTGCTTGTGGAAATGACGCCTTATGACCTTACCAAGGGGCGCATTACCTATCGGTTCAAATAATCCGTCGCCGCGCCTGATTCTGGCAAGCGAGAGCCCGCGGCGCACAGCCCTGCTCGCCCAGGCCGGGATTACGCCGGACTGGATTTGTCCCGCCAAGATTGACGAAACGCCGCGTCGCGCGGAGTTGCCGCGGCTATACGCCGCCCGTATGGCAGCCGCCAAGGCGGAAACGGTCGCGCGCAGTTGGGAGGGTGACCCGGCGCTGGTGCTCGCAGCCGACACAGTCGTTGCCGCCGGCCGGCGCATTTTGCCAAAAGCCGAGACGGCCGATGAGGTGCGTGCCTGCCTCGATCAACTGTCGGGACGGCGTCACGTCGTGTTCACCGCGATTGCGGTCGTGGGAAGCAGGGCGACGCATCCTCTTCGCAGTCGGCTGGTTGCGACTCGAGTCTCGTTCAAGAGACTGTCGTCAGACGAAATGGACTCCTATGTCGCATCGGGCGAGGGCAACGGAAAAGCCGGCGGCTATGCGATTCAGGGCCGGGCAGAGGGCTTTGTCCGCGCGCTGAACGGTTCGTACTCCAATGTTGTCGGTCTGCCCTTGCTTGAAACGCTGACGTTGCTCGGGGGCTTCGGTTACGTCGTCTGCTGAAACCATGCTACTGTCGCGGTTCTGTCACACATGCAGCGGTCATGAACAAGGAAATCCTGATCAATGTCGGTGCGGGGGAAATTCGCATCGCCGTCGTCGTAGACGGTCGTCTGCAGGAATTGTTCCTTGAGCGGACGATCGGACTCGATGATGACAGCCCGCGGCGGCGCACCTTGCACCGCGGCGGCCGCAGCCTGATCGGCAGCGTCATATTGGGGCGCGTGCAGCGCGTGTTGCCCGGGATGCAGGCAGCCTTTGTCGACATCGGACTTGATCGTGCAGGATTTCTTGGAGCGCGCGAGGCGCGGTGTCTGGCCGGCCTGCCGGTCTTCGACGACGAGCGGCAACCAAGGATCGGCGACTGTGTGCGCGAAGGAGAAGAAATCGTCGTTCAGGTCGTCAAGGATCCGATTGGAGAGAAGGGTGCGCGCCTCTCGGCCAATGTCACGGTTCCTGGACGGCTGCTTGTACTGGTTCCCAATCAGACGGGCGTTGCGGTGTCGCGGCGGATCGAGGACGAGACCGAGCGCGCGCGGCTCACGATGCTGTGCGAGGAACTGCTGGGCGAAAGCAACGCCGCGCTTGCGCCCGGCGGCGGCTATATCGTGCGCAGTGCGGCGATCGGTGCACGGCTCGGGGAATTGCGGGACGATGCCGAGCGTCTGGCGGAGGCCTGGAGGCCGGTGGCCGCAAAGCGTGCAGGTCTCGTGGCGCCGGCGATGTTGTATCACGATCTCGATCCTATCGAACGCACGATGCGCGACGAGGTCGACATCCTTACGTCGCGCGTCGTGATCGATGAACGGCAGGCCTTCGTCACGGCCCTCGACTATTGCCGGCGCGCAATGCCGGATGCCGAAGGGCGGATCAAACTCTTCGAAGGCCCAGGCGTGCTTTTCGAAATGTACGATGTGGAGGATGAGATCGAGCGGCTCCTCAGCGAACGTGTTCCGCTGCCGTCAGGTGGCTGGATCACGATCGAGGGGACGGAGGCGTTGACGGCGATCGACGTCAATTCCGGCAGCTATGCGAATGGGACCGGCCTCGAGGAAACGAGTCTCGATGTCAATCTCGAGGCGGCTGAAGAAATTGGGCGCCAGCTCCGGTTGCGCGGGATAGGCGGCCTGATCGTCGTCGATTTCATTCACCTGGGTCAGCCTGCGAATATCGAGCGGGTTCTGGACTGCCTTGCCCGAAGCCTCGAACGCGACCGCACGACGACCCAGATTTCGCCCATGTCGGAATTCGGCCTCGTGGAAATCACACGCAAGCGGGTCCGTGATCCGCTGTTCAAGCTCGTGACGGAGGGATGCCGTGCGTGCCGATGCCGCGGCCGCGTGCGCACGCGCGAAAGCGTGGCAATGGATGTACTGCGCCGAATCGAGCGCGAAGCGGCGACATCACCCGGGCGGCCGATTCTCGTTCGCGCCGCGCCGGAGATCGTACGATGGCTCGAAGAGCACGAAACCGAGTTGCGCCCCGCGCTGGAGCGGAAAAGCGCCTCGCGTGTGCGGTTCGAAGAACGCGCGGAATTCGCACGGGAAGGGTTCGATGTCGCAATCCAGTCCTGACGCACCGGGCGGCCGCTGTCCCTTGTGCGCAAAGCCGCGCGATGCGGCATACCGGCCTTTTTGTTCGAAGCGGTGCGCGGATGTCGATCTCGCGCGCTGGCTCGATGGCGCTTATGCCATCCCGGCGCGCGAGGCGGACGATGAAGCCGGCCCGCCGCGCGACGCGGTCCCTGACCGGGAGTGACCTGCTGGACAGGGCCGGTTCCCTCTTCTAAAACCCCGTTCCCTCCGGTCCAGCCGGACGCCCAGGTAGCTCAGTTGGTAGAGCAGCGGACTGAAAATCCGCGTGTCGGTGGTTCAATTCCGCCCCTGGGCACCATCTGTTCCTCCGGCGATCTGTGAAGGCGAGGCCATGCGCATCCTGATCGCGCCGAACTCCTTCAAGAAAAGCCTGGGTGCGGCCGAAGCGGCGGATGCCATTGCGAGGGGCCTGAACCAGAGCAGGCTCGCCTGCCTCTGTCGCTGTCACCCGATCGCCGATGGAGGCGATGGAACCGCCGCGGTGTTGCTCGGACAATTCGATGGCGTGACGGAAACCGTTGCCGCGCATCATGCCCTGGGAGGGAAGATCTCTGCGGATGTCGGATATATTCATAAAGGTCGGACTGCAGTCGTTGAACTTGCCGAAGCGTCGGGATTGCGACGGCTGGCGCGCAGCAGGCTCGATCCGCTAAGGGCCAGCACTTTTGGAACGGGTGAACTGATCAGAAGCGCGCTGGACCGCGGCGCCGGCAGCATATTGCTGGCGGCGGGCGGGAGCGCGACGATCGACGGGGCGGCTGGCGCGCTGCGTGCCCTGGGCGTGCGACTGCTGGATGGCCACGGCAGCCCGCTGTCCGGTACAGCCGAATCTCTGGCCAGGGTCGCAGCAATCGACCTTTCCGGCCTGCATCCCCGGGCGCGGGAATGCGCGATCACCGTTCTGTGCGATGTCGAAAATCCCATGCTGGGTTCGACCGGTGCGGCACGCATCTTTGGCACGCAGAAAGGCGCACGCGGCGCCGACATCCAGGCGCTGGAAGCGGCGTTGGCGCGCTGGGTCGAAGTTCTGCGAATTCAAACCGGCATTGACGTGGGCAGTCTGCCGCGGGGCGGCGCGGCGGGCGGTGTGGCGGCCGGTTTGCACGCTGTGCTCGGTGCCAGCCTGGTCTCGGGAACCGATCGGGTCCTGGACGTCACGGGTTTCGATGGGGCGCTGGACCAGACGGACTTGCTCATTACGGGTGAGGGTGCCCTGGACCGCCAGACGCTTCGAGGCAAGGCACCCCTTGGTGCGGCGTTGCGCGCGCGCGCCAGGGGCGTGCCCGTGATCGCGTTGGCGGGCCATGTGCCCGCGGCCGCCGATGCCGACCTGCACGCCGCGTTCGATGCGATGCTGTCCATCTCGCACGCTCCGATTGCCGCCGGAGAAGCGCTGAAGCTTACGGCGTTGAATCTGCAACGCACGGCCCGCGCACTGGGCGACATTCTGGCGATGGCAGGCGGACGATCGTCATACGCCGGAGCAATTGAAGGAAGTCGTTGACAGCGGGCGCCGCCGCGCGCTTACGATGAATTTGTCGCGCAGAAAACAAGGCGCGCTTCACAGGGAGTGGGAAATGTCCGGGTCCGTTTTGCGGAAATTGTCGATCGTGCTGGTGTGCGGAGCGAGTTGGGCGGGGTTTGCCCATGCCATGCCGGGTAACGGCAGCCATCCTCACCTGTGCAAGTTGAAGTTCAAGAGCACGGATTATCCCACCGGCACCGACCCGCAGTCGACCGTGGTGGGCGACTTCAACAAGGACGGCAAGCTGGACTTCGCGCAAGTCAATTACAGCAACGGCGGTGCCGGTTCCGTCGACGTGTTTCTCGGCAATGGCGATGGAACATTCCAGGCCAAAGTCGCCTATCCGACCGGGCGAGGCCCGGACGCGCTCGCAGTTGGCGACGTGAACGGCGACGGCAAGCTGGATCTGGTGACGGGCGATGACACCGGATCGGGCGTGAGCGTTTTGCTGGGCAATGGCGACGGCACGTTTCAAACCCATGTGGACTACCACGCGGGCTCGTTCCCGCATTGGGTGGCACTCGCCGACGTCAATGGCGACAAGAAGCCGGACATCATGGTGGCGAACGAGGGCGACAACATGGTGGGCGTGTTGCTCAACAATGGCGACGGGACATTCGGTACTGTGACGACATTCCCGACCGGTATGGAGCCCTATTCCCTGGCGGTGGCCGATTTCAATCACGACGGAAAGCCGGACCTCGTGGTCACAGGCTACTACGACAGCATCGTCAGCATCCTCATGGGCAACGGGGATGGGACATTCGCCAGTCATATCGACTATCCCACAGGCTCCTCGCCCGCCGTGGTGGTGACCGGCGATTTCAATAGTGACGGCAAGGTGGATCTGGCCACGGCCAACTACAACAGCGGCCAGACCGGAAGCGTGAGTGTCCTTCTGGGAAACGGCGACGGGACGTTCCAGCCGAAAGCCGACTATGAGGCGGGTTTGGGCCCCGACGGACTCGCGGTGGCAAAAATCAACGGCGACAAATTCGTCGATCTCGTTGTGGCCAACCTGATCGGCGACACGATGAGCATTTTGCCTGGGAACGGTGATGGCACATTCGGCGCCCATGCGGACTTCACAACGGGGCATTTCCCGCTGGGTGTCGCCGTCGGCAAATTCCGCCGCAGCGGAAAGATGAAGCAGGACATCATCATCACCAATGACCTTGCGACCACGGCGACGGTCTTTCTGAACAAAAGCCGCTCCTGCGAGTGACGCGCGCGCTTATCGCGTGAGGAGGCGCAGCCGCGCGAAATCGAGCACGACGGGGCCAACCGCGGCGAGCGCGTCGGCGCCGAGCGTGCAGGCGGGCTGATTGCCGGACGAAGCGGGCGGGAGGACGATTGCTTCGGCAATGGTGACCCGTCTGCCGGCGATGTCGAAGGTGATGGGCGATTCGTGAAGAAGGCGCGTGCGCCTGTCGGCCAGACCTGTGACGGAAACCGCGCGCGGTGCAGAGGGCCGGCCGACCTGTTGCCACAACGATGCGGCAACCGTCGTTCGATTGGACCCCGAATCGAGCCGGCAAAGGAGCCGCGTTGCCCCAAGACCCAATTCGAGGATCGGATCGCCATCCGCCAAAGCGAGACTCGTCACGCGGGTCAACGGCCGAGGCGATAGGCCGAGCTGCAACGGCCCCAGCTGCCGCAATTCGGGCATGCCGATCAAACCGCCGATGGGCGGACCATACGAACCGGCGCCGGCCAGGGCAGGAACGACGAGTACGATCGCATGGCGAATGAGCGCGCCCGCGATTTCCAGATCGGCGCTCGCGACATCGGCATGCAGCGCTTTTCCGTCGGCCGTCCGTATCGAGTAGTCGACGGCAATCACACGCAGATGCGCCCTGCGGGAGACGTCGCGCGTGATGACCGAAAGGTTTGCGCCGCTGTCGATGGCAAATCCGAAGAATTGCCCGGCGATCCCGACGGCGACGCGGGGGGCGGACAAGACGAGATGTGGCGTGCCGTCCACGGTTTCCGGCAGCACATTTTCAATGGCCTGCAGGAGCCTGGCCCGGTTTCGCATGGGCTCGTCTGCCCGACCCGATTCGAGAAGGGGCGCCAGGGCCGCAAAGGCAGCGCGATAGTGGAAAAGCGCGCGGTCGTCGAGCATCAGAAGATTGCGCGCGCGGATTTCCAGCTGGCTATCGATCGGCCGCTTCAGTAGCCCTTCGACGGTGGAGGCCGAATCCGTTTCGTGCCCCCGGCCCGCCTGTGCCGCCGCCCACAGGAAGATGCGGCCTGGCTCCGCGTCGATCGGGAGGTGCTCCAGGGCATCCTCGAGCCGGAACATGTCCCTGTTGTTGTAGAGAGCCCAGAGGGCGGTATCGGGAATACCGGCCGCACTCACGGCCGCAGCGGCCATGAACCCAAGGAACAGGCGGGTGGCGCTTTTTATCATTCCGCTCAAGACCGCCCCCGGGCCAACCGGCTTTTTTGTCTTTTCGATTGGCGATTACCGTGCTTTAATCAATTCTTAATGATGCTTGCGGTCGGACAACGGCGCAAGTGCAGGGGTCGATTGGGCGGGGGTCCAGAACAAATGCCAAATCAGACAAAGGCACGCCCGGTCACGGGGCGGCTGTTGATAACTGCGTGTGCCGCACTCTTCGTGTCGGGCGCCGCGCAGGCGCAATCCGACATGGGCAGCTCGATCGTGAACGGCCTTTTCGGGGCCATGTCGGGCGCCATGTCGCGAAGCGCAGAGGCGAATGACGCCTGGAAACAGGTCGACATGCAGACCCAGAGCTGTCTCGCCAGCCGGTACAATCTGAACATCCACAATCTCGTCGTTCAGGGCGTGAAACCTGACAACCCCAGCGTCGCTCCCGATGTCCAGGCCTGCCAGAATGCGGCGGGGGGACAGGCCGAGTCCCAGCAGGCGTCTGTTCCACAGCAGCCTGCGAAACCCGACCGCGGCGTACTTGTCCAGAAATACGGCAGCAAGAATGCCGATCTGATCCTGGCCGGCCAGATCGCGAAGGGCATGGACAGTGACGAGGTCACACTCGCCTGGGGCGATCCCAAGGCCAAGGATGCCAGCACGCCCGGCCATGAAGTGTGGAACTACGGCGACGACGTGGTCACGTTCACGCAAGGAAAAGTCAGCGAAGTCGGCCACTAGGCAGACAGAGATCAACTTGAGAGGAAACGTTCATGCCAGGCTCGCAAAATCTCGTCATCGCGGCAATTGCCGGTGTCGCCGTCATCGGTGGTGCCGCGTATCTGAAGCAGGACGATCTCAAGGCCTGGATGGGCGGCGGCGGAATCCATTCGGCCGATTTCCGCAACACGCCCGTCGAAGTCATCGGCACGGCGTGCGCGGACCCGCAGCTCACCACCGCGGGCGTGACAAAGCTGCCATTGCATGATGGCGCCTACCAGCTGGGGCAATATCAATTCGAGCTCGTAGGCGACGTACGTTATGGCGACGTCTCCGGCCATACCGGCGAAGGCAGCAGCGACAAAGCTGTGTTCGTCGGCAGCTGTTCTTCGTCCGGCAAGACCTCGCAGGTCCTGTTTGTCTACGGCATGGAGGACGGCAAGCCCGAGCGGCTCGCTTCGACGGATCTTTCGGCGACCGCCAACACCCTTGTGCAGTCCTATGCCGTCAGCGACGGAGCGATCCAGATCAAGGCCAACCAGGGCGATCCGCCGCAACTCGTCACGCTGTCTTATGCGCTCCTGAACGGAAGTCTGGTAAATCTCAACCCGCAAGCCCAGACGGCTGTCGCGCAGACGCAGACTCAAACGCTTGCCCAGCCCGACACGACGACGCAAGACCAGAGCGCTGCCAATACCGACACCGGAACGGACACGGTGAGCTACCAGTCGTTCCACGATTCGCTGTCGCCGTACGGACAATGGATGCAGCATCCGCGCTGGGGAACCGTGTGGCATCCGACGCAGGTCCCGGCCGATTTCCGCCCCTATCATGACGGCCATTGGGAGAATACCGACGAATACGGCACGGTATGGGTCTCCGATTACAACTGGGGCGACGTGCCGTTCCACTACGGCCGGTGGGGCTACGATCCATCCTATGGCTGGCTTTGGCAGCCGGGCTACACATGGTCGCCGGCCTGGGTCGTCTGGCGAGCTGGCGCGGGCAATATCGGCTGGCTTCCGATGCCCCCGGGATATTACGACGGCACGGGAATTCTCGTCGACGACTGGAACAATTGGTATGGCTATCGCGAGTGGTATGGGGCGGGCTTCAGCGAGGCTGCCTACCTTTCTCTGTGGTCGTTCGTCCCGGCCGACGACATCTACGCTTCGAGCATCGGCGTGGATGTGCTCGCGCCCGGCCTGTATCTCGGATTTGCCGATCGTACTGCGGCCTGGACGCGGTTCGGCATCGAGCATGGGCATTTCGTCAACCGCGCAATCGATGGCGGCCGATTCCGCGCCGCCTTCGGGCATGCAGCGCCAGGAGGCGGGCGCCATGATTTTGCAGGGCATCACGGACCGATCGTAGGGGTTGACCGCGGACGGGCGATTGCCGCGCATGAAGGCGTGCATGCGCATGTCGGGCTGGGACATGGATTGTCGGCCGGAATCGGCATGCACAACGGGGCAAGCGTCGGCCTGCATGACAATCTCTCCCATCACGCGTCGTCGTCGCATTTCTCCAGCCATGGGTATGCGCACAGCTCCGCAAGCAGCTATTCGCACAGCAGTCAGACCCATGCGCACAGTTCGGGTGGCTATGCGCATTCGTCGGGCGGCTATTCCCGCTCGAGCGGCAGCCAGGCCGGCGGCGGTTATGCCCGTTCGAGCGGCGGATACGCGCGATCGGGCGGCGGCAACAGCGGTGGCTATGCTCATGCAAGCACAGGCGGCGGAGGATCTTCGCATGCCGGTGGTGGCGGTTTTGCGCAGCGCCCGGCGAGTTCCGGCGGCAACTTTGCGCAACATCCGTCAGTGCAACATCCAAGAGAGCCGACAAACAGTCCGAAGCGTTGACCGCAATTGGTACGATTTGAGACGACGGAAGCGGGGGCGCGCGATGGCTGCGCACCCGCGCTCGTTGCCGGCGCTGCGACGTTGATCGCAGCACAGGCCTGGTCAGTCGTCGTCGGGCGGCGTCAGGGGCGCCGTGTCGTGCAGAAAGAAATCCGCTGTCCTCGGTGCCTTGATGGTTTTGAACGGACGCGGATGCGCGGCCAGATCGTAGAAGTGGCCAAGATCCCCATGGGCGCGCGCATCGGCGAATGTTAGTTCGCCTTTGCGGATTCCGAAATTGTGTTCGACAAATCGTACGATGCTGCCGAAGTCCAGCCGCTCATCGTTGATATATCCCTTTTGCGTGTAGGCGGAAATAAACAGTAGCGGGACGCGGAAGCCATATTGATATCCGCCCTGCGGATAGCGAAGCAGGGACGGTGCCTCGTGGTCGTACCAGCCGCCCCAATCGTCCCAAACGACTACGATCGCAGTCGAATTCCAAAATCGCGCGCCATTGTTGTCGCGACAGGCGCTGTTGCCGATTTCATTGACGATCGAGGCGACCCAGGAAGGTCCGAGGCCGCGATTGAGAAATGCGTGATCGGATTCCTGCCCCGACGGGATGATCCAGCTCACCTGCGCCAGACGGCAATGCCGGATTTCGTCGAGAACCCTGGCCGGCTTCAGCACGAGATGCTTTTGCCACTCTTCGCCTGTGCATTGCCGCTTTCTTGGCTGGCACAGATGACTGATCGCGTCTGGAGCAGTCCAAAGATTGCCCGCACCAGGGGCGAAATAACGCCACTCCAATCCATGATCGTCGAGCAGGTCGGCGACCGTCCGGTGTTCGAGGCAGGGGTAAATCCGGTTCTGCGTCGACTCGGTTCCGTTGGGATCGATCAGCTGAATACGCGCACTTTTGCGCGCCATGCATCCATTGTCCGGAGGCGTATCGGGTTGGCCCGTTCCCGGGAGGTTTTCGGAAACGAAAACACCCTTTCGGTCATCCTCCCGGCTGGGGGCCGAAGTCGCTCCGAACAAAAACTGGTGGGCGGGGAAGCTCGGTCCCTGGTTGGTCTGGAACATTTCATTGGCCCAGCCATATTGCGTCGCAAGCTCCAGATAGGGCGAGAGAATTTCAGAAGCATTGTCGACATAACGAAACTGCGGCCGCGGCGGACACGAAGATTCGGGGCGACATCCGATTGCCGCTGCCCCGTCCATTCTGCATGTCCTGGCATGGCGATCCTCGTCACACATGAGGTTGAAGTCGTCATGCATATGGCCAAGGTCGTAGCCGCTCGCCAGCGCGACGCGCCGCGGCTCGACGTGACCCGTGCCAGAACTCTTGTCGCGCCAAGCGCCCGTCTGGATGTCGTAGGCGCCTTGATGCGCAGTGGTGCTGCATCTCTGCGTCGCGCAAAGCGCGTGGAAGAGATTGTCGGGCGTCCGGTTTTCCTGGACGACCAGCACGATATGTTCAAAGCGGGCAGGATGAGCGCATGCCGGAGCGCACCCGAAAATCGACAAAGCCGCAGCGGCAGCAAGACACAGGCGCATTTTTCCTCGTGATCGCCATGAAAGCATGTTGCGGGCTCATGATGCGCAGCGATCGCTGTAAAACGCGATCGCGCCTCTGTTGTTTCCCGGGCGCGCCGCACAATTTCATAACGGGACGCCCGTCGCGCGCCTGCCTCCGGCCCATCCTGCGGGCTCGACGGAGAAATGTTCAAAGATCAGATAGCAGCAAAACGCAGTGCGCGGCGGCAGCTGCCGCATTCAGGGCGCCGACGCCTTTTTTGGCGCTACGCGTCGAAAAGGCGCTGACCGATAAATTCTCCCGGTGCGATGCCGCCGGGGCAGGCAAACAGGCCGCCCCCCACATGGGTGACGAACTGATTCATCATGTCGAGTTTCGCCATCCGGTCGAATATCTTTACGAAACCGGTGCGTGGATCGCGCTGATAGCAGGCGAAAAACAGGCCGGCATCGTATTCAACGCCTTGTCTCCAGGGCGGCCAGCGCTCGGCGACGAAATTCGCGCCATCATTATAGGAGTAGGAACGGCGAAGGATGCGCGCCCCGTCATTGCTGGCCTCGTTGGCAAGACGCACATGGGCATTGCCGGCAATGACGAAGTTTCCGTCCTTGTCGGTCGCTTCGAGATTGACCGGATCGTGCTCGGCATGGGCGCCGAGAGGCGCGCCGGAATATTTCTGGCGGCCGATATATTGTTCCTGGATGTTGAGAGCCATGCGGTCCCAATGTTCGAGCGCAATCCGTATGCGCCGCGCCACGAGATAGCTGCCACCGTTCATCCATCCCGGGGCGTCCGCCCAGATGAATTTCTGCATGGCGTCCGTGTCGCCTACGGAAGGATTGTTTGTGCCGTCTCTGAAACCCATCAGGTTGCGCGGCGATTTTCCGGATGGCGTGTTCGGCAGAAATCCCGTCTGGGTCCAGCGCAACGCCGCCACGCCGCTTGCAAGACGGGCGAGCTGGCGCACGGCATGGAACGCGACCTGCGGATCGTCGGCGCAGGCCTGCACCGAAAGGTCGCCGCCGGTATGTCCCTCGACAAGCTGGTCGCCGGCGAAGCGCGGCAGATCGATCAGCGCTTCCGGGCGTCGGGCGGCAAGACCAAACCGATCCTTGCCGTCCTTTATGAACAGGCCGGGACCAAATCCGAATGTCAGCGTCAAGCGTGCGGGTGCAAGGTCCATCGCCTCCGCCGTATCTCCGCCGACCGCATAGGTGTCGTTGGCCGGCTGCTCGACCGCTTGCCCGCGAGACAGTTGTTCTGCGGCTGCGGTCCAGTTGCGCAAGATGGTCCGCACCGCATCCGGCTTGTCTGTGATGATATCGAACGCCGCGAAATAGGTTTGGTGCTGCGGTGCCGTCAGAATACCGGCCTGGTGGAGGCCATGGAATGGCTCGATGGACGTAACAGGTTGAAGTTGTTCGTGTTTTGCGACCGCTGCGGCTGCGTCAGTCGCGCGCAGGGAGGCGCCGGCGGCCGCCGCGACGCCTACGCCTTTCAGAAATCCGCGCCGCGACGCCTTGCCATGGTCACGAGACGTCACGGTGCTGCTTCCATCAAGGTGTTCATGTCGTCCTCGACATAATAAAATCCGGTGCCGTCAGCCTTTACAGCAAGTCCGAACAGATCGCCATTGCCGGGAGGGGATTGCGCCTGGTCGGCGTCGATCCATTGGGCGTACAACTGCTTTCCGGACGCCGGATCCACTTCCACGACCTGCCCATTCTTTGCGTTTATCACCAAAAGATGGCCGTTCGGCGCCAGCGCCAGTGCCAGCGGTCGTTGAAGCATTCCCCCCTGCGTGACTGTTCGGCCAGTACCTGCGCTGTCGCTGCGCGTGGCCGCGTTTTCCACCGCCGACACGCGATTGCCGAGCGCATCGGAAACGAAAAGCGTCCCATCCGCAGCCAGAGCGAGGCCGGTTGGGCCGATGAGAAAGGAGTCGCGGTCGGCGCGCTGGCCGAAACCGCTCGCGACAACGGTCTGGCTCTCGATGGCCGGCGGTTTCCCCGCGGGAATGGAAAGGGATATCCGAAGAACGGATGCCTTGTTGACAATCACGGGATAGCCCGACGTGGCATCGCGCACATCGGGGGCAGGGACGTCAAACCCTGCCATGCTGACGAACAGAGTCGCCTTCTCGTTTTCGTCAATCACCGCGACATTTCCCCATGGCCCGTTGATGTTGGGACCGGTCCAGGTCTCGACGATCTGTCCGTTGGGATCGAGCACCATCAGGCAGCCTGGGCCCTTCGTTCTCGTCGTGCCGTCGGCGCTCGGTGTGCTGCCCACAATGACCCAGCCACTCTTGAGCATTGTCATCGCAGCAGTAAGACCCACTCCACCCGGACATTGCGGCGTGTGTTGCGGGATATTTGCAAAGAGCTGCGTCTGTTTTGTGACCGGATTGAAATCCATGATCGTTGTTCCCGTCCCCTGAAGGTTCGAGAGATTGTTGAAATTGTCGATCAGGATATCGCCCTTCGAAATCTTTCCGGCCGAAACGGGCGCGATAACCACCGCATACGGATTGAGATCGCCGCCATCGGAAATGGTCGACGTCAGCATGACGTGACGGTGAATGTTTTCGAGGAAACCTTTCGTCTCCTCTGCGCGCAGCGAACCGATCGACGCAATCGCGGTCAGACCAGATAGTCCCATGGCCAACAATCTTCCGAAGGTCGGTCGGGTCGAAATACCTTCCATGGCATATCCTCCTTCGAAGCGGGTCATTCAGTCATTTACAAAAGAATATTCGTGCGCAAACCGAACACCAACTCGTTCCCAATCTTCTGACCCGGGCTGCTCGGATTGCTTAGTCCGGCGCCCGGATTGAAGACATACTGGATATCGGGCTGCACCTGCCAGAAGGGCGCGATCTGGTATTGATAGGTGACTTCGACAAACGTTTCTCCTGAACGGGCGGGAACAAACGAGTTTGTAAAGAAGGCGGTGTCCGTATCGAGTGCTGCGGCGCGCGGGCTGACACGCGTATACCCCATGCCGACACCGAACGTATCGTCGTCACGATGGAGGATGGGATCACGCATCGTCAGCCCCACATTGAGACTGAATTGAATCAGATTGCGGTCGCTGTCGGGCGTTCCCATCGCCCGAACGAAGCCGTTCAACGAACGGTCTGCGTCTTCCGGCGCCTGCCAAAGCATCTGGTCCGCTACCGCATAGATGCCCAGATTTCCCCGGTGCGGGGCAGGAATCCCATTGCTCAAGGGGTTGGCGAGCGAAAACCCGTCTGTCGAGATTTCCTGATCGGAAAAATTCTCGGTGTCGTACCAGAAGCCGAGCTTGTAAGAGCGCGGCAGCGATTGCTCCCCGTAAACCATCGAACCCAGGGCCGGATACGCATACTGCATTTCGGCAATGAATAACGCGCCACCATTGAGCGGAAAACTCGTGCCTGAAGGATTCTGTTGCTGCGGATCACCGTCATTATTCGAGACGGGGCTGCCATTGAACACGCCAGCGAGAACCGTCACAGGATCCAGGATGCGCCAACGGGCCCGCACGCCCAACGCTGAAAGAGGGTAGGCGGGGCCACCACCCGGCATGTCGGCGGAGGGGAGCATCGGCCAGCCGAACATCGTGTTCACGAACGCCAGGGCATTCTGGCTCACCATGAATTCCTGATCGAGACTTTGTTGACCGAGTTTGATGTCCAGCCTGTCTTCGTCGAGGAATTTCTGATCGTACCAAAGCTCCCACAGGCGCGTAGCGCGGTCGGACTCGATTCCACTGGCTGTCTGCAGCGTCCCGAGATTGTCCGCGCTGACATTCCGGCCATGGATCTGCAACGCGCTTATGTCGAACGTTCCGCCGTGAAGCCGGAAGGCGCGTTGCGTATCGAGTTGAAGCACCATCTGAGTCAGGCCGTCATATTCGAAACCTTGCCGATAGCCGCCCGACACATTGCCGAGGATTTCACTCGTCTCCGAAAGACCGAACGACATGCCGTAGCGGCTCAGAAAATCCCGTACGCCCCACATATCGCCAAGGAGCGTGCCACTTCTCGACATCGATTGCAGATAGCCCATGAAGCCGGCCTCTTGAGCCGTTTGCGGAGTTTCGTCCTGGTCGATGCCGGACGGGGGTACAATCGCAGGCGGTGTCGCGACGGCTTCCGTGCCGAATAGAATTGCCGTGGTACACATCAGGGCACCCAGTATATTCGTCAAACCCGATCGCGGCGGATGCGCCCGCCCTTTCCTTAGACAGCCCGTCATTGCGACACCCCGATGTCCATCTCCGCGACGTCGCTGGCTATATTGCGACTCATTCTCAATTGCAACGGCCTCGCTGTCAAAAGTTGCCGTGATTGGACACCTGCTCCATGGCGATTCCGCCATAACTCCATGAAATGACTGACATATATGCTGCAAAGAATTTCAGGTCCGGAATAATGCGAATGACTCGCATTATCAGTCGCATTTGAGGTAGGGTGTGCGCGTTAGGCCGGAGGGTGAGGTGCATTTCCAAGGGCGGAACAACGGGCATTCGATGTCTCGTCGAGTTCCGTTTCGCCCACCTCTCTCGACGCGCTGAGTTAGTTCCCCCTGAGTGCAACTAGAGGGGGTGCCACGCCGCTGGCGCCCCCTTCTTTTATAGCCGCGGATCCGATCTCGCGCGAGCAAGCGGCGCCTGGATCGGCGCTCCCGCTCTGCACCATCCCGGATCCGGGGTGCGGCCAGACGTCTTCCAATGAAACCCCATATTGCGAATGATTTGCATTCGCATTAAAAGGGGGCATAGGTTCATCACAAACATGGGGTGGAAGACATGTCGTCAGGAAGCAAACTGTTCTTATCGACTGCCGTGTTGACCGCACTCGCGGGAATCTCGATCGGCACTTCCGTGCAGGCCGCACCGGCGCCGCAGATTGTCAGGACGCTCGACGAAAACAGTCGCGTCACGCTTGAAGGCAATACGCGGCCGGAAGCAAACGCGCAAAACGATCGCGGACGCGTTGCGGACAGTTTCGCGCTCGACCATCTGCAACTCGTTCTGCGCCGTCCGCAGGAGCAGGAGCGCGCAGTGGATGCGGCCATCGACCAGATGCATGACCGGCAGTCTCCCAGCTATCACAAATGGTTGACAGCAACGGAATTCGGTCAGCGTTTCGGCAATGCGCAAGCGGATGTCGACAAGGTCACGGCGTGGCTGACGGCGCACGGATTCCACGTCAACGACGTATCGGCCGGCCGAACGATCATCGATTTTTCCGGCACGGCGGGACAGGTGCGGGCCGCGTTCCACACCGAGATTCACAATCTCGACGTGAACGGCGTCCATCATATCGCGAACATGGCCGATCCCCAGGTGCCAGTCGCGCTGGCGCCTGCGATCGAGGGCATTGCATCGCTGCACGATTTCATGCCCAGGCCGAACTACAAGGTGAAAACCAACTACACGCTGCAGCGCGGCGCCACGACCGACTATGCCGTGTTGCCGGCGGACCTTGCCACGATCTACAATTTCACACCGGCCTTCAACGCCGGCATCACGGGGCTCGGAGAAACCGTCGTCGTCATTGAAGATTCCGATGTCACCAATGTTCCGGACTGGACAACCTTCCGTCAGGTGACCGGCCTGTCGAACTATACCTCCGGCAGTTTCACGCAGGTGCACCCCGGCAAGAACTGTTCCGACCCAGGCGCAACCGGCGATTCGGGTGAGGCATCGCTCGACGCGCAATGGTCGAGCGCCGCTGCTCCGAACGCGGCAATCGTGCTCGCGAGCTGCTCCAACACGCAGACCAATTTCGGTGGTTTCATTGCCTTCAAGTCGCTGATCGACTCGAAGACGCCGCCGCCCATTGTCAGCATCAGCTATGGGGAATGTGAGACGGAAGACACGGCGGCCGGCAACAAATACGTCAGCAAGCTGTTTCAGCAGGCAGTTGCCCAGGGCATCTCCGTGTTCACCTCGTCCGGTGACGCGGGAGCCGCCAGCTGCGACCAGAACACGCGCGGGGCTACACACGGAGTTGGCGTCAGCGGACTCACCACCACGCCGTACAATGTCTCCGTCGGCGGCACGGATTTCGGCGATACCTATGCCGGAACGAACACCACCTATTGGAGCGGCAGCAACAGTTCGGTCTACGGATCGGCGCTGTCCTATGTGCCGGAAATTCCGTGGAATGATTCCTGCGCCAGCCAGCTGATCGCGTCGTTCAATGGCGCTACCACGACGTATGGATCCGACGGTTTTTGCAACACGACGGCGGGCGAACGCGATCTGACGACCGCGGCCGGCAGCGGCGGCCCCAGCGGGTGTGCGACCGGCAAACCCGCCGTTGCCGGTGTGGTCGGCGGCAGCTGCAAGGGATGGCCGAAACCGTCGTGGCAGAAGGGATTTGTCGGCATCCAGAACGACAAGGTTCGCGACGTTCCCGACGTTTCCCTGTTCGCCGCGAACGGCGTCTGGGATCATTTCTATCTCTATTGCAGCCGTTGCTCGACAAATCCGGCGCTGTGGTCGGGAGCGGGCGGAACATCGTTCGCATCGCCGATCTTTGCCGGCATTCAGGCGCTCATCGACCAGAAGGCTGGCGGGACGCAAGGCAATCCCGATCCTGTCCTCTACTCGCTGGCGGCGACGGAATATGGCAGCGCCGGAAGCAAATCGTGCAATGCCGTCAAAGGCAACAAGGTCGGAAAGTCGTGCATTTTCTATGACGTCACGGAAGGCGACATGGATGTGAATTGCACCGGCACGGCCGATTGCTATCTGCCGTCCGGCACCAACGGCGTGCTCTCCACCACCGACAAGAAGTACAAGCCGGCTTTTGGTACCGCGACAGGCTGGGACTTCGCGACGGGAATCGGCACCGTCAACGTGACCAATCTCGTCAACGCCTGGCCGCAATAGTCGAAGACGTCCGTCCCTCGCGATGGAGGCGCCATAGAAGATGGCGCCTCTTTTTTTGGAGCACCGCCATGAAGCACAATTTCATTGACTGCCCGGGACAAACGGATGGTGCGACGTGACCTATGTGACGGTCTACAAGTTCAAGGTGTGGGACGACGTCAAGGGCAGATACGTCGTATCACGACGCATGGGAACGCTGGGAGCAGTCGGATCGGCGCGCGGCGTCATCGTTGAAGGCACCGCGACCGAAGTGCCGCCTTCGGAGCTGGATGCCGAAGGTCTGACAGTGAAGGAATATGACGAGGGCAGTCAGGCCTGAGCCGCCACCGCGTCGTGGGGACGCGTGGTGGGGAGTCGCACAACGGCAAGGATTTCTGTTGCGATACACTCAACCGGCGAGTTCGCGCAACGCGTCGGAAATCTGTCTGCTCGTATAGGGTTTCGGAAGGAACCGGCTAGCGCGGGGAAGTTCCCGGTCGCGCACGATGCGCAGTCCCGACGCGAGGATAATCCGGATGGACGGCCAGGTCTGTTCGACGAAGGCGGCAAGTTTCAGTCCATCCATCCGGCCGGGCATGGTCACGTCGGTCAGCATGATCGCGATATCGTCGCGTTCCGTCAGAATCTCAATCGCAGCTTCGGCGTCACGCGCCTCGATGGCGAGGAACCCGGCCTCCTCGACCATTTCGACCGTGTTCATGCGGATGAGGGCTTCGTCGTCGACCACGAGCACGACCTTCTGTTCTCGCCGCATCCCCACGCCCTGCCTCATTGGTGTGCAGAATTGCGTATCGCCCGTTACCAGTCGCGCCGGACGTTGTAGTAGGCGTAGGATTTCTCACGGATTGCGCTCAGCTGTCCGTCATGCCTGGTCAGGTCGTCGAGGGCATAGGATGGAGCCTTGTCGAGCGTATCTTTTGATACGGGCACGACATAGCCGCCCCTCTCCTGATTGTAATCGAGAACCGACCACGGCACGGGATAAAATTTCTCGCCCATCCCCAGCACGCCGCCGAACGCAAGCGCCGCAAAAAGAATGCGGTCGCTCTGCTTGTCCAGAACGATGTCGTCCACATGGCCGATTTTGTCGCCGACGGTGTTGTAGACGGCCGTGCCTTTGACTTTGGATGCGAGAATGGCGCTCGTATGCCCGCTTGCGGTTGTCATATGCTTATCCTTTGGGAGTGAAAGTGTCGCTTTGAAACGTGCGCATCCTGCGCTTGTTCCGGAAAGAATTGGCAGGCGGCTCGGGTATCCGGACGGAACGCTTATCGCGAAAGTCGCGCAACCTTCGTCACGGGGAACGGTGCCGTCGCTCACTCGTTGCCTACGCGGACAATTGGTCCGTGATTCAGTATTTTCACCGAAAAGGAACATACGATGGCGAACAAGCATCCCTCGAGCGAGCATCATACCGGCGCCGCAGAGCATCACGACAATGCCGCAAAGCATCACCGCGAAGCAGCGAAAAGCTACGACGAGGGCAAGCACGAGACGGGCGCGAATCACGCACAGAGCGCGATGGGCCACGCTTCGCAGGCGACGGAACAGGCCTCGCAGGCCAGTCGCAAGCACGCCCAGCAGCATGGCGGTGGCCAGCAGGGTTCGGGCGGTACGGCCAACAAGCATTGATGGCGGAAGAAGCGGACGGGAAACCGCCCGCATGTTTTGTCTTGCCTGTTCGCAGCGTGCCCGATTAACCGACCTCTATCGGAACAGATCAGTCGCTTTGTGAATGGCTGCAATCGCAGCGCGAAAGGCTCCGGCGGTTTCCCGCCGGAGCCTGTTCGTATGGCGCCTTAGAAGCGCCGGTCGCGGTGGGCGACGAGAGGACGGTCGCGCCAGCCTTCACCCCAGCGGTGCCAGCCGTCGCGGAACCACACTTCCCGCACGCCGGCCCTCTCCCGGAAATAAGCGGGGCCATGATAGTAGACGCCGCCGACATAGATCGGGCCGCGATATACCGGGTAGCCGCAATAGTCGGGACGCAGGCCCGGTGCCCTCAGGCATGGATCGACGGCAATGCCCACGACGGGAACGCCGACTTTGACTTTGACATCGACCCCGGCCGAGGCCGGTGCGGCGGTGGTGGCGGCAGCGCTGCCGAGCATCAGGGCGCCGAGCGCAATTTTCGCAAATGTATTCATGTCACATCTCCTTCCGTATACGGATCAGCGGCCCTGCTGGCCGTAATCGCCTTGTTGTGCCGACTGTGATTGCTGGCGCTCCGCGCGACGTTCGGCATGCATCTCGTGGAGCTTCTTGAGGATCAGGGCGCCTTCCTTCTGGTTCAGCCGTCCCGCCTGCATTTCTTCGCGGATCAGCCTGGCGGCGCCCATATGATGCTTGTGGTGGCCATGATGATGGCCAGTCACCTGCATCGGCGCGCCCTGCATCGGCGCGTCCTGGGCAGAGGCCGCGCCCGCACCGAGGATGGCCGCCGCTGCGACGCTGGCCGCGAGCAGGGTTTTCTTGAACATCATGATCTCGATCCTTTTTCCGTGTGCGGCGAAACCGTCATTGGCCAACCGCGATGAGGCGAGATTGCCCCCCAGGCATTGAACTCCCTCTGAAGTTGCAGTTCATTTTGGGTTCATGCTGCGGCAATGATTGAGGCCTGCTGCTTGCTCCAGAGCCGGGCGGCGCCCTGCATTTTGGCGGAAACGCTGGCCTTTCTCCGAATTCGGCTGGTGGACAGATCGACGCGACGCGCTTTGGGAAACCCGTCGCGCACGAAATTTTTTCGATCACGCCGATTTGAGTCTGGGGGCCTCGCGGGCTTCGATCAGCTCGTCCAGCGCCTCCTGCACCCTGAGGAGCACGCCGCTCGGGTGCCACAGCGTTGCCGCGCGCACCGCCTCCACCATCGACCAGCCTTCGCCGCAGAATTTCTCGAGGATGATCCAGTCGCGGCGCTTGATGCGGGCGCGCCAGCGATCAAGCCGGCGGATCGCGTCGACCTGCACCTGGGTGAAGGGCGTTCGTGCGCTGCCGCCGGAGCCAGGCGCCATGTCGGTGGAATCGTGGCCGCTTGCCGCGCGCATCTCCCAGAGCGTGCGAAACGCATCGCCGGCTTCGAATTGCGTATCGCTGATGCGCTTGCGCCCATGTGCAAGCGTCAGCGGATGCTCGCCGAGATTGCGATAGCGTTCCTCGCGGCCCGTGCGCGCGGAGACAAATTCTCGGACATAGAAACCGCCCGGACCCGCTTTCGGCACAAGGCGATGAGCGCTGTCGCTGGCAGCGTTGCGCGCTCTGCGGTTGCGTTTGCTCATGGCCGGCTCTTTGCGGTGCGTTGTGCGTCGGCCCATTTGGCGCCGTCCTTGAAGGCGAGACCGAGTTCCTGCATGCGGCTGAAGGCATCTTCGATCGCCTCCACATCGCCGCGCGCGAAGGCGCGGGTGTAGCGCGCATGCGCCTCGCGATAGACGCGGCAAGCAGGGAAGAAGGAGCGGTTGGCGGGCGGGTTCATGGTGCGGGCCTGGCCTCTTCGCCGATCGCGGCGCGGCAACGGGGGCAGACGGCAGCGCCTGTGAGCTGCATGGCGCGGGTCCGGCGCGGCGCGCGGGTGAGGGCGCCGCGGGCCTCAAGCTGCAGCAGCAGGCGTTGCACACCGCTCTTGGACGTCACGCCCAGGGCAAGGCGCAATTCTTCCAGGCTCGGCATGGTTCCGGCCCGCGCCTCGTGGGCTGCGATGGCGTCCAGACAGTCGCGCTGCCTGGGCGTGAGGCTGGTTTGTCCGGTCGGGAGAGGAGGGGAAGGAGACATATCGGCGGATCCCGTTGAAAGGCCCGGCGAGAATAACCTATTCAGTTCCTATGTCAACCGTATTAGTTCTAGGTGAACGCGAATTGGTAGGGTTCAATCCGAATCATGAATAACCTCGCAAAGCTTCGGCACGCAAGAGGCATGTCCCAACAGGACGTTGCCAACAAGATGAACACCACCGCTGTGTCCATCGGTCGCTATGAGCGGGAGGATCAACGGCTCGATCTGCCGCTGCTGCGCCGCTTCGCCAAACTGTTCGATGTGACCATCGGCGAAATCGGCGGCGAGACGCGGCTTGCGCCGGACTATCTCTCCGTTCCCGTCTACGATCTGCGCGTTGCGGCAGGTGCGGGTGCGCTCGCGGAAGATTCCGAACCGGCCGGCCACCTCATGTTCCGCGAACATTGGCTTCGCCGGATGTCGGGCGACGTGCATCGCCTCTTCGTGCTCGAAGTCTCGGGCGACTCCATGTGGGAGACGCTGCATGATGGCGATCACGCGCTGGTCGATCCCGGCCAGACAAACCCGCGCCGCGAAGGTCTCTATGTCATCCGCATCGACGACATGCTGCAGGTTAAGCGCCTGTCGATGCATCCGGTGAACAAGCTTCTCACCGTCAAGTCCGACAATCCGGCCTATCGCACCTACGACAACATCAAACCCGACGACATCGCCATCATGGGACGCGTCGTCTGGATCGGCCGCAGCCTCGGCTGACCCGGGATTCGGGCAATCGACACGCCTTCTGCGCGAAGCGTTCGCGGAGCGCTCATTGCCCGTCGACGCGAAAAACGCCGGCAAGTGACCCAAAATCGTCCGCTTGGGCGTGACAGAAAAGCCTTTTCCTCAAGCTCTTTCGAAGCCGTTACCGCCTCATTAAGGAGCGTGCGATTTGGCCCGTGAAGGCGGGAACGAACCGCTGCCCCCGGCGCTATCGGCACAGGGTGGAGTTTCGAGGAGTAGACATTGTGATGGGACGACTGGACACGGAACGGTTGGAATCGCGCGGCGCTGCCCAGGCCCGCTTCGCGATCGGCCCCGATGGCGGGCTGATGACGCATTCCGATCTGCCGCCGCTGAACACCCAGCGCTGGGTGACGCGCCGCAAGGCGCAGGTGGTCGCCGCGGTGCAGGGTGGATTGCTGACTCTGAGCGAAGCCTGCAGCCGCTATTCGCTGACCGTCGAAGAGTTTCTCTCCTGGCAGCATGCCATCGAGCGTCACGGCATGGCGGGCCTGCGCGCAACCCGCGTCCAGGAATACCGGTTGAAGGAAGAGCGCCACGCAGCGCATTGATGGTGCGCTGATCGATTGACTGACACACGTCCTGCCTCCGCTGGCGTTGCAGCGAGGCTCAGTGTCCGGTGATGATCTTCGACTTGGCGGAAGGGCGCGACTTTTGCGCGGACCGCCTTGCGGACACGGGGGAGAGCTTCGGCTGCAATTGCCAGGGCGGGACGGGACGGATTCGCGAAGCAGCCTTGCGCCGCTTCATCTCGCCCGCATCGGCACCCTTTTCCTGCTTTTCCTCAGACGCAGTCTCACGCGCAGCAATCTCGGAATGCCGGGCAAGAATGGCGCGGGCATCCTGCAGATAGAATTGCTGGCACCAGCCATCCAGATGATCCCAGAGCTCGCCCGCACCTTCGGCCAGGGCGATCGCGCACGCCAGTTCGCGATAGGCGATTTCCTGCGTCGTCATGGCGGTGCCCTTTCGCTCCCTTGGCCACGGGGCAGGACCCCGATGGTCGGCCGGGAGCCTAGCGCGGCGAATCAGCGGGCGCGAGCACAAAGTTAAGGAAAGGTTTACAAGGGGGATGCTGGAGATTTGTCGTTAATAATGGTTAATATCTCCGTCGGGCTTGGCAGTCAGGCCGCACACTGGCCGGCCCACGGGACGGGGAGGGAAGCCATGCGGGCTCTTGCACGGATTATCGTTTGCGCGACAGCCGGCGTCCTTGCCGCGACGGGCATGGCAGACGCGAAGGCCAAAATCACGACATTTGATCCCGCCGGATCGCAGGCCACCTCGGCCAACGGCATCAACAACAACCGCACCATTTCGGGAAGCTACATCGACGCCGAAGCTGTCACGCATGGCTTTGTGCGCACCGCCGACGGAACCATCGCGTCATTCGATCCCGCCGGATCGATCAACACATTCGCCTATGGCATCAATGCCGGGGGAGACGTCGTTGGGGACTACGAGGACGGCGGCGGTGCCTATCACGGATTCGTCAGGACATCGGGCGGCACGTTTGCGATATTCGATCCCGCGGGCTCGACCGGCACCAACGCATTCGCCATCAACGATGCGGGCGCGACGACGGGTTACTACACCGATTCCGCCGGCGCGTATCATGGCTTCGTGCGCGCCGCCGACGGCACGATCACATCCTTCGATCCGCCGGGATCGGAGCGCACCGGAGCCTCGGGCATCAACGCCAAAGGCACGATCACCGGAAATTACGATGGCAGCGATGGTCTGGCGCATGGTTTCATACGCGCACCAGGAGGCGAGATCACGAGTTTCGATCCTCCCAAATCGCTCTCCACCTCTCCATCTGGCCTCAATGACAAAGGCGTGGTGGCCGGCTCCTTCGCCAAATGCGGCCATGAAGGTTGCGAAACCTTCACGCATGGCTTCGTGCGCGCTTCGGACGGCAGGATCACACATTTCGATCCTGCCGGATCGACCAGCACCAATACCGCCGCCCTCAACAAGGCTGGTGTCATCGCAGGATTCTTCGTCGGAAAGGACCAGGTCCATGGCTTCCTGCGGGATCGCGATGGAACCTTCACGACATTCGATCCCAAGGGGTCCGGCTACACCGCGCCTTCGGCCATCAATGACGAAGGCGCGGTCACGGGATCGTACCAGGACGCCAATCTGGTCGCTCACGGATTCGTGCGGACGCCTTAGCGCTGCGGTTGCGCGTTGCGGGGCACGCGCGCAGACGGCCGCCCCCTCCACCCCGGCTTCGCTCCTTACGGAGCTACGCCGCGGTCCCCCTCGCCCCGCTCCGCTGGCGCTTCGCGGGGGAGGAAACGCTCGAACGCGAAATCGCTCCTCCCCAGTGCGAAGCACGGGGGAGGGGGACCACGAAGTGGCGGAGGGGGCGGGTGCACACTGCAATCGTGTGGCATAAGAAATGTGTTGGCGTTGTGCGTGTCAGCTTCGATGCGGTGAACAGTCTTTCCGATCACACAACGACAGCCGCAAACTCCCCCAGTTCTGCGCAGACGGTCGCCCCCTCCACCCCGGCTTCGCTCTTTACAGAGCTACGCCGCGGTCCCACTCGCCCCGCTCCGCTGGCGCTTCGCGGGGGAGGAAACGCTCGAACGCGAAATCGCTCCTACACCGTGCGAAGCACGGGGGAGGGGGACCACGAAGTGGTGGAGGGGGCGGGTGCACACTGCAATCGTGTGGCATAAGAGATGTGTTGGCGTTGTGCGTGTCAGCTTCGATGCGCTGAACAGTCTTTCCGATCACACGACCACAGCCGCAAACTCCCCCAGTTCTGCGCAGACGGCCGCCCCCTCCACCCCGACTTCGCTCCTTACAGAGCTACGCCGCGGTCCCCCTCGCCCCGCTCCGCTGGCGCGTTGCGGGGGAGGAAACGCTCGAACGCGAAATCGCTCCTCCCCAGTGCGAAGCACGGGGGAGGGGGACCACGAAGTGGTGGAGGGGGCGGGTGCACACTGCAATCGTGTGGCATAGGAAATGTGTTGGCGTTGTGTGTGTCAGCTTCGATGCGCTGAACAGTCTTTCCGATCACACGACGACAGCCGCAAACTCCCCCGGTTCTGTGCAGACGGTCGCCCCCTCCACCCCGGCTTCGCTCCTTACGGAGCTACGCCGCGGTCCCCCTCGCCCCGCTCCGCTGGCGCGTCGCTGGGGCGATGTTATCTTTGACAAACCCAAGGCTAGGGCTTGCTGGTCTCTAGAAACCAGCGTTCCGGATCAAAGTCCGCCAAACCCAAATACTCCAAGTCCAGCCCAAACGTGATGGCTTGGCTTTTGATAAGACCGAGCGTGTTGAGCATTGCAATCCGCTGATCGACCTCAGTCGCACTCGACATGCCCTTCGCTCGTTCCACCAGATCGTAGATCACATCACGGAAGGCATACTTGTAGGCGTCCGAATTGTTCACTTCGACCGCCCCTTCGGCTTCGCCCTAGCGATCTTCCCTAGCTTGGCCTCAAACCGGGCCTTGTCCTCGTCCGCGCCTAGGCGCTTGGCAACGGACTCGAAATAGTCGTCCCGTTGTGGTCGAGTCCGCCACTTTACTGAGTCTTTTTTTGGCATGCCTGCCGACCACTATATTCCCGAGTACCACTACGTAGCATACGTCGATGAATCTGGCGATCCGGGACTGGACACCGTAAAGCCGATCGATCCCGGCGGAGCGAGCGAGTGGCTTGTCGTGGCTGGCCCGGCGAGGAAAGGGTGAGATCGAGCGCGATGCGCAAGGGCGGCGCAACGGGCGGCGGCGGGTGCTACTCCCAAGCTTTGGGAAATGTCTGATATGGTCGCGATTCTCGAAGCATGGGAAGCGGCACAGGCGGCGGAATGAATAGCCTCTACTATGGCGACAATCTCGTCATTTTGCGCGAGCGCATAGCAGACGAATCGGTTGACCTGATTTATCTCGATCCGCCGTTCAATTCGAACGCTTCTTACAACGTCCTATTCAAAGCGCCCGATGGCCATCAAAGCCACGCGCAGATGGAAGCGTTCGAAGATACTTGGCACTGGAACGAAACAGCGGAGCGCGCCTTTGACGACGTGATGCAGTCTGGCAATACGGACGCCGCCGAAATGCTTCGCGCGATGCGGTCCTTCCTGCACGACAACGATATGATGGCCTATCTCGCCATGATGGCCGTCAGGTTGCTTGAATTGCACCGCGTATTGAAGCCTACAGGGTCGCTCTATCTGCACTGCGATCCGACTGCCAGCCACTATCTCAAAATCCTAATGGATGCAGTGTTCGGCGCTAAGCAGTTTCAGAATGAAATCGCGTGGCTGCGCACGCATTCTCACAACATGGCGACGGCCGGTTATGTTCGCCAGAACGACTATCTGCTCTACTACACGAAAGGCGAGAAATTCACGTTTAACACGATTCTTGTCGACTACGGCGAAGCGCAGATGAGGCGCTACAAGAAGGACGAGTCTGGTCGTTTGTATAAGGCCGAGAATCTCACATTCTCGACGGCAAACCCCGGCAGGCAATTCGAATGGCGCGGGTCCAAACCGCCAGAAAACAGGTCATGGGGCGCGGACAAAGAAGAGCTTGAACGCCTATATGCCGAAGGTCGCATCCTTCTCAAACGGAATGGCACGCCGCGTCTCGACGGTCTGAAGATATATCTTGATGAAACGAAGGGTGGCAAACCGTTAGGTACAAACTGGACGGACATTCCGCGTATTGGAAACACGAGCGGTGAACGTCTTGGCTATCCCACACAAAAGCCTTTGGCTCTTTTGGAGCGCGTGCTTAGCGTATCATCGAACGAAGGCGAGATAGTTCTTGATCCATTTTGTGGGTGTGGCACGACGGTTCATGCCGCGCAAAAACTCAACCGCCAGTGGATCGGGATCGACATAACGCATCTTGCGATCTCTCTCATTCAGAAGCGTTTGCGCGACGCATTCGGTCCCGTCCCAATTGAAGTTCACGGCACGCCGCGCGATCTCGACGGCGCCCGCGCCCTTGCCGCGCAGGACAAGTATCAATTCCAGTGGTGGGCTGTTTCGCTTGTGGACGCTGTACCCTATGGCGGCAAAAAGAAGGGGGCGGATTCCGGGATTGATGGCTTTATCTATTTCAAGCCGGACGGCAAGACGACTGAGAAGGCCATCGTATCGGTCAAAGGTGGCGACAACGTGGGCGTCCCGATGGTCCGTGAGCTTATCCAGGTCGTGAACCGGGAGAAGGCGAAGCTTGGCGTTCTCATTACGCTTGCCGATCCGACCGGCCCCATGAAGAAGGAGGCCATCGGAGAGGGCTTCTACAAAACCGAGTACGGAGAATACCCCAAGCTCCAAATCCTGACCGTGGAACAGCTATTCGCGGGCAAGCGGCCCGACATGCCATGGATCGACCCGACCGTATTTAAGAGGGCGAAGCAGGAGAAGGGGAAGCAGGAAAAGTTATTCTAAGGGCAAACTGTACCACTACCGTGTCGCAAGGGGCACTTCGCCTGACAAATGCCCCCACCGTCGCGCGCGGACTGAACTCCGCGCGGTCCCCCTCGCCCCGCTCCGCTGGCGCGTCGCGGGGGAGGAACCTGTTTCGGCCATTCGCTCCTCAATACTCGAACTCATAAGTCACGCCGACGCCGCTGCCATTGTCTTCGAGCTGGCTGCCCTGGGTGACGGTGGCATTGGTGCCGGTGCCGAGCATCGCCTGGGCTTTCAGGTGTTTGGTGATGTCGACCTGCACTTGCGCCTGGGTGCCGCCGGAGAGGTTCTGCCGCGCGCCGACATAGACATTGCGCGCCACATATTTGCCGGCCTCCACCGTCGTCTGCGTCTGGCTGGAGCCGGGCGTCTGCACGCTGCCGATGGCGAGGCGATCGAGGCCCAGCGAATGGCGGATGGCGGCGACGGGATCGAAGCCCGAGCCGAAGCCGCCGAGCGACGCCACCGCCGTGCCGATCTCGGCCAATTGAATCGCGGAGAGCTGGCTGGCGCTTTGCTGGAAGAGGAGCCGCGCCAGGATTTCGTCCTGCGGCAGAGAGGGCGTGCTGGTGAGCACGATCTGCGGCCTGGAGGCAAAGCCCGTGATCTCGAGCGTCGCCGTCACATTGGCCGAACTCGTCTGCGCCACGAAATCGAGTGTGGGATCGAGCCCGCCGCGCGGGCCCGAGCCTGCGAAGCTCACCTTGCCGGTGGTGAAATCGAGCGTCTGGCCGGCAAGGCTCAGCGTACCGCGGCGCATGTCGAAACCGCCGCCCACGTCGGGATCCTGCGTCGTGCCGCCCAGATGGACGCGGCCTTCGACTTCGGCATCGAGGCCGCGGCCGCGCACGAACAGCTGGCCCGGCGAAGAAAGGGTGAGATCGAGCGCGATGCGCAAGGGCGGCGCGGCGGGCGGCGGCGGCGTGCGGCCCTTGTGGCGCACGGGGATGACGGCGACCTGGGGCGGAAGTTTTTCCGGGATGTCGATTTCGCCGCGCAGGATTTTCAGCTTGCCGCCGAGCGTGAGCAATGTCTGCGTGTTGCCCTTCAGCGCCAGCGCGCCATCCAGAGTGGCGGCGATGCGGTCGCTGGTCATGGGCCGCGCGTTCTTGAGCGCAATGGCGATATCGACCGGGTGGCCTGGACCCGTAAGCCCGATCTGGCCGCTGGCCTCGATCGTGCCTTCGCCGGCTTCGCCCTTGAGGCTCTTCAGGTCGAGCCTGTCGCCATCGCCGGCCAGTGTGGCCGCGATATTCGTGATGTGCACGCCGCGGGAGAAATCCTGCAACTCGCCGCCGGTCAGTGTCGCCGTGCCGGTGGCGCGTGGCGCGGTGCGCGGACCAACAAAGGTCATGTCGAGCGCGATCTTGCCATGCAGGCTTTGTCCGCTCGCCGTCAGGATGGGATCGAGGATCGCGAGGTCGGTGCCGCCCTGCACATGCAAATCGATCGCGCCGGCTTTCGCAAGCGACGCCGTGCCGGCGAGCGACAGGCGGGAGGCGGAACCGGAGACGAGCGTGGCGGCGAGGTGCGCGGTGCCGCTCGCCAGTGTGGCCCTTGCGTCGAGATCGGCGGGCGCGATGGCGCGGGTGGAGATGCCACGCACCGCAAGCCCGTGGCCCATGACATGCACCGTGCCGGACGGCGCGGACAGCGTGCCGGTGAGATCGGCATCGGCCGAGAGCGTGCCCTGTGCCTCGATGTCGGGGAGGTAGGGCTTGAGCATATCGAGAGAAAGTCCGTGTACGGATAGTGTCGCGGCGAGCGATGGCGCGAGACGTCCCGCCAGCAGCAGCGTGCCCTGATCGAGCCGGGCGGACAGGCGGTCGACCGCGAGTCCGTTGGCGAAATCGATTTGCGCCGGTGCGGTCAGCACCAGTGTCTGGCCATAGGAGGCCGCATCGAGCCGGGCAAGGCGCAGCGCGCGCCGCTTGCCGTCGAGCGTGCCGCCCGCAATCACATGGCCGGGTCTGCCGTCGGGGCCTTTGAGATCGGCATGGAGTGCGATGGCGATGGCGTCGAGCGGTCCGCTCGCGGTCGCGTCGGCATTGCCGGCGAAATCCTCTGCCGCAACGCCGGTCGCGGTGATGTGCAGGTTCGGTGCGGGCTTCGAGGTCCAATCCGCGACATCGCCCGCGAGCACGACCTGCTGGGCTTTCACCATGTCATAGGCGAGACCGCGCAGCGTCGCATTCACGCGGGCATGGGCGTGCCCCCTGGCGGAGGCGAATTGCAGCGTGCCCGACGCGCTGCCATTGATCGCCATGCCGGTTACGACGCCAAGATCGCCGAGCCGCGCGAGTTCCAGCGCGATCTGACCGGTGGGATCGCCATTGCCGGGCCAGACGACATCGCCTTTCGCCCGCAACGAGCGCCACAGGGCCGCCAGATGAATCGTGCGCGTGGTGGCGACGCGTTTGAGCGCGGCATCCACTGTCACCGGAGCGGAGTCGAAACGGCCGCGCAGCTGCAACTGTGCCGCGACGGGCGAAGCGCCGCCCTGGCTCTGGAAGGCGAGGGTGACGCGCTGTTTCGGAAAGCCTTTGGTGGCGATGTCGCCCGTGCCGGTCGCGGCCAGCGCCGCCGTGGCGACGGGACCTTTGATCGTGCCGGTGAGTGCGATATTGCCCTGCAGTGTTGGCACGAGGCGTGGCAGATCGGGCAGCGCGAGAGTCCAGGCTGCATCCGCTTTTCCCTGCAGCAGGGAACCGGCGAGATGGGCGCGCACACCGGCGGCAGAGAGATCGGCCGTCGCGGTCGGGATGTCGGCGCCGGCGACCGAAGCGGCGAGCGTGAAGCGCGCATCCTTGCCGAGCAGACGCGCGGTCATCGATTCCGCGCCTGTGACCGCGATACGTCCGGCGGCGTCGAGCTGCGTCTTCGCGCCCGCCTGGGTTACATGCACATCGAGCGAAGCCGAGCCTTGCGCGTTCAGCATCGGCGCCAGGGGCGCGATGGCGGGCACGTCGACATGCGCGGTCACGGACGGCGTCGCGGTGATTGTCGCCTGTCCTCGCAAACGCAAGAGCGGATGGGTGAGCGCGAAACGCACCGGCCGCTGCGGCGAAGCGAGATCGGTATCCGCGGTGAAGAGGATGGGCGCCGCCGCGAAAATGTCCGCCTGCGCACCCGGCAGATGCAACTGGTCGGCCTCGCCCTTCACAGCCACCTTGCCGCCGGCGCCGGTGGCGTCAAAGACGAGTTTCGCCAGCGACGCGCCGCCGGCGGTGGGTTGGTCGATCTCGAGATGAGCGGCCACTGTCGGGCGGTCGAAACGGCCCTGGATGCGCCCGTCGGCGGCGAGTGCGCTCCACGCCAGATCGGCGCGCGGCCGCATCGCCGGCGCCGTGGCATGGAAGACGATGTCGGCGCTCTGCTCCGCCAGCGCGATCGTGCCCTGTCCACTGGCGCGCAGCGGTCCGGCGGCAATCGCAAGCGCCACCGCATTGCCATGGGCCGAGCCGCTGGCCCTCGCATCGATCTGCAACGCTCCCAAGGCCGGCAGGCCGAGCAGGCCGGCGATCAGGCCGTTCGCGGGCTCGTGCACGCCCAGCGTTCCCAGGATCACGCCGTCATCCAGCGCGCCATTGACGCGATACGTGCCGTCGCCGTTCATGCGCCGGGCGGTGATGTCGGCATGCATGTGATCGTCCGACACATAATGCAGCGCGCCACGGACGTTGAGCGTGACCGATGTGCCTGCGACCGCCGGCCCCACATCGAGCCGCGCGATGGTCAGCGCATCGATGTCGATCTGGGGCGTCGTTCCGGTGCTGGGCGCTTTCTTCTCGCGCCGGCGCAACAGCGCGATGTCGTCGGCCGAGGCGCTGAGCACATGGATGCGGCCATGCAGCAGATAGGCGATCGGCGTCCATTCCAGGCGGATATTGCGCGCCCTCAGCCACACGCCGCTGGCGTCGCGGAGCGCAATCGCATCCGCCTCCGGCGCGCTGGGCAGGCTGCCATGCAGGCCGGTCAGCGACACGTCGCCATCGGTCGCGTGCCGCACAATGTCGGCGACCATCGCGCCGCCGGATTGCGTGTTGAGGAAGGCGTAGCCGAGCCCCGCGATCCCCACCAGCGCGGCGGCGGTCGCTCCTGCCATGACACCGAGGCGTTTCCAGCGCATCAGAAGGCCTGTCCCAATCCCAGATAGACTTCAAAGGCATCGCCGTGCGGAATGGGCGTGACCGGAACGGCAAGATCGACGCGCACGGCGCCGATCGGCGTGTAGTAGCGCGCTCCGACGCCGGTGCCGACGCGCAATGTGCCGGTGAAGGGCGTGGGCTGGGCGCTTGCCTGGCCCGCATCGACGAAGGCGGCCGCGCCCCAATCGCCGAGAATGCGCTGGCGGTATTCGATGGTCGCGGCATCGACCGATGTGGCGCCGATGGGATTGTCGTCGGCAAAGAGCGGCCCGATCGACTGATAGGCATAACCGCGCACGGTGGCGCTGCCACCGGCATAGAGCCGCTGGTCGGGCGGCAGATCGGTGTTGGTGCCACCTTCGATCGAGCCCGCCAGGGCCCGGAGCGCCAATACGGAACGACCGTCGCCGGAGATGTCGAAATAGGTCGAGCCCGACGCCTGCAGCACGACGAAGCCGAGCGTGCCCGCACCGAGCGCCACTGTCGGCGTGACTGCGAAAGAGGCGCGGTAGCCTTTCACGGGATCGCCGATCAGCCCGTTGATGCCGGTGGAATCGTAATTCGCCGTCACCGGAAGTCCGAGGATCTGGTAGAGCCGCGTCACATCTTCCTGGGTCACCTGGTCTTCGGTGACGGTGAGGCCGGCGCTGCCCGACCACAGGCGCGAGAATTTGCGGCGGAACACGCCGCCGAGTGTTTCCGCCGTCTGGTCATAGGCTTCGAGCGACGCCTTGACGCCGGAGAGATCGAATTCGAGCGACTGGTCGAGCGCCAGAAAATCCGGCTTGATGAATTGCGCCGAAACATCGTAGCCCAGACCGCTCGTGGCATTGCCGCCGATCTGTGTCGCCATGGCGGTGAGATTGAGCTGCTCGGCATTGCCGAACAGATTGCGATGCGACCAGGTGGTGCTGACGCTCAATCCGAGATCGGTCGAGTAGAGCGCCGTGAAATTCACCGCATGGCGCTTGCGCTCGGTGAAATCGAATGTCAGCGGCACGCGCCCGTCTGCAGTTGCGTGGTCGGCGGCGCGCACGCTGACGCCCGAGAACACGCCGAGCTGCACGAGCGTCTGCCGCGCCGCTTCGATCTTGCTGGGCTTGTAGAGATCGCCGCTGTGAACGGTCAGCGCGCCGCGCACGAAGTCTTCGTTCACGTCCTTCAGACCCTTGAGCGCGATGGCGCCGATCTGCACCCGGGCGCCTGGCTCGACGTCATAGGTCACATCGAGCACATGGGCGGCATCGTCGGCGTCGGCGGTGGGGCCGGTGACTTTCGCGAAGGCGTAGCCGTCTTCCTGCAGCGCTGCCAGCATGCGCCCGGCGCCGGCGACCAGTTCGGCGGAGACGGCCGGTGCGCCGCGGTCGATCTTGAGCGCCTTGCGCGCGCTCTCGGGCACGGTTCCCTGCAGCACCAGATCGCGCAGGTGATAGAGCGGGCCGGTCTCGATCGCGATCTTCGCCGTCACGTCCTTTCCGGCCGGCACATCGTCGAGCACCGCGGGCAGATCGGGATCGCCGATGTCATGGCCTTCGATCGTGATCGTGACGCGATTGCCGAAATAGCCGAAACTGTCGAGCGCGGTTTCGAGCCGCGGAACGTCGTCGCGGGCGCGCGACACCAGCGCGAATGGCGAGATTGTCGCCTTCTTCTGTAAGCCCTCGAGCTGGGAGCTGGCATGCAGCGCCTTGTCGAGATCGTCATGGCCGGTGTCGGCGATCGTCACAGCGTATGCTTGCGGGTCGGCCGCCCGGGCCGCGGCGAGGCCGGCCAGCGAAAGGCAGAGGAGGAGGCAAAAGGTCCGGTGCATCGCCGCGCGTGGGACTCGATCGTTCAGTCGCGCCTGGGATCCTGCGCTACGTAGTTCCCCGTACGGGATTCTCCCGACTGGCGCGAGGGGCTCCCCCGGCGCAAGTTCGGCCCATGCAATACGCAATCGAGCCGGTCATGGAACGATCCTGCTGGAGCAAAGCCGACGAAATCCGCTTGCTCGCAAGGACGCTCGAAGAGCAGGCCCGCGAGACCGTGTTGCACGACTACCGGACGAAATTCTTGCAGGCCGCCCGCAGGCTGATGAGCGCGGCCGATGCTCTCGAACATACCGCAATAGCTGGAGTGACCCCCCACTAGCGCAGAACGCGCCGCTCCTTCCTCGTTTCCCGGGTAGTCAGGGCTGGGAACCTCGCCCCTTTGCCGAGCGCGGCAGAGGGGCGATGGGTTTTTTGGCGGCTCGATCATGCGGCTGCCGGCAGGGTCTGACGGTTCATGGGTTTCTCGCGCGCCCCGGATGCGGTCAGGCACAAAACGCCCCGCCGCAGGTTTTTGTTGCTTTCCCTGGCCAGGACGCCTTCGGACGCCCCAGCCGGCCCGGCTCTGCCCCGGCCAGGCTGAATACCGGGCGGCCGGTCGCGCGTTTCCCCACGGGTGGATGGGTGATTGCGGGATGATTGCGGGCGGGATGATTGCGGGCCGATGATTGCGGGAACGTGGCGGATCGTTAAGCAGGGCGTCCTCGCCTTTATCGAGGACGATGCCCTGAGCCGCGGTGCGGCCATCGCCTTTTACGCCGTCACCGGCTTCCTGCCGGCCCTCGTCATCCTGTTGACCGGCATGCGCGCCCTTTTCGGCCACGAAATGATTCGCGCCTATCTCGACCGCGGGCTCGAGATTTTGATGGGGCGCGAGGGTCATGTCGTCCTCGATTTGGCCGCGAAGGCCGCGACCGGGCGCACCATGGGCACGCGTGCCGAAATTGTCGGCACCGTCGTTCTGCTGGTCACGGCGTCGGGCGCGTTCAGCGAGGTGCAATCCGCGCTCAACGTCATCTGGAGGACGAGCGCCGCCAATCTTTCGCTGGCCCGTTTCCTGCGCGCACGGATCGTCAGCATGGCGCTGGTGCTTGGCCTGGGCGCGCTCCTGCTCGCATCGATGCTCGCCACAGTACTCGTTGCCCAATGGCTCACACGCACCGAGACCGCGAGCCCGATCCTGGCGGCGCTGGTGAATTTCGTGCTCGCGCTGGTGCTCACTGCCGGCGTCTTCGCCGCGATCTACAAGGTGCTGCCGGACACGCAGCTCGAATGGGGCGACGTGGTGGTCGGCGCCTTCGGCACGGCCTTCCTCTACGAACTCGGCCAGATCGTCATCGGCCTCTATCTCTACAATACCGGCAGTTCGGTCGGATATTCCGTCGCGGGTGGCTTCATCGTGGTGCTGCTCTGGATCTACTATTCGGCGCAGGTTTTTCTCCTCGGCGCCGAATTCACGAAAATCTACGCAACGCGCCGCGGCAGCCGCAGCTCCTAGCGGCGCGCAGCCTAATCGATGCGGGTCGCGCCGGCGGGGGCTTCGACGCGATTTTCGATGGCGCCAAGTTCGTCGATCTCGATTCGCACCACGTCGCCCGGATTGAGCCAGACCTGCGGCGACCGCGCCATGCCCACGCCGGACGGCGTGCCGGTGAAGATGAGATCGCCCGGCTCGAGCGTCATGGCCTGCGACAGATAGGCGATCTGCGCCGCGCAATCGAACAGCATGTTGCCGGTGTTCGAGCTCTGCCGCACTTCGCCGTTGACGAGGGCGCGTATTCCGAGCGTTTGCGGATCCACCGAATCCGCCGTCGTGATCCATGGCCCGAACGGCGCATGCGTGTCGAAGGATTTGCCCACCGTCCATTGCGTCGTGCGCTTCTGCCAGTCGCGCACGCTCACATCATTGCCGACGCAGAAGCCGAACATCACTTCGTGCGCCCGTTCGGCCGGCACATTGCGGCAGCGCCGCCCGATCACCACCACGAGTTCGGCTTCGTGATCGAGTTCGCGCGACACGGCGGGATATTCGATCGGGTTGAACGGGCCATTTGCCGCCGTCGGCATTTTCGCAAAGAAGGTCGGGTAGGTCGGCCGTTGCGCGCCGGTCTCCTCGATGTGATCGAGATAGTTGAGGCCGATGGCGAGGATTTTTCCAGGTCGCGCAATCGGCGCGGCAAGTTTTACCTCCGACAAAAGGAAATCCGGCTTTGCGTTCTGCGCTTCCGCCAGAATCGGCGCCAGCGCGCCATAGTCGCGAATGAGGGCAATCATGCCGCCGGGCGCATTGGGGACGTAACGATCGAGATTGACGATCCCGTCTCCCGCCACCAGGCCAAGGTGTCGTCCCGAATCGTCCAGATAGGCCGCCAGTTTCACGATCGTTCTCCTGTCTGCGTGCCGCTCGGCCCTTCACGTCGTGGCCGTGGAACATGGCGCGAAAGTCTGTTGCCGCAACGTTCCGTGTACTGAAAAATTATGCGCCGCGATGCGCTTTGTCGCTTGACGCGTTTGATCAAACGCCGTATCGATTCCCGCATACCGAACATTTGCGCCCGCCGACCGCAAGCCCTTCGTGCTGTGTGGCACAAGGTGCCTGCGCACCCTGCATTCCGGCCGACACGCCGGACGCTTCGCCCGGCCGGAGACACGGCGGCCTCGTCGCTATACGCCGTCCGTCTCCTGCCCCGGGCTACCGGGGCAGGGCACTGACAATCGGAACGTTTGAAGGGCCCTATTTAAGCCAGGCGAGCAGAGCCTCGGCGCGGGCAAAGATCGCGTCGGGCGTCGCGCCGGCGCCGAGTGATACGGCGGCAGAGTTGAGCGCCGTGCGGCGGTTCTGCTGGGCGGTGCTTTCGGCGCTGCGCTCGGCATGCTGCGCCTTGCGTTGGGCGGCTTTGGCGCCTTTGGCGCCTTTTGCGGCTCCGGGTTTTCCGCCCTTGCCTTGTTTGGCCTTTCGGGCTTCGCGCTTTGCCTTCTTGGCAGTCTTGTCCTTGCCCGCAGCCTTTGGTGCGCTCGCGGCCTTGTCGTCTGTCGTCATGTGCCAATTCCTTCGCAAAAAAGAAGGGGGCTTCTAGCATTGCGCCGCGCCGCCGTCGAATGCCGGAGCGCCAGGAATTCGCCACATGGTGAAAAAAGTTGGCGCGCGGCCAACGCATGACCCTCGGCCGGCCGCCGGGACGGTGATTGCCCCCATTGGCCGGTGCTCGTCGGGGCCGATGGGCCTCCCTGTGATGCCTGCCCTATAGTGCCAGGCGTCGATGGGGCAGAGGGGGGCGCATGACGCTCGAAACGATCTTCTATATCAGCCAGATCGCCGCTTCGGCGGCGGTGGTGTGCTCGCTTGTCTATGTGGGTCTCCAGGTGCGTTATGCCGAGCGGAGCCAGCGTGGCCTGATGCAGCAGGCCCGTGCCGACCGTACCTCGGCGGCCTCGCTTGCGGTCGCCCATCCTGAGATGGCCAGAATTTGGTTGAAGGGCATGGCGGGTGACGCCGATCTGACGCCGGTCGAATTCGCGCAATGGATGCTGCTCGCGCGTGCGTCGTTTCTGAGCGGCGAGGATACGATCCTGCAGTACAAGGCAGGACTGATGTCGAAGCCGACCTACGACACCTATGTGGCCGGCGTCCGCTTTTTCATGGCGCGGCCGGGCTTTCGCGCCGCCTGGAAACTGTCGCGCCCGCAATTCGGCCCGGAGTTTCGCGCCTTTGTCGAAGCGATCCTGAACGAGGTGCCTGTCCAGCCTGCAAGCGACGGCCTCGCCGAATGGAACGCGCTGGTCGCGGCCCAGAAGGGCAACAGGCCCGCATCCTAAGCGGCGACACATTTGTTAACCGCGGTTGCTTCCTGCGTCGCGTCCTTTCAGACAACTCAGCATGGAGACGGCGCATGGTTGGATTGCGCGAGGGTGCGCGCGTGCAGATGCCGCGCAGCCGCAATGGGCAATTTCTCAAACTCTCCGCAGAGGAGAAGCGCGCGCTGCCCTATCTCTGGCCCTATTGGGGTCGCAGCGAACAGCAGCCGCCGCAAGGCGCGTGGACGACATGGCTCTATATGGGCGGCCGCGGCGCAGGGAAGACGCGCGCCGGCGCGGAATGGATTCGCGCCCGTGCCGAAAGCGGCAGAGGAAGGCGGATCGCGCTCGTCGCCGCCACCGCCGCCGATGCGCGCGATGTGATGGTGGAAGGCGAGAGCGGTTTGCTGGCGATCGCGCCACCCTGGAACCGGCCGGTGTTCGAGCCGTCGAAGCGCCGGCTCACCTGGGCCAATGGCGCCATCGCCACGCTCTATTCGGCCGAAGAGCCCGACGCGCTGCGCGGCCCGCAGCACGACACCGCCTGGTGCGACGAACTGGCGAAATGGAAGCGGCTCGACGCGGCATGGGACAATCTGCAATTCGGCCTGCGCCTTGGCGTGCGGCCGCAACAGGTGATCACCACCACGCCCAGGCCGCTGAAGCTGCTCAAAGCCATCATGGCGCGCAGCGACACGGTGATGACGCGCGGCACGACCTTCGACAACCGCGAACATCTCGCGCCCGCCTTCTTCGACGAGGTGATCCGCCGCTATGAAGGCACGCGGCTCGGGCGCCAGGAAATCGAGGCAGAACTGCTCGAGGATGTGCCCGGCGCGTTGTGGACCCGCACCATGCTCGAGGCCGCGCAGTCGCAAGGCACCACGCCGGATCTGGTGCGCGTCGTGGTGGGAGTCGATCCTTCCGGCACGCGCGGCGGCGATGGCCGCGACAGTGTGGGCATCGTGGCGGCGGGCAAGACGATGGAGGGCCGCGCCTGCGTGCTGGCCGATGCCACCTGTTCGCTCTCGCCCGCGGGCTGGGCGCGGCGCGTCGCCGAAACCGTGGCGCAGCACAAGGCCGATTGCGTGGTGGTCGAAACCAATTTCGGCGGCGCGCTGGTGGAAGAGGTGCTGAAGGCCGCCAATGTCGGCGCGCGAATCAAATCCGTCACCGCCTCGCGCGGCAAGGTGGCCCGCGCCGAGCCGATCGCGGCGCTCTACGAACAAGGCAGAGTGGGCCACGCCCTGGGACTGGGCGAGCTGGAAGACCAGCTCTCCGCCTTTTCGACCGAAGGGTATCTCGGCGACGGCTCGCCCGACCGTGCCGATGCCTGCATCTGGGCGCTGACCGAACTCATGCTCGAACGCGGCAACGCGGCCGGCTGGCTGGAATTCGCCGCCCATGAAGTGCGGCGGCGGCAGGGCAGGCTTTAAGTTGCCTGAGGTTGTGAAGACAGATGCGTCGCGCCACGATCTATTGCGCGCGCAGCGGGAAGGGAGAGGCGCATGAGCACCGAAGAGAGCGAGGTCGAGACGAAGCCGGCGAAGGCGCCAGCCAGGAAGCCGAAAAGGAAGCCCGCGAAGAAGAAGTCGAAGAAGGCATCCGCGAAGCGCGTGTCACCCGCAAAAAACGCGCCGGATTCGCCCGCGAGCGAACTCCCCGTCGACTACATGCTCCGCGTGATGCGCAACGGCAAATCGGGGGAAACGCGTCGCGACCAGATGGCCCGCAACGCCGCCGGCTATATCCACGCCAAGCCGAAAGCCGGCGACACGCAAGCCCAGGACGAAGCCGAGCGCAAACGCATGGAAGCCGCCAGCAAAAGCCTGCAAAAGAAGCTTGAGCGAAAGACAGGCGGCGAGAGCTAGCGATCTTGCCTTTGCGAGAAAAAAAGCAACGGACAGGCATGTGGGCAAAAAGAGGCGTCCACATAACGTTCCGTCTACGGAAAAATCGCGTCACGATGCATTTTTGCGCTTGACGCGTTTGATCAAACGCTCTATCATTTTTGTCATGACGAACATCTGCGCCCGGCGCCGGCAACGGCGGCCGGGTTTTTGATGTCCGGTGCGCTGCAAGCGCGCACCGCTTCCTTCATTCCCGAGAGGACCATATGCCCGATCTGTCGATCCCGGGCGCGCGGGTCAGCCCCGTGTCGCCGTCCCTTGCCGCGCGGGTGGGGCAGGCCGTGCGCTATGTCATTTCCGGCGCGGCGCCCACCACCTGGTTCGGGCCGATGCAGCCCGTGAAGCCGCTGGCGCCGGAAGGCACGGGCGGCCGCGCCTTCGATTATCCCGTCGGCTACAATCTGCAATACCAGCCGCGTTCTGCCGAGCCTGTGTCGTTCGCCGATCTGCATATGCTGGCCGACAATTGCGATCTGCTGCGCCTCGTCATCGAAACCCGGAAGGATCAAGTCGAGGCGCAGGACTGGGACGTGCGGCCAAGAAAGCGCGCCGACGGCACCCACTCCGCGGAAAGCGCCTTTGCCGCTGAAATTGGCGCGGCGCAGGCGTTCTTCGCCTTTCCCGATCGCGAACATGATTTCAGCGGCTGGATGCGGATGCTGGCGGAGGAGATGTTCGTCACCGATGCGGTGTCGCTGTTCCTGCGGCCGGACCGCAGCGGCGGCATCTACGGTTTTGAGCCGGTGGACGGCGCCACGATCGCACCGCGCATCGATGCCGATGGCCGCACGCCGGAATCTCCCGACGTCGCCTATCAGCAGATCCTGCACGGCGTGCCGGCGGCCGATTTCTCGCGCGACCAGCTGATCTATTTTCCGCGCAACCGGCGGCCGGGGCATGTCTATGGCTATTCGCCGGTCGAGCAGGTGATCCTGACCGCCAACACCCTGATCCGCCGCCAGATGCATCAGCTGGCCTTCTATACCGACGGCAACCTGACCGACGGGATTTTCACCGCGCCCGAATCCTGGACCATGGATCAGCTGCGCGGCTGGCAGACCTATTGGGACGGATTGTTCGCCGGCAATGTCGAGGCGCGACGCCAGGGGCTCTGGGTGCCGGGCGGCATCGCCTATGTGCCGCTGAAGCCGCCGCAATTGAACGATCCCTACGACGAATTCCTGGCGCGGCTCATCTGCTTCGCTTTCTCGATCAGCCCGCAGCCTTTCGTTTCAATGATGAACCGCGCCACCGCTGAGAGCGCCCACGATGTGGCGGTGGAGGAGGGGCTTCTGCCGGTGCTCAACTATTTCCGGCGCCTGTTCCGCATCCTGTTCGACCGCATGGGCTGGCGCGATATCGAAATGGTGGCGGTCGACGATCGCGAAACCGATCCGAAAACCGCCGCGGCGATCGATGTCGCCGATGTCCAGTCCGGTATCCGCACCGTCAACGAAGTCCGCGCCGCCCGCGGCCTGGCGCCGCTAGAGACCGAGTGATCGTTGCAATTCAGGAAAAGCTATTTCGGTGGTGGATTGCTCGTCAGATAAGGAAATCCGTTATTGATTTTCGGGTTCTCGGCCCAGGTTTTCGTGTCGAAACCATATGGCAAGTTGGCTTCCAATTGCTCGCTGGTGAGGCCAGTAATCTCGCTGCCATTGCCGAGTCCCACACCAATGCTCGTACCGCTGGTTGTTGTATCCCAATATTCGTATACCACGCGCTTGCTGTCGTTCACCCCAAAGGCTCCTCCTACTGCGCTTCCGCTTCCGCCGGAAACGACTCCAATGGCATAGCTGGTCGACACTTGATTGCTATTGAAGTCATTCTGGCCGACGATACCGCCGACATTTGAACCAGGGCCTCCGGATATGTTCCCAGTGGCGTAGCAGTCGGCTGCCATACCGTTTTCGGCTACCTCTCCGATAAGGCCGCCGATATTGCCGGCTCCGCTGACTGAAACCGCTCCTGTCGCAAAGGAGTTTTGCGTCATTCCGAATTCGGCACCAACCAGGCCGCCCGCGTCGGAATTGCCACTTGACGAAGTCACTGACGCCGAGGAGTAGCTGGCGTTGACTTGTCCATAGTCAATGGCGACCAATCCCGCGACAGCGGAGGCATCCGAACCGCCAGCAACGCTGCCCGTAACAGAGTTGGAGAACAGTATACCGAAGTTCTCGTATACCAGCCCGGCGGCCCCATGGTTGGACAAAACGGAAAGGTTCTTCAGCCTTATGCCAGCGACAGCGCCGCGCGCGGAAATGCTCTCGAACAACCCTCCCACGCAGCACTCATTGGCATTGTTGATGGATATGTTCGAAATCGTGTTTCCAAGACCAACCAGATATCCGTCGAAATTGGTCGAGATAGGCGAAACACTATAAACGCCGTCCTGGCTGGCATTGTATGAATTGGCAAGCGCAAAGTCCCCTTGCGGATTTGCTGCGATGGCGCCGGCGAGGGCAGGCAGCGTACTCACTAGCTGATAAGTACTTCCGTTAATGATCAGGGTCCCAGACGATCCGGTGAATGTGATCTTGCCTTTGGGGCCGAAAATAAGTCTTTCGAAGGTGAAAATATTGACGCCACCAGAGCCAGTCACGGAAACGCGCTGGTTTACCAGTGTGTTACTGTCGGTCAGGACCAGCATCGATGGCGAAGACCACTGGACCGGCACTTCGAAATCGATTGTTTTTGCATTGACATGTTTGGCGTGTGTATCGATCTCGAGATTGCCGGTTGCGAGTAGTGCTTCCAGATCCCCGACATTGAGCACGGCATTCGAACTCGTCGGCGTGCAGACCCCTGTTGCGCAACTCATGTTTTCTGTCGGTCCGTGAGAAATGACGATTCTCGCGTTTGCGCCGGTGGCACCGGCTACGACAACCGCGGCAGCGACAAGCAATTTATTTCGCAGCATGTGATTTCCCCCGTGAAAGCCAGTCTCAGCAACCAAGTATCGCACGACAATGCCGGCCCGTGAATACCGGTTTTGTTCCCGCGCGTCGCCCTGTCTCGACATTCACAAAGGAGTCATCCGATGGATTTTCGTTTGTTCATTCCGATCACCAAGGTCGATGCCGCGCGGCGCCTCGTCTATGGCACGGTGGCGGAGGAGATCGCCGACAAATCCGGCGAGATCATGGACTATGCCAGCGCACGGCCGGAATTCGAATCCTGGTCGGCTGACATCGCCAAAGCGTCCGACGGCAGGAGCCTCGGCAATCTCAGGGCCATGCATGGCCAGGTGGCGGTCGGCAAGCTCGAAAGCCTCACATTCGACGACGATAAGCGCCGCATCGAAGCCTGCGGAAAGATCGTGGATGACGGCGAATGGCAGAAGGTGCTGGAAGGCGTCTACACCGGCTTTTCGATGGGCGGAAAATATCTGAAGCGCTGGCCCGACAGCGCGCAACCCGAACTGACGCGCTACACGCCAAGACCGATGGAAATCTCGCTGGTCGACAGCCCCTGTATTCCGACCGCGACCTTCCAGGTGGTCAAGGAAGACGGCTCCACGGAGCTGCGCAAATTCGCCAGGATGGGCGCGCGCCATTCCGCTATCGACCTTGCGCGTGTGCAGGCGTTGCACGATACCGCTGTGGCGCTCGGCGCCGCCTGCGACGGCGCGATGTCCGATGACATTGGCGACAATAGTGGCGACAACAGGGGCGACGACGACAGCGACTGCGGTGACGACGCGGATTCGATCGACAAGCGCCACAGTGCCCGCGCCGCTTCGCCGTCGGCGATCGCGCCCAGGCTCGACGCGGCGCTCGCGAAAATCGCGCGCCTGGAATCGGAAGCTGCACGGTTGGGCGCGTTGCCCGTATCCGGCGGGCCCGTTCTGCGTGGCGCGCGTACGGTCACGAAAGGTCAGGACCGCGGCGAACCGAATGGCGAGCCGGTCGAACAGTTCCGCAAACATCTGGACACGCTGAGCGCCGAACAGCGCGCCCGTGTGCTGATGAAATTCACCCTCGCCAATCCACTCCCCGGCGCTCCCGGACGCTGAACCGTCCACCCGTCACAACCGGACGCCGAGTCGCGCATTCTTGAAAGGAACATAGCATGAACATGACGGCTGAAACCCTGGCCTTGATGAAGGCCGCGCTGACCAATGCCTCAACGGATCTCGCCAAATCCGTCACCATCGGATCGGGGCTGGTCTTCTACGATCTGCAGGCGCCGGCGAAAAACCTCTATCCCATCGTCACGAAGCTCCGAAATCTCACGCCGCGCGTCGGCCGGCCGGCTGGCTATGGCACGGCGGCGCATTGGAAGCAGATCACCGCGCTTACGGGATCGGGCTTCGACGCCATGGGATGGATTCCCGAAGGCCAGCGTTCGGCCGCGATGAGCTACAGCGCGAGCGACAAATCCGCGACCTATGTGACGATCGGTGAGGAAGATTATCTGACCTTCGAAGCCGAATCCGCCGCTGCCGGATTTGAAGACCTGAACACCACCGTGTCCTTGCGCCTGTTGCAGAAAACCATGCGCAAGGAAGAGACGGGGCTTCTCGCCGGCAATACCAGCCTGGCGCTGGGCACGCCGTCGGCGCCGACGACAAGCGCGTCGGGTTCGGGCGGCACCCTGCCTTCGGCCACCTATTCCGTGATCGTCATGGCGATGACGCTGGAAGGCTGGCTCAACTGCAAGGGCAATGCCGCGTCCGGCTTCGCGCCCACCAAATCGATCACCGGCCTCGATGGCAACACCTACACGCTGAATGGCGGCACATCCAACCGCTCGACCAATACGACCCAGGCTGTGACGCTGGGCCAGACCCTGTTCGCAAGCGCGACGCCGGTGCAGGGCGCCGTCGCCTATGCCTGGTTTGTCGGGACCGCGGGTTCGGAAACGCTGCAGGCGATCACCACCATCAACAGCGCATCGTTCGCTGCGCCGCTTGCCACCGGCCGCCAGGCGGCTTCGACCGTCACCGCCGACAATTCCACCAACGCACTGGCGTTCGACGGCTTCGTCACCAACGCGTTCGCCGGCGGCAATGTGACGGTGCAGCCGACCGGCACGGCCGGCGCGGGCACACCGCTCACCGCGTCGGGCCGCGGTTCGATCGTGGAAATCGATACGCTGCTGCAGACCATGTGGGACAATTACCGTCTCGGCCCCACGCAGATCTTCGTGAGTTCGCAGGAGCAGAAGAACATCACCAGCAAGGTGCTGAGCAACGCCTCGGGTCCGCTCCTGCGTTACGATGTGAGCGCCACGCCGGGCCAGCCCTATGCGATCACCGCGGGCGGCCAGGTTAAATACTACTACAATCCCTTTGTCGGCGGCGGCATGGACGAGCCGGGTGGCGGCGACATGATTCCCGTCGTAGCGCATCCGGACCTCCCGCCCGGAACGCTGTTCGTGCATTGCGCGAAATTGCCGGAATGGTACCAGTCCAACGAAGTGCCGAACGTCGCCGAGGTGATCACACGGCGCGACTATTATCGGGTCGATTGGCCGCTGCGCACGCGCCGTCGCGAATATGGCATCTACGCCGAAGAGGTGCTGGCCGTGTATGCGCCATTCGCGCTGGGCGTCATCACCAACATCGCCAACGGCTAAGCCGTCCCGTCTCGCATGTTCGCCATGGCTCGCTTCTCGCGAGCCATGGCGTTCTCTTTTTCGAGGATCGCATCATATGCCCAAATGCATCGCACAAGGAGCCGCCACCTGGCGCGGACAGCCGATCGAGATCGCCGCCGACGGAACCTGTGAAATCTCCGACGACGCACTCGACGCGTTGCGCGCCCATGGCTTTGCCGAATGGGAAGCGCCCGACCGGAGCACTTTGCCGCCGGTGGAAGCACTATCGCGCCATGAGATGTTCGACTGGCTGAAGGAGCGCGGAGTTCCAACATGCTGGAATATGGCAAATGCCGCGTTGCGCTTACTCGTCCTGGAATCCCGGGAGGGCGAGCATGGCCGCGAATGATCTCACCACGCTGACCGATGTGAAGGCGTGGCTCGGCCGCAGCGACACCAATTCCGACGCGGCTCTGTCTGGGCTCATCACCCGCGCCAGCCGGCAGATCCTGTCCTATATCCAGCGTCCCGCCATCCTGCCGCGCAGCGTGAGCGAAGTGCGCAAGGCGCCCCGTGCCTGCAGCATGGTGCTGCGGCAATATCCGGTGATCGCGATTGCGTCGCTGACGACGACTTGCGGTGCTGTGTCGCCTTCGCTGACCGCAGGCTTCACGCTTGAGGCCTGGGACGGCACGCCGCCGGGCGCCCATCAAGAGGTTACGCTCCACAATGTGACGTTTGGTGGCGACTATGTGTTCGTCGATTATCAGGCCGGTTATCAGATCAGCGGCGAGCCGCACTTGGTGGCGAACGGCGCGGCAAGCGTGGTGGCGCCTTATGGCGCGTGGGCCAGCGATGTCGCGGTGATCTATGCGAACGGCACACCGCTTGCGCTCGTGGACGCGGCGCCGCAACAGGGCCAATACGCGCTGGACGCACTCGCCGGCACCTATGATTTCAACAGCGCCGACAATGGGCAGAACGTTCTGATCAGCTACGGCTATGTTCCGGCCGATCTCGCCCAGGCGGCGATCGAACTGACGAGCGAAATGTTCCGCTATTCCCAGCGTATCGGCGAGAAGACGCATTCGCTCGGCGGCAATGAAACCGTGACCTTCGACAATGCGCGTCTCGACCAGTTCGTCGAAAGCCTCCTCCAGCCCTATCGGAACATGCTGCCGGTCTAGACCGACATCGCCGCCATAGAAAGACACGGCCGTGCTGAAAATCCTTGTCGATGCGACGCAGGCAACGGCGCGGCTCGCGGCGATCCGGGCGTCGCTCCAAAGCGAACTTGCGCGAGGACTCCAGGTACAAGGCGATGGCCTGCTCGCCCGTGTCCAAGCAAACCTGTCCGGCCAGGTGCTGCAGATCCGCAGCGGTGCGCTTCTTGGCAGCATCAAGGCGCAGGGCGATGCGCAAGCCGGAAAGATCACGGCATCCGTCGGAAGCGACGGCAGCGTTCCCTATGCGCGCATCCAGGAATATGGCGGCCGGATCACCGCGCACAATCGCATGATCGCGTTGCCGGAGCGCTCCTATCTGCGCAGCGCGCTCGCGGAAAAGCGCAGTGGCGCGGTCGACGCCATCCGCAAACTGGTCGGGGAGGCCATCTCATGAGCGAGCCACAATTTTCGCGGGAGAACATCTACGCCGCGCTGTTTGCGCTGGTAGGCGCGTCGGCGCCCTTCGTGACCAAGACCCGTCGCATCCGGGAATATTCCGATGTCGATCAGAGTCTGCAGCCGGCTCTGCTGCAGGTCGAACTGGGCGAGAACTGGGAAGCGCCTGTCGGCAAGCCGCCGCTTGTCACGCTGCAATGCCGGTTGCTCCTCTATTGCGAAAGCAACGATCCGGTTTCACCGGTCTCTACCCAGATGAATGGACTGCTCGACGCCGTGATGGGGGCGCTGGCATGGACCCAATGGCAGAATTATCGCCAGACGCTGGGCGGGCTTGTCAGCCATGCCCGGATCGCCGGCGAAATCACCATCGCCGAAGGCCTTTCCGGCCAATCCGAAGCGATCGTTCCCGTCGAGATCCTCGTCAACGCCTGATCTCCCCACTCTTCATGCCATCCCGAAAGGATTGAAACCATGCAACTCAATTTCGGCGTCGGAACTGCGATCGGCAAGCGCACCGACATTGCCAATGCCAAGCCGTCCTTCCTGGGCGTGCTCCAGGATCTGGAGATCGACGTTGCGGTCACGCTCAAGGAATTGAGCGGCGCCTACAAGATGCCGATCGATGTCGCTCCGGCGAACATGAAGGTCACCGGCAAGGCGAAATTCGCGCGCATCCAGGGCGCGACCGTCAACAATCTGCTCCTCGGCAGCACCGAAACCGACAGCGCGGGCATCGATATGGCGGTGGCCGAGCCGTTCACCCTCTCTTCGACCGCCTATCAGGTTACCAACCATGCGAGTTTTCTCGAAGATCTCGGTGTCTTCTATGCCAATGGCGCGCAGCTGCAGCCGGTGACGGCCACGCCGGCCGTCGGCCAATACGTGCCGGGTGCGGCGGGAGCGGGCAGCTACACGTTCAACGCCGGCGATGAGAACGTCCCCCTTGTCGTCTATTACGGCTATTCGGCCACGAGCCTTGTCCAGCTTTCTCTTGCCAACCAGCTGATGGGAACAGGACCGGTGTTCGAGATCATGGCGAAGCAGGACTATTTCGTGCAGGGCGTCGAAAAGAAGCTGGTGTTGAAACTGAATGCCTGCCGGGCCGCGAAATGGTCGCTGCCATTCAAGAACACCGACTACACCATCCAGGATTTCGAGTTCACGGCATTCGCCGACCCCAACAACAATTGGGGCACTTTCGCGTTCAGCGAATAGGCTTCGCGCGTGGCCAACCCTGGCATGGGCGATCTGTGCATCGTCATCGCCGGCCGCTCCCGGCCCATTCCGTTTCTCGCGCCACGGCAGAACCGGATCGTTGTGCCGCGATTGATGGCATTGGGTGCGCGGCCGGCGGCGGACTACGACAATCTGCTCGAGATCGTCTTCGCCGCGTTGACCCGGGCCCATCCCTCGCTATCGCGGCATGCATTCGACAACTGGCCCATTGCGACATTCGAGCTGCTGGATGCCCTCGCGACCATCGCGCGACAGACGGGGCTAATGTCCGGGGCGCGAAGCGCGGGCAGCAGTGCTTTCTGCGACGAGGCGCCGGACTGGGATGCGATCATCGCGCAGTTCGTGAATTTCCTTCCGGGCACGACGCCCGACTATTGGGAAGATGCGCTGACCGTGCCGCGCCTCGAAGCGATGCGGGAAGAATGGCGCCGGCATCCGCCACTGACGGTCATGGTCGCGTCGTGGCTCGGCTACAAGCCGCGCCCTCGCGATGTCGATGCCGCGGAAGAACTGATGCGGCTGTTTCCTGACGGACAATTGAGGTTGAATTGATGGACCACTCTGCTGCCGATACGCCGACCATTGCGCTTGCCGGGCGCGACTGGCCGGTCCCGCGTCTGACGCCGCGGCAAAATCGTGTGATCGTCCCCATCCTGCTCGATCTCATCCCGCGTGTCGTCCAGGCGCGCGCGCAGGATGGCGGCGATCTCGCACAACTCGCGCGCTTTCTGGATGCGGCGACGTACGACCAGCTGGTCACGGTCGCGCATCTCGCCCTCACCCGGGCGCATGCCGCGCTGACCCGGGACGAATTCGAGGAAATGCCGGTCGAGACGCTCGAACTTGTGATGGCTCTTGGCACGATCGCAAAGCAGGCAGGACTCGTGCGCGACCGGAGGGACGATCATGGCGGATGATGCCGCAGTCCGGATTACCATCGGTGCCGAACTCGACGACTCGCTGACCGATGCCGTGGAAGCGGCCAAGGCACAGCTCGGTGCGCTGGAGCAATTCGCGACAGAAGCGATGTCCAATGCTGCGCGCGCCCCGGAACAGCACGGCTCGCGACAGGGCTCGGATCAACGAGTCGAACAAGCGCGCAGGGAAGCGGACGAGCTGGCCCGCATCCATGAACAATCCGAACTCAAATGGATCGATGCGGAGCGCCAGGCCAACAATTTCGCGCTGGCCCAGGGACAGGAATCGCTCGATCAGTGGAAAGCCCAGGCGGTCGAACTCGAAAACGCCCGCGATCAGGCGGCCCGCGACGCGCTCAAAAGCCGGGAGGCCGCGGATGCCGGCAACGCGTCCGCGCGGGCCAAAGATTTTGCCCAGGAAGAGTCGCTCGACCAGGAGCACACGATCCGGCTTTCGGCGATCGAGCAGCAATATCAAACGAAAAAACGCCAGTTGCAGGAAGACAGCTTTCAACTGTTCCTGAAGCAGGAAAATGACGCACTCGCCGAAACGACCGCGAAGCTGGAGGCCGAGTACAAGGCGCACGAAATCAGCGCCCAGGAGCGCCGCGATGCGGAAGTGGGCCTGACGCAGGCGATCGAGCAGGAAGTGCTAAAGCGGTATAATGCCGAGCATGCGGGGCTTGTGGCCGGCAACAAAGCCTTTGCCGACGCAGAGAAGGAGCGGCAGCAGCTGTTGGACTCCTTCAACCATCATGTCCAGACCGCTGATGCGCAACTCGCGAGCGAGGAGACCCAGAAATGGCTCCAGCTCGGCAATTCGATCAAATCGTCTTTCAATTCGGCACTGGACGGTCTGATTTTTCAGGGCAAATCGTTCCAGCAATTCATGCTGCAGGTGGCGGAAGGTATCCTCAAAGCCTTTCTCGGCATGGGCGAAAACATGCTGGAAAACTGGATCGAAACCCAGATCGCGCAGGAATTCGCAACCAAAACAACCCAGACCGCGACCGCGGTCGGGCAGATTACCGACAATGCCGCGGTCGCCGCGGCTGGTGCCTATGCGGCGACCGCGGCGATTCCGGTCGTCGGGCCGGAACTGGCGCCTGCGGCAGCGGCCAGTGCCTTTGGTGGCGCAATGAGCTGGGCAGGTTCGCTTGTCTCCTTCGATGTCGGTGCCTGGGAGGTCAGTCGCGACATGGTGGCGAACATCCATCAGGGCGAGATGGTGGTGCCACGGGATTTCGCAAGCGGTTTGCGTTCGCATGGCGGCGGGTTGGGCGCGGGCGGAGACGTGAACATGCATTATGCTCCCACCATCCATGCGCGTGAGCCTTCGACCCTGGCGGAGATGCTGACGCGGGAATCGTCCGAGATGCTCTCTTGGCTCAACCGCCAATTTCGCAATGGCGCGCTGAAGCCGCTCAAGGCCTGATCGCGCCATGATGACCTATCCGCGAAATCTGCCGGGGCTTTCCTATGCAAAGGTCCGCAGGCCTCAACATGCGGTAAGCGTGCAGAGTCACCAGTCGGGTGGCGAAGTGCGCATGAGCTACTGGTCGGAACCGCTCTGGCAATGGGATCTGACCTACGAGCTGCTGCGCGACGGCCGCCGCGATGGCCGCGACTGGGACGAGTTGCGTCAGATTCAGGGCCTGTTTCTCGCCTGCACGGGCTCGCTCGCGGGTTTTCAGTTCCACGATGACGATGATTGGCGCGTATTCCGGCAGCCTGTCGCGACGACGGTTTCTGGTGTCGCGTCCTACGATCTGGTGCGCAGTATCGGCGCGAACGACCCGGCGCTGGGCCTCTTCGGCACGGGCCATATCGGTTGCGTGGATACGCTGCAGCCCTTCAGACTCTATGTCGATGGTTCGACCACGCCCGTGGCGATTTCCGATCCGGTCTTCGGCTTTTCGGTTTCGACCGCGACGCCCGTGAAGCAGCAGCTCATGTTCAACGCGTCGCCGCCGGCGGGTCACGTGCTCAGCGTGGATATGAGCTACTTCCACTATGTGCGTTTCCAGGCCAACAGTCTCGATTTCGAGAAGTTCATGCATCAGCTCTGGACGCTCAACAAGGTCACGCTGCAGAGCCTGCGATTCTAGTTTCGCTGCAGCACGCATTCCTCCGGATCGTCAAAAAGGCAGAACTCATGCGACAGGCGAGTGCGCAACTGATCGCCTTTCTCGCGGCGCGCACGCCGTGTCACATGGGCGATCTGTTCACCGTGCAATTGCTGGACGGCACGGCCTGGCGCTGGACCGCCTATGATCGCAGCCTCGTCGTGGGCGGCCAGACATGGCTGTGCGCAAGAGACGGCGCGCCGCTCGTGTCGCGCAATCGCTTCGCAGTGCGCAACACGGTGGAGGTACCGGAACTCGAACTGCGCCTGGCGGCGCAGGACGCGCTTCTTTCGAACCTCAAGCGGCAGATTCACAACGGCCTGTTCGATGGCGCACGGATCGAACTGGATCGCGCGTTCATGCCCGTGCCGGGCGACACGTCGCTCGGCGCCGTGCTGCTGTTCAATGGTCGGCAGAGCAATGCCGTGATTGACGCAGAGGGCGTGACGCTCACGGCCAAGGGCGACAATGTGCTGATGAACCAGCAGGCGCCGCGCAACCTCTACCAGACGACCTGTCTGCACACATTCTGCGACGCGGGATGCGCCTTGAGCGAATCGGCCTTCGCGCTCGGCGGCAATGCAGGCGCGGGCTCGACGGCTGGAAATGTCACCTGGGGCGTGATCCCCACGAACCCCGCGCTGTATACGCTGGGCAAACTGACGATGCTCGATGGCGCTGCGGCGGGACAGATTTGCACGGTCAGGCTCGCGACCAATACCGGCCTTTCGCTGACCTATCCGCTCTACAACGCGCCTTCGGCCGGAGATGCGTTCACGGTCGTGCAGGGCTGCGACCGCAACATGACCACGTGCCAGAATACCTACAACAATCTGCAGCATTTCCGCGGCTATCCGTTCGTGCCCCAGGCGGAGTTCGGCGTGTGAGTGCCCGGGAAGCCGACGAACGCACCAGGGTCGTGGCGGAAGCGATGACGTGGCTGGGCACGCCGTTTCGCGATCAGACCGCGATCAAAGGGCAGGGCGTGGATTGCGCGATGCTGCTCATCCGGGTGTTCGCCGATACGGGACTGATCGCGCCCTTCGATCCGCGGCCCTATCCGCCGCAATGGCATCTGCATCGCGACGAGGAACGTTTCCTCGGCTGGATCGCCGGCCTCGGCGTGGAAGTCCGGCGCGCTCCGAAGGCCGGCGACGTCATGGTCTATCGCGTCGGCCGTTGCTTCAGCCACGGCGCGTTGGTGGTGGACGGGGCACACGTCATTCACGCCTGGTACAAGGACGGGCGCGTGACCTTATCGCCACTCCACGATTGCGAATTGTGCTTTCTTCGAAACGGGGCGCCGCGGCCCCGAAAGATATTCGATTTGTGGCAACAGCCGCTATTGCGGCCGGGTCACGTCGGCGGACATGAGCAGGGATGCTTGTGAAAACTCGGCCGACAGGCGCGACAGTTCGGTAATCGGAACCTCGAAGCCGAGGTCGAAGCCAAAGAGCTGCACAATCAGCAGCGGTTCGGAGTGTACGGCACCCTGGGCAAGACCGATGGCCTGGGTGGGGATCGGAGTGACCTGGCCATGGGCCGGGTCGCTCTCCTCTTCGTTGACGGGGCGGCTTTTCGCGAGTTCGGCCGCATTCATCACGAAGAAGCGCACAAGGGCGCCCATTTCAATCGCCGGGATTTCGATATCGAGCGTGGGTCCGTCGGCGGTCACCAGCCTGACGGCGAACTTCTTGCCGTCATCCGACATCTGAAAGTCGACGATTTCCTTCAGGGGATGGGGCCGCCGTTCCATCGCGCATTCCTTTCCAGATCCAGGTCACACACCCATGTCTTTTTTCAGCGGCGCCACCAACGCGACGACACCGACGCGCTACACGGAACTGCAGATTCAGACGAGTGCCCAAGGCGTAGCGGTCGCGCTCGTCTGGGGCAAGACGCGGATGTCGCCGAACATCGTCTGGTTCAACAATTTCCAGAGCCACAAGGGCAACGGAAAGGGCGGTGGCGGCAAAGGGGGCGGCAGCGGCAAGGGAAGCGGAAATTACACCTACTCGGCCGCTGTGATCCTCGGTCTGTGCGAAGGGCCTATCCAGGGCATCGGCCAGGTCTGGACCGACCGCACACTCACCACGCTCGCCAAAATCGGCCTGACTCTGTTCACGGGCGCGGCGGGGCAGGCGACATGGTCGTATCTTTCCAGCGCCTATCCCGCGCAGGCGCTCTCCTATTCCAGTCTCGCCTATGTCTGCGATTCCAGCTACCAGCTTGGCGCGTCGGCGTCGCTCCCCAATCACAGTTTCGAGGTGATCGGTGCCTTATCCGGCACGATGCCGAACTTCCCCGACGCCAATCCGGCCGACATCATCGAAGATTTTCTGACCAATCCCCAATACGCGATCGGTCTCAACGCCGCGCAGATCGATGCCACATCGCTCGCCAGCTACAAGACCTATTGCCAGGCGCAGGGGCTCCTGTTCTCGCCCGTACTCGACACGCAGGAACAGGTGAGCGAGATCATCGATCGCTGGGCGTCGTTGTCGAACAGCTGGATCTTCTGGAGTGGCGGCAGTCTCGTGTTCGTGCCGCTCGGCGATTCGAGCGTCAGCGGCAATGGCACCGCCTACGTGCCGAATCTGACCGTCGCCTATGATCTGACCTACGATGATTTCATCGCAGATCGCAGCGGCAGCGGCGGTCCCGTCCAGGTGACGCGCGCGGATCCCGCCGATTGCCCCAACCACGTGAAGATCGAGATCATGGATCGCGGCAATGCCTACAACGCGGCGCCGGTCGAGTGGCAGGACCAGGCGCTTGTCGATCAGTTCGGCCAGATCGACGCCGATGTGACGGAGGCGCACGAAATCTGCGACATGGGAATTGCCGCCATCGTATCGCAGCTGGTCGGACAACGGCAGGCCTATATCCGCAACATATATGCGTTCACGCTGGGCTATGAGTTTGCCTTGCTGGAACCGGGCGATCTCGTCTCGCTCAGCGATGCGCATATCGGGCTGGAGCGCTTTCCGGTGCGCATCCAGACGATCGACGAAGATGAGGATGGCAATCTCGCCATTGTCGCGGAGGAGTTTCCCGGCGGAATCGGCACGGCGGTTGCCTCGAATACGAATTCGTCCACGAATGTGCCGATCGATACGCTGGTCGATCCGGGACCGGTCAATCCGCCCGCGATCTTCGAACCTTCGAGCGGGTTGACGAATGGCGTGGCGCAGATCTGGTGCGCCGCTTCCGGCGGCCCGAATTGGGGCGGCGCGATCGTGCATCTCTCTTTCGATGGCACGACCTATTCGCAGATCGGCACGATCACGGCGCCGGCTCTTCAGGGCCAGCTCACCGCCAATCTGACGAGCCATGCCGATCCCGACACAGTGGATACGCTGGCGATCGACCTTATGGAGAGTGCGGGCATTCTTCCGACCAGCGCCACGCATGCCGACGCCGACGCGTTTCGCACCCTGTGCCTGCTGACGCCCGCCTTTACGGGGACCGTGCCGGCCGGTGGGGAGCTGATCGCCTATGGCACGGTCGCGGCGACGGGTGCCTATGCCGACGATCTCACCTATCTGCGGCGCGGTCTTTACGGCACGTCGGTGCAGGCCTTTTCGAGCGGCGCTTTTGTCACGCGCGTCCAGCAGGAAGAGCTGGGACAGTTCCCCACCTCGCTCCTGGCCTACGACCTGCCCCTGCACTATGTGGGGCAAACGATTTATTTGAAGTTTCAGAGCTACAACATTTTCGGCACGTCGCTCGAAGACATTTCAGGCGTCACCGCCTACGCCTATTCCCCCACAGGTGCGGGCTACGGTGGCGGCACGGGCGGCGTGCCAACCGTTCCCACGGGACTGGCGGCGACGGGCGGGCAGGGCACTGTGCTACTGGCCTGGGCGGCCAATCCGCCCGACGACAACGTCACGGGATACCGCGTGTTTCGCGCGCCGGGGACAGGCCAGCCGTTTTCCGCCGCCGCTCAGATCTCGCAGGTGAATGCCCTTAACTACACCGATTCCGGTCTGCCGGATCTGGCGGGCTACACCTATTTTCTCGAGGCCGAGAATGCGGCGGGAACCTCGTCCGCTACATCAGGCGTCGACGCGACGACCAATCCGCCGCTTACGACGCGTGGCCGGCGTGTGACGATTGCGGGCGGCACACTGGCCCTCACAGCCACCGATTCCTATGTCGACATCACGAATTCGACGGCGTCCCTCGAGATCGATTTGCCCACGAGCGGGCTGACATCCGGCCAGCGGATTGTGGTCACCGACGAAGGCTCAAACGCCGCGACGTACAACTGGACCATCAAGAATGGCGGAACGGTCGTGGACACGGTGAGCGTCAATGGCGGCTGGAGCGCATTGCGCTGGAATGGCGCCAACTGGCTGAGAACGTCCTGACCACCTGGTGTTCTCTCGACAGCACTTCCCTTTGAAATGGAATCGATATGCGAGTTCTGACGCTGCTTCTCTGGCTGGCGGGCGCCGCTTCTGCGTTCGCCGGCCAGGTACCAAGTCCCATCAATGCGCCCGCATCGACCACGGCGAATGATGCGCTGGCAGCGACCAGCAGTCCGCAACAGGCGGCGGACAGTGGCAAGGCGCTGCCCTCCGGAGCCATTGTCGGCACAACCGACGTTCAGACGCTCACCGGCAAGAGCATCGACGGCAGCGAAATCACTTCCGGCACGATCTCCTCGTCGCGCCTGCCATCCACCAAATCGCCGCTCGGCTGGGGCGATAGTGCGGCGCAAGCTTCCAACACCACAAAGTTCCGCGGCTGCGTCGGCGCATGGACCCCTGGCTCCGGCGGGCAGGTTCTGCTTCCCTATGCAGGGACGTTCAAGAATCTCTTTGTCCAGTTGAATGCTTCGCCGGGTGCCGGCAACACCGTCACGACCACCATCATGACCGGTGCATCGCCCGGCACGCTGACATCGACCGGAATCACCTGTCAGATCACCGGCTCCGCAACCACCTGCAACGACAACGCGCACAGCTCCGCCGTGACCGCGGGCACGAACTGCGCCGTGCAGGGTGTGTGGAGCACATCGGCCACCAGCACGTCGTCCTGGGGCGGCGTCGAATTCGACACACCGTGAACAGCCCAATCATCCAAGGACATTCCTGATGGCAAACACACCCGTCTTCCTGCTTGCGCCGGCAGCGAACATGAATTTCGCCTCGCTTCCCTCAGGCGCGACCTACCTCTCGGATGCGAACGCCCTGATCGTCGTGTCGAACGGCTCGGCGGCGGATCAGCTTGCGCTGGTGGCGGCGGGCTGCGTGACTCTCAATCCGATCGCGGGCGGTGGCGTCAATGTGCAGCCGGGCACCGCCTATGCGGTAGCAGCGACCGACCAGAACGATCTGCTTCTCTTCACGAGCGCCGCGGCGGTGGCCGTTACCCTGCCAGCCACCATGCCGGTGGGATTCAGCGTCGAGCTCGTGCAGGTCGGAACGGGACTGGTCACTGCTTCAGCCGCGAGCGGCGCCACGCTGGTTTCACCGGGCGGTCTGTTCGCCACGACGGGGCAATATTTCTCCCTGATCTGCGTGGTCATCGCCAACGCCACCAGCGCCAATGCGATCTGGGACATCATCACCGCACCCCAGCAAAACACCGCGGGCAATATCGGCGCGCAGACGCTTTCCGCGCTCTATGCCCAGGACACTGCCAATCACTATGCGCAATACACCAATGCGACCGTCTACAATGACGGCACATCCGCCAATGACGGCACCTGGCTGAAGACCGGCACGGGCAACGGCTCCGGCAACTGGACGCAGGTCTCGAGCTTCACACTGGCCAGCCTGAACGCCTCGCTCTCGGCCACCAATGCCAGCCTGACCGGCGAAGTGGCGCGTGCCCAATCCTCCGAAGCGGCCATCATCGGCCAGATCGCCGCCAATGCGCCGGCGATGTGGGCGGATGACGGGAATATTTTTGCCGGCGGCTGGTTCGACTCGTCGGGCAATCCGGTCCTGGCGCTCACGGCCGGCGGCCGGCTGCTTGGTTCGGTCGGCGACATGATTCCCGCGCCCGGATTTCTATGGGCCGACGAACCTGCCTTCGCCTACGCCGCGGGCACGGGTAGCGGGAATGCTTCGTCTCCCAATGCGACCTTTCTCTCTGCCGGCAATGGCGTGATGCCGATCGTCGACGGCAGCGCCAACATCGTCCTGCCCTATGGTGCGGCGCCCAGCGCACTCGACGATTATTGTCCCTATGTCGCAAAGGCCGACGGTTCGCTGCGCGCCACCAACAACGCGCCCGCCAGGGCAGGGCTCGATCTCTTCATCGCGTCCACGCGGGGCAACCCCGCCACTGGCGGCATTTCCGGCGTGCATCAGATGGGGCCGGTCGTCAAATTCATGGATGACGCGACGGCAAGCGGCAACGCGCCGCTGCATGAGCGCCGCCAGTTCGACTATCGCGCCGGCGCGTGGCTGGCAGGGCTGGGCGGTATCACCAGACTCGTCCATGTCATCGATCTCGGCCATTCGCTCACCATCGGCGGCTCGGCCGGATTGTTGACGACATCGCCGCCCTTCAGCCGCGGCGCGATGTTCAACGGAGGTCCCAAGGTCAACCAGATGGTTGGCAACGCCTGGAACGCGCCCCCACCCATCACCGACGACGCGCAACTCCAGGCGTTGCAGCCTTATTGCGAATTCCAGGTCTCCGGCGGGCAGGGCGCGACGCATGGTGGCGGCATCATGCAATGGTTTTCCGCGGGCAATATTGGCGGAACGGAAGCCGCTCTGTTTTGCTCGGTCGGGGCCGGCGGCGCGATCCTGACCAATCTGCTCTCAGGCACACCGATGTTTTCCGATCTCGTGCGCGCAGCCGAACGCTCCGCCGCGATCGCAGCCTTCAATGGCTGGGCATGGGAATGTTGCGTCGCCTGTTCGATCGGCGAGAACGACTATCTCACCTATGCCACCAATGCGAGCGGGTTCCAGAGCAATCTGCTTGCTCTGCAGGCCGCGATCGAGGGCGCCATTCAGGGAATCTTCGCGAGCCAGGGGTGGTCGGCGCCTGCGCATGTGCCGCTGATCTGCGAGCAGCCGAGTTCGTGGACCGACAGCGTCTACAATCTCGCGACCTGCGCGCTGGCTTATGTGTTCCCGGCGCTGGCGCGCAGCAATCCCAACCAGTTCAAGCTTGTCGGTCCGGAATACTATACCGCCAATTATTCGGCCGGCGGCGGTGCGACCAGCATCCACAAGACGGCGCATGGCTACAAGCTCGACGGGCAATACATCGCGCGCGCCGTGCAGAAGATCCGCGCCGCGGCGCCGGTGCCCGGCCTCTATGTCACGGGTGTTTCGAACAGCGGCACGACGCTCACCATCACGACGAACGCCACCTCAAATCTGGCGATCGATACCAGCGTGGTGAGCGATCCCAATGGCCAGTCTGGTTTGCGCGTGCTCGATGTGACTGGCGGCAATGCCAACATCGCCCTGTCGTCGGTCGCGGTGAGCGCCACGACCATCACGGCCATGCTTGCAAGCCACACGTCCGGACATCAATACATGCTGGGTGTGGGCGACAGCGGCACGGCCGGCAATCTGCCCGGACCCACCACCGGCCCGCGCACCACCATTCGCGACAGCTCCGCCGATGTCAGCTCGACCGATACCGGCACCACGCCAATGTTCAACTATCTGAGCCACGACCAGGTCACCTGGACCGCGGCCTAAGGAGACACATCATGGGTACAGCCCCCGTTCCGGTTCTCGTCAGCGCCACCGCCACCGGCAATGCGCTCGACGGCAAGATCACCCGCAGCCCGATCGACGACCTGTTCGCCCAGATGTCGTCGCATCTGCTGATCTACCTGCGCGCCTCGAAGATCGACCCAAGCAAATCCCAGATCGTGGACGCGCTGGGAAACGCGATCACGGCGAGCACCAGCGGTGTTACGAAAAACGTCGCCGACACGAATTTTAGCGGACATGAATCCATCACGCTCAACAACAGCACGAACACCTACACAACGCAGTCCGGGGGAATCGGTATAGGTTCCCCACCAGTAGCTATGTCCAACTCGTTCTCAATTGTTGCTGGATTGCGTTCGCCAAATTCGTTTTCGGGGACAAGCTCCTGCATCTACGGCGACGGAACGAGTTCGAACGGGGGGTGCGCGCTCTATGTCGGTACAAGCGGAAACCTCAATGCATCGATCAATGGAACGGTGGAATTGTCAGTCTCGAGTGCGCTTGCGACCGCGACAACCTATGCATTTTGGTATTCGTACGATGCGTCGACGAAAACTCACCGGTATGGGCTCAACTCGCCGAACAGTCTCGCGCAAACGACGGGTTCGCAGTCCAGAACTAGTCAAGGCACGTCGACGATCTGTTATCCGTTCGGTTTCTATTCGAGTGGCACCTGCGGCTTCTGGTCCTTTAACCGATGGGCTATCTTCAACAAAGCATACATGAATGGCGCCATCCCTGCGGATGACATGGCATTCAGCAATCTTATCTCTGCTTATGCGGCCTACATCTGAGCGGCAAACGTCTGAAGTTCGACGGGAGCCACATTTCGACGCGCGCTCGCATTCGGCCCGAGGTTGTCAGATCATTCCACCAAACATTCTGCGAGGTGGCGATGACGAGGTTAGCCAATTAACAGTTGTATCTCCAAGACCTGGTTGAGGAGGCGGCCTTCAAACGAATATCAGCGCCTCGCCGAGCGCGAACGGTGGACACAACGAAGATGACTCAATTTGAAAATCTTCCAGCAAAGCGAGCTCGTAGCGGTGCTTCAATCCCGTAGAACGAAATCGATGCGACCACAAACGTCGCAGAGATGGCGACCGCAGCCCAAATCAAGTGGGGAAGAACTGTTTCCAACCTTTGCAGCGCGATGGCAACGAGGGGGTGCCAGACGTACAGCGAGTAGCTCAGGATACCCACCCATACCATTGGAGAATAATTCAATAACCTCTGGACGAAGAGATAACGGGGTGAGAACAAGATGGCCGCAAGAAGGATCGCAATACTCGTACCTTCCAAGGAATATCTAACGGTTTCGCGAAACCACAAATTCCTATCGAGCAGGCATAGCGCGATACCCGATGCTGCGGCGAGGAAAATAGGAGGTCGAGTCAGTTGCGAGACTAGTCGGCGGCCTGCTTCCAACTCGCACATTGCTGCTAGCAGCACACCAAAGCCGATCGAATCGGCACGTACGTCCGTATAGTAAATAACTCTCGAATGAGTAATGCTTGGCCATGCGCTGACTATCGCAATGCGAGCCAGAAGGCAGGTGACGCAGAACGCGAACATCGCTTTAGCCAGCCAATTGGCGCGGCCTCGACAAGCTACGAATACAAAGGGAAATACCCAATAGAAATGCTCCTCAACGGAAAGGGACCAGAAGTGTTCGAGTGGAAGGTGTCCAGTGGGGCTGAAGACGGAATAGTAGGCATATAGGAAATTTGCAAAGTAGAAAATTGACGCCAACGGTTCCACTGCATGGACCGTTTTCCCATTTGCCAAAGCCCACAAAGGAACCGCGATGCAGTAGGCGAGTACCGCAGGGCCGAGGCGCCAAAAACGACGCCACCAGAAGCGACCTTTTCTCAGTGTCTGAGTGGAATTCCATTCCACCAGTATCAGCCGCGTAATCAGAAAACCGCTTATCACGAAGAACACAAGTACGCCGAGGCCGCCAGGAAACAGGGTCGCGCTGACGGTATGAGACAGAATTACAAGCATTACGCTTATAGCGCGAAGGCCATCCAGGCTGGGTATATGACCGGGGCCAGACCGCATAGTCGCGACAAAGCTTGGCTGATCCAAGGCTGCTGGCATGGCACAGTTTGCATTCTCGGACACGGAATCACCCCATGTTTGTTGAATGCTGGGGCTAGCACCGGCCGCGTGCAAGTCGCGTGGCCACTAAGCCTCCACACAATCCTGCGGCCAAATAGGCGCTGATTTTTCTCACCCTGCTTCGCGCGCCAAGCGAGCGACGCATCCAAGGCACTTGGTTTTGTTGAGTGATGCCGACGCAGCCTTGATTGCGCTCAGAACTTGTACCGAACACGCCATTCCCATTTCACCCCCCAACCTTTCAAAAGGAGAAAAGCCATGTCCATTTCTACGATCACGCCATCCACGCCGGGCCTCTTTGCAGGTCTGATCGCCTGGGGGCGACAGGAGCTCCAGACGATCGACGGCAAAATTGTCACGCTGTGGGATACGATCGAACCCGGCATCGAGAGCGAAGCCGAAAGCATTGTCGGGCAATTCCTGGGCTCGGCGCTGGCCGCCGTGCGACAGCAGGCGATGCTTGCATTGTCGGGCAGCGAGAAGTTTTCCAACGCCAAGGATCTGGTGCTTGAGGCCGTCGAGGCCGCGGGAAAGAGCGCCGGGAACACCATGATCGAACTTCTCGTCAATCTCGCGCTCGCCCTGTTCAAGGCGGGCACGGGCGCGCCGCTCGCGTAGGCGGCCATACTACGGGACATCGCCGGTGGCGGGTGCGCGCTGTAGGCCCATCTGCCACCGGTGATGGCCAGGGATTGATTTCGAACGAGGGAAGGGACAAGCGCGATGGCGAATGCAACATCCGCGCAGACCAGCCAGACCGAGCGCCTGCTGGGCGTTTTGATCGAGCGTACAGAGGCGTTGCGCGAGGAAACGGGCGAACTGAAGGCCGTCACGCGCGAATTGCGCGCCATTCATCAGGAGACGCGTCTTCTCGTGCAAAATGTGACCGATCGGCTGTTGCGGCTGGAATCCGAGCCGCACATTCCGGATTTGGCAGTGCGTCTCGCAGAATGCGAGCGCGTGGCGCGGGATTATCGTCAGGTCAAGGAACGCGTGTTCGCCTGGGCGTTCCGTCTGGCCGCGGCGATTCTGCTTCTCGGCATGAGTGGTGGAGCGCTGTTCAAACTGGTCTCGGGTCTTTGAGAGGCGGCTCCGCCCCTCGCAACCGGCTCTGCGATCTTCTATGGTTCGCCGGCTTTTGCGATTTTCCGTGGGTAGAACAATGAAGGAGCAGACGATGAAGGTTGGCATCGCGGTCTTTGCGCTTGGCATTCTCTTTGCGGGTGCCGCGTCAGCGCAGGATGCATCGCGCGACGTTCTCGAAGCCCTGGGAAAATGCGGCGCCATTGCCGACGACCACGCCAGGCTCGCCTGCTTCGATGCGCTGACACCCCGCGTGCGCGATGCGCTGGCTGCGCCTCCGACCGCTCTCGCGAGCAATCACCAGCCGACGGTGGAGGAACAGAAATCTTGGTTCGGATTCAATTTGAGCGGCCTGTTTGGCGCCAGCCCGGATCAACAGACGACGCCCCAGGCGTTCGGCAGCGACAAGCTCGCCACGACGCATGCCAAGGAAGATGTTGCGGCCAATGCGGTCGACAGCATCACCGCTGGCGTGACCGAATATGCCTACACGCCGTTTGGGAAATTCATCGTCTTTCTCGACAATGGTCAGGTCTGGCGCCAGATCGAAGGCGACGCCGATCACGCGCAGTTCAAAAAGGCCGCGAAGGACAATACCGTGATCATCGATCGTGGCTTCATCAGCAGCTACAACATGCGGCTGAACGACAGCGACAAGACCTATAAGGTGACCCGGGTGAAGTAGGCTCCATCTCGGAGCCAACCCGACGTCGCGGCGCGTGTTCAGGCGGGATGTGACGGCAGACGAAATCCGGACGGCAGACAGCCTGCAAACGAATGGTTCGCGGTGAGCGCAGATACGGCGTCGATCGCGGGCGCCATCAGCCTGTCGCGTTCGAAGCGCGGCGCTTCGGCACGAATGCGCTCATGCGCTTTCTCCAGCAGGGGCGAAGTCCGGAGCGGCCGGTGGAACTCGATGCCTTCCGCAGCGGCCAATAGCTCGATCGCCAGAATGTGGCCCGTATTGGCATTCATGTTGCCAAGCCTTCGCGCCGCGAAGGTTGCCATGGAGACGAAATCCTCCTGATTGGCAGAGGTCGGCAACGAATCGACCGATGCCGGGTGGGCGAGCGATTTGTTTTCCGAGGCGAGCGCGGCCGCGGTGACATGGGCGATCATGAAGCCCGAATTCACGCCACTTTCCGCGACAAGAAAGGGCGGCAGGCCGCTGAGCGTGGAGTCGATCAGAAGCGCAATGCGCCGCTCCGACAGCGCGCCGATCTCCGCGATGGCGAGTGCCAAAGCATCGGCGGCCAGCGCAACCGGCTCGGCGTGGAAATTGCCGCCGGAAAGAACATCGCCGTCCTCGAAGATCAGCGGATTGTCCGTCGCGGCGTTGGCCTCGATCGCGAAGATGCCCGCCGCATAGCGGATCATGTCGAGACAGGCGCCGAGCACCTGCGGCTGGCAGCGGATCGAGTAGGGGTCCTGCACGCGCGCGCAGTCGCGATGGCTCTGGCGTATGGCACTGCCTTCAATGATGGCGCGCAGATATTCCGCCGTGTCGATCTGTCCCGCCTGGCCGCGCGCGGCATGAATGCGCGCGTCGAATGGCGTGTCGCTGCCTTTCACCGCGTCCGTCGACAAGGCGCCGGCGATCAGCGCCACCTCGAAATTTGCTTCCGCGCCAAACAACCCCGCCAGCGCAAGCGCCGTCGACACCTGGGTGCCGTTGAGCAGAGCGAGACCTTCCTTGGCCTCGAGTTCCAGCGGCGCGAGCCCCGCCTTCTCCAGTGCCGCGCGCGCGGGCAGGGACTGGCCATCGATCCGCGCGCGGCCCTCTCCGATCAAAACACAGGAGAGATGCGCCAGCGGCGCCAAATCCCCCGAAGCTCCTACCGATCCCTGCGACGGAATTTCCGGCAGGACATTCGCATTGAGCAGTGCCAGCAGCTGCTCGACGACGGCCTTGCGCACGCCGGAATAGCCGCGTGCCAGACTCGCGATCTTGAGCGCCATAACGAGGCGCACGATGCCGTCGGGCAGGAGGTCGCCCACGCCGGCAGCGTGCGACAGGACAAGGTTGCGCTGCAGGGTCTTGATCTCGGCCGGCGCGATGCGCATCTGCGCCAGTTTCCCGAACCCGGTGTTTACGCCGTAAATGGCACGGTCCTGCGCCAGCGCCTCCTCGATCCCCCGCCGGGCCCGCGCGATGGCTTCCCAGGCAGGGTCGGTCAGGGAAACCGGGCCCGGACCCGCAACGATCTCCCGCCAGGCGTGCAGGGGTGTGTGGCCGGGATCAATCTGGATCGAAGGCATGGGCAAGGACCTGGCGTTGCGGCGGCGGCGCACTTTTCGCGCCTTGGGCGAGGCTTCGCAAGCGGATCGCAGGTTTGCCGGGCATCCCGCGCCCCGTTAACTGAGGAAGCTTGCAATCGCCAGGCTGCGCACCTAGGTTCCCGCCGCCTTTGGGCAGCTGTAGCTCAGTTGGTTAGAGCGCCGGATTGTGGATCCGGAGGTCGGCGGTTCGAACCCACCCAGCTGTACCACTAATGATCTGGCTTTTCCGTCCCTCCCAAATATCCACTGAAACCCGCCGCATTGCGCGGCCATTCGCGCCTGACCGCATGCTCCGGCGCGGCAATCGCCGGCGCGTTATCCGGGAATTTTACCGACCTTTGTCCCGCGTCTCCGCGGAACGGACAGAGACCTCCACGTCTCCCGAATGTGGAGGTTTGGGGTTCGTGCGGAGGCTTATGCTGTTCGCAAAACTTTGCTTGTCGGAAGCTCCAGAATTCGCGGTTATCAGCGAATTTAACGGGAATTTCCGAATTTGGAGGCATGAAGCGGAGAACATTTCCGAAAAAGCCAAGCGATTGCGTGCCCTTGGCCGGATTTTCCCTCTGCGGCTTAACGCGATTTCTTTTGCGCGAACCGGGAATTTCGCAATCCCAATCGGGAAATGTTTTGAGCGAATGGCAACCCGCCATACCCGATCTTTTTTGTCCAGGATGGGGCGGTAACAATCGTTCGGCGGTTGCCTGCGTCGTCGCCGAGTTGCTTGAGCTTTGGTCGGAGCGGGTCTAAAACCCTCTGGCGACGCCGTAAAAATCCTTGGTCGTTCGAGAACGGCCTATCAGCGGCGAGGACTTCACTGGGCATGGGGCGCCGGTCCCTGCTTGAGTGAAGCAAGCATCAGAACCCACAGGAAGAGACGCGTTTGAGGCGCCGCTTTAGCGCTAAACCGCGCTGACTGTCGGCTGGTGCCATGTGTCAGTCAGCGCCTTGTGAAGGACTGACACGATGAAAAACATGCTTTCGAAGTTGGAATATCTGCCTGTTTCCGAGCTCAAACCGGATCCGCGCAATCCTCGCCGTCATACGCGCGAGCAAATCGCGGCAATCGCGCGAAGTGAGCACGCGTTCGGCTTTAATGCTCCGATCCTGGCGGAACGCAGCGGAACAATTATCGCGGGTCATGGAAGGTGGGAGGCTGCCAAAACTATCGGTCTCGCGCAGGTGCCAGTGATCTTTCTCGACCATCTCACGCCCCAACAGGTGCGAGCCTACCAGATCGCGGACAACCGGCTCACGGAACGGTCGTGCTGGGATGAGGAAGTGCTTGGGCAGAATTTCAAAGAGTTGTCCGACATGGCACTCGATTTCGACATCCAGGCAACAGGTTTCGAGCTTCCGGAAATCGACCTTCGTATCCAGTCGCTGGAAGATGCACCGCCTCAGGATGCGGACGACAGCTTTGCGGTTTCCGAAGGGCCGGCCGTCTCAAGAAAGGGAGATCTATTCATGCTTGGCGAACACCGTCTTTACTGTGGTGATGCGCTGGAAGCGTCGAGCTACGATGCGGTTCTCGCCGGCGAGAAGGCATCCGCTGTGTTCGCTGACGCGCCATATAATGTCAAAATCGACGGTCATGTCTGCGGCAGTGGAACGATAAAGCATCGTGAGTTTGCCATGGCAACCGGCGAGATGGACGAGCAGCAGTTCACGGCGTTTCTTGGAGCCTGGATGGGGCACTGCAGCAACAACGCGTTGCCCGGCGCGGTAATATTTTCCTGCATGGATTTTCGTCACCTGGACGAGATGTCGGCCGCGGCAAAAGCCAACACGTTTGAGCTTCTCAATCTGTGTGTCTGGGTCAAGACCGCCGCCGGCATGGGGTCGTTCTACCGTTCGAAACACGAGCTCATTTTTGTCTACCGCAAGCCGGGTTCATCCCACATCAACAACATCCAGCTGGGCCGATTTGGTCGCGATCGCTCGAATGTCTGGAATTACGCGGGCGCGAATATACGGCCGCGCAAAGGCGCCGAAAACCTTCTTTCACTTCATCCGACCGTCAAACCTGTCATGCTCGTCGCCGATGCCATGCGAGATGCGACGCGCAGGGGCGACATTGTTCTGGACCCGTTTGTCGGCAGTGGGACGACATTGCTTGCCGCGGAACGCGTCGGCAGGCGAGGTTATGGCATAGAGCTCGATCCTATCTACGTCGACACAGCAATCCGGCGTTGGCAACGCAAGACCGGTAAACCGGCCCGGCACCAATCTCGCGCAAGCTTTGATGAACTTGCAGCAGGACGGAGCGAACATCCATGAACGATATGACCCATGACGTCGGCTACAAGAAGCCGCCGCGACATTCGAAATGGCTGAAAGGTCACTGCGGCAACCCGCAGCGCCGCTATACACGCAAACCAAAAACCACCGCCGAATTGATAGATGGGGAGCTCAGCCGGTCAGTGGCTTTCACGGAAAATGGCCGGCGCCGCGCGACTACGGTTTTTGAGATCATATGCACTCAGCTAGCGACAAAGGTAATGATGGGTGGCAAGGGCAGCAGGAAAGCACAACACGTTTATGAAGCCTACAAAGCGTTTGCAGCGAAACAGTCGGGCCGCGCAGCATATCAAATCCGTCTGAAGGACCATGAGTCCGTGTCAACTAAGGGTGGGAATGAACATGGCTGAGGGCAAGGTAGGCTATAAGAACCCGCCAAAAGAATTCCAGTTCAAACCGAAAAACCGTGCCAATCCCTACGGGGCGGCTGGCCGGAAGAAAGCGAATTTTCTGGAAATCACACAGAGGATCGACAACACGGCGGTCAACTATCAGCAAAACGGTCAGCCGAAAACCGAGCGGCGGATCGCTTTGACAATCAGGCAGCTCGCGAGAAAAGCCTCGGCTGGCGATATCGATGCCGCGGATCTTCTGATCAGGATGCGTCAGAGAGCAAAGGAAATCGACATTGCCGATCAGACAATCATCTGGTTGGATGAGCGAGACGCGCTGGCATGATCATCAGAATCGCGTTGTACAAATTCTCGAGTTGGGATTGGCACCATACCGTGATTCATGTGCCCATTTAACGGGAAACTGTGAACGCCGTCTGTTCCGGCAGCGTTGCTGCCGGAACAGACGTGACAACGAACTCCCGCTCCAGAAATTCTATCGTCGCCGGGTCTCGCAATTTGCAGACGATGTTTTGATTGGCAAACGCCTTGGGAAAGCTCTTGGCGTCGCTGATGGCAACGGTTGAACCAGTTAACCCCTACGGCATATTCGCGCAATTCGGGATCGTCTGCATCACGCCCGAGGCTCGGCTCCACCAACGGCTTCGACAAAAGTGTTGCTCCGTCGACGGTAAAGTCCTTAACCGGAGTCGCAGCGGCTGTACAATACCGTGGCCGACGTATCCCGCCTGCTTTTGATAGGCATAAAGAAGGTCGCCGATATTGAGTTGTTCCAGTTTCTTGGAATAGAACCGTCCCCGCCTGCCGAAAGAAATCCGTATCTGCGCATGTCTTCACATGATCGGTCCGGCCCCCGACTGACATTGGCTTACCAGACACCGGTCCAAGGCGAACGGGTCCTCGCTTCTGATCGTTCTTTGACGTCCCCCTGATCCAGCAGCCAGTTGCTGGAAAGAAGCTGACTGCCCTTGCCGTCATCGAAGATATTGAAAAACGCCGTGTTGATGTTGAGGTCATGCTGTTCGGCAAGATATTCGACAATACGCTGCGACGAGGCGTCGAACTCGCTCGCAACGATTGTCATGCCATGATTGGCGTTCAGTGTGCCGGGCAGGACAGGTTCGAAGCGTTCGGAAAACGCCCGATCAAGACGCCGGCCAAGCTTCTGATACGCGATTTCGTGAATAACTGGCGTGCGCAACGTCGCGACCCAACTGGCGTAGTCCGGGATTTTGGCAACGATATCGCGGGACGTCCTGTCCCGCTTAAGTTCGACAATGAAAAGGTCGCCGGCGCGGTCGATTGCCAGGATATCGATCCGTCCGCCATGATCTGTCACGACCTGCCGTCCGATAATGAGAATCGAGCCCCAGCAACACCGGATTGGCCACCTAGCCTGACCTGTCTCCCTGGTGATCGGGGAGTTTGAAAACCGCATACCGCGGTCCCTGTGACCTTTAGCATCCGAGGACACCTGGACATACGTCATAGGCGCCCGACCGCATGGATCAAGGCGTCGTCGAAATCGCTCGACGACATTTCGGGTATGAGAGGTTTCAACACCCCCGAACGGCGCGTACCGTTCTGGTTCCTTATAATACAGACGCGAGACCGAAGTAACTCTCGCGCGCAACGCGATGGGCGCCGGAGCATTGAAACCATCGATCGGACGGTGGCATGCGCATCGCACGACGCGAGCGCCATATTTCGCGGAAAACAGAAGTGATGATCGCCGGCCTCTCGGAGCGCCCGGCCACATCAGTCTTTATATAATGGTGGTCATCGTTGAGAGCCGGCCGATGATGGCCTGCTGTGCCGTCCATGAGAGCGGAAGCTGGACGTCGAGAAGCCGGGTGAGAGTGAGCGTCGGCGGCTGGGCGCCCGACGCGATGGCACGCTGAAGGGCGGGGTGCAGGAAGGCGAGGTTGAGCGTCTTGCCGGCATGGCCGCGATCCAGGCCAAAGCGTCTGGCGATCTCATCGATGGAGGTTACTTCGCCTGTGAGCAGCATTTGCCGCCAGCGATGGGCACGGGCCAAAGCTTTCAGCAATGCAGCGTCATGGGTGGCTGGTGTCGTATCGCAGGAAGGATTGGTCATGCGCGCGGCCCCGCCGTGGAACTTCGCACGCACGGGCAAGGTCAGTTCGAGCCGAGCGCCATCCTCCCGCACCACTTCCCCCGCTTCGAGAGCGCCCTGCCGTGCCTCGATGAGCTTGCGGTCGGAGAGAGAAAGCAGATCGGGCGATTGTGTGCGCCACAGACCAAGCGCGGTGTCCCGGTCGAGGAAGAGAATGATGCTGTTGGCCAGGATATCGATACGGCGGAGCGCTTCAGGTTTGGAGTCGGCGTGGACGCCGGATTTGAGTCCCAGCCGGTCGAGCGCATGCATGAGGAATGTCTCGAAGGCGGGTGCCGGAATGCGCGGGATGGATGCCTTCGAGGGATATCCCTTCAGGGCCGGCCGGCTCACATAATAGCGATACCGGATGGATCCACGCTTGATGGCATAGGTGGGTCGCATGGGTTCGCCCGTGTCGTCGAACAGCATGCCGGTGAACATGGCATCCTGGGCCGCGCGTGCCTCCCGCGATATGGGCGGTGCCTGGGACGCCAACTTCTGCTGGACCTGATCGAACAGCTCGCGCGGGACGATCGCCGCATGCTCGCCGCGATAGGAATGCCCCTTGTGCTGCGTGCGGCCGAGATAGGTTGGGTTGTTGAGGATGGCATTGAGAGCACTATGGCCGAGTGGCGTGCCGCCAATTTGCTTGCCGGACTTAAGGAGTCTGCGCTTGGAGATGATGCCCCGTTCTGTCAGATCGGCACAGAGCAGCCGCACACAGCCCAGCTGGAGATAACGTTCGAAGATGAGTCTGGTGGTATCGGCCTCGGTCTCGTTGACGACCAGCTTGCGGTTGGCGACGTTATAGCCGAAGGGCGGGTTGCCGCCCATCCAGATACCTTTCTTCTTCGACGCCGCAATCTTGTCCCGGATACGCTCGCCCGTGACCTCGCGCTCGAACTGGGCGAAGGACAGAAGCACATTGAGCGTCAGGCGTCCCATGGAAGTCGTCGTATTGAAAGACTGTGTGACCGATACAAACGTCACCGACCTGCGGTCGAACACCTCGACCAGTTTTGCAAAATCCATCAGCGAACGGCTTAAGCGATCGATCTTGTAGACCACCACGACATCGACAGCGCCGTCTTCGATGTTTTTCAGAATACGCTGCAGGGCAGGGCGCTGCAGCGTTCCTCCCGAGAAACCGCCATCGTCGAAGCGGTCCTTGAGGGCGATCCAGCCCTCCGCCTTCTGGCTCGTCACATAGGCTTCGCAGGACTCCCGCTGGGCATCCAGGCTATTGAAATCCTGCTCGAGTCCTTCTTCGGTCGATTTGCGGGTATAGACCGCACAGCGCACCACGCGCGTCATGACATCTTCTCCTTCTGTTCGAGACCGAAAAAGCGCGGACCGGACCATCGTGTGCCGGTGATGGTACGAGCAATCTCGGAGAGGCTGCCATGCACCTTCCCAAGATAGCGAAAGCCATCCGCGGTCACGGTGACTTTGTGGATCGCGCCTTTCCACTCCCGTGTCAGGACCACGCCGGACGAGAGGCCTTTCCGAAGCTTCGGCTCAAAGGAACTGTCCCGCTCCAGCGCTTCGGCAATACCATCGAGCTTGCGGAGCGTGACGGCATCCAGGCCGCCCGATGCCTGCGACTGCATCTGCCAGGCGAAAAGCTTCAGGAGCAGCGAGCGTGCGCGGACTGCCGGTGCCTGTTCGCCGGAGCGATCGATCCAGGCCATGCGCAGTTCGGTCATCGACAGCTTGGAAAGTGATGCCACCTCCGCCTCGACAGGTGACTCAGCCTCCTGGCCGGCAGCGTGACGCTGCCGGCCCCTTATCCTCTGTTGCATACCGACAGCCTCACTTTGCGAGGCGGTAGCGGCGCACGCCGTCGATCTTGTCGGACGTGACGGTCAGCCCCAGCTTCTTTCTAATCGCGCCCGACATGGCGCCTCGCACCGAATGCGCCTGCCAGCCCGTCGCTTCACACAGTTCCGCAATGCTGGCACCCTTCGGCCGCTGCAGCATGGAAATTACTTGACCGATCGTGCTGGTGGCAGCCGCTGCCGCCGCGAGTCTCCCTTGCTTCGCGGGGGACCGCTTTGGGACAGTTTGGGAACTGCGTTTCGAACGCGCTTTGTTGATCGGCTTGCGGGTTCTTTTCGACTTGGTGGATTTTGACATTGCGTCCCCGTTATCAGCGGCATCAGCGCCGCTACCGCAGCGAGCCCCAAAGCGCGGGAGGAACGCTCTGGAGCCGGATGTACGCGCCTTGCAGGCCCACATCACACCAACACGCATGCTTCGTTATGCGGCGAAGTCCAGTGGAATGTGAGCAATATTGTTACGAATTCCGCGCGGTGATGAATCCGCCCAGTTAGCTCGGTTGATAGAGCAGCGGACTGAAAATCCGCGTGTCGGTGGTTCAATTCCGCCCCTGGGCACCATTCATTTAAGCCAATAGAATCAGCACTTTCTGAGAGAACGAAGCCGGATTCGGGGCGCATTTTTGCGTGCCAAACGGTGCCAATCCATAACAAGCAAAATCAAGGGGTTACGAGGGGGTCCAGAATCTCCTGCGGGATAGTTGCGGGATAGTGTTTCGCGTTTCGTTCGCGTTTGGGTGGGGAGGTGTTCACGGCCAAAAATGATCCCCATATTCGGGCGTGAAGGCGGGGCATGGTGATGCAATCCGGGACCCTCAGAATCCGACGCGGCCTTGTACGTGACGCCCAGAGCGTCCACGCGACGCTTTGGACCGCAAGGGATGAAATCCCACTTCGTCCGACTTTCGACTCCCCGGATCACGTGGGATGGGTGCGGACCCAGTGCCGCGACCGACAGGTGTGGATTGCGGAAGTCGGTGACCACCTTGCCGGGGTTATGGTCATGAACGTCCACGAGATATTTTATCTCGTGACGCTGCCCGCCTTTAGACGCCATGGCGTCGGTAGAATGTTGATCCGGCATGCGATTGCCGTCGTGGCGCGTCGGTACAGTAGCGGCGTGAAGGCAAAAGCTCGACTGGAAAACGCGCCCATTGTGGCGCTGCTGATGGCGGAGGGGTTCAAGCCTCATCCTGTCTTGATCGCGCAATCGCGGTGGTCGGTCTACTTCGTGGGCGACGTGCGCTAATGATGACCCAGTCGGGCCGCCCAGAATTTCCAGTTTGTCGGCAAGGGGAGAGACAACCGGCGAAGCCGGGTCCATATCGAGCATGAGCACGGGGAACCTCTGTAGTGTTGACTGGCTCCATTGGATCGAATGCCATCCCGGCCTAGCTGGCTACATTCAAGCCGCAGGCGTGATCATAACTGTCGCCTTGGCCCTACTCGGGCCGCCGGTTGTCCTGTTATTCAGGACGGCCCGCGCTTGGTGGCTGAGGCGATTGGATGACATCCAATATGCACATGTAGCGCGAGAGAGCATCGAAGCGATGATTACTCATATCGATGCGCGTCAACTGGACCTTTCTAAATTCTTAGACGCGCGGCCTGCGCCTGACGCGAGCCTAGGGTTCATGTGGGTGCCGGTCTCGCCTTATGTGACCGACATGCTGGGAGGAAACAGCAATCGCAGATTGCTTTTCCTGAAACAGTTCGGAGAGCAAGCCCTTGCTTACAATTTTTCCGTGGCGGAATTGTGCAAGAATCCGTCGGATGATTCTGAAAGAGGCAGCAACATTCTCCGCGCTTCGCTTGTCGAATTACGAGCGAGTGCCGTCAGGGTTTGTGGCATCATCGATAAGATGAAAGTGTGGCGTTGGCCTTGGTCGCGCACGGTCGCTCGATGACATCGAAGAATGATAAGGATGAGTTGATTGGACTATTTAACCACAGCAGCGAACGTAGCAGCCATTCTCACCGCGATCTCCGCTGCGGCGGCTTGGGTCTACTATATTGTCGGCCAACAGTCCAAACGGCGGAAGCTGGAATCCTATCTCCGATCTGAAAAATCCAAAGGTGCCGATAAAGGCCAACGGACCGTTCTGCATCTCATGGTTCGGGTTGGTTTGACTGAGGACGAAATTTTGCAGGCAAGTTTTCGTAGCCGCCATATCAAGCGCCTGATCGCAACGGACCCCAAAACGAACAGGGCCGAAGCTATCTTACTTGCATATGATGAGGGCGGCTAGGAGCGATCCACACAAGAGGGCCATGCTCCGGGGTGCATAGGCGGGCTCGTGAACGTCGAGCCATCCCAGTTGGCCTGCACGGTGCGCGCTAGAGGCGTGAGGCGAGCGACCAAGTGACCCGAAAGCGCTGGCCCGAAAGTTGGTCGAATGCTATACTGCATCTCGGTCTTCCGACGCGGCCAAAGGCGTCGAGCATGAAGAATACCGGACGTCTCACTTGGTCCTGACAATTTGGAAAGCCGTGCTCTTAAATGACAATAGCAGTTTCAAAGGAGGACGATCTTGCCGCGATCCTTGGCTGGCTAAAGGATGAGCATGATCGCGAGGGCACGGGCAATGGCTTTGGGTGCAACCATAGCATTCTACAGAAAGACCACGATGCCGGCCAACTGCTGGTGCTACGCGAGGCTGGTGAAACAGTAGCATTCCAAACTGGACGACTGTTAACGCCGGGAATTTTAGAGGTTCGTCCTGACTTACGTGGGCGCGGGTATGGCAAGCAGCTTGCGGACTACTGCATCGCGGAGGCACGGTCGAAAGACATTTGTTTTCTTCACATAGAATGCAATCCGCATACGTCAATCCCATTTTGGCAGAAGATGGGCTTCACGTTGTTTCCGAAACACCCTAACACGAATGGGTATCGATATCCTCAAGCTTACATGCTGCTTCAAAGGAAGTTTGAAATTCCCGCCTCATGCAGTGAGACAATCGTTCTGATCCAATTTTATCCCGACGGGGCTCAGCCTCGTCTGGAGGAGACCGCCTTATCAGAGTTTCGCCCCCGTGCTTGTCGCCAAGATGACGGTTCGATTTTATTGGAGGATCGCGTGATTGGATTTCGCCCGTCCCATCCGAATGATTTGATCGTTAAAGTCACCATCGATGGGGACGTGATCTTTTTCGACCGAGCAAAATATGGTGCGGAACATGGAGTGCAGCAGCGCAATCCCGCCTTCTGTATCGACGTGATTACGCCCTAATACCGCCCGCCCGGCTTCGTGAAAGTGCATGACACTATCACGCTGACTCTGTTGCGGCACGTCCGACAGAAAAATCTTGGCAGCACGCTTCCCAGCGCCGCGCCCTGCAATTCGCGGCGCTTCTGAGTAAGCCGGAATGGATGCATCTGCCGACGCGCGCCGCAACGCTCGCACGTCACGATGACGAGATAGCCGGCCTGAACCGCATCGCCTAGCGTGACAACGGGGCCGTTCTCAAATCTCGCGCGTTATCGGTAAACCTTGCCTCATTGTGGGCAAGCCGGAGGTACATGGCCCAAGAAAACGAACAAACGACGATCACTAGCCGCGCGGCATCCGGGGGCGTGAAACTTGGCACGGTGCGCTACGTTCTCGCGATCAGTACCGCGCTGGCGATTGTCGCAATGATCGTGGTTTTCACAATCATGGCGCACTAGACAAGCGTTAGAAGCGTGTCGGGCGGTTAGTGACGGTAGCGCGTTGAGTCTAGCGGGACATCATCGCGCCGCCTGTATCAGCCCTTCGGAAGCGCCAACCGTTCGTAGTCCTCCACGAGGTCCAAGACGGCTTTCCGGTCAGCCTCGTCGTAAATCCCTTCCGCAATCTCCCTGATCTCGTCAATGCGCTGGCTAACCCGTGTGTGCTCGTCCTTGGTCAACATGTCTGCGCTCCCTAGATGTTCAAATTGAACCCCTTCCAGAGGTAGCAAGCTGTTCAAAATTGACCGGCGTGCGCATCCTCGCCGTCTGGTGTAAAATCGCTTGCAATATTGACCCCCTGAGGGTCGATTTTCGCGTCCAATTCCGACCCCTCTGACGTGTTGTGTCAGCGTCCTTCCCTTTGGCCTTGATCGGCCGGGAAGGGCTGACGGGGATGATTGGCGTGGACAAGATCGGCGAGATTCGGCGTGCCTATTTTGAGCAGCGCCGCCCGATCAAGGAGATCGTCCGCACGCTATCGGTGTCGCGCGCGACGGTGCGCAGCCGCCACCGCAGCAACAACACGCTCACGCAGATCATTCGAAAGGGGTCGGGTCATCGACGCTGGCCTCCTCTCCAGCCAGCATCTTGAATCAGACTCGCCAGCCTTTGCGAACCCCGCCCGATTCACTCAACCCGTGAAACGCTCTAGCCGGCCGAGTATGGGCCTCGATCGAACCAATGATTCCGCATTAGTAACTTCCATTGCATGCGCAAATAGTTGACCCTTTTTGAGAAAATTCGGAGCAAATTGCGGCTAACGCAAATGGCGGTTCATTGCCCGTGTTATGCCGCTGCAAATCGGATTACGTAGGTAACTCCGGGGTGATGCATGGTCTCCAGTTGGCCACCGACTTGTTGCACCAAGGCTTGCACCAATTTCATCCCATGACCGAGCGACTTTCCCTCTGAAATTTGGGGAAGACCGGCTCCCGAGTCACCAATTTCCAACATGCAATCAGCGTCCCATCTCTTGAAGCGAACGCTAATCTGGCCGCGCTCCGGTGGCGGGTAGGCATATTTGACAGCGTTCGTGACCAGTTCGTTGACGACCATACCGAGGGGAACGGCGGTATCGACGGAAACTTCGGCCGGTTGCGCTTCAACATTCAAAATGACGCGGCCCGGATCATCCACCAATGAAGCAGCAAGGCTGGCACATAACTCTTCGAGATAGGCGCCAAAGTTTACCACAGACCGTCGATGGTCGACCAATAGGCTGCGATAAACCTCGGAGATGCTCTGAACGCGGCCAACGGCCCTAAGCAATTGCTCGCGAACCTCGGGATGAGCGTCTTTGGCTTGCATCCGCAAGACCGCAGCAACCATTGCCAGGTTGTTCTTCACGCGGTGATTGAGTTCTTCGGCAAGCCGTTGTTGGCGAGCCTCCGCGAGCTTCTTGTCGGTTATATCGCAAAAGAATTGCGCCATTCGATCATCGCTGACGCGATTTATCTGAATATTGTGCCAGCGGCCGTTGAGTTTATTTTCAAATTCAAACCGCTTAGGCTCGCCCGTTCGCAGAACGTTGTCGCACAATTGTAGCCATCGCTCCGTCTTGTCGCCCGTATCGCTTAGTTTGGTGCCCACGACTTCAGGCCCCACGCCGAGAAGCCCTTGCAAGGCCGGATTGACAGCAAGGATGACGTAATCAATCAGATGGCCATCCCGATTCCTGATAGCCTCGCAAAGCGCAACTCCCTCCGACATATTTTCAAACACGACTTCGTGGTGGGGATTGATCGTTTGTGCCTGGTCGATTTCGGGCGGCGCGGACCGAGAGGCATCAGACCTAATTGTGGAAGCTGGTCTGTCGGTGACAATTCCATCCTCATTCTTTCTTGCAATCGCGTACGAGAGTCCCAGAACGCCAGCCGGCGCTTCCGCTTCATCACGAATGGTGGTGATCGACACGAAAGCTGGAAGTGTAGAACCGTCTTTTCGGCGCAAAGTGAACTCGCCCGACCAATTGCCGCCATTCTCCAAAGGCTCTGTGATCTCGCGGGCAGTCGCGGCTTCGAACGGTGTAATTTCAAGAATGTCTTTTCCATAGACCTCGTCGGCGGTCCATCCGTAAAGCCTTTCGGCGAGGGTGTTCCAATAGACAATTCGGCGATCGGGACCTGTCGCAATCACAGCTCGATCAATCGATTCTAGCAACGGGCTAAACTGTTGATTCTTTCCCACAATGGATATCTGTCGTGCAGCTTCGGAAACCAGACGGAAAGACCCAACCGAAGGCTTCACCCAACGAAACGGCCACCGCCCGCTCAGATTTTTACCGATATTCGATCTGCATCCAAGCGCTTAGGCTGTACGGTGCCGGACAATCCGCGACCCATAGATTTCTGCCCGGCCGGACCTCTGAAGGAAAAAATGTCCGACGCAGAAAACCGGCACGAAGCCCGCTGCCGATTACGGCCGCGTTTCACAAAAAATGTGGCAAGCGGCGGCGATCTCCTCTGGTCGGTAAGGCTTGGAGAAAAATCGGCTTAGCTCAACGTTGCGAGGTGGCGATATCGAGTTTCCTGAGGTGTAAAGGACTGGAATATCCGGATGGCGGGAACGAAAGGCTTCCGCTACCTCCCACCCGTTAATCTGCCCGCCTAGGCGGATATCGGTGAAAAGGACATCGATTTCCGCATGGACATCGAGAAGCTGGAGGGCTTCTTCCCCGTTTGTGGCTTCCAGAACTGCAAATCCAGCCATCCGCAAATAATCGGCAGCTTCCATCCGAACAAGCGCCTCGTCCTCCACGACAAGGACCATGGCGCGACGGGTTGACGAATTCACCAGGAGACGCTCCATTTGCTATCCGAACTGCTACGCGCCGGAGTGAACGGGCGCAGGTCTGGCTTGTTCCGCCAAAATGTACGATTTCGTACAATTTCACAATTAGGATTTTGTCTCGCCTGGGCGTATAAGGCAATCATCATCCGGCATCGCCAGGGCCCGGAAGACTGGGAGACAATTGCGCTCTTGCCCCAATAGAAGCAGAGCGCATGAAATCCCAGAGGGAACGCGCCAGGGTTGGATCGCGCAAGTCCGTCGCTCCCGATCCGCGACCGGTCACCAACAACCGCCTTCTGAAGGCCATGTCGGATTCAGACCTGGCGTTGCTGACCCCCCACCTCCTGCAGCTCTCGCTGCCTGTTCGCACAGATCTCGAGCGACCGAATATTCCGTTCCGGACTGCTTATTTCATCGACCATGGCATCGCGTCGGTCGTTGCAATCAGTGATCGCAACACGCAGATCGAAGTTGGACTTATTGGTTGCGAGGGGGTCTCCGGGCTTGCCGTGATCATGGGTAGCGATAGATCGCCCAATCACACCTATATGCAAATCGGCGGAAGTGGTTTCTCCATAGCCACCGACGACCTAAATGCGGCGATCGATCAAAGTCCGACGCTGCGAATGCTCCTGCTTCGCTATGCCCAGGCATTTGGAATTCAGACCACTCATGCAGCCGTAGCAAACGCGAAAGCGAATGTTGAATCCCGTCTGGCACGCTGGATTCTCATGGCATACGACAGAGTCCCTGCCAGCTCGATCTCCCTGACGCACGAATTTTTGGCGCTGATGTTGGGTGTTCGTCGTCCCGGCGTTACGGAATCGCTCCGCGCACTTACCAAACGAGGCTTGATCGAAAGTCCCAAGAACGGCCTTATCGTTCTCGTCGACCGGGATGGATTGCGGAAGGTGGCCGGTCCATTTTATGGCATCCCGGAACGCGAGTATAAGCGGCTCATTCGTTGAGGACACTTCGATTGATGTTTTGAGGATCTGCTTTTCTGGATGTCTTTCACATGGTGTTAGTACACGCCGACATGTTCATTCGCGCATGTCGGGCTAAACAAAATTCGTCGTATAAGCAGTTTAAACGCCGGTTATTGCACTGAGCACTATGACAAAGAAAAAATTCTCTGAGATCACGTTCCTTGCGCGCAGTCGAGGTGGTTATTTCATGTTCCGTACTCTCGCGACAGCATCGATGTTGGTGGAAAGAAACCCAATCGTGGCTGGCGGAGTAGCGGTGTCGTTCTGGCGGGCGTTGAGGAAGAGGCGGCTAATGATGCTGCCGTAATTGTTTGGCGATCAGCCAGGCATTGACCGGCCATGCCGCACAGAATGCCGCCCCAGTAGCCAACGCGAGCGCCATCCAGAAGCGAAGGTTGAAGATCGAGCCTGTCCTCATGCCCCCCATGTGATAGTCGATAGCATTCATCACGAGTTCCATCACACCAATGGAAATCGCCTCACCGATCCAGATCGCACCGAAAGCCGATCTGAAGTCCAGTCCCGTTCGTCGCATTATAGGGAAGATCGCAAGCGAAAAGCCCGCCATGTAAGCGAGGCAGGTTGAGACCACCATGCTGGCGATCTGGGAAAAGCCGAACGAAGTTCCCAGGATCAAGCCGATTGCCTCGCCGATAACGCAGCCAATTGAGCAGTGCAGGGTCGCATGGGCGGCGACGACCCATTGTCCGTGACGCTGGTGGGAATGGGTCGTACTGGGCAAATCCGAACGCTCCTCGCTTACTTCAGTACGAAACGCACCGGTTACTACTGTGATCCGCTGTGAACAGGGTACAGCAGTCTGATGACCTCAAACCGTTGCTGCTGAGAAATGTCGGATTAATTGCTTTGCGACGCGGTCAGGCGCTTCGCGCGTGGCCAACCGTGCAGCAAGAGCCCATCCAACAAGTTGTGATTCACGAGCAGGATGTTGATCTGGTCAAGCGTCTGAGCATGATTTTGATCATGGCGCATCGGGTGAATGCCACCACCGTTCTGGCATAGCGTTCGAAGTCGCGCATGAGGCGGCGATTGCGGCTGATCCAGCCGAGCGTTCGCTCGACGATCCATCGTTTGGGCACCACTGCAAAGGTGTGCAGCTCGCTGCGTTTGACGATCTCGACGAGCCAATTGCCGGTGCTCTGCGCGGCCAGCGCCACACGCGGCCCCTGGTAGCCAGCATCGGCGAAGATTTTCACGATGAACGGCCAGAGAGCACGCGTGCGCCTGTCGAGCGCCGATACTCGCAGCTATCCGGGATTGGCGGGAAATTCCATTGCGAGTCAGCCAGATCCAGCTACGCTTGTTCGCGTGATCCTACAAGGCTCGCAATCCGTGCCGACGCCGGGAAAACCGATCGGTTATTCGATGCCGGCCTTCCCGAGCCTGTCGAACGCCGAGCTTGGCGCGGTCGCGACCTACGTTAGAAACGCGTGGGGCAATCGCGCCGGACCGGTCTCGGAGTCCGAAGCGAAAGAAATCCGTAGGCGCCTGCGGCCGACGGATTGAAGCCCTCTTCAACATTTGATGCGCGGATGCTCGATACATGTCCCGGCCATTCGGCTTCCATCCATGGCGCGGTTATTGCGCTTCGCTTCGCAAACGATGAGCCTCCGGCGATCACACTCGGTCCCGCAGCATCGCTGCTCCTACGGGTGCGCCGCCCGGCGCGCTTTCGCGTCGCCGGAGGCTCGATGGCAGACTCCCGCCCGCAATTTTGCGGGCTCCTTGTAGCCTAAGCGCAACATCAATGTAGGATGCGTACAGCGACTCGTGTTGACGGTGAACTTACGACTTGCGGTGTGGCGCCGGGCAACGGGGCGCGGAGGGAATAAACAGCATCGGGGACACGTCGTTTCAGATTGATGCCCCGAAAGGAGTGCCAAACCATGCATAGGTTGAACCTGCTCGCCGCCGCCGTGACGGCCGTCACGTCCGCGAACGCCGCTTCCGCATCTGCATTGAGTTTCACGGGCAATTAGCCCGTCACCATATCGAAAACACATTCGCTCTCCAACGGTAGTTACTGCATGAAGCTGAACGATGACGACAGCCTTGGCCGCCAGCATAGCGGCGAAGCATCGCTGAGCGGCGGCTTCGGCAATCCGACCGGCGGCCAGTTCGAGCTCATCGGCAACACGCTTGTAGCGACGATCGATGTGCCGGAAGGAGAGGGCAACCTCGGCTTTCTCGTGATCACCGCGCGTGCCGACAACGGCACGTTGGGGAGAGGGATTTTCGACTATGCCAACGGATCCGCTCCCAATGAGGGCGACGCGATGTTCGGCGCGAATGGCGGCTGCTAACGCACGCCAATGAAGCTGGTATCGGTTTGTAAGAAGTAAGCGCCGCCCATCAATTTTTGATGCGGTACATGGCCCGGCAGAGGAAATTCTGGCAGGCCATTTTGCCGGGATATTGGAGCGACCGAAATTCCTTTGATGTCGCAGTAGGTCGTCATTTCCTCGCGATGGGCTGGCCGTATTCCCGGACCGTTCGAATGCAACTCTTTAATTTGACGAAGTGGGTACGCAAGACAAGGCATCAGGAACTGATAAAGGCATGGCGACAAACGACGAAGGTGGCGAAGTACATCGCCACCTTCGGGAAAGGTCTGAAACCGAGCCGTCTTGCCGTGCGGATTTGTTTCGATGGAACGTGTCGGGTCGGCTATTTGATGAAGCTGAAACTGAAGGCCGGAAGGCCCGGATACGCCGTCCAGCCTGATCCGGTATTGTAGGCCATGCTGGCAGGATCGACTTCATCTATTGTGTTGTCTTCCGCCGCGACCACGGTGTCGGGACTTTCGCCGTCGGTGCTCACCACGATCCAGTAAGGCGTGCCGGCGGTCAGCTTGGTCCTGCGAAACTTGACGCTCGGAAGGTCGCAGCATGACCCGAACGCGGGCAGTCCTGCCGCGTCCCCCGACGCAAGCAGCGTTCCGGGAACCCCGCCGGCGTCGCTATAGATCGCCAGATTGATGCTGTTCGTTCCCGAGATATAGCCGATACCGACCGAGAGACCGGAAACCGCGAGGTTGGTCTGCGCAGTCACCTGCATCGCCTGGGACATCTGACCCACATTCGAATTCAGCGCGGCGACCGTATATCCCATGAAGGGGAACATTGTGGCCTTTTGATACCCGTAGTCACACCACCAGGGCCAATGGCCTGGCCGGCAATCCGCAAGCTTCCAGGGGAGTTTGGCCAAACCGTCATTCGACGGAATGCCGTGAGGAAGATAGACCCGTGTATGGTCTTGACTGAAGACGGGACCGTTGCCGTGTGCCAGAGAAGCGGATGTCGCAAACGCCAGTGGGGCAAGCACGGTCAAAGACAAAAGTGCAGAGCGGAACATTTGATTTCTCCATCAGTGGGAGGTGCGCAGCGATCATCGCCGCGACCGGTGATGTGCATTCCGCTCTCTGGCGTGCATGTCCGCGCGGCCGAAATCCTGACGAAATGCCTGCAAAATGCTGACAAGCTGACGGTTTGATTAAATCCAGTGAGGCGCCATCTGACAGCACGGATGGAGTGCGTCTACGAACCGCGACGTTCGGCGCTTGTTCCAGATCCACCTACCGACTCGCGCACGCGCTTCGCGCGCCGGGCTGTTGTGAACCAAGTCCCTACGAAGTATAAAAAAAGTAGGGACTTGGCCTACGGCTTCCAGCCTTGGTGCTGTTGCTTGGCCGCAGCTTCGCAAGGGGAGAGGTTCCGGCGCACGCACACGGCCCCGCAGCCTAGCGCTCGGCTAGCGCGGCTAAAACAGCATTTCGCCATGCGGCTTCTTCGTCTGCAGCGAAAAATCTATGGCGGAAGCGAATTGGCGTACGCCTAAAATGCGTCTAGAGACGTCGGACCCGCAGCCTTGTCGGCTTGGGCCGCACGGCGGACCGCGGACTTGAAGCGTTGGTGATGCTGTTCCTCGTGCTCGTGGTGACGTCGCTACCGCTTATTCCCGGCCAACCACTACGCCTGCTTGGCGTAGAAATCCTGTTGGTCGCGACAGCAACACTTGCGACGCTCGTTGGCGCTTCATGTTACGACCCAATTAGGACCCAGGCTAAGCCGGACGACCCTGGCGCAGCCCCGCCGGCCAATTCCCGGCGGGGTTTCCGTTTCGGGGCAGTCCCGCGCTCGGGCGGATGCCCAACAGCAATAATGCTGCATTCAAGCTGTCGACCACAGAGTGGAAGGCCTCAACCCGTATGGACGCGCTGCCGCCGACAAAATATGCGCCAGTTTTTGACCGCCAGCGACTGCCCCGCCGCCCGCAAGGGACACGTAGAGGGAGCGTTTGGACGCGCTGGCGATGCGTGAACGTTCAGTCTCCTAGCGGCGAGTTGTCAAAGGTCTCGAAGAGTTCCTTCACACTCGCGTAGATGTATGGCGCTCCGGCTTCAGCCAGGACCTGTCCGGAGAATCCTCCCGAGCGAACGCCGATTGTCTTGATGTCCGAACGAAGAGCGGATTCTACATCATATGGCGTGTCGCCGATCGCCAATGTCTCGCTGGGGGACATGGGAAATACATACGACAGGGCGGCCGCGAAAATGTCTCCGGCTGGCTTTGAGTTTGCCACATCGTCCTTTGTGACGATGCCATTCAAAATCGAACTTACTCTCAAGAGTTGAACGTAATGGTTGACTTCCGCCTTTTCCGCTGAGGAAGCGAGGATGACCTGCTTGCCCCTAGCATGAAGAGTCTCAATCAGATCACTGGCACGAGGGAAAGATTTGATCTGCTTGAGGTACCGCGTCCGGAAAATGTCATCATGCCGATCGGCGATTGTCATTCTTGTCCTATTGTCGAGTCCCGGGATCAGCGCAGGTATCAGCTGATCGGCGCCTTTGCCGATCTGAACGCGAATTTCCGGATGGCCAATCTGGTGCCCGTAGTGCCGAAAGGCTTCGTCCCAGGCCTTGACGTGGAACTCATTGGAATCGACGAGGGTCCCATCGATGTCGAGGAATATCGCCTTCAGTGGCATCGCGAACTCGTCATTGTGTCTGCCAGAGGCAAACGTTCAGGCCCCGCAAAGTTCCGTCAATAAATGTCCAAGCTTTGCGGGCTGACAGGAACCAAGTGCAAGCTTGTGCAGTTTAATGGCAATGTTTGACACCACCAACCAAAACCTCGGCAGACACCGGAAAACTAGAAATGTATCTCTGACGCCGCAGTTGGAGGCATTTGTCGCCGGAAAGGTCGCTTCGGGACGCTATCGCAGCGCAAGCGAGGTCGTGCGCGCCGCGCTACGGCTATTAGAAAATGAGGAACCGCCCGGATGGAAAGACGAGCGCGTCTCCTCTGCGGAGGCAGTCGATGGCGCATGAGGCTACCGGCGACAGTCCGGCATCGTTGATCGCCAGAATTGCCGCGCTCGAAAAGGAAAATGAGAATCTCCGCGGCCAACTGATGCTTCGCGAAAGCGATGAGCGAATGGAGAGCGAGGCTGGTTCCGCCCAACTTCAACAGCGGTCGGTCGACTTGAGCGCCAGCCGGGCCGAGACTTCAAAGGCCCAAGCTGAATTGCGGCGAGCGGAAGCGAAGATCGAAAGAACTGAGGCGCGCCAGCAAAGAGACCGAGAGCACGACCGCGCCGAACTCGCCTCGGCGGAAGGCATAATCGCCGCCCTGGAATCAGTTCAGCTGGCCGCCAGGGACGGAGAAGCGCGTATCCCCGGCAGGCGGAAGCACATGCGGACGCCCTACTTCAGCCGGAAGGAACTCCCCCGGCTCGTGCGGGACGCCATGCGCGAGGCCGTAAAGCCCCTGACGGCCACCGAGATTGTGGCCCATGCCATTGCGGCGAAGGGGCTCGCGGCTTGCCAGCCCCCGTGCGCCCACATAAAAGGGGGACGTAGTGCCGAAAAGGATCAAACTGAATTTTTGCAGATATACTCTGTACACGGACCATGCGCCCTACGCGGTGCCCAATAAAAAGGACCGGCCCATGGTACCTTTGGCCGCCCCGTCTATTTTTGGCCCGGCCACAAATCAAACCCCCGGATGCATCACCCACCGCACCACGACGTAATCACGCCCATCGCATCGACTGAATTGGCACTCCATCCTTCCCAAGACTGGCGACACGTCGCACCTGATCCCACACTTCGACTTCGTAGGGATCGCACAACTTGCGAGCGGCTTCGACCGCTTCGGCATCGTTGGCAGCGTCATATTCATGCGCGCTCGCGATGCGGTCTCTTTCGTCTATGCAGTACACGTAGTAGCGGGCCATCGCGGGCTTTCGGCATTCTCAGAAACGCTAACGGGCCTAATGGGCGGGGCGTTCCCGCTACCCAGCCAATCGCCGTACCGTGCCATCCTTGCCCAACCGCCCGATACGCCGCGCGCGATCCCATAAGAATTTGCGCCGCCGGTCAATTTTGAACAGCCAGCCCCGTCCGAATGGTCTCAACCTGCAACATTCGTGGAGCGCAGACATGTTGACCAAGGACGAGCACACACTTGTTAGCCAGCGCATGGACGAGATTAAGGCGATTGCCAAAGGAATTTACGATGAGGCCGAACGGAAGCCGTCTTGGACCTCGTAGAGGACTACGAAAAGTTGGCACTTTCGCACGACTGATACAGGCGGCGCGACGATGTCCCGCTAGACTCAAAGCGCTACCGTCACTAACCGTCAGACACGCTTCCAACGTTCTTCTAGTGCGCGATGATTGTGAAAACCACGATCATCGCGACAATCGCCAGTGCGGTACTGATCGCGAGAACGAAGCGCACTGTGCCAAGCTTTACGCCTCCGGATGCTGCGCGGCTAGTGATCGTCGTTTGTTCGTTCTCTTGGACCATGTACCTCCGGCTTGCCGGCAATGGGGCAAGGTTTACGATAACGCGCGAGATTTGATAACAGCCCGGTAAAAACATTGGGCGACAGGTCCAAGCCGATTATCTCTCGATTGTGACGTGCGGGCAGTGCGGTACGTTGTGCCGATACGTTGGGTCGGTCTAGCATTTGTCACTGGGATAGCATTCACGCCGGGGGTGACGCCGAATGGACCGAGATGCCATTAGGGAAATGGTTGAGGATTATTGGCGCACGTTTATTCACGCGCTGCGAAGCGGCGGCGCCTTAGCCGCTCATCCTTCGGCAAAAGCGGCTCGATCCGAGCCCATTGCACATCCGAAAACCAGAAGTGATCTGCCATGGCCGTCCTCCATGACAGAACGGAATCCGACTCGCGGCGCTTTGGGAATCCCCTCACGCCAGTTAATGGGTCCGGACCCTAGCGATGCCCTACGTTCGGATGACACAGAAAATGGAACGGTGGCCGTGGTCGCCGTGAAGACCGGCGTCGCGCCCGATTGCGCGGGCCGCCCCCAGGCTTATTCGCGCTTGAACGATCCTTAATGACTCGCTGACCATTGCGGGTTAGGTTCGCGTCAGGACGGCCCATAGGTCGTCCTGGGGCTTAAGAACCCCTCGGTTAGGCGGCCATTGGTGCTGCCGTCAAAGCACTCCTCGACCCTATGGTCGGGGAGGCATACGGGCATGTTCAGGGCGAAAGCCTAAAGCCGTGTGCGGCTCTCCTAACCGAGGCTTCTTAACTCCCCGATCGCCAAGGGGGAGAGGCAATGGAAGTCATCGTTGTTGTGGTGTTGCTTGGGATTATTTCGGGCTTGATTGCGGCATTGAAGGGCCACAACTTTTTTGTTTGGTGGCTTGGTACAAAACGAAAATGCCCGCACTGTACGAAAACGATCAATGCTGCGGCCATGGTATGCGCATACTGTGCGCGCGATGTGCCAGCGCGGGTTCCGGCAGCAATGCCGCCGCCTCTCAACGCTGAGCAACGCCGGTCCATTATCGCCATCGCCGCTGTTCTTGTGGTGATCGCTGGCGGCTATCTCGCAATTCAACGATGGATGGATCACGAGAACGCAGTTGATCTTGCCTATCTCGCTCAACTCGGCAGGAAAGGTCCGACTCTCAGCCGCGAGGAAATAGAGCGGCGTATGAATGCGGGGCAATCCGGCTCACATCGATGACGCCTTTTATCAACTTCGTGACTGCAAACGCAGTCGTGGCCGACGTTCTGGTGCCGTCGCACCGCACGTAGCTGGACAGGCCGGCAAGAAAGACCAGCAGCGCAGCGAGACGGGCAGCCTTCAAGTCGCGGCCATGCCTGGTCGCGGTCGACGGGTTCTACGAGTGGCTCAAGATCGGCCCCAAGGAAAAGCAGCCCTACTATTTCACGACCCGCGACGCTGAGCCGTTTGCGGTTCAGCCCGTCAATAGTGTTCGTGATCAGCTCGCACTTCTGGCGTTTGCCATCGTCGTTGTCGAGTAGATCGAGTTGCCGATCCCACTCTTAGATCTACCGCACCGGCAACAGACTGGCACCCGATGGCTGCGCCAGCGATGTCGGCGGCAAAATATCCGGATTCACGGCGGTAAGGCTCCAGCCGCCCCCCAAGGCTTTGTACACTGATGCCAGATCGGTCATCAACGCCTGCTGGCTCTGGACGAGCTGATCGCTGGTCGTCAGCGAATTGGTCTGCGCGGTCAGAACATTGATGTAGGGAATAAGGCCCGATCGATATTGTTCCGTCGCGATTGCGACCGATGACGCGGTCGCAATCGATGCTTCCTGGATGGCTTGAAGCCGGCGCTGTTCGGACGTGTAGCGGGCGAGAGCGTCTTCGCAATCCTGCAAGGCGGCCAGCACGGCTTTGCGATAGGCAAAATACGCCTGCAGTTGCTGCTCCTCGTTGGCATGAATGTTCGCGTGGATTTTGCCAGCTTCGAAGATTGGCCAGCTGATCTGCGCCAATTCGATGGTTCCGAAATTACTCGGAGCGAGAAGATTGCTGAGATGGTTGCTCGTATAGGAGGCAAGCCCGATGAGATCGAATTTGGGATAGATGTCAGCGACTGCGACGCCGATTTCGGCGGTTGCCGACGCAAGTTTGCGTTCGGCCGCGCGAACATCAGGCCTACGGCGGAGCAGATCCGAAGGCAGTCCGACAGGCAACACAGCGGGCACTGTCGGCATTGGGGCGGAGGCCGCAAGTTCAGCCGAAAGGCTCTCTGGCTCCTCGCCCAGCAGGACCGCCAGCTCATGCGCCATGACGCGCGCCTGCGCTTCCAGCTCCGGAATTTCCGCCTGCGTGCTGGCAAGCAGGGAATGCTGCTGGTTCACGTCGAGTTGAGTCACGAACCCGGCCTGGGCACGCGCGCGGATGATGGTGAACAACGTCTGCTGGTCATTCCATTCGCTCTGGACCAGCGCAATGCGTGCCTGTGCGGCGCGCAACGCGAGATAGTCTGTCGCGATCTCGGCGGTCAGCGTCACCTCGGCGTCGCGCAATTGCCAGAGCGAGGCATCCGTGTTCGCGGCCGCCGCCTGTACGGCGCGGCGGGTGTCACCGAAAATATCGAGCTCCCAGGTTGCGTCGAAACCCGCAGAATACACTTTCATGTTGGCTGGGGTGTCGGTCTCTGACGGGGGCGCACCGGTCAGCTTGCCGATGAGGTTGGAGTTTGAGTGCAGGTTGACCGCATCGCCGCCGGCCGACACGCTCGGATATTCCGCGGCACCCGCGACGATCTCCTGCGCACGCGCCTGCCGCACGCGCGAGGCGGCCGTCTGCACGTCGAGATTTGCGCTCAATGCGGTGGCAATAAGATGGTTCAATTCCGCATCGTTGAGTTGCGACCACCACGCCGAAATGTCGGCGTTCGTGCTGTCCGGCTTGCTCGTGGGCGCGTTGGCAGGTGTCGGATTGATCTCCTGGAATATCTTCGGCACCGCCATGTCGGGCGCCTTGTAGTCGGGGCCGACGTTACAGGCGCACAGCGTGGCGCACGCGAGAATTGGCACGTGCGCGCGACCTCTCACGGTACCCCCCCCGCGCCTGCGGATTTCTTTGGCTTTTGCAGCAGGAACACCAGCGGCACCGCGCAGAAAATCGCGACCATCAGCACATGAAACGTGTCGACGTAGGAAAGCATGGCGGCCTGTTGCCCGAGCTGCCGATAAACAATCGCGGCGGCTTGCTGCGTAGCCTCGACCTTCGATTGTCCCTGCACCATCAACGCATGGATGATCTGGCCGACGGATTTCTGGTAGTTCGGATTGAGGGGATTGAGAGTTTCGACATAGCGGGTCTGGTGGAACTGCTCGCGGCGCAACAGCATGGTCTGCACGGTCGATATGCCGAAGGTGCCCCCGAGATTGCGTGCCATGTTGAGAAGGGCAGAGGCCTGATTGCTTTCCTCCGGCTTCAATCCGACATAGGCTACGTTGGTTATCGGCACGAACAGAAACGGCAGGCCCACCGACTGAATCATACGCGCGATCGCGGCGTCATGGAACGACATCAGCGTATTCAGATGGCTCATGTTCCAGAGCGCGACGCCCTGAACGAAGAACGCGCCGCCAATAAGAATGCGTGGATCGACGCGACTGGAAAGCAAGCCACTCACAGGCATGACGAAAAGGGTCGCAATTCCGCCTGCCGTCAACGCAAGCCCGGCATTCGTCGCTGTGTAGCCGAGCACTTCCTGCAGCAGCTGCGGAATGAACTGCGTGCTTCCAAAGACGATGATACCCAGTGCAAGCATCATCACCCCTGCCACCGCGAAATTGCGCTGCCCGAACATGCGGATTCGCACGATCGGATCCTTCCGGTTCCATTCCCACGGGACGAACAAAAGGAATGAAATGACCGTGATGATGGCCGTGGCTGTGATGAAGCCGCTGTCGAACCAGTTGTCGCGCTCGCCACGGTCGAGCGTGACCTCAAGGCAGCCGAGGAAAAGGGCCATGAACGCGAAGCCCATGTAGTCCACACGCAGACCGCCTTGGAGCATTTTCTTGCGTTGCTCGACAAGCGCCGGCGGTTCATCGACCATGAACCAGGTCAGCACCAGTGAAAGGATGCCGACTGGCACGTTGATCAGAAATACCCAGTGCCAGGACCAGTTGTCGGTGATCCAGCCGCCGATGGTCGGACCGAATATGGGCGCGGTGATCACCACCACGCCGTACGCCGCGAACGCGAGGCCCCGCTTGGCCGGCGGAAACGTATCCACGAGCATGGATTGTTCGACCGGTGTAAGGCCGCCGCCGCCGATGCCCTGAAGGATGCGAGCCATTACGAGAAGGCCCAAGGAACCGGCAAATCCGCACATGGCGGAGGAAACGGTGAAGATCGCCACCGAGATCATGTAGAAACGCTTGCGGCCGATGACGTCGGCAAGCCAGCCGCTGATCGGTATGATGATCGCATTGGCCACGAGAAAGCTCGTGACCACCCAAGTGGCTTCGTCGTAGCTCACGGACAGGCCGCCTGCGATGTGGGCAAGCGCGACATTGGCGATCGACGTGTCGAGCACGACCATGAAGGTGGCAATGGAGATGACACCCACGATGAGCCAGGGGCTGCGTTTTCCGGCAACCGAGCGCGCGGGCGTCCAACCCTGATCCTTTCCGTCCGACGCCTTCGCCCGGCTTCCCATTGCGCTCAGCGAATCTTGACGGTCGGCTCGACCGACATGCCGGGACCGAGCGTGCAGTCGCGCGGCACATTGTCGATGAGAATCTTCACTGGCACGCGCTGCACGACTTTCACGAAATTTCCCGTGGCGTTTTCCGGCGGCAGCAGACCGAAGGCCTGGCCTGCGCCGCGTTGGATGGAATCGATATGCCCATGAAGGCTGACTTGCGGACACGAATCGGCGTCGATCTCGACATGCTGGCCGGGACGCATATGGGCAATCTGCGTTTCTTCGAAATTCGCCGTGATCCACAGTTTCAGCGGCACTACGGCCAGAAGCTGCTGGCCCGCTTCGATATAATCGCCCACGGCAACGCTGCGCTGGGCAATGTGCCCATCCTCGGGCGCGGAGATGTGCGTGTAGGAAAGATTGAGTTCGGCCTGCCTGACCTCTGCTTGCAGCGACTTGATGGCCGCGATGGCGCCCGAGAGCTGCGCTCTCGAAGCGGCAATCTGATCTTCCGCGCCGCGCGCCTGCTTCTGCGCCGCGTCGCGCTGGGCGGCAGAATTGCGCGCTGTTGCGACGGCCGTATCGTATTGTTCTTCGGCGATGGCCAGTGGCTGCGTGCGTTTGAGAAGATTATAGCGCGCGAGATCCTGGGCGGCGTTTGTCGCCTGTGCCGCTACACCTTTCGCGTTCGCCGTCTGCTGTTCGAAGGATGCCTGGCTCAGCATCACCTGCGCCTGTGCCTGCTCAAGCTGGGTCTGCGCCTGCGCTTCCTGCGCCAGCAGCTGGCTCAGCCGCGCCTGCGCGTCGGCAGGATCGATGACGACCAGCAACTGCCCACGATGCACGGCCTCATTGTCGTTCGCGAGCACCTGGATGATCTGACCCGCGATACGCGGCGCCACATGAATGATGTGTGTGTCCACAAAGGCGTCGTCCGTGTTGACGTATTTGCGGGCATCGAGCCACCAGACGATGCCCGCCACCAGAAGAACGAGGAAGAGGACGCCAGCACCGAGAATGACCAGCGGACGATGGAAAAAGCCAAGCCTCTGTGCCGGGGGCAGGCCGCCGCGGTCCTGCGGCGACCGCCCTTCCGCGCCGGCCTCGTTCCCGACCGCCGCGGAGGAGTTTTCCCCGTTCCGGCCGGATGAATATGTCGGCATTGCCGCCCGTCCCATACCAGCCGCAAGTCGGCTAACATAAGACGCTCTTTCGGGAGTTCGGTTCCCGGGCAAAGTGCAATTGTGGGTGCTGCGGCAAAGGGCTGCGGTCGTTACGCCCCGCCGAATGCCGCATATGTAGGGCGGAGGCGCAAAAAGCGGCTTCCGCCAGCGCAGCGCTGAAATTGGCAGGACGCTCATATGCGCCATGGAACTGACGTTCATGTGCTCGACATTGGGTAGCTCTTGGCACGGCGGCCATCTTCGTTCGAGATTTTCAGGAGCGGCCCTTCGTACCGAACGCCAGTTTTCCCGAGTCGATGGAACCCCGCGTCGGCCATTGCGAAGGTGAGACCAACGAAATTTTATCGGTTCTCAATCAACCCGTCATGAGATGAGGACTGGCTAGAAGCTGCTCCAGACGAATGGGAATTTCCCGCGCCCGAATGCCGGTCGCATGGTAGACAGCGTTGGCGACCGCGGCGTTCATGCCCACGTTGCCGAGTTCGCCGATGCCTTTGATTCCGAGCGGATTTACGATCGAATCCGTTTCGGGAACAATGATGACCTGGATGTCCCCTACGTCGGCATTTACGGGAACGAGGTATTCGGCCAGGTCCTTGTTGGTATATCGCGCGGTGTGCTGGTCAATTTCCGTGCGCTCGAGCAATGCCGCTGAGATGCCCCAGATCATCGCGCCCATCAGTTGGCTCTGGGCGGCTTTCGGGTTGACGATTGTGCCTGCGGCGTAAGCGCCAACGGCACGGGGCACGCGAATTTCCCCAGTACGATTGTGGACGCGTATCTCTACGAATTGTGCGCCGAAAGCGTAACGAATGGAGTCCTTCGCACTTTCACCACGTACAAATGCCGGCTGGCCCTTGTAGAGCATTTTGATCCCATCCGGGCTGGCGCCGGGCGGTAAATTTTCTGAATAGGCTTCGATCACGCCACTGGCGCCGGCCTGCCTCTTCTCCAGAATTTCTGCACAGGCTTTGGCGACGGCGTTGCTGACGCTTGCGGTGGAGTTCGATCCGCCCGCGACCGGCGCCGGCGGCAAGTGCGAATCTCCAAGTTCCACGGTGACGTTGGCGGGGTCTACGCCGAGCTTGTCCGCAACGATGAGCGCGCAAACCGTGTAAACGCCCTGGCCGATTTCATGTGTCGCGGATTGCACCTTCGCGGTTTTGTCCGGGAACAGTGTGACGCGTGCGGCTGCCGGCGCAATGTTCGTCGGATACATGGTGGAGGCGGTCCCAAAACCAACCAACCAGTCGCCGTTGCGCATGGATCCTGGATGGGCGATACGATCGGACCATCCGAATCGCTCCGCGCCGCGATCGAAGCATTCCACCATTGATCGGCTGGAATAGGGCAACCCCTTGATCGGCTCTTTTTGCGTGTCGTTGATCTTGCGAAGTACCACGGGATCCATGTTAAGCGCACAGGCAAGCTCGTCCATCGCGCTTTCCAGCGCGAAGAGATAGGGCGTTTCCGGTGGGGAGCGCATGAAGCCCGGCGTGTTGCGGTCTGTATGGACGATGGAGACCTTTGACGCAATGTTCGGGCACCCATAGAGGCGCGTGGATGAGGCGGTGCCCGCGACCATGTAGTCGTCAGGCCGGCTGCTGACTTCGAAACCCTCGTGGCTCAACGCCAGAAGCTTCCCATCCTTGTCCGCGCCCAACTTAATGCGATGCTGAGTTTCGGCGCGATAGGTCGCAATAGTGAAACACTGCTCTCGCGTTGTCATCAGTTTCAGCGGACGACCAATCTTTTTGGCGGCCAATGCGAGAATGGCGGTACGCTGCGTGAGAGATCCGCGCGATCCGAAGGCGCCCCCGACGAAGGGTGAAAGGACATGAATATTGTCCGGCGAAATGCCCAGCTGTAAAGCCAGTCCATTCTTGAAGCCATACATGTTCTGGCTGGATTCCCACAATGTGAGCCGGTCGCCGTTCCACGCGCAAACCGACGCAAACAATTCGATAGGATTGTGATGCTCGGTCGCCGTCGCATATTCGCGATCGACCTTCACCGGCGCACGCGCGTACGCCGTTTCGAAATCGCCGGTCGCAGGATCTTCGTGCTTTTTGGAAACGGCTTTGCCGGCTACGGTCTCCGCGCCCCGACTGCCAAAGGTCGCGGTCGGCGATTGCTCTGCATAGCCTACTTTGAACCGATGTGCCGCCTCGCGAGCGGCTTCAAATGTTTCGGCCACTGCGATGGCAACGATCTGGCCGTCGTGGAGAATTTCGGCCGACGCTAGGGGAGCAATGGAAGTGCCCATATAGCCATTGCCGTCGAATGTCTTGCCCGGCTCGATGTGACCAATGTTCTGATAGGTGAAGATATCGATCAACCCCGGAACCGCATGCGAGTCGCGCGCGTCGAACGAAGTTATGCGACCCTTGGCGATGCTGCTGGTGACCAGCACAGCGTAGGCGGCATTCTTCAGCGGTACGTCTGAGCCGTAATGTGCCCGTCCCGTGACTTTCGCGGGGCCGTCCAGCCTGTTGGTGGCTGTCCCAATTTCCGCCATCTAAACGTCCGCCGCCTGGAGGAGGGCGCGGATCAATATCCGCTTGCCGAGATCGACCTTGTACGCGTTGCCCTTGCGCACAGTAGCATCGGCGAAGGCCGTCTCAGCGGCGGCCCGCGCGGTCTCGGCGCTAAGGGGCTTTCCCTGCAAAATCGATTCTGCCGCGCGCGCGCGCCAGGGTTTTGTCGCAACGCCTCCCAATGCGATGCGCGCGGTGCGCACCGTATCGTGCTGCACATCAATCGCGACCGCCGCGCTCGCCAACGCAAATTCATAGGAAGCGCGATCGCGCACTTTCAGATAGAGGGATCTGCGGGCCCACGGCGCTGCCGGAATGAAGAATCCGGTGATGACATCTCCCGGCGCAAGAACCGTTTCGATCTGCGGGGTAGACCCCGGCAGAGCATGCAAAACCTCGAATCGCAGGCGGCGCGGGCCGGATACACCAACGATTTCCGTGTCGGCATCGAGAGCCACCAGCGCTTGCGCGAAATCGCCGGCATAAGTGGCGATGCAATCGTCGCTAGCACCGAGCACTGCATGCTTGCGATTGACGCCATCGATGGCCGCGCACCCGGAATGAGGGATGCGTTTGTTGCAGGTTGACCAGCTGACGTCGCGGAAATAGCTGCACCGCGTGCGCTGCAAGACGTTCCCCCCAAGTGTTGCCATGTTGCGAATCTGCTGGCTGGCCGCGAGCTGAAGCGATTGCGCAATGACGGGATATTCTCTTTGTACGCTCGGGTCGTCAGCAACAGTCGCCATGCGTGCGAGGGCTCCAAGATGAAGACCGTTCGGCGTGAGTTCGACAGAGCCGTATTCCGCTGAAAGATCATTGATATCGATCACGTCCGCCGGTTGCATGACGTCGAGTTTCATCAGATCGAGAAGTGTCGTGCCACCGGCGAGAAACTGCGAGCGCGCAAACGTCGCTGCGTCGGAGTTTTGTGCCGCATGCACCGCCATTGCGACGTCGGACACGCGGACGTATTCGAAGCTCCGCATCAACCGCCCTCCATCTTTGTCTTGGCCTGCTTCACGGCCGCTACGATATGGGGATAAGCCGCACACCGGCACAGATTGCCGCTCATATATTCCCGAATCTCTTCGTCCGTGCCCGCATGACGCTCGTGCACACAGGCGACCGCCGACATGATCTGCCCGGGCGTGCAGTAGCCGCATTGAAAGGCGTCCTGCTCGATGAAGGCTTGCTGCATGGGATGCAGGGCGCCGTCTGACGCGAGGCCTTCGATCGTGACGACAGGTTCGCGCACCGCCGCCGCAAGGGTGAGGCACGAAAGAACCCGTCGCCCGCCTACATGCACAGTGCAGGCACCGCACTGTCCGTGATCGCAACCCTTCTTGGAACCTGTAAGGTCGAGATGTTCCCGCAGCAAGTCCAGAAGCGTCGTACGAGGATCCAGCCGCAAATGTTCGTCGCGACCATTGACGATGATGTCGACGGACAGTTCATTGGGGTGAGACGTACCTTTTCTGGCGTCGGTGCGGCTCTTTGCCCTGACCGACAACGCGGAACTTGCAACAGCTGCGCTCAAAACGGCGCGGCGGCTCATGGGAGGGATCGCTTGGGACATGGGATCACGCAGGGTTGGCGGTAGTTTCCAGATGCTGAAAACGCCTGAGACGCATGTTTGGTACCGCCTGATAGTGCGCCGGAGCGGAAACAAGCGGCTGAACCGGCATCGTGGTGGCCGTCTGAATTTGCTGGACCTCCGATGGATCGCGGTCGGTGCCGCTACAGGCGCGCCTAAGGTGACCCTGGGCCGTTATTCTGGGGCGAAAATTCAATAATATAAGTGATTCCAGGGTGGCGTCTGGTCGTGAGGTGTCCACCGATTTGCTGGATCAGCGCGCTCACCAATTTCGTCCCGAGACCGGATGTCTGCATTCCAGGGTTGTCCGGGAGACCGGCGCCGGAATCGCCTACCTGCAGCGTAGCGTTCGCATCATTCATTTTGAAGCGAACACTGATCTCGCCCCGCTGCGGCAGTGGATAGGCGTGTTTGACCGCGTTCGTCACAAGCTTGTTGACCACCATACCCAGCGAGATCTCGGTCTCCACGGGGATTTGTGCGTTCTGGACGTTCACGTTCAAAGTGACCCGCCCGGGATCGTCCAGGAGCGATGCGGCGAGGCTGGCGCACAGCTCCTCGAGATAGGGCCTGAAATTGACGACGCCCTCCTGGTTGCCACGGGAGAGATTGCGATAGACATCCGAAATGCTCTGGACTTGAGCAGCTGTTCGCGAACCTTGGGCTGCGCGTCGCGGGCCTGCATGTGTAGCACGGAGGCGACCATGGTCAGATTGTTCTTCACGCGGTGGTTCAGTTCGTCGAAGAGCTGTTGTTGACGGGTCTCTGCCAGTTTCTGCTGGGTGATGTCGTTAAAGAACTGCGCCATCCGGTCGTCGGTAACGCGGTTAATCTGGATGTCATGCCATCGTTCCGTCTGCCGGTTGTGGAATTCGAACCTCTGGGGCTCTCCCGTCCGCAGGACGCGATCACACAATTGCAGCCACTCCGGTGTGTTCCTGCCGGAGTCGCTAAGTCTGGAGCCAATCACCTCGGGCCCCACACCAAGGATTCTCTGCAATGCCGGGTTGATTTCGAGAATAACGTAGTCGATCAGATTGCCGACCTGGTCCCTGATCGCCTCGCAATGCGCAAACCCTTCCGACATGTTTTCAAGCAAGACCTCATAGGGATGTCTGCGCTTCCTCGATTCGCCAGAGTCGTCCAGTGGCGTCAAAACCTGGCTCGTCAGACCTCCCGGGGATGGAGTGTCGGTGGCGACGCCGTCACTGTTTTTCCTCGCGATGGCATAAGAAAGTCCAAGAACACCCGCCGGCGCCCCCGTCTCGTCGCGTATGGTGCTGATGGACACGAACGCAGGACATGTCGTGCCGTCCTTTCGGCGGACGACGAATTCGCCGGACCAATTGCCGCCATTCTCTACCGGCTCCATGATCTCGCGCGCGGTATCGACTTCGAACGGCGTTATTTCGAGGATGTCTTTGCCGTAAACCTCATCGGCCGCCCAACCGTAGAGTTTTTCGGCGAGGCCGTTCCAGTAAACAATACGCCGGTCGGGCCCCGTGGCTATGACGGCCCGGTCAATCGATTCCAGCAATGGACTGATCTGCCGATCCTGCTTCATGGCGATTGTCTGTCGTCATAGTTTTGAACGGATGAAGTTCCGGGCGCCTCGAACGCCAACGAAATTCCACCCGGCTATAATTGCCGCGCCCACCGATGCATTTTGAACCGTCACCGTGAATCGCAGCCATCTTCCTGTGGGCGGTGGTCGCTGGGGTGGCGTGGCTGGAAAGAACGGCACAGCCCCAATCCCTCACCCAGTCGGTTGCAAAACCAGCAACCGTATCTGCGGATGCGACGCCAGCGGTCTCGGCGGAGGTGAAGGAAGCTTGCGAACACAATTACCCTGAGGGCGGTGTCGCGGTCCAGCGTTGCGAGCAGCGGTTAGCGGCCCAGCAAGCGGCCGGGTACCAAGCGAGGCGCGATCAGCAGGCTGCTAAGGATGCCGAAACGATCGCAACTTATGGGTCGCTCGAAGCCGCCCGGAAGGCGCAGGCCCGTTATGCGGAAATCGACAAGATTTGCGAACGCAAAGTCGGGCTGGACAATGCGAGCGCCTTCACCCAATGCGAAGAGCGCTACCATGACACCGACGCTAAGGCCGCATACGCCCATTAAGCCGCCAGCGCCCGAACCAACGCATTCCCGACACGGTAGCCTAAGCGCGGATTGATGCCCTTGGGCACCGCGATCTGGACACCTAGGCGCGGGGTTGGGCATCTGTCTCCAGTCGACCATGCGCGCCTCCGTCGAGAGTCGGAACCTTTACCCATCAAAGGCGTTGCTGCGTTGACAGAGAGGACATAGATGCGCGCCTGGAACATCCGCGCTGAACAGAGGGCCGAACGCTTCCTCGAACGCGCTCGGTCCTGTTTGCAAACAGCGCAACGTTGCGACACCCGCGCTCTGAGAGGGCCGCATTTGCGGGAGGCGACTGAGTGGTTGCTGCGGGCAGGGGAAGAAATCAGACAATTGGGACCCCTCGCGGACGGGCCTGAAGCGGGCGCCCTCCTACATTAATCCGCCAACTGGGCGAGGAACGCCTCGCACACATTGTATCCGAAGCCCGGATCGATGCCTTTGGGCACCGCGATCTGACGCCTGTGCGCGGGTTGAGAACTTGCCGCCAGTCGATCACTGGCGCCTGCGTCATCAGAAGCCCAACCCCGTTCATCGCATTGTTTTACGCCTGAGCGAGATCACGCCGCATTTGCAGCCCCAGCCGTTCGGCGGGCAATGCGTGTCCCACCGTAGCGACGCAGGGCGACCTTTCCGAAAGAGACCATCCGCTTGTGACCGTCCCGGGAAAAGCATCCATTCGCTCGCAGACGCGTTTGGCAACGCTTCAGGGCTGGCCCAGCCAAATTGGGGTCCCGGCTACCAGCACATCGCAGACGCGGATTTTTTCGAGGATTGGCGGCCTCTGATCGGTCCCCCCTCATATGGTCGACGCCAGGATGTATCGCGTAGTCGGAAGCCAGCAGAATTTCGCACTGCGCTCCATGTTTTTCGAATTATTCTCCGAGCTGACGCAGCAGGCGGTTGATTGATGATCGTTGAGTCCGCCGTTTCGGGCTGCAATTCAACATAAGAATTTGAAGCGTCATCAGGGAAGCCTCATAGCGCGCGACGCAAAGATAACGTGAGCCGGTGGATAAAGTTTGACGGTATGCAGCAGTAGCACCGGTGGCTTCCAGGAACGCGAACGGCTAGTTGGTGCTTACAGTTTCCGGGTAAAGGCTCGACAAGCCGATCATGAGCCTGCGGCGTGTTAGCTGTACCGTATTCCGCATCAATCATGCGCTCAGCGCGCCATTCGTGGCGGCGACGGGGAACCTGCTAACCGTCGGAAGCGTTCCTTGGCCGGGCAATTGTCCGCAATAGGGAGGATTCCATGAACTTGCGAGTGGGCGCAGCGGCGCTGTTTACGTTTGTGTGTACAGCTGGGGGTGCTTATGCCACCCCAAACTCTGCGGATTTCCGGCATCAGGCCATGGCGAGCGATGCCTTCGAGATCGCGTCGTCAAAGATCGCGCTGGGTCAGTCGAGCAGTACGCAGGTCATCGCCTTCGCCAAGATGATGATCCAAGATCACACGCTGACCACGAAACATCTCCTTGTCGGCTCTGGCATGACCCAAGCCGATATCGACGCGAAAGTAGCGCCTGGGCGCGACGGCAAACATGCTTCCAACGATTTGGTTGATCAGTCACATGCTGACATGCTCGATAAGCTCGGGCGCGAGAAGGGCAAAGATTTCGACGCCGACTATATGAGCGATCAGGTCAGCGGTCACAAGGACGCTGTGTCGCTGTTCGAAGACTACGGTAAGAGCGGTGATAATCGCAGTCTCAGGACATGGGCGCGCAAAACGCTGCCCAAGTTGAAGATGCATCTTGCGAAGGCGCGGGCGATCGACGCCAAGCTATAAGTGACAGGCACCCGCCCCCGACGGGAAGCCGATGGAACTCCAGAAGCTGGTCAAGGTCAGCCTAGACGAGCTACGTATGCAGATGCTCGGGGCGCAGGTTCTGTTTGGCTTCCAACTTCAAGGCGTCTTTCAGGACGCATTCCCGGCTCTTCCCAATTCTGTCAAACGCACTGACGCTGCGGCGTTGGCGATGATCGTGGTTACTATCGGCATTCTTGTGGCGGCGCCAGCACAGCATCGACTTGTCGAGCGCGGCCGCGATACGCGCAGGATTTTCCGGGTGGCGACGATATTCGCAGAATGCGCCTTGGCGCCCTTTGCATTGGCGCTCGGTTGCGACATCTACGTGGCGAGCGCGCCGCAGATAGGCGCGCGAAATGCAACGGTCGCAGCGGTCGTCGCGTGCATCTTCGCTATATCGCTTTGGTACGCTCTGGGCGAGACCCTGGCTCGCATACTGCCGAGTAAGGAAGCGAATATGGCAGAACCCGAACAGACACATACCGATCTTCACGCTCGAATCGAGCAGATGTTGACGGAGTCGCGGGTGATATTACCCGGCGCACAGGCTTTGCTCGGATTCCAGTTTGTGGTCACCTTGACCAAAGCCTTTGCCGAATTGCCGCAGCTCGCGAAGATGGTTCATTTCACGTCACTAGCCGCGGTAGTGAGCGCGGTCATGTTTCTCATCGCGCCCGCCGTTGTTCATCGTCTGACGTTCAAAGGGCAGGATGTGGAGCGGTTTCATCGCATTGGCTCGTTGCTCGTGACGATCGCGCTGATACCCCTTTCGCTCGGGATAGCGGGTGACTTCTACGTCGCTTCGTCAAGAATGCTCTCGAGCAATGGTTGGGCAGCGATATCGGCAATCATTGCGCTAATCTGGCTGGTGAGCCTTTGGTATATCGTACCGCTGGCAATGCGAAGGTCGCGGCAGACAAAATGATGAAAGCGGGCAACGGGTTCCACCGCTGCCCGAGGCCCATGGCGGCGTTTCTGGATGACCGCCTGCTAGGAGTATTCGTCGGAGCCCTGTACCCAGAGGAAGGACTGGATGTCGATCATGTCTCGTGGTCGCAGATCGCGCAGTGACTCGCGCGTTTGCGATGCGAACTCCAGGTACGCCGAATAGGTCGGCCAATCGGGTCGGGACCGATAGGGAAAATCGAAGCCGCATTTCCGTGCGGCTTCCTTTGTCGTGTTCGGTTTGAGGAAAATGTGACGGCGTGGCTGGGCGATGAAGCCGAACACCGTCACGATGGGCCACGTCAGCACGCGCGTCTGCTTTCGCGGTAATCCGGCCACGGTTTCGCACCAAGTCTCGAAGCGGGTCTGAGGCGAGCCTGCGCCATGCAGAAAAGTGAAGAGGCCGGTTGCAAAAGCTTTCGCGCCAACCCCCGATCGTACTGCGTCACGCAGGGCCATCTTCTCGAACGAGAACAGCAGACTCCGCCCGGATTCGATCCTGACCACGCGGCCGGCAATCTCTTCAAATTTCTCTTCCTTCAGCAGCTTACGGAATTGGGCCTGCCCGAGACCGGCTTCCCACTCGCGATGCGCCTCCACTCTGTAGCTGCGTTCCCAGTCCAGATAGTTTTCATCGCGAAAACCTCCCGGAAATATGCGCAGGAATTTGCGGCGGCACCGCGCGAAGCCGCCTGTTGCCGGCAATGCCGCCGTTCGGTTCGGAGCGCGTCTGGCGCGAAGTGCTGCGGAATGGTCCCGATGTGCCACGCTGTGTCCTCCAGCAAAGATCGGCAACGGCGCGAGTCCGAAAAAGTTGCTCGGTCGTCGCTGCCGATGACGACGGTGAAGCCATGGTTGCAGCCGGCCAAATGGAACACTCCGGTTTCCATGCCGTTACCGACCGGGTTTGCTCAAGTTCCGGAGATGTCGATGTCAAAAACCGTAGGTGATTTTCTGTTCGAACGACTGAAACTCTGGAACGTGCAGCGGATTTTCGGCTATCCCGGCGACGGCATCAACGGCATCGTAAGCGCTCTAGGGCGAACGAAAACCGGCATCGAATTCGTCCAGGTGCGCCATGAAGAAGAAGCCGCGTTCATGGCGTCTGGTACCGCCAAGCTGACCGGCGAGGTGGGTGTGTGTCTGGCGACATCTGGACCCGGCGCGATCCATCTGCTGAACGGCCTTTACGATGCGAAACTGGACCACCAGCCCGTCGTCGCCATTGTCGGACAACAGGCACGCGCGTCCCTGGGCGGCCATTTTCAGCAGGAGGTCGACCTTCTCTCGTTGTTCAAGGATGTCGCCGGCGATTTCGTTCAGGTCTGCATGTCTCCAGAACAGGCGCGTCACCTGATCGACCGCGCGTTTCGGATCGCCAAAGCCAGGCGGTGTGTCACCGCCATCATCTTTCCCAACGATGTCCAGGAGGCTCCCGCCGTGGAAACTCCGGGGCATGAACACGGCGTGATCCCCACTGGCGCGGAGTTCACCTGGCCGGTGGTCGTGCCATGCGATGCCGATTTGCGGCGCGCCGCCGAAATTCTGAACCAAGGCGAGCGAGTTGCGATCCTGATCGGCTCAGGTGCCGCAGGGGCCGTGGATGAGGTGGTCGCCGTCGCCGAAGCGCTCGAAGCCGGCGTCGCCAAAGCCCTTCTCGGTAAAGCGGTGCTTTCCGACGATTTCCCATTTGCAACGGGGCAGATCGGGCTCCTCGGAACCAAAGCGTCATGGCAGCTCATGCGCGATTGCGACACGCTGCTGATGGTCGGATCGACTTTCCCCTACAGCGAGTTCCTGCCCAAGGTGGGGCAGGCGAAGGCGGTGCAGATCGACATCGATCCCACCATGTTGTCACTGCGCTATCCGATGGATGTTGCGCTCACGGGCGATGCCGCGACGACCTTGCGCAAGCTTTTGCCGCTGCTCGCGCAGAAATCCAAGGGCGGAAACTGGCGGACGACAGTCGAGAGTAATGCCAAAGCTTGGTGGTCCGATGAGGAGGCGCGTGCGCATCTCGAAGCCAATCCTCTCAATCCTGAACGCTTCTTCTGGGACTTCTCGGCGCGTATACCCGATGATGCGATCTGCGCCGTCGATACTGGCATGTCGACAACCTTCTTCGCCCGCGCGGTGAAAATGCGCCCCGGCATGAAAGTCGCGGTTTCCGGAACACTTGCGACCATGGGGCCCGCGCTGTCCTTCGCCGCAGCCGCGAAATTCGCATTCCCGGACAGGCCCGCGTTTGCGTTCGTGGGCGACGGGGCCATGCAGATGCTCGGACTCAATGCGCTCGTCACCATCTCAAAATACTGGAGGCAATGGCGCGATCCCCGGCTGGTGATCGCCGTTCTCAACAATCGTGATCTGAACATGGTGACTTGGGAACTGCGCGGCTTGGGCGGTTCGCCAAAGGTTCCCGCCACGCAGGATCTGCCCGACATCGATTATCGGCGCTATGCGGAGCTTGTCGGTCTCGCGGGCTTCACCGTGGACAAACCCGAAGATGTCGGCGGCGTATGGGATCAGGCGCTGCTTGCCGACCGGCCCGTCGTCATTGACGTGAAAGCCGATCCCAATGTGATCGCACTACCACCGCACGCAACCCTGGAGCAGACGAAGAACTTTTTTCTTGCGATGGCACGCGGGGACGAAGACCGCAACGACGTGTTAGCGCAACTCTACAAACAGCTAGCGGCCTGAACACTCACGCATCATTAGGATTACACGATGTCCCTCATAGAAAATGTCAAAAAGACCATAGAGCACACGACCGGTTTGGGACGTCCGAGCGATAGCCAACTAAAGTCGCTGATACGTCCGTGCGAACCGGTCGCCTTGCGTTTTAAGGACGATGGGCGCACGCCGAACAGCCCGCAATTTCCCCTTCTCTTGTATCGCTCGGCGTTCGGGTTTCTTCCTGGGCTCGATCCTGCCGCCATCATCGAGGAAATATTCGCCCATAACGGCTGGAAGGGTTCCTGGCGAGACGGAGTTTACCCGTTCCTCCACTTTCATACGGCGACACATGAAACGCTGGGCCTAGCGCGAGGTAAGGCGCGCATCCAGTTCGGCGGTTCAAAAGGACAAACCATGGACTTGAAGGCTGGCGATGCAATGGTGCTGCCCGCCGGTACGGGTCATCGCCGTATGTCGGCGAGCAAGGACCTTCTGGTGGTGGGGGCCTATCCGGCCGGAGGACGATACGACGAACCTCGGCCGAAAGAGGTCGACCACGATGAAGCCGTCGCTATGATCGCTAAAGTGAGAAGGCCCGCGAGCGACCCCGTCTACGGGAAGACGGGTCCGTTGCTTCGACTCTGGCCATCGGATCGCTGATACGGCAGCAGCGCCGACAACTCATGAGCCGCCGACGCTTCGCCGCTGAAGTTTGATCCTTTTAGTGAGCGGCCGAGCCGGGCTCGGTCTGCTTGCGATGCTGCTCCGCAAGCCTTTCGGATGACATGACGCGTGAGGCCGCAACCTGCATTTTGTTTTTCCATCCCGTAATGACACCGTCATCGCCGTTTTGCATGGCTTCATAGCCTTCTTTTGCTACCTCCGCCGCGTCGTCCTTCTTCATCTGGCCGATCTTGGTATCCATGAGGTCAGCACGCTTGAAAAACTCCGTCTCCGTAGCTCCGGGCATGAGACACGTGACAGTGACGCCCGTGTCCTTGAGTTCGTTGCGAAGGGCCGCGGAGAACGAGTCCAGGAACGCCTTGCTGGCATTGTAGACGGCCTGAAAGCTTCCGGGCATGAAGCCCGCGATGGAACCGGTGATAAGAATGCGGCCCTTTCCGCGGGTCCTCATATCCTGACCCACCTTATGGACGAGATAGATGGTGCCGGTGATGTTGGTATCGACGACCCGGCAGATAT